>NZ_JAXCWT010000004.1:0-492354 GCF_034044835.1 Stenotrophomonas sp. CFBP8994 | reverse complement strand
GGTCGTAGCCACTTACATGTGGTGCAGCACTTGGTACGACATGGGCCGCCCAACCTCGCCATACGTGCAGTACATCTCGGTTGGCGGGGAAGCGTGGCGCGTCGTACCCTTGCAACCGGGTTGGGCAGGCAGGCGCGCGAATCTGTTGACCGACATTCGCCCGGCAGGCGAACCGCGCATCGTCCGGGAGGCGGACAAGGAAATGCGTTGGCACAGGGAACCGGACCGGTACAAGTCGGTCTTAACGACCTGGAAAACCAAATGCTAGTCATCCCACCTGGCAACAGCCAATGACACCAGTAGGGAGAACTGGGCCAACCTGACGAGATGGGGGCAGAGCATGATGATTAAGCAGAAGCTACAAGCATGGCACGCAAGCGAGACCTCTGCTTGTTTAGCATTTCGATCTGCTTGTCTAGAATCGCCAGCCTCTTGCGCTGTGTCTCGCTGGTTTCTGGGCACGCCAAAGCACCTTCGATCAACAGCATGCATTCCGGGAAGCTACGGATCTCCTCCAAACTGAAGCCTGCCGCAATAAGGCGCTGTATTTGCTTCACCTGGTTGACCGACACCGGTTGAAACGCGCGGTAGCCATTTCCTGATCGGGAAGATGCCAACATTCCATGCTGATCGTAGTGTCGGATCGAACGCACGCTGACGCCGCTAGCTTCGGCTAGCTCACCAATCTTCATCAGGTCATTGCTGGGTTGCTTGGACATCGCGAAATCCTGGAAACGTCTACTTGACTCTAACACTAGTGTCAGCGTTTAGCCTCTGAGTTCCGCTCAATGAGGTTCGTTATCCATGGTCTTTTCCCCAGGCTCATCCATTCGATACACCTGGATCTATTGCATCGTCCTGTTGCTGGCGCCACTGCTTGCGCACGGCACAAGCCGGGCCTACACAGTTGAGTCACTGGACGGGGTCAAAATCGCTGTGCAAGAGGCGGGGAATCCTCAGGGGCAGCCCATCATCTTTGTTCACGGGCTGCTGGGTAGTCACCTCAGTTGGGACAAACAGGTTAATAGTCCTGAGCTGCAGCGCTATCGTTTGATCACCTTTGATATGCGCGGACACGGCCTGTCCGACAAGCCAGCGGAGCCGGACGCTTACCGCGAGGGCCGTCGCTGGGCGGATGACCTCGCGGCCGTAATCAGGGACTCCGGAGCACACGAGCCTCTGCTGGTAGGGTGGTCCCTCGGGGCTGCTGTCATCACCAACTATCTGGCTGCGTTTGGGGACGGACAGATTGCGGGCGCGGTGTATGTAGGCGGGGTCATCGAACTCAAGCCGGAACAACTCGTCGCTCAACCCACCGTTTACAGCGGCATGGCGTCATCCGACCTGCGACTGCATCTTGAAGGCGAGAAGGAATTCGTCGCGCTGTGTTTCAGTACAGCGCCTGACGACGCAACGTTCCAGCGCACGATCGCCGCTGCGGCCATGGCATCAAGCGAGATGCAGAGCGCCGTCCACGGCATGTCGATCGATGCTGCCAAAGGTCTTGGTTCTATGCATA
Source organism: Stenotrophomonas sp. CFBP8994 (assembly GCF_034044835.1). Lineage (NCBI taxonomy): Bacteria > Pseudomonadati > Pseudomonadota > Gammaproteobacteria > Lysobacterales > Lysobacteraceae > Stenotrophomonas > Stenotrophomonas sp. CFBP8994. Next base: position 490,835 of record NZ_JAXCWT010000004.1, on the reverse strand, counting down.
AGCCGCTACTGCTCATCTACGGCGAGCAGGATGCGCTTGTTCAGCCAAGCGCCTCCGCAGCGCGGGCGAAGGAGCTTTATCCGAGGACCGCTGTTGAACTGTACGCAAGGTCAGGCCATTCGCCCTTCTTCGAGGAGTCCGCACGCTTCAACCGAGATCTCTCTGCATTCGTTGATGCAGCGAGCGGGCACTAAGCCAGGTTGCTACCGACCCGAATGCGTTCAGGCCCAACACGCCAATGGGAGCCGCAGGCTTACGCAAGTTCAATGCTTGCCTTGGTCGTATCGTGTGCATGCGGCTTCAAGCTCACTGCCGTTCTTCAAGGCCCAGCTACACAGCGCTTCAAAGGGCTGCTTCAGGGAGTGACCAAGAGGGGTGATCGCATACTCGACGCCAATTGGTGCGGTCGGCAGTACGGTCCGCGTTACCAGACCATGTCGCTCGAGGCGCTTAAGCGCGTCTGCGAGAGACTTGTGCGTGATTCCGTCCAATCGGCGCTTGATCTCGTTGAAGCGGGACGGTTTTGGGCAGATCACGGTAAGAATCATGATCGTCCATTTGTCCGCGATCTTCTCCAGCATCGGTCGAACCTGCGCCATGTCAGAGAGGACTTTCGCAGAGCTCTCAGCCGAACAGGTATCACCGGGTATATCTAGGCTAGCCATGGTGCGTTCTTGATACTTGATATCCAGTGTATATCTTAGCAGCACTCTTGGTTTTTACAGGTGCTCACGAATGAAGAAGATGGAAGGAAAAGTTGCCCTGGTCGTTGGCGGTGCGAGGGGCATTGGCTTGGCCGTGGCTGCTCGGATCGCTGCGGAAGGCGCAACGGTGTTCATCACCGGGCGTGACCGCAAACAGGTGGAGGAGGGCGTCGCAGCGATAGGTCCAGATGGCCGTGGCATCGTCGCCGATGCAAGCGTCCGTGAAGACATCGATCGGGTAATGAGAGAGGTTGGCAGCCAGTTCAGTCGTCTCGACGCCCTCGTACTGAATGCAGGCCTGAGTGAGCCGGCATCACTTGCCGAAGTGACCGAAGAACACTTTGATCGACACTTCTCGGTGAACGTGCTCGCACAGATCTTTGGCCTTCAGAAGGCCCTTGGCTTGCTTCAAGAAGGTGCAGCCGTGGTGCTGATGGGGTCGGTAGCAAGCTCACTCGGCATCGCAAACTACGGAACCTACGCCGCAACGAAGGCTGCCCTTCGCTCGTATGCACGGACATGGGCGGCAGAACTGGCCCCCCGCGGCATCCGCATCAACGTGGTGGCCCCAGGGCCTACAGATACCGAGATGATGGAGCGAGTCCCTGATGAGATGCGTAGATCAATCGTCGCCCCGATTCTTCTCGGTCGAATGGCCAAGCCCGCCGAAGTCGCCTCTGCGACGTTGTTCCTTCTCAGCGACGAGTCGAGCTTCATAACGGGCGTGGAGTTGTGCGTGGATGGAGGCATGGGCCAAGTATAAGCACCAACAAGCGGGGCGCCGGCAGCGACGCCCCGGCTGCCGTAATGGCGTTCCGTGTGAAACGCTAAGATGAGGGACGATCGACGGACGAACCTGGGTTCATGGCAGCAAAGCGCACTTTCCTGGCACTGGCGGCAACATCCTTGGCCTTGGCTGCGTGGCTGACATGGAAGCCCACCTCATTCCCCGCCCATACCGCCCAAGCGGAGACATCGGCTCACGAGCCCGCACCGCCAATTGCCGCCGGCATCCCTCAAACGCCTGGCTTCATCACTGCCAGCCCCCAGCGCGCCTGGTTCCTGGCCCTGAAGCAGCGCGCTGACGCGGGTGACCCAGCCTCTCAGCGTCTGCTGGCACAGGCCTACGACAGGTGCATGTACATCAATCCAAACGTCGGACAGTACAAGGAGCGGATCCAGCGCAGCATCCGGAGCGCGGAGACCGAAGAAAAGGCGACCGTGTTGGGGTACCTGCTGGAACACGCTCTGCAGGAGTGCGCTGCCGTGGAGGACGGGGCACCGATCGAATGGGAAGACATGCGCCTACTGTATGCGCAGGCGGCACAAGGCGGCGATCTGCCTGCACGGGTCGCGGAGACCGTCTTCAATCCACAGCCACCACTGAGTAAGGTGCAAGCGGCTGCCCTGCTGGAAGAGGTGCTGGCGTCCAACGATCCTGCGGCGATGTTCGCCTTGGGTGATGCCATGGGTGAGTTCTTCGGCATGCAAGTTGCCGAGCCCTACACGGCTCTAGCCGACGGCGAGCTCGCGGGGCGCGCCTGGCAGGTCGCGGCATGCCGCATGGGCCTTGAGTGCGGACCAGAGAGCCCGCCTGCCAGCAGGCTTTGTCTGCTGCAGGGCTGGTGTTATGAGGGCACTTTCGAGCAGGCCACACGTAGACGGTTGGGATCCGATGCCGAACGCGAAGCGTTGGACCGCCGGGTCGAGGCGATCCTGCGCGCGATGCCACCCGGCGCAGCGTAGAGCCGGGCTCTCCCCTTCGAAGCTTGGGGGTGAGGCCATCCCGAGCTTGTCGCCAGGATCAGGCCTCCCATAGGGGATATACTCCCCCTCAACCATGATCCAGGATGGATTTGCCCTATGCGTTTCACTGCAGCAGCCAGTTCGCTCGTCGTTCTACTGTCCATGGCGTCTACCGTCCCGGTCTCTGCGGCGGAACCTGACATATTCGGTATCAAATTAGGGGCACCATTGGCGCTGCCCCTTTGCCAGCTATCCATTCCCGCCCCAGCTGCCCCCAGAAGCAACAAAGGGATAGGGGCCAGGGCGTTCAACAAGCTGATGACCCCGCCGCCGGAACCGCCGAAGGCCACCCCACCGGCAACAGGGTTGTGCGTCGCGCCCGGCACGACAAACATGGCCGTAGGCAATACCGAGTTCGCGGCAGGCGAGTACGGTTACCTGGTCTTCGCCACGGATGAGTTCCCGGCGTGGGTGGCGCCCATCGGCATGGCGATCGGCGCGGGCGCGGATGACGCTTTCTCTCTGGAAGGTGCGGGCGGCCTGGTTCTGCTGCGCAACGGGCGAGTGATCGCCCTGCGCTTCAACACCACCGGGTTCGAGGCGCAGCCGCGCGTGATGGAGCTGCTCAAGCGCAAGTTCGGCTCGCCCAGTGCCGAAAAAGCGGTGACCTGGAACAACGATCTGGGCGGCAGCCGCGAATCGATTTCCGCGCAATGGCGCAAGCCTGATTTCTTTGCGGATTATTCTTCGGTCGTGCAATCGCAGCCTATGAGAGCACAAGGGCTGTCGGGTGGAATCGGGTTCCTAAGCATCGGCAATGATCTGGGGCAGCAAGTGCTGCAGCCTGCTGCAAGCAAGGAAGCGGAGTTCTAGGTCGCGCAATCCCGAGTCCTGGCCGTGAACCCTGCGGTCCGCAATGGCCAGATGACGTATCTCTGACGATGTAGGGAGGCTACAGCATGAAGATTGCAGGGGCGACCACCGCCTTGGTCCACACTTTGCGCCTGATCCTGCTGTGCACGCTACTGCTGACGATGGGCGGCTGCAGCCGCATGAGTGAGTCGTGGAAAGAGGAAGTGAGGCTGTCCGACGGCCGGCTGATCGTGGTGAAGCGCACTGCGAAGGGCACCATCACGCGGGATATCGCGATGCGTGCAACGGGCTGGAAGCCAAAGGAGACGACACTGCGGATCGCGCAGGTGGATGGCGCTGCCAAGCCTCCTGTGTGGCGATCGTTCCTGATCCCGGTCGTCATGGACTACGACCCGGCTTCATCGACGTGGTCGGTCGTAGCCACTTACATGTGGTGCAGCACTTGGTACGACATGGGCCGCCCAACCTCGCCATACGTGCAGTACATCTCGGTTGGCGGGGAAGCGTGGCGAGTCGTGCCCCTGCAACCGGGCTTGGTCGGCAGGCGCGCGAATCTGCTGACCCACATTCGGCCGACAGGCGAATCGGGCCTGGTACGGGAGCAGTACAAAGAAATGCATTGGCGCACGAGTTCCGACCAGTACAAGTCGATCTCGATGTCCTGGAAGACCAACTGCTAGTGCAACCTCTCGAGAGTTCGACTAGCGCGGTGGTACTGGCGTCGCCGGTGAACTAACGCGCCCCGGTCCAAATCACAGGAAATTCTATTTTATGTTATGTACTCTGAGCACAAGGCTGTGCGTGCTCGCTGCATTGTTGATTTGCGCTGCAGTGTGTAAGGCAAATCAGTTAAGGGAGAAAGAGCTAGCTCAGAGGGTTGCCGATTCCGATCTTGTTGTGATTGGCACTGTACATGAATTGCTGGAATGTGGAGCTCGCCAGGTCGGCGAGTGCTCACCCCATTCGCCAACCGCAGTTGTCATGGTTTCCGACGTTCTGAAGGGGGTTCCACCCCCAGAGCTTCTGTTTCGCTGCAATGAACCAATGGTTGAGTCAAGTCCTGGCGCCTGTCATCCAGGAAGGAAGTATCTTCTGTTCCTAAGGGCAGATGCGAATGGTGTATTTCATTCCGTTAACGGTCCGTATGGCGCAATTTACGTTGGGACGGGCTGACTCACCGGCGCTGAGCCGGAACCCTAATGTACCTAGGTATCGGACTAAGCCGTTTGTCCTGGAGACAAACCCGTCGCTGGAGTCGCTATCCAAAGCGATGGTCAGATTTGAGAAGACTGGCGGTAGTTGGACACTGGGCCCGCCGGGTAAGTCAGGTGGCTGGCGGGGCCGCGGCAATGTCGCCCCGGGTGCCATCATAGAGCCCCGGCACGTTATGATCGGCCAAAGGCTCAGCCGTCAGCATAAGGCGGGGTGGCTCCAAAGAGAATCGGGGTGACTGCAATGGATATGCAGGTGCGGGGTGGCGTTGATGAGGGAATACCTGCCCAAACAAGCGAGCTGACGTATTCCTGGCTCTATCAGCAGGTTCAGATGTGGGCCAATCAAAGCATCTACTCCAAGCCCTCCCGGGTTGAGAAGTGGTCGTTCCGTCTAGGCTTGTTGGCAGCCGGCGTCGGGTTGCTGGCTGCGGCCGCGTCTCCCTCAGCCCTTGCTCCGGTACAGGCTGCCGTAATCACGTCGATTTGCCTGCTCATCGAAATTGGAGGATTTCTCGTCGGCGGACTACTCACTGCCAAGCGAGAGTGGCGGCAGTACGCCAAACCTCGACTGTCTCATGCTGAGGAGATGGACGGCGACTTCGACTACTGGCGTACCTTGATCGAGTCGCTGCGGGAGTTCCCCCGCAACCAGCGAGAGGAGCGACTGCGCTTCGTGACCGCCCTTCGCCAGGGCATGACAGAACGGATGGGCCTCATGTACGGAGGCCTGCAGAAGCTGGGGCCGTTCCCGGTTCTGATTGCCCTCTACCTTCAGTTTCGAAACTGGGAGTGGGGCGACTGGGCGGGGGCGTTCGATGTGAATCTGGTGGGTGGGTTGCTGATCTTTGCAATGGTCTTGATGTATGCGGTTGGTTGGGTGTTGATGGCTGTTCGGACCCGACTGGATACTTACGTCAACTTGCTGGAGGCAGCTTTGAGGCCGGATTGAGTCGCAAGCCCTCGATAAGGGATGTCTATCGGGGGTAGGGCATGGCAGCTCCCGATCCAAAGCGGACATCCAGTTGCCGCCGGCTTAAGGCGCGAGGAGGTCTCCGGCGTTATCTCTAGGCCCTAGCTTGTTACGCACAGTCAGCCGCCCCAAGATCGAGCTGTATCAAGGGGCAAGCCCACCATTCAGTGCATTGTGGTTTCGTTGTATAACCTGACCCACGGGTTCGTTTATTAGGTAGTTAGAGCGAAGGGAAACTATATGACAGCAAATCAACAGCTCCAACTTGCAGGAAAGAAGTACGGCGAATGCGCCAAACAACTGACGTCCAAATTAGCCAACCAAAATGAGCCGACAGCAGAAGAATCGGAGCTCCTTATTGCATTTGGAATTGCGTCGGACTGGACGCGGAGAGCAGCTGCCCTAGACATTGACTACAGCAGCCGTCTCATGCGCAAGGCGAGGAAAACGCCTAGCGTGTCAGAGATGGTGAGATTTGGGCTCGCTTGGTCTGGAATGAACGCTATTTTCTCGCGCAACTCTACTTTCGACGTTCTAGGCATTGCTGCGCCAAGATCTGAACTTGACCGGTTTAAAGCACTAGTGGGCACGGCGCTAAGCCCCGCAACCCAGCTAGACAACGCGGCGACCAACTTGCAGAACCTGCTCAAGAGTCCAACTCTCTCGTATGTACCAGGTCATCCTAGCGGAACGGCCTTAGCCGTCCTGCAGGTCCTCCACGAGAAGTACACGCCAGCTCAATACCGAAGCATGGCTACGGGGAGGTTGATCCAACAGGCTATCGCAACGGGTGATTACACACGTTTGGACGTACCAACACTGATCTACTTAATGAGGAACTGGAGCGTGCACGGCGGAGTGTTGAGCAGCAGCTTCCGGAGTGTTCCGCGCTTCAATAGTTATATTGCAATAGTGAGCAGCTCTCTTGCGCTAATTCATGTACAGCTCGCGGAGAAATTTATAGCCGCGATAAGTGCACCCTAAAGTCATTCAAGCCGAAGCCGCTTTTCGGCTCGGCTCAACTCAGGACCTAGCAGTGATGGACACATTCACGGATATCTTCGAGCAACGTAAAGGCATTTCCACATACTGGCATAACAAGGCATCTGATCTGTACGCGTCGGCTGGCGTGCTGTGGGCAGCCATGGAAGATCCCAAGCAGGGCTCGGCGGCGGAGCAAATGGGACTCGGACAAGGCTTCGCGTACTCGGTTTGATGTTAGCCGGTTTATCAGATGCTATGTGGCATGTCCTGCATTTGACGCGCTCACCACAGCCGGCTGGGCAGAAACGGTACCCGCCCACTTGTTGGACGAACCAACCCGGCCTAGAATTGCGGCTGGGAGGGATGCGAGGGACGATTATGGCGGGGCTGCACTAATGAATGAGCTTGTCCTGATCATCGGGGTCATATCGTTCCCAGGCCTCATCGCGACCCTCATCTGTGACAAGATTATCGTTCACACGGGGCAGTGGACATTTCTGAAATACGGCATTTATACCTTCGTATTCGGAATGTCCTCCTACCTGGCACTTCAGGTCGTGAGCTTGACTCTCCATCATTGCGAGCGCCACCTGCCGTACCTGATTTTGTCGGAAGGATTTTTGACCACTTGGGCGGTGCTATCTTCCAGTGCAAAAACGGTGCACTACCCGGAGATGGTTTGGGCCACCGTCTTCGCGATCGCGGTGGCAGGTGCGACCGCCTGGGCCGTCAATCACAAGTACCTAATCAGGCTTGCACAAAGATTTGGGATAACTGACAAGTTCGGAGACGAGAATCTCTACTCATATTTTCTTAACTCCCCGGACATTGATTGGGTGTATGTGAGAGACATAGCCAGAAACTTGACCTATCAGGGGCGGGTCCAGTCTTTTGCAGAAGTGGACGGCATGCAGGAACTAGTCCTCGCTGAAGTCACCGTTTTTGAGTATTCCACTTCCGACGAGTTCTACAATGTCCCCTTCGTTTACCTCTGCAAGCCCAACGGCACGTTCGTTATCGAAGCTGTACCCAAAGAATATATGGGGGACCCAAATCATGAAGAAGGACATCAAGGAAAGCCCCTCCCGCAGCCAAGTGAAGGGAGGCGTGACGCGAACACCGACCACCCAGACGACCAAACCCGTCAAGCCACCACCGCCGCCTAAAAGGAAGGGCTGAGTTGCCAGTGATTCAAGGCAGGCGCAAGACGACTTCGCCCATGTCCCGCGAGCTGCAGAGTGAGCTATCGATCAAGTTGTTCGCAAGATCCAACCGCTATACGTTCGAACCGTATCAGGAGGAAATCGCACCATACGGTACGTCTACGGTTCGGTAGACACCCTGGCCAGGAGCTGCCACGTCTGGGCCGAGATCTCAAGGCGTGACACATCTACTTCGGCAGCGGGTCGTCGCCGATAAGCGCGCCACTAAACGAGTGCGCCACATGCCGTCTGGTACCCCTCCGCCTCTAAAGAAATGGTAGGGCGGGGACCGATGTAGCCCAACGACCTTGCCTTGCGGCCCAGGCGACTGCACTCTCAGCGTCAGGATGCTGATTAAGGAAATCGCCAGGGGTATCATCAAGTTTCACGCAGGAGCTGAGGCGAAGTCACGCGAATGGGTCTCGAGGACTTGAGCCCGCTGTTCTACTGGGAATGTCTAGACCAAGACAATTAATGCGAGCAATCAAGTGAAAATTAGCGCGCAGCAACTTGAAGACTTTGCGGCCAAAGAACCAGCAAAGGGTCTCCTTCCAGAGCTCGTTCGCCGCCTCATCCAGGCAAGTGCCGGCGGGGTAGGGGACCTCCGCTTCCCCTCTGGCGAATCCACATTCCGGCCCGGCGCCGATGGGTTGCTGCAGGCAACGGGAAGCCCTCCTTACGTGCCATCTGGGGTATCCCTGTGGGAACTCTCGACCGAGAAGCAGCCCCACCAGAAGGCAAAGGACGATATCGAGAAGCGGAGCAAATGCGAAGCACGGGATGCCTACCTGGATCATAAGCGCTCCGACATTACCTATGTCGCGCTATCCCTTCGCCGTTGGCATGGGGTGAAGGCTCAGAATCGAGACCAGTTCGAGAGCCACTATCGCGGCCTTGGCGTTTGGAAAGACGTCAAGATTATCGACGCGGACGACTTAGAGAATTGGTTAGATCGTAGCCCCTCCGTAAGCGCGTGGCTCGCCCGAAAGATGCAGATCATGTCGGAAGACATGAACGGAATAGAGGCATATTGGGATAACTATAGCCAGGGGATTACCCCTGTCATGAGTGAGACGCTTCTGTTGCTCAACCGGAGAGAGAAAGCCGACGCGTTGGTCCAGGCCGCACTGGCCGGAGGTGTCATTCGCGTCAAGGCAGATTCGCCAAACGAAGCAGCAGCATTCGTGGCGGCAGCGATCCTTTCATTGCCTAGCGAGGATCCAAGACGCAGCATCTTGCTCGCTAAGGCGGTTGTCATCGCCAAGCCAGAAGCCGATGCCTATCTCACGGATACCAATCAGAAGCTGCTGATCATCACCTTGGGGCGAGCGACCGAAATCGCCAATCGACTGGCGACGCGAGGACACACACTTATCGCGGCGTATGGAAACTCCCATTCAGGCTCTGGAGCGAACAGCCCACTGATTGAGCTGCCACGCGCCCGAAGGCAAGATTTTGTCGAGGCGTTGCAAGAAATGGGAATGCGAGACGTCGACGCAAGGACTACCGCCGGCGAATGCCACAGCAGTATCACCGTACTCAGTCGCATTCGTGATCTGGCTCGATCCCGACGTCCCGGATGGGCGAGTGCTGCCGATTTGCGCAAACTGGCCGCCCCCATCCTTTGTGGCGCATGGCGACACAACGAGCCCATGGATACGAAAGTGGTCGCTGCTGTCGCCGGCATCCCTTACGAACAAGTCGAAGAGGCCGTTGTCGATGTGTTGCTTCTTGATGATGCACCAATCCTGCGCGCAGGAGATCTGACCTCCCTGAGCGCGCCAGCGGATATCTGGCAGTTAAGCATTGAGCATCGGGGGATCACAAAACCGATGCTGGAACGATTTCGAAATGCCGCGATTGAAGTGCTGGCTGAGCGTGATCCGGCGTTTGATCTATTGCCAGAGCAGCGTGTCTATGCGGGTATCTACGGAAAAGAGAAGAAATATTCGGACGCGCTGCGGCGAGGGATTGCGGAAATCCTGCGGCTGATTGCGATCAATGAGCAAAACCTCTCCTACATTGGGAATGGCTTTTCCGCTCAGCATTTTGTGGACGGTGTTCTGCGCGATATCCCGGGCATCGCCTCGAACTATCAAGCCTTGGCAAGTCTGGACTCGCTCCTGCCTGACTTGGCTGAGGCAGCACCTGACCCTTTCCTTTCAGCCCTCGAAGCATTACTCGCGGATGATGGCGCATTGCTGTCCCCGATTTTCGAGGGCAGCGATGACCCCATGTTTGGCCGTGCTTACTACCTCGGGACCTTGCGCGGGCTAGAGGTGTTGGCTTGGGATCCAATTTTCCTGGGCCGTGTGACGAAGATCCTGGCGCGCATGGCAGAGCTGGATCCGGGCGGTAAGCTCAGCAACCGACCGATCAATTCGTTGCGCCAAATCTTCCTTCCATGGAAACCGCATACGAATGCGCAGGAGGACGGGCGGCATCATGCCTTGGAGCAGGTCTGCCGCGAGTTCCCTGGGATCGCTTGGGTGTTGCTGGCGAAGCTATTGCCTGAGCACCACGCCATTTCGTTTGGCACGGAGGCACCTGAGTGGCGGGAATTTGGGGCGTCGTCCCGGCCAGTACCAACGTATGCCTCATTGGTTCGCGATCATACCTTCATTTTCCAGGTCGCGCTGCCTCTTGCTGGGCATGAAGTAAGCAGATGGATGCAACTGGTGAATGCCGCAGTTGCGAGCCAGAACGAAGCCCAATTAGACATGCTGCTGAAACGGATTGAAGGCTCCAAAGACGCCTTCGTATCCACTGGACAGGCGAGTCCTTTGTGGGAGGTTCTGGAAGGTCTTGCCGCCAAACATCGCGCGTTCGCAACCTCAAGCTGGGCAATGCCTGAGTCGATGGTTCAGAAGGTCGAGAAATGCGCTGAACATTTCCGTCCAGATGATCCAATGGGCCTTTATCGACCGCTCTTTGACCATTCCTTGATTGAGCGTTCGGATCCAGATGAAACCTACGAGCAGCGCAGCGAGCGAACCGGTCGAGAGCGCGACGCCGCCGTCGCAAAGATTGGCGAGGGTGGCGTGGAATCGATTCTGAGTTTCGCAGAGAGAGTGAAGTCTCCTGGATTCTTGTCCCAGTCGATTGTCAGGGCGACATCCCCCGAGTTTGCGCGCAATTTCATCGTTACGGCCTTAAATGGCGACGAGAAAATCGCTTGGCTGGCCGCATCAGTTTTAGGGTGCGGGGCAGCGCACTTTGGATTCGAGTGGGCCGCAGAGACTGTTCGCTTGACTGAGAAGGAGGCGTCCGCTGCGCAGATAGCTGAACTACTTCGCCTATGGAACGACACGCGTGAGCTTCTCGATTTTGTGTCGAAACGATCGAGCGAGGTGCAGAGGGCTTATTGGGAAACGAGAGATACATTTGTTCGAAGCGATGACGAAGACTTAATCACCGCGGCGATTGCGAAGATGCTTGAACATGGGCGTAGCCCGGAACTTTATGAATTCCTTGGGACCCGGCTGGAAAAGACGGATAGTCACACCCTTCTGCAGGTGCTTAATCTTGGCTTCAACAAGGTTGTCGAGAATACGGATTACCTGCGCCGGGTCGATGGCTACTGGCTACGGGAGATTTTCAAGGCACTTCGCGTTCGGGAGGATGTAGATCGCGACACCCTAATGGGGCTGGAATATCGCTGGTTCCCTGTTCTCCACTCGTATGGCGAGCCGGAAGTTTTCGCACTGCATGACTACATGGGTGAGAATCCGGAATTCTTTGTGCAGGTGCTCAGCGACCTATATCGCTCAAGCGACGATGTAAAGAGTGAGCAGGCAGGCGAGCAGGCCGGGCACAGGAATGCGGAAGCGACATGCGATGATGGTGAAGAGCGAGCGCAAGTGCGCGCAAAGGCCGACATCGCCTACAAACTCTTGGAGTCGTGGCAAAAGCTCCCTTGGACGAATGATCGAGGAAACATTGATTACGCGCGGATGCTGGGCTGGATTGGCACAGCCATTGATTTGGGCAAGAAGGCGGGGCGCTATGAGGTTGCATCCGCTGAAATAGGGAAGCTACTGGCTTATGCGCCAACCGATCCGGACGATGGTGTTTGGCCAACTAAGTCTGTCCGCGATGCCATAGAAGAACTGGCTAACTCCGAGCTTGAATCGAGCTTCGTCATTGAGATTTTTAATAAGCGCGGAGTGCACTCCAGCCCTATTAATGGCGGTGGCGAGCAGGAGCGTGCGCTTGCCGAGAAGTCCAGCCAGGCTGCCGATCAGCTTCAGCACAGGTGGCCACGAACTGCCGGTACGCTTCGCGAGAATGCCAAACAGTGGCTAAGTCATGCGGAGCGAGAGGATCGCAGGGCAGCGGAGCGAAGAATCCAGCTTTGATCAACACCAAACGATTCAGGGGCGTTCCATTGGGCAAGAAGGCAAGCACTGCTCTACGAACCATGCTACTCAAGCCAACCTCCAAAGGGGAAGATGGGCCTGAAGGGCTTCTGGCCGGTGTTTCGGGGGTGCCGTTCCGACTATCTGGCAGCGGGTTGCAGTTCGGCATGGACAGAAGGTCGGCCTAAAGCGACCGCCCGACCATGTCGCGAGTTCCAATGCTTTCCCACAGGGTGAACATGTGTCCGCCCTGAAACGCAAAACCGGCCCAAGGGCCGGTCGAGTTGATGCGATCGTGTGGGTCCAGGTCACTCTTGCTGGTAGCTCGTCCTTGGTGGGGGAGCGATTAGGGGAGCAAGAACCGAACCAGAGACCCAGCTGTTGCCAGTGGCGCAAGCGCGTGAGGAACTCAATCACTTGATTTCGCATAATGTATATTATGTAAGAAGCAAGCTGTGTTCATAGGGAACGCGCATTGCAGCCAAACGCTCCCAGCAATCCCCATGCTCGCCCCACGCCATGACTACTTCTCCTCTCCCGCAGGTGTGCGATCCAAGGGGCGTTTCCATGGCCAGAACCCCTCGACTTCCAGGACCACCGACCAGCTGAGGAAGGTCCGGATGATGACAAGCAGGCCCAGGGAAAGAATGGCGCGGAGGGTGCTGTCCAGCGCAACCGTACGGATGATGTCCGCCGCCACCAATATTTCCAGACCCAGCAACAGTGCCCGTCCGAGCCTGCGACGGAACTGTTCGTAGCTTTCCACGCGGTCCTTGTGCTGCACGGCCAAGGCGATCACGTAAACCGCTGTCGACACCACGATGGTCACGACGATCAACGCGATTGCCAGCAATTCTATCGCCAGAGCCGACCATTCGACCCAATGGATCGCAGCCTCTTCGCTCAGCATGAAAATGCTCCGAAAGGTCAGTGTTCCCATCGCAACTGGACGCCCTCAGCGAGCGCCGAATCGGCAAGCGTTTCCAATCCAGTCGCAACTTGCGAGTGTCTAGCCTGAGGAGGTTCAGACAGGGCAACCAGCGTTTAAATACCTAGCCCAGGCCAGTAAAATTACGCGGCCTGTCATTGGGGCGGTCCATCCCGGCTCGCGTGATGCGTCACGCAAATGGGCGGGAACTGCAGGTCAGGGGCTGACCTCGTCGCGTTGCCGCTCGATCTGCAGCAGCACGTCGGCCTTTCCCTCTTCCGCCGGCATCCTCCGGACCAGGTTCCGCAGCATCTGCAGGTCCTGAAGCCAGCCCAGCCCGTCACTGGTCCTGTGCAGTGCCTTCGCCTTCCTGTTGCTGGCAACATGGCCCTTGGCATCTCCGCCCAACGCACCGAGCGCCTGCCCGGCATCGAGTTGCATGCGCAGTCGTCGCACACGTCTTCGCCAACGGTGGATGGCTTCGGCGTCACCGTCCGAAGCCGCGCGGGAGGCGGCCCGCTTCACCCGTCGCTCGCTGCGTGCGAGCGCGGCCCGAACGTGCCGCCGTCGCAGACGGTCCCACGGCTGGGCATCAAGCCGCTGCAGAACGCGCTCGATCGTCCTTCGCCTGCGTGCAAATTGCGGGTCGACGGCCGCAGCGTGCTGCAGAATGCCCGCGCGCCTCTCCTCAAGCGTGCCCACTACCGCTGCCCACGCGGGACCGGGGTGCAAGGCCTGAAGCCGTTTGGCCGCCTCGACCACCACATGCGCATCCCGAAGCGCTGAAAGGCCTTTGCCGAGCCGTCGGAGCGAGCGATCCTCCCGCTCGAGCTCGAATTCATCCTCATCCAGCAGCGCCAGCACCGCCCGCATGCGTCGAATGGCCTTGCGTGCCGCATGGATGCCTTCGTTCCGGTCGCCGGGGGCAGCCAACGCCGCCAGCACACGGGCGCCGTCCTGCGCCAGGAGCTCCCGCGCTACCGCACCAGGTGCATCTGCCAGCATGGGTGACTCCGCGCCATGACGTCGCCCTGAGTGTATCGAATCCGCTCAGCCTGGCCCCGGCGTGCCGGGCTTCCCAGGATCCAGCTGGGCATCCAGGACACGTTCGACAAACGCCACCGCATTGCGCAGCACCTCGTCGAAGTCGGCCGCTTCGGCCACATCCGGCTGGATCCAGCGCTGGTCCCTCAACGCGACCACGAACACGAAGGCCGGCTTGCCCTGCGGCTGCCACGCGGTTACATGGAAATCCTGTCCACGATACGACGCATCCAGCGTGGCACTGGCGACAGTGGCCTGCCCGGCCTGCCGCGACGCGTCGCCCCATACGTCGCCTGCCTGGGCTGCCTGCTCCGGATCCCGCACCTCCGCGCCGAAGCGCACCAGCCGGGCCGCTGGCAGGCGGCTGTACCTGCCGGAAGACACATCGGAGATGCCGCACAGCGCGGTCGGGCGCGGGCCACGCACCTGCACCAGGCCAGCGGAGGAACGGTTGGAAGTCAGTCTGGACATCGGGCCTGCCCCACTTCGATCACCTGGTCAAAGTCTGGCGGCGGGCCCGGTCGGGCGCATCAGTAAAGCCGCGGGGAGATCGTGCGTACTCTTACTTAGCTCACCATCGATACCGTGCGCCAATCCGCAGAATGGTCTCGGCGTAGTGCTGGACGCCCTGCTGGTAGCCCACGTTTGCCCATGTGCTCCAGGCGGGCCCCAACCATGCGTTCACGCCGAGCTTCAGCTCGTAGCGGTCGCCCGGGTACAGGTCGCCCAGCTGCACGCCATTGAACGCCAGCCGGTCCGGAACGCGGTCGTGCCACCAGTTCAAGGTCAGGTAGGGCTGGAACCGGTGCTCGCCGGACAACCACGTGCGGTGCGTGCGAACGCCAAGCCGGGAGACCCATCCGGCGCCATCGGTGCCGGAGACGCGGGTGCCATTGACCTCGACGGTGTCGTCTTCATCGTAATCAAGGCGCACCAACTGGAGTTGGGGCTCAAGGAACCAGTCGCTGCCCTGCCCCACCTGCAGCGCATATCCCGCTTCGGCAGACAGCGTCCAGGTGCGCGCATCGTAACGGACCTCGGGCAGGCCGTCGCCCTGCACGGTGTTGCGATAACGACCATGGGTCACCCAACCATCGAGGTACGGCCCGGTTTCCCCGGGTCCATTCGCATACCAGGTGCCGTAGGCCCCCAGGCTCCATCCCTCGGTCTTGCCGCGTGAGCGCGCGGGATTGCCGGCGGCGGTCGCGTCGTTGTCTGCAGTGCCATGACCCAGCATCGCGCCGAGGTGGAACGTGCCCTGCCCGCTGCCGGTCTGCCAGCGTCCTGCGTCAGTGCCCACCTGCACCAGCGTGGCGTCCGTATCGATATCGAAGGCGCCGTCGCGGCTGCGGCTGCGGCCATCGCTGCCCACTATGCGCAGCCATGCCGAGGCATGGGTCGTTTCACTCTCGTCATCACCGCGATCAGGCCATCCGTTTTCACCCAGGCGGTCGTGGAGGCTGTGTACGAACATGGCGGCGGCCTGCCGCTGGTTCGCCAGGTACGTTCCCACTTCAGGGCGATACAAGGGCTCGATTTCCTGCGAGGGCGCCTCCGGGACGACCGGTGGAGGCGCCGGCGGAGGTGGCGGCAACGGCGGCTCGGGTGGCACGGGCGGGTCCGGTGGCACCGGAGGCGTCGGCGGAACGGGAGGAGTGGGCGGCGGCTCGGGCGGCGGCTCGGTAGGCAAGCGCTGGGAGGTAAGGAACCATGCCTGCGGGCGCGACGCATCACGGCTTCCTCGAACAAGCTGGTATTCGTATGGCCCTTCCACCACACGCTGCAGCAGCGCGAACGCATCCACGCTGGTGCCTGCACCATTCTGGGTATCGACCAGCAGAATGCCGTCGCCGCCGGTCAGTGCACCCTCGCCGCCGCTGCGAAGCACGCGCAACCCGGTCTGGCCGCTGGCGGTGCCGCCCGCGATCACCAGGCGATCCGACGGTGAACCGTCGCCCGCCAACCAGGTGTTGAGCGTGACCGCCCCACCCTCGCCCACATACTCGGTCACCGTGAGGGTCTTATAGCTCGCAAGGCTGGCGGCAGAACCAACGGGCATGCCAAACACGATGTCAGCTGTCCGGTTGGCCAGCCGGGATACAACCGAGGAACCGGTCATTGCCCAGCGTGTCCCGGCCTGCAACTGCATCTCCGAATAGCTCCCGGGCTCGGTCAGCGCAGCCCCGTCCAGCGATGCGCCGGTGGCGGTCAGCCCGAGACTGCCGCTGCGCGCGCCGACAGCGGCCACGCTGAAGAGGGTGCCGCTGCCACTTCCCACCTCCACGCCCTCTGCCAGCGTCAGATCCAATCGCGAGCCGGCCACCTGGATCGCGGGCGCCTGCGCACTCACCAGACGGCCGCCGGACAACGAGGCAACGTTGGA
Organism: Stenotrophomonas sp. CFBP8994; assembly: GCF_034044835.1. Classification (NCBI taxonomy): domain Bacteria; kingdom Pseudomonadati; phylum Pseudomonadota; class Gammaproteobacteria; order Lysobacterales; family Lysobacteraceae; genus Stenotrophomonas; species Stenotrophomonas sp. CFBP8994. Next base: position 474,429 of record NZ_JAXCWT010000004.1, on the reverse strand, counting down.
ACGGGTGGCGCTGGTCGTGCTGGAATAGAGCCCTGCAGCGTCCGCGCCCCGCGTACGGATCACGCTGTCAACGGCAGTGATGCTGCCGCCGGAAATAACCGCCAGGCCGTGCGCCATGGCATTGAGGGTCGTCACCGACGCGCCCTGCAACGTCACCGTCGGGGTTCCATCAACGAACGGGCTGCCAGCCGACACGGCACCGTAGGCGGCATTGCCGGACGTGATGATCGTTCCGTTGACGAAGCGCAGGTCGCCCATGGTCGCGGGGGCGAGAACGGAGTGCGAAGCGAACACGCCGTAGACGCCATCGGCCGGAACCTGGACGCTGACCTGGTCAGCCACCAGTTCGCCGCCCAGCGCGAACAGCCCCGCGCCTTGGCGCAGGAATGTCGTGCCAAACGTCGCGCCACTGGGCTCGATGGTCCTGACAATGCCGCCATGCGAGTCGCTGATGGTGAAAGCAGCGTTGCTGATCGCCACACGCGACTGCGTGTCCGCCACCACCCCCATGCCGGCCCCCTGTACCGTCAGGCCGCTGGCGGTGATGTCCGCGCCGCGGGTGGCGGTTATGCCGGTGCCGGCAATCCCGGTGAAGGTGATCGATGTGCCATCCACGGTGCCCGCGGGCACGAGGGTGTTGTCGGCGACGATGCCGGCGGAGCCGGCGTTCACCGTGGCCGGGTTACCCAGCGTGAGCTGCGTGGTTGCATCGGCGTACACCCGTCCGCCGTTGGACAGATACAGGCCCGTGACATCGTGGCCGCTGTTGGCAATGCGCGTTCCGTTGCGCGCGTCTATCACGCTGCCTGCATCCACCGCCATCAGTGCGGCACCGCCCGGGGCGCTGTCCGGGCCGGTGAGTGCGATGCTGCTGCCGTCGACCAGCACCACGCGGCTCAGACTGTCGGCACGGACCCCGTAAGCGCTGCGGGAGAAATTGGAGGTGAGCGTGAGTCCCAGTGTGATGTCGCTGTTCTGCACGGCCCGCACGCCATAACCGGACACGTTGTTGCCGGTGGTGGCATTGTTAATTTCCAGGCGGATGCCGCTGCCCAGTAAATCGGCGAACCGGCTGTTGCTGACGCTGATGCCCAGCACCCCCAACCCGCTCGCATTGAGCTGGATAAGGGTCTGCGGACCCATCAGCACCTGGCCGCCGTTGATCATGTCGATCGCATGGCGGGTGGAGGACGTGGAAGTGATGATAGTCGCGCCCGGGCGCAGATCGATCTGCGTGCCGGGGTTCGTTGCCGACACTGCTGCATTCGTATTGGTGGCGCGCAGCTCGGTGCCGGCTGGGATCTCGCAGGTGCCGGAGGAAAGGGCGACGCGGGCGGAAACCACCACGCAGGGGTCGGCGCGGACTGGCGGCGCCACCCCGAGGGATGCACCCAGTGCGATCGCACAGCTGGCGCCGTACGCAGCCCTGCTTGGCATGACGGTCCTCTGCCGCCGCGCAACCCGGCGCGGCTACCTTGACCCCCATGGTCCTCCTGCGCTTGGTCGGCGACCATCCCATTGCCGCCCGGCACGCTCAGTAAATCTACTGGCCCGTTCTTCCACGCGCTTTTCATGCGCCCGGTACAACCCTGTGCGGAGTCCGGTTCACGCCGCGAGGAATGCCCCATGCTGCCCGCCCTGCTCCGACGTATCGCCGTTCAGCTGTTCGACAATGGCGTGCTTCGGCTGATCTTCGAGAACACGCGCAACATGGCGGTGTCCTCGCTGATCACTGCCGCCGGGCTCGAAGTTGTCCGCGCGGGGCCGGGCGACCTCGACCTGGTCAACCCCACCGTGGCCGGCTATGTGGTGGTCACCATCGGGGTCAGCCTGCTGCTGCTGAACCTGGGCGACGGGCTGTGGCGGCTGAGCCGCATGAAGTCGCACCTGCTCCTGCAGATCCTGCTGTGCGGCGCCTACGCCTTCATCTTCTGGCGCGTGGTGTACCTGGTGCTGTACTTCAAGGCGGGCGGTGGGATGAGCATGAACACCGGCGGCTGACCCGCTCAGCGCGCATCCTTGTAGATCTTGCCGTCCTTCATGATCACGTCGAAGTTGGCGTCTGCATCGGCAATGACGTTGATGTCGGCCAGCGGATCTCCTTCGACCAGCAGCAGGTCTGCCAGCGCCCCCTCCTCCACCACGCCAACACGCCCGGCATACGGGCTGCGTTTGCCCGAGAGCGCCAGCAGCTGGGCGTTGGTGCCGGTGGCCATCACCAGCGCTTCGGCCGGCGTGTACCAGCGTGTCAGGCTGGCCAGGATGCGGTTCTGCTGCGAGGCCAACGCACTGGAAAACAGCACGTCGGTGCCGAAGGCGGTCTTGAGCTTGTACTTGATGGCGAAGCGGTAGGTCTGGTCGGTCCCGGCGAACACCTCCTGCGCCTTCTCCCACTGCTCCGAGCCCTTCGGGAAGGCGTTGGCCAGCTCCGGCGGGAACGGCTGCGTGCTGAGCCAGGTGCCGGTATCGCGGATGCGGCGGGCAGTGGCGTCGTCCATCAGGCTGCCGTGCTCGATGCACTTCACCCCGGCACGGATGGCGCGCTGGATCGCTTCCGGGGTGTAGGCGTGCACCGTCACGTAGGTGCCCCAGTCGGTGGCGGCTTCCACCGCCGCCCGGACTTCCGGTTCGGTGAAGGTCACCACGTCCAGCGGGCTGTGCGGGGAAGAGACGCCGCCGCCGGCGGTGAGCTTGATCTGGCTGGCGCCCCGCATCAGCTGCTCACGCACGCGCACCCGCAGTTCGTCAGGGGTATCGGCAATGGCGCTGTCACCCAGTACGTCATGACGCGAGCCGGGCTGGCCCACGGTGCGCGGCAGGTCGGAGGCCTCGCGGAAATCGCCATGGCCGCTGGTCACGGTAATCATCGCGCCGGAGGGCCAGATGCGCGGCCCGTCTGCGTGGCCGGCATCGATGGCCGCTTTCAGGCCCCACACCGCGCCGCCAACGTCACGCACGGTCGTGAAGCCGCGCAGCAGCGTCTTGCGGGACTCTGCCCCGGCCACGATGTTGATGTAGCCCGTATCGGCCGTCATCAACGTCTGGATCGGGATGCCGGCGAACATGCTGTGCCAGTGCATGTCGATCAGCCCGGGCATGAGGGTGCGGCCGCGCCCGTCGATGCGGCGCGCGCCGGGCGCGTCGATCGCACCGGCCGAGATGCGCGCGATGGTGTTGCCCTGCACCAGCACGTTGCTGGGTGCGGAAAGGCGGCCGTGGGTGCCGTCGAAGATGCGCACGTTGGTGAACAGCGTGGCGGCAGGTGCCGCGCCGGTCGCCGGCGGCGGGGAAGCATCGCCCTCCGGTGCCTGCTGCAATGCCGAGTGCGCGCCTGCCGACGCGGCCAGGCCGATCGAAACCAAGGCACCCAGAATCCGGACAGTCAGTCGTTGCGACATGGCACTGCGCCCCCGTGGCGGTTGTTGCGCTGGTATAGGAGCGGACACGTTAGGGCCATGTGTTTGCGGAAATTACTGGTGCGGGTTTCACTGCTGCATAACCCTGCCGGGCGGGTAATTGGACGATTTCCCAGGAGTGGCCTGTCATGACCGTGTTCTCCCGACTTGGCAAGGACCCCGGCTCCATCGGCGTGGCAATGAAGTCCAGCTGGCAGCGCCTGTTGATCGTGGGCGTGCTGTTGCTGGTGCTGGGCGCGTTCGGCATTTACGCCTCCTCCTTCATGGTCCGCACCATGACGGTGCTGGTGGCCGGCCTGCTGGTGATCGCCGGTGCTTTGCAGCTGACCGAGGCGTTCCTGCTGCACGGGCTGCCCAGTTTTGCGATGACCATCCTGCTGGGTGCGGCGCAGATCATCGGTGGCGTGGCCATCTACACGCACCCCGAGTGGGCCGCGTACGCCGTGGCGACCACGGTGGCCGCAGTACTGGTGGTGCAGGCCATCGCGCAGATCAGCCTGGCATTCCGGTTTGCACCGGGCGGCAAACGCTGGATCTCCCTGGTGTCGGGGCTGGTAGCGCTGGTGGCCGCGGTGGTGTGCGTGAGCGGCGTGGCCTGGGCCGGGCGCGCCTCCGCGTCCTGGGGCGTGGGGTTGGCACTGCTGGCCATGGGCGTGGCGTACATCGCCATCGCCCTCCTGTTCCGGCAGGACCGGGATCCTGCGGCCTCCCCTGTGCGGCGCTAGAACGCGCCTTCCAGGTAGGTGTAGATGTAGTTGGAGCCGCCATCGACCGTGCCCAGCATCTGCGCCGAACCGAAGATGCCGGAGCGGTGTGAGACCCCGAAACCGAAATACAGCTCGTGCCAGCGCTCGCTGCCGAAGATGTCGCCCAGGCTCACATCGATGCTGGGATCCAGGTAGTTGAGCACCTTGGATGTGTTGCGCTCGCGGCGTGCCTGCGACTGCACTTCCGCATACGGCACGCGCTCGGCGTAGGACACGCCAAAGCCGAAGCCAAGCCGCGTCTTGACCCGGTGCGACCACGGGAAGCCGTAATAGAAGCCCTTCATGTAGGCATCGATCTGCCACGAATCCGGCTGGTGCCCCTTCTCGTCGTGGCGCAGCACGCCCACGTAGCCGACCAGGTCGAGCGGCCAGCCGTTGAGCCCTGACACGAACGGGCGGCCCACGTGTATGCCCCAGATGTCGGTGGGATCGTCATCGTTGAGGCTGACGCAGCTGAAGGTCATGATCTTGACCAGGTGGCAGCCGTCGTCCGAATCGCGCCCGTAGAACACCTTCACGTAGGTGGGGGTGCCCTCCTTGTCCCAGCGCACCTGGCCATTGCCGAAGTCGTAGGCGGCGCCGACCATCGCGCCCCACTGCATGTCACTGTCCACCAGCGGGCTGTTGCGGATGGTGCTGGAATAGCGCTTGGCGAACACGCCGCCGACAAGGCTCCAGTTCTGCAGGATGCGGTAGCGGCCGTACAGGCCGGCGGTGATGTCCAACCCGCTGCCGGCCGAATACTCGGTGCGCTCCGGAGTCACCTCATAGGACTCCACGCCGAAGTAATAGTCGTTGAGCTTGGCGCTGCGCCAGCCCAGGGTGAGCACCGGCTGCAGCGCCCAGCGGTCGCCACGCAGCGTATACCCGTACCCGGCGCGCACTTCGGTGCCGTTGGAGTTATTGGAGATGTCCTGGCGGACCGTGAAATCCAGCGCGTGGTTGTCGTGCTTGAAGTAATAGCGCGCGCCGATGTCGGCCTCGCTGTTGCGGGTTTCCATGCCCTCGAGGATGTCGGGGGTTTCGTCTTCCGGGTAGCCTTCCAGCCGCCGTTCGACGAACAGTTCCAGGCCCTGGTTCTCGCGCGGGGTGAAGCGCACGCCGGCCGCGTTGGAGCGCAGGAAGAAGCGCTCGCCCTCGTACAGGTACAGCGGCATGATATCGACCCGATCGTCGGCGCCCTTGTAGGGTGACGATTCGATCCTGCCGAGGAAGCCCAGCCCGGCGCTGCCCGGCTCTTCCAGGATGGTGCCGAGCATGGCGTCCTGCGCGGCCACCGGGGGGGCGGCGGCCAGTGCGCTGACCAGCAGCATTCTTCGAAGTCTGCGCGTAGCCATGACGTCTCCTATTTCACGAAGTCGTACTTGAGCGCGGTCTGCAGGCGGAACACATCGCCGCTGGCACCACTCTGCTCCTGCAGCTTGCCGTACAGCAGTTCGGCGCCCCAGCTCCAGCTCGGCGCCGGCTGCCAGATGATGTTGGCGGCGGCGTAGTCGCTGCGGCGGAACACGGTCGGGTCGAGCAGCTGGTCACGTTCCAGGTACAGCCGGCTGTAGGTCACGGTGGTGCGCCAGCGCTGCGACCAGTGGTGCGTGTAGCCCAGCCATCCGCCGTACTGCTGCAGCACCTGCAGGTCACCCTCGGGGTCGACCACCCCGTCAAGGTTCAACCCGCCAAGATCACCGATGAAGGCCGAGATGCCCTGCCCGCCCAGCGCACCGAATACCATGTAGTCGCCGTTGTCGCCCCAGCCCCAGGTGCCACTGAGGGCCAACCCGCCGGCGGTGGCGCTGTCGCTGCCCTCATTGCTGTCCTGCGCCGAATCGTAGGCCAGGTACCGCAGCAGGCCAGACGCCTGCAGGCTGCCCCAGTCCGCTTCATGCCGGGCCGCCAGCACCAGGTTGGGGGCGGCCGTGCGCGAGCGTTGGGTGGCGCCGTAGAACTGCAGCTCGGGGGCGCGATGCTCGGCCGCGAGGATGAACTGGTTGCCGTTGCCCAGCGGGAAGTACTGGCGGATGCTGGCCACGCGCGCCGACGGCGAGGCGCCAGGGCCGGCGAAATCCAGCGTGTCCGGGCCCGAATCGAGGTCCATGAAGGCCGACCAGCCAAAGCCCACGTAGGTGTTGCCCAGCTGCCCCCACGCATGCCGCAGGCGGTAGCCGTAGCTGCCGCCGGAGCCGAAGAAGTCGTTCTGGATCAGGAAGCGCAATTGGCCGGCGCCGGTATCGCGGCGGCCCTCGAGGGTGAGCCGGGTCTGGCGGGCGTGCATGTTGAAGCGGGTGCTGTCGCGGCCGCCATCCACTGGAATGTCGGAGGTGATGAACTGGTCGCTGTCGCCGGCATCGCCGCTGTCGAACATCGCATCGAGCTTGGCGTAGCCACCCAGCCGCAGCCACGTGCCGGTGCCGGGGATGAGGAAGAAGCCCTCCAGTTCATCGCCGGGGGGCACTTCGTTGTCCACGCGGGCCGACGCCTGTTCGTCCTCGTCGAAGGTGTCGCGCGCCGGCAGCGGCGACGGCGGCACGTTCAACGCCGCGGGCGACGCCGCGACCAGCGGTGCGGCGGGCACCGATACCGCGCCCGGCGCAGCGGCCACGGCAGGGGCTGGCGCGGTGGGCGTGGCCGTGGCGGGCGCCGCCGGCGAGGCATTGGCCTGCCCGGATTCGAGTGCCTGGATGCGCGCGGTGAGCATATCTACGGTCTGGCGCAGCCGCTGGATCTCCGCGTCCTGGGAAGCGTCGCGGGTCTGGGCGACGACGGCGCCTGGCAGCAGCACGGCGGCCAGGCAGAGGGTTCGGGTGGGAATGCGCATGGAAAACGGCCTCGCTGGGATATCGGGAACATGAAAAGAATCAGTCGACGGGGATCTCCCGCTGGCCCTGGCCGCCGCCCAGTGCGGCGTACAGGTTCACCGCGTCCTGCAGCGCGGCTGCGCGCAGCTGCAGCAGGTTCTGTTCGGCGGCGAAATGGTTGCGCTCGGCATCCAACACTTCCAGGTACGGGGTCAGGCCGACGTCGTAGCGGTCGTGCGCGGTGACCACCAGCGCCTGCTGCACTTCCACCGCACGGATCTGCGCCTGGATCTGCCGGTCGTTCTGTTCGGCGGCCACCAGCCCGCTGGCCACTTCGCGGAAGGCGTTCTGCACGGTGGACTGGTAGGCGGTCTCCCGCTCGTCGCGGACGGCGTTGGCTCCGTCCACGCGCGCACGTCGGGCACCCCAGTCGAGCAGCGGCAACACCGCGCCGGCACCGAACGACCACACCCGGTTGCTGTCCGACACCAGCCCGGACAGCTCGTTGGAGGCGTAGCCGCCCGCGCCGGTCAAGGCGATGATGGGGAAGTACAGCGCCCGCGCCACGCCGATGTTGGCGTTCGCGGCACGCAGCTGGTGTTCGGCCAGGCGCACGTCGGGGCGCGCTACCAGCAGCGCCGAAGGCAACCCGGGGTCGAGCCGGGTGAGCTGCGCGTCGGGATCCAACGGCAGCCCGGGCGGCAGTGCCGGCGGCAGCGGCGCGCCGACCAGGAACTGCAGCAGTTGCAGCGCCTGGCCCTGGGTGCGCCGTAGTTGCGCCAGCTGCAGTTCGGTCTGGGTCACCAGCGCATAAGACTGGTTGAAATCGATGGAGGACGTGAGCCCGGCGTCCATGCGCAGCTGGGCCAGTTCCAGGGTTTCGTTACGGCTGGCCAGCGACCGCTCGGCCAGCACGATGCCTTCGTCGCTGGCGCGTACGGCGTAGTAGCTGGCCGCGACGTTGGCGACCAGCGACAGTTCCGCCGTGTTCCGGGCTTCCTCGGTGGCCAGGTACTGGCGGCGCGCCACTTCGTTGAGGTTGGCTACGCGGCCCCAGAAATCCAGCTCGAACGACGGGATGCCTACCTGCAGCCCATAGCTGTCGACGGTGACCCGGGGCGCGCCGTCGGCGGCGCTGAGCGGTGTGCGCAGGCGCTGGCCGGAGGCGCTGGCGTCCAACCCGGGCAGGCGCTGGCTGCGCTGGATGCGGAACTGGGCGCGCGCCTGCTCGATCCGCGCAGCCGCGCCGGCGAGGTCGCGGTTGTACACCAGCGCCTTGCCGATCAGGTCGCGCAGTACCGGGTCGTGGAAGAAGTCCTGCCAGGGAATGGCCGGTGCCGCGGCACCGCCCGTCGTCGACGCCGGGAACCGCGCAGGAACCGGCGCCTCCGGGCGCACGTAATCCGGCGCGAAGTTGCACCCGGCCAGCTGGCAGAGTGCCAGCGCCGCCCCCGCACGCCAGAACAGACCGCTACGCATCGGCGTCCTCTTTCGGTACGGGCGCGGCGGGATCGACCGTGCGCGGACGCGCGCGCCGGCGCAGCAGGAAGTAGAACAGCGGGGTGAAGAAGATCCCGAACAGGGTGGCGCTGAGCATGCTGCCCAGCACGCCGGTGCCCACCGCCTGGCGGCTGGCCGCACCGGCACCGGTGGCGATCACCAGCGGCACCATGCCCACGATGAAGGTCAGGCTGGTCATCAGGATCGGGCGCAGGCGCTGCTGCGCGGCCTGCAGGATCGCATCGCGCACCGGCACGCCCCGCGCTTCCTCGTCGAGCCCGAACTGCACGATCAGGATCGCGTTCTTGGCGGCCAGGCCGATGATGGTGACCAGGCCCACCGTGAAGTACACGTCGGCCGACATGCCGCGTGCGGCGGTGAACACCACCGCGCCGAGGATGCCCAGCGGCACCACCAGCAGCACGATCACCGGGGTCACCCAGCTTTCGTACAGCGCGGCCAGCAGCAGGAACGCCACGATGAAGGCCAGGCCGAGCAGCATGCCCACCTGCCCCGACGCTTCGCGCTCCTCGCGCGCGGTGCCGGTCCACTCGTGGCGCATGCCCGGCGGCAGCACCTCGTCGGCGATGCGCTCCATCTCCACCAGCGCCGCGCCACTGGAGACGCCGGGCGCGCCCTGCCCCGACACCGTGGCCGACAGGAACCCGTTGTAGCGCTCTACCTGCTGCTCGCCGACCGTCCAGCGCGTGGTCGCGAAGGCGGAGAACGGCACCGACTGGCCGTTGCTGCCGATCACCCGCAGGTCGGACACATCCTCGGCGCGCATGCGCTGTTCGGCGTCGCCCTGGATGAACACCCGCAGCACGTTGCCCTGGCGCACGAAGTCGTTGACGTAGGCCGAGCCGAACATGATGCCCAGCGCCTGGTTGACCTGCGACAACTGCACGCCCAGCGCACGCGCCTGGGTGCGGTCGATATCCACGAACAGCTGCGGGGCGCGCGGCATGCCTTCCGGGCGTACGCCAGCAAGGCGGTCGTTGGCGGCGGCGCGGGCGGCAATGCCCATGGCGGCCGCGCTCAAGCCGGCACCGCCTACGCCGCTGCGGTCTTCAATCTTCATGCTGAAGCCGGAGGCGTTGCCCAGCGACTGGATCGCCGGTGGGTTGAGCGCGAACACCTGCGCCTGCGGAATGCGGGTGAACGCCGCGCTCATGCGCGCGGCCAGCGACATGGCGCTGCGCTCGCTGCCGCTGCGTTCGGCCCACGGGTGCAGGTCGACGAAGGACATGCCCACCGCCTGGCCCTGGCCAAAGAAGCTGAAGCCGATCACCGTGGCCACGTTGCGCACTTCCGGTTGCTGGCGCAGGATCGCCTCGGCCTGCTCCGCCGCTGCGCGGGTGCGCTCCATGGTCGCGCCGGGCGCGGCGTTGTAGGCCACGAAGATGTAGCCCTGGTCTTCGGTGGGCAGGAAGCCGCCCGGCAGGCGCGCATACAGCAGGCCGGTGACCAGCGTGACCACCACGAACACCCCGATCCACAGCCACGGGCGCACCAGCATGCTGCCCACCCAGCCAGCGTAGCTGCGGCTGCTCTTGTCCAGCCCGGTGTTGATGGCGCTGAACAAGCGCCGGCCGGGTCCGCCCTTCCCCACCTGTTCCTTGGCCGGGCGCAGCATCGCACCGCAGATGGCCGGGGCCAGGGTCAGGGACAGAATCGTGGAGACCACCAGCGATACGCTGAGCGTGACCGCGAACTGCCGGTAGATGCCGCCGGCCGAACCGGGGAAGAACCCCATCGGGATGAACACCGCCAGCAGCACCAGCGTAGTGGCGATGATCGCGCCGGACAGCTGCCCCATGGCCTTGGCCGTGGCCTCGCGGGGTGGCAGGTCCTCTTCGCGCATGATCCGCTCGACACTCTCGACGATCACGATGGCATCGTCGTTGAGGATGCCGATCGCCACCACCATCGCAAACAGCGACAGCAGGTTGATCGAGACCCCGAACGCCAGCAGGCCGAGGCACGCCCCCAGCAGCGAGACCGGCACAACGATGGTGGGCAGGAACACCGCGCGCCAGCTCTGCAGGAACAGCAGCACCACGATGGACACCAGCACCAGCGACTGCAGCATGGTTACCGCCACACCGTTGACCGATTCGGTGATGAAGGGCGTGGTGTCGAACGGGGTGGTCCACTGCATGCCGTCCGGGAAGCTGGTTTCCAGGTCCTGCATGCGCTGGCGCACGGCGGTGGCGGTGGACAGCGCGTTGGCACCCGTGGCCAGCGATACCGCCAGGCCGGCGGTTTCCTGGCCGTTCAAGCGCAGGTTGAAGGCGTAGTTGTCGTTGCCCAGTTCCACCCGCGCCACATCGCCCAGCCGCACGGTGGCAGCGCCCGGGGTGGCGCGGATGATCACCTGGCGGAACTGTTCGGGGGTGCTGAAGCGCCCGCGCATGACGATCTGCGCGGTGGTTTCGGTGGACGGCGTGGTCGGCTGCAGGCCCAGGCCACCACCGGCGGTCTGCGCGTTCTGCTCACGCACCGCCGCCATCACTTCGCCGGGCGAGATGCCGTAGCTGACCAGCTTCTCGCGGTCCAGCCAGATCCGCATCGCGTAACTGGAGCCGAACAGGGTCACGTCGCCCACCCCGTGCACGCGGCGCAGTTCGTCGGCGATGTTGCTGTTGGCGTAGTCGCCCAGCTCCAGCGCCGAATACCGGCCCTTGTCGGACTGCAGCGAGATCAGCATCAGGAAGCCGTTGCTGGCCTGGGTGACCCGCACGCCCATCTGCCGTACTTCATCGGGCAGCCGCGGCTCGACCCGGGCCAGGCGGTCCTGCACCTGCGACCGGGCGATATCCAGGTCGGTACCGCTGCGGAAGGTCACCCGGATCTGCGCCGTGCCATTGGCACGACTGGTGGAGGTCATGAACAGGAAATCGTCCACGCCGCTGAGTTCGTTCTCGATCACCGAGGTCACGGTGCGGTCCAGCGTCTGCGCGTCGGCACCGACGAACGTGGCCGAGATGCTCAGCGAGGGGGGCGCCACGTCGGGGTACTGCTCCACCGGCAGGCTGACCAGGGCGATGCCACCGAACAGGATGGCGAACAGCGCGATCACCCACGCCAGCACCGGCCGGTAGACGAAATAACCACTCATGGGGCTTTTGCCTTCGCCTTGGGATCTGCTTCGGGCTGGATCGCCACGGGCTGGCCGGGCTGGATCTTGTGCCAGCCGTCGACAATGACCTTGTCGCCGGGGGTAAGGCCCGACTGCACCACCCAGCGTCCGCCGGCCTGCCCGGCCAGCGTCACCGGGCGGCGCACCGCGACGTTCTCGTCATTGACCAGCATCACCGTGGCTTCGTCCTCGCCCACCTGGATGGCGCGCTCGGGCAGGCTGGTGCCATTGCGGATGCTGCCGATGGCCAGGATGCCGCGCACGAACTGGCCCGGCAGCAGCCGGCCATCGGGGTTGGCGAAGCGTGCGCGCAGCGTGCGGCTGCCGGTGGCCGGGTCGATGGCGGTTTCGCTGAAGTCGACGACGCCTGCTTCGGGCAGCCGAACATTGCCGTCAAGAAGGATGGTCACCTGCACCCGGTGGTCGTCGCCCACGTCGATGCGGCCGTCGGCCACGCCGCGCTCGAGCTCGTTCATGGCGATGTTGGACGGATTGAAGATCACGAATGCCGGGTCGACCTGGTCGATCCGGGTCAGCAGCGTGGCTGCGGCCGCACTTACCAGCGCGCCTTCGCTGACCTGGGCCCGACCAGTGCGCCCTTTGATCGGCGCGCGTACCGTGGCGTGGTCCAGCTGCAGCGTGGCGCGGTCCACCGCCGCCTGCGCTTCCATCAGCGCGGCATCGGCCTGGCGGAACGAGGCCTGCGCCGATTCGTATTCCTGCACGCTCACAGCCTTGCGCTGTACCAGCGTGGACAGCCGCGCACGCAGCGAAGACGTCTGCGCCTTGGCGGCACGGGCCGAGGCCAGTGACGCACGCGCCTGCTGCAGGCGTGCCTGCAGGTCGCGCGGATCGATCTGGAACAGCGGCGCGTTGGCCTCGACCTCGGTGCCATCGACATACAGCTGGCGCTCGACGATGCCATCGGCGCGCGCACGCACTTCGGCCGAGCGACTGGCTTCGACCCGCCCCGGCAGTTCCACCAGGTTCGGCACGGCCTGTGCCTTGACCACTTCCACGGCCACCAGCGTGGGCGGTCGCTCGCTGCCGTCAGGCCCACCACCCCGCCCACAGCCGGCGGCCAGCGCAACCGCCGCCAACAGCCATGCACGCGCCATCCATCCAGGGGATTGCATCCTTCCGGCCTCCGCGGTTCGCACGGCGCCGGCACCTGGCCGGCCGCCGTGACGGGAAATGTCGGCGCAGCGTCTAGAAACTTACTGCGTCGCGGATCAACGGACAGGTCATGCAGTGGCCGCCACCGCGGCCACGCCCCAGCTCGGCCCCGACGATGCTGATCACTTCGATGCCCTGCTTGCGCAGGTCGGTGTTGGTCTGGGTGCTGCGGTCGTAGGCCACCACCACGCCCGGCGCCATCGCCACCAGGTTGTTGCCGCTGTCCCATTGCGAGCGCTCGGCCGCATAGCGGTCGCCGCCGGACTCGACGATGCGCAGCTGCTTGAAGCCCAGCGCTTCGGCCACCACGTCGTTGAAGTGCTTCTTCTCGAACACGATCTCGAAGCCCGGCGCCTTGTCGCTCGGATGCAGCGAGATGGTGTGGATCTGGTCGACGATACCCGGGAACACGGTCACCACGTCGCGGTCGGCGAAGGTGAACACCGTATCCAGGTGCATGGCCGAGCGCAGCTTGGGCATCACCGCCACGATCACCCGCTTGGCCGCGCCGTTCTTGAACAGCGACTGGGCCAGCTGGGTGATGGCGGTGCGCGAGGTGCGCTCGCTCATGCCGATCAGCACGATGCCATTGCCCGGAATCAGCACATCGCCACCTTCCAGCGTGGCATTGCCGTGGTCCACGGTGGGGTCACCGAACCAGATCGGGAACTTGGCCTTGGTGAAATCCGGATGGAACTTGTAGATCGCGGTAGTCAGGATGGTCTCTTCATGCCGCGCCGGCCAGTACAGCGGATTGAGGGTCACGCCCTGGTAGATCCAGCAGGTGGTGTCGCGGGTGTACAGCGTGTTGGGCAGCGGCGGCAGCAGATAGCCAACGATGTCCGGCTGGGCGCGCGCGGCCTGCAGCGTGGGGCCGGCGAAGTCGTCCGGCAGGTCGAACACGCTCAGGCCGCCGATCAGGGTTTCAGCCAGCTGCCGCGCCGGCAGCGATTGCAGGTAGGCGCGCACTTCGGCCATGAATTCCACGCCCACTTCGTTGGCGTTGATCTGGTGGTCCAGGATCCAGTTGCGGGCCTCGTCAAGCTCCAGCGTCTCGGTCAGCAGATCGTGCATCTCCACCACGTCCACGCCGCGGGCGCGCATCTTGGACATGAAATCGAAATGATCGCGCTTGGCGTTGTCTACCCAGATCACGTCATCGAACAGCAGGTCGTCCTTGTTGCGGGGCGTGAGCCTGCTGTGCGCCATGCCAGGGGCACAGACCATCACCTTCTTGAGGACGCCAACTTCGGAATGAACGCCATAGACAGTTGCACTGGACATTGCGGGCCTCTCCATTTCGCGAAAACAAACAGGGAAAGCGAAGCCTCCGCCTGTCATCGCGGCGGCCACGGGATGTGCTCTCGTTGCGTGCAGAACTAGTCCCGAAAAGGTAAAACCCACGTGAGCGTCGGAATCTGGATAGTGAGCAAAAAGGCCTGTAAATGCTGGATGTGTTGCAGTGGTTGGCGCGGCGATATCTTTCACATCGCCGTTACCGGTCGCGTAGTTAATCGCTGCTCCATGGAGCACATTCCAGGGCCAGGACGGCTGGCCACTTCGCAGTCCCGCGCATTCATTTGATGGAGACACACGATGAAACTTTCCCAGGCAGGCGCCGCGACGGCGCTGTTGGCATCGGCCCTGTTCATGACCGCCTGCGCCACCCACACCACGCCCAGCACGTTCAACCGCTCCGAGGTCGGGCGTGCCCAGGACGTGCAGATGGGCACGGTCCAGTCCATCCGGGCGGTGCAGATCCAGAATGACTCACGTGGCGTGGCCACCATCGTCGGCGCCGGCATCGGCGGCGTGGCTGGCAGCTCCATCGGTGGTGGCAGCCGTGCCAACACCATTGGCGCCATTGCAGGTGCGGCAGCAGGCGGGGCCGCAGGCAACGCACTTGCCCGCAGTGCACGCAACGGCGTGGAGATCACCGTGCAGCTGGAGAACGGTCGAACCGTCGCCGTGGTCCAGGATGGCAACCCCAACGACTACCGCGTGGGCGACCGCGTGCGGGTCTCCAGCGACGGCGCCACTACCCGCGTCACCCGCTGACACGAAGGAACCGTCATGCGCCACCTGCTGATGACACTGCTCGCCGTGGCCGCCCTCAGCGGATGCGCCACCACACCCACGATGACCACCCAGGAGCGCTTCAACCTCTACGTGCAGCATGCCGGGCCACCGGTGGCGTCGTTCCAGCTGGCCCGCTTCGTCCGCCAGACCCAGTGGACGCCGCTGGGTGACCGGGCGCTGGCGGTATGGACCAGCTCCAGCCGGGGTCACCTGCTGGAGCTGCGCGGCCGCTGTACCGGGCTGTCCATCGCCCACACGGTGCAGATCACCAATTCGTTCGGCACCGTCAACGCCCGCTGGGACAGCGTGATCCCGCGGACCGCGAGCGTGGCGATGCCGCAGTCCTGCCGCATCATCCGGATCCGCCCGCTGGATGGCACCGCGATCCGCGATGCGCGCCGCGAGATGCGCAACACGACCTACGGTGACCGCCCGGCCGACCTGGTGGAAGACACCGGTCCGGACGTGTCCGATCGGTTCGACGACTGAGGATGGAGTGCCATGCCGATGGAGCGCCTGCGCGGCCTGTTCCGCCGCAACGTATCGCGCAGTCTGTTCGATGCGCGATGGATCATGGCGCCGTTCTATTTCGGGCTGGTGGTGGCGCTGTTGCTGCTGCTGTTCGTGTTCCTGCGCCAGCTGGCCAATTACGTGCTGAACATCGCCAGTATTGGTCCAGCTGACGCGGTGTTGCTGGCGCTGTCGCTGATTGACATGTCGCTGGTGGCCAACCTGCTGCTGATCGTCACCCTGGCCGGTTACGAGAACTTCGTGACCCGGATCGATTCCGGCCAGGAACGCCGGCCGGCATGGATGGGCACGGTCGACTTCGGCGCAATGAAGACCAAACTGATGGGGTCGATCATCGCGATCTCGGCCATCGCGCTGCTGCGGATCTTCATGAAGCTGGAAGAAGGCCTGGTGGTCGAGCCGGAGGTGCTGCGCTGGATGTCGGTCATCCACGGCATGCTGCTGCTGTCGGCGCTCATCCTGGCGATCATCGAACGCCTGTCCCAACAGACCCGCATGCCGCACCCACCCCGCGAGCCCTGAGCGCTGCTCAGCCGCCGGCGGCACTGCGCCGCTGTTCGATCTGCTGGCGACGGCGCGGGTCCAGCAGGAACTGCAGCCGACGGATGTCGCCCGCGCTCCAGCCCTGCGTGCCCAATACCGCCTGCCACCCGGCAATATAGTGCGAGGGCGCGAAGACGTGCCCGTAGCCCATCGGCGTACGGTCGGCCAGCAGCATGTCCAGCGCCAGCTGCAGCATGCTCACCAGTGGGTACCAGCGCACCGCCGGTGACACATCCGGTGCGCGTGGTTCGGCCATCCAGTCCGGTTGCCGCCACGCGTCATACGGGGTGAAGAAGGTAATCGGGTCGCTGGCGTACTGCAGGTACACCACCCGCATCCGCCCCCAGGGCGCGTCCGCCGGTACCGGGCTGCCGCCCTGGTTCATGAAGCGCACCGCGCGGCTGTCACGGAACACCGGCAGCCATTCGGGCGAGCCGGCGTTGCGCTGGTTGGTGGTCTGCCGCCAGGTGTGGGTGGCGAAGGGCGGGCCACTCCACAACGCGCCGTCGATCGGCGTGTCGATCATGTCGAACAGGTTCACCGAACGCTCGGAATTCATCGCACCCAGGCTCAATCCGTGCACGAACAACCGCGGCCGGGTTTCGGCCGGCAAGGTACGCCAGTACGCATAGACCTCGGCGAACAGCAGCCTCGACGTTTCCTCGCCGTACTCCGGCTCGACCATCAGTGACAGCGGGCTGGAAAGATAGGAGTACTGCACCGCCACGCTGGCCACGTTTCCATGAAGCAGGTATTCCAGGCTGTCCGCCGCTGCCGGGTCGACCCAGCCGGTGCCGGTGGGGGTGATCACCACCAGGTTGGCGCGCTCGAAACCGCCCTGGCGCTGCAGCTCGCGCAGCGCCAGCCGCGCACGGGCACGGGCATCGGCGGCCGCCGGCAACCCGGCATAGACCCGGATCGGCTGCAGCGCGGGTTTTCCGGTGAACGCGGCAATGTCCGCCGCATCCGGGCCGGCAGTCACGTAATCGCGCCCTGCCCGGCCCATCTGTTCCCAGGCCACCAGCGAGCCCGGTCCACCCGTCGCACCCGGGCGTGTCGGCGCGATGGCATCGGGCGGAATCAACGCATCGGCCTTGCGGAACGAAGCGTCGGCCGCATGCAACGCACCGCGCAGCAGCACGCCATTGGCAATGTTGAAGAACAGCACCGCCGCCACCACGATGCCCAGCAGGCGCGCCACCGGTGCGGGCATCACCCGCCGCGACAACGCCCCCACCCGGCGCGCCACCCAGGCGAACGCGCGGCCCAGTACCAGCAGCACACCGAACACGGCCAGCGCGATTACCAGCAGACGCAGGGAGAAACTTTCGTCCAACGGCGGCAGGCCCATCACCGCGCGCACCGAATCCTGCCAGGGGCGCACCCACCACACGGTGAGCGTACAGGCCAGCAGGCTTACCCACGGCAGCCAGCGCAGGACCTGCTGCAACCGTCCACGGCCCAGCTCCGGCAGCAGCAGGCGCCGCCACAGGGCCGCCAGCGCCACGCCGATGAGATAGCCCAAGCCGAAGCAGATACCCGACAACAGGCCCTGCGCCAGGTAACCACGCGGCACCAGGCTGGGGGTGAGCGAGGCAATGAACAACAGCGCGCCCAGCACCTGCCCGGTACGGCACAGCGGGCCGCGATACGGCGCGGTCAGGCGCGCCAGCACGCTGCGGGACGGGCTGGCCGGTGGTCCGGTCACAGGCGCAGCCAGCCGCTGGCCAGGCCGACGATCGCCGCCACCGCCATCGCGCACAGCAGCAACAGCACCCCCATTTCCAGCGGCCGGAAAGCGATGCCGCGGTGGCGCTGCCAGGCCCAGAACAGCAGCGACCCGGGCACGTACAACAGGCTGGACAGCAGCAGGTAGCGGCTGCCGCCGGCCAGCAGCATGGACGC
The DNA here is from genome assembly GCF_034044835.1 of Stenotrophomonas sp. CFBP8994. NCBI lineage: Bacteria > Pseudomonadati > Pseudomonadota > Gammaproteobacteria > Lysobacterales > Lysobacteraceae > Stenotrophomonas > Stenotrophomonas sp. CFBP8994. The sequence continues at coordinate 456,578 of NZ_JAXCWT010000004.1, read as the reverse complement.
GGCGTAGACCGTGGCGATGCCGGCAATCCAGCGCATCCGTGCATGGGCAGGCGCATCCACGCCGCCCTCGGCGCCCAACGACAGCTTCAGCTGGTACGCGGCGACCAGCAGGTACGGCACCAGTGTCATCGCGCTGGTCATCTTCAGCGCCAGGGTAAAGGCGTAGTCGGCGAACCAGCTGACCAGCAGGAAGGTCTGGATCACGCCGTTGGTGAGCCACAGCGCGGCGTCCGGAACCCCTGCACGGTTCTCGCGGGCAAGCGCACGCGGCATCGCATCGTTGAGCGCGGCCGAGTGCAGCACTTCGGCGGCCAGCAGCGACCAGGACAGGTAGTTGCCCAGCACCGAGATCAACAACCCGATGCTGATGAACAGCGCGCCCCAGCGCCCGGCGATGGCTTCCATCACCCCCGCCATGGACGGGGTGCGCAGTGCGGCCAGGTCGGGGCGCAGCAGGATGCCATAGGACAGGATGGTGACCATCACCAGCAGGCAGAGCACGCCCAGGAAACCGGCCACGGTGGCAATGCCCACATCCTCGCGGCGGCGCGCATGGCGGGAGTACACGCTGGCGCCTTCGATGCCCACGAACACGAACACGGTCAGCAGCAGCGTGCCCCGGGTCTGCTCCCACAGCGTGCCGGCGCCCGGCGGCTCGCCACCCCACAGGTTCAGCGCGAACACATCGGCACGGAAGCCCAGCACCAGGAATACGATGAACACCGCCAGCGGCACCAGCTTGGCCACCGTGGCAATGGTGTTGATCAGCGCCGCCTCCTTGATGCCGCGCAGGATCAGGAAGTGGAAGCCCCACAGCAGCAGCGAGGCGGACACGATCGCCACCACCGTGGTGCCGTCGCCGAACACCGGGAAGAACTGGCCCAGGGTGGCCTTGATCAGGATCAGGCAGGCCACGTCCGCCAGGCAGCAGCCCAGCCAGTAGCCCACCGCCGAAAGCAGGCCGGCGAAGTCGCCGAACCCTGCTTTCGCATACGCATAGATGCCGGTGTCCAGCTCCGGCTTCAGCCGCGACAGCGACTGGAACACGAAGGCCAGCATCAGCATGCCGGTGCCGGCGATCGCCCAGGCCAGCAGTGCACCGTTCACCCCGGTGTTGGCGGCGAAGGCGGCGGGCAACGCGAAAATGCCCGAACCGATCATGGAGCCGACCACCAGCGCGGTCAGCTCCAGCAGCGACAGCTTGCGGCTACCCACGGCGGGGCTCATCGCGGCATGGTCCTTAGATCTGGATATAACCCGTTGCGATCCAGTACACGCCCACGATGGCAGCAATCACCGCCACCGCCAGGATGATGAAATCCGACGCCTTGGTGAAGATCTTCTCGCCCTGCTCGCGCCGCGCCCAGAAGTACAGCAGGCTGCCCGGTGCATACAGCACCGCCGAGAGCACGATGAACTTGATGCCGCCCGCGTACAGCAGGAACGCGGTGTAGATCGTGGCCAGGATCGCCAGGGTCAGGTCACGCCCGCGTTCGTTGGGGCGCTCGTTGTAGGTCTCTCCGCGCCGGGTGATCTTCAACCCGTACGCGGCCACCAGCAGGAACGGAATCAGCGACATCGCGCTGGTCAGGTTGAGCATCAGCGAGAACGCATCGCGCGACCAGTAGGTGGTGATCACGATCAGCTGGATGATGATGTTGGTCGCCCACAGTGCCGCCGACGGCACCCCGTTGGCGTTCTCACGGGCGAAGATGGCCGGCATGTCCTTGGTGCGCGCCGCCGCCGACAGCACTTCGGCGCAGATCAGCGACCACGCCAGGTAGGCGCCCAGCACCGATACCATCAGCCCGACGCTGACGAACACCGCGCCCCAATGGCCCACCACCGCTTCCAGCACGGTGGCCATCGAGGGCTGGCGCATGCCGGCGATGTCGGCCCGCTCCAGCACCGCAAACGGCAGCAGGGTCACCAGCACCATCAACGTGGTGACCACCAGGAAACCGGTGATGGTGGCCGCGCCCACGTCCTTGCGCTCCTTGGCATAGCGCGAGTACACGCTGGCGCCTTCAATGCCGAGGAACACGAACACCGTGACCAGCATGGTCGCGCGCACCTGTTCGAAGATGCCGCCTTCCAGCCCGCCGCCGTAGAAATTGAACTGGAACACGTCCATCTTCATGGCAAAGGCCATGATCACCAGGAACACCACGATGGGGATGACCTTGGCAATGGTGACGATCTTGTTGATCGCCGCGGCCTGCTGCACACCGCGCAGGATCATGAAGTGGAACAACCAGATGCCGGCCGAGGCCACCAGGATCGCAACGACGGTATTGCCATCCCCGAAGATCGGGAAGAACGCGCCCAGGGTGGATTTGATCAGCACCCAATACGACACGTTGCCGATGCAGCTGCCGATCCAGTAGCCGAACGCGGAAAGGAACCCGGGGTAGTCGCCGAAGCCCTCCTTCGCATAGGCGAACACACCGGCGTCCAGATCCGGCTTGCGCTCGGCCAGCAGCTGGAACACGCGGGCCAGGGTGTACATGCCCAAGCCGGCGATCAGCCACGCCACCACCGCACCCAGTGGGCCGGTGGCACCGGCGAAGGTTCGCGGGAGGGAGAAAATACCTGCGCCGATCATGCCGCCGACCACCATGGCGGTAAGTTGCGTGCGCGTCATCTTCACGACGTTCGAGGACATGGCTGGCGTCCACTGGCAGGCTGGAGCATTCAGGATGGAGAGCAAATCGTCAATTCGACGTGAGTGCTTTGCCACTATCCGGAAACCGTCATCGGAGCGTGTTTTCAGCAGTATTCAGCGGTGTTTTGCCTGTCCGTCAACGAGCTCCACCACCTGCTGGCCGAACATCGCCACGTCCACCGGATCATGGCTGATCAGCAGCAGCGGAATGTCGGTGGCCTCCAGAACGCCCTGCAGTTCTTGGCGCAGGTGATCGCGCAACGCGTGGTCCAGTGCAGCAAACGGCTCGTCCAGCAGCAGCGCCTGCGGTCGTGTCACCAGCGCCCGTGCCAACGCCGTGCGCTGGCGCTGTCCGCCCGACAGCTGGGCCGGCATCATCTGTGCCAGGTGCTCGATGCGCAGTGCCGCCATCCAGCGTTCCACCTCGGGGTCGGCCTCCCGGCGCCGGGGATTGAACCAGCCGCGACGCAGGCCGAACGCGATGTTCTGGCGCACGGTCAGGTGCGGGAACAGGGCGTAGTCCTGGAACACGTAACCCAACCGGCGCTGCTGGGGTGGCAGGTGAATGCCCTGCGCGGCGTCGAACAGCGTCGCACCGCCCAGCCGCACATGCCCATCGTGCGGTCGCAGCAGGCCGGCGATGGCCTTCAGGGTCAGGCTCTTGCCTGCGCCGGAGGGGCCGAACAGCACCACCTGCCGCTGGCTGCACTGCAGCTGCACGTCCAGCGTGAACTGCTGGCCGGGTGCTTCCAGCGTGCGGCGGATGTCCAGTTCAAGCCACATCGCGCATCTCCCGGCGGCGCCCGCCGACCAGCCGCGCCGCCGCCAGCAGGATGAGGATGCACACCACCGAGGTGAGGATGACCAGACCGTTGGCGGTGTCGTCATGCCCGGCCTGCACGGCTTCGTAGATCGCGATGGACAGGGTCTGGGTGCGTCCGGGAATGCTGCCGGCCACCATCAAGGTGGCACCAAACTCACCCATCGACCGCGCGAATGCCAGCAGCAGCCCCGCCAGGATGCCGCGCCAGGCCAGCGGCAGGCTGACCCGCAGGAACAGTGCGAACTCGGAGACACCGAGCGTGCGCGCAGCCTGCTCCAGCTGCCCGTCCACGTCCTCGAACGCCGCGCGTGCCGGCTTGAACACCAGCGGCAGCGAGGCAACGGCAGCGGCGATGACCGCCGCCTGCCAGGTAAACACCAGGTTGATGCCGAAGGTGGACTGCAACCATGCGCCAAGTGGTCCGTTGCGCCCGATCACCACCAGCAGGTAATACCCCAGCACGGTCGGGGGCAGCACCATCGGCAGCGTCAGCAGCGTGTCCAGCAGCTCACGCCCGGGGAAACGGCGCCGCGCCAGCAGCGCGCCCAGCGCCACGCCCAGTACCAGGTTGATCGCCGTGGCCCAGCCGGCCACCTTCAGCGACAACCAGAGCGCGGACCAGTCCAGCGCCATCGATCAGGGCGCGCCGAAACCGTGGCGGCGCAGGATCGCCCGGCCCTGCGGTGAGACCACGAACGCCACGAAACGGCGCGCTTCCGCCGCACGGCCGCTGTCCTTGATCACCGCCACCGGGTAGTTGATCGGGGTCTTCAGCGGCACCTCGAAGGCACGCACCACGCGGCCGGGCGTGGCCTGGTAATCGCTGGCGTAGACAAAACCGGCGTCCACTTCGCCGCGCGCCACGTAATCGAGGGACTGGCGCACGTTCTGGGTGGTGATGGTCTTGGCGGTGATCGCCTCCCACAACCCGGCGTCCTGCAGCGCGGCGCGTGCATAGCGGCCCACCGGCACGCTGTCCGGATTGCCGATCGCCACCCGCTGCACGCCCTTCCCTGCCAGCGCGGCCAAGGACGCGGGGGCATCCCTGCGGCCCGGAGGCACCACCACCACCAGCCGGTTGGTGGCGAAGATCTGGCGCGAATCGGTTTCCAGAAGTCCGCCCTTCGCCGCCTGCACCATCGTTTCGGTATCGGCAGTGGCCAGTACATCCACCGGCGCGCCGCGCGAAACCTGCTGCAGCAGCACGCCCGATGCGGCGAAGTTCAGATCGACCTTCGTTCCTGGCTGCGCCGCCTCGTACGCGCTGGCGATGTCACGGAAGCTTTCGGTCAGGCTGGACGCGGCCGATACGGTGAGTTCGGCGGCGGTGGCCGGCAACGCGGCCACCATCAGCAACAGGCACAGCAATCGTTTCATCGGTCAGGTCCCGGGGGGTTGCGCCGATGATAGCCACGGCGGGATGCCCGCCGCGCGAAGACCGTTACCCTGCCTGCAGGGCGAAGTCCAACCCCGCGCGCACGGCAGCCACCTGTGCGGCGTTGCACTCCGTCGGCGTGGTCCGCGGGCTGTCCGGGTACACCTCGGTGGTGGTGGCGAAGCGGGCACTGGTGAACCCCGCGCAGGCGCCGATCGAGCGCGATTCGCCCCACACCACGCCCGGCGACTGCAGCGGCAGCCCGACCAGGTTGCCCTGCGCGTCGGCGGGGGCGATGTGGGTAATGGGGGCCACGGCGGCGATCAGGGCACGCTGGAAGGCCGGTTCCGGATTTTCGCTGTTGCCGATCACATAGAAGCCGTCGGGAATGGTTTCCGGGTGCCACGGCTTGCCATCGCGCGAGGCCAGCGCCGGGTCGAACTCATGCGCGTCGCTGTCGGTGGTTTCGTGCAGGTCCAGGTGCACCAGCAGGTCGTCGTTGCGGGCAGCGACCCAGTGCATCAGCGAGGCCGTTTCAACGATGCGGCCACCGTCACGGAAGCTGCGGTTGGGATCGATCGCATCGTGGTTCCAGCGCTGGATGCGTTCGTAGCCCCAAGGGCACACGCAGGGGGCGACGATCAGGTTGATGCGGCCGGCGTACTCCTGCGCGTGGTCGCGCAGGAACTGCAGTGCGCCGTGCACGCCGCTGGTTTCGTAACCGTGCACACCGCCGGTGACCAGAGCGGTGGGTAGCGCCGGGTCCCAGTTGCGGGTCTTGGCCAGCAGCAGCGGGTAGGTGTCGGTGATGGATTCAAGCTGGCCGTACTGGACGATTTCCAGTGCATCGGGCAGCGCATTCAAGGCGGCGACCACGTCGTTGGCGTAGTGGCGTTGCACGACCTGGCGCGCGCGCCACGCCGCGCGCTCGGTATCGCCCCAGGGTTGGCCGGGGATACCGACGGGGTAGAAATGGGGGGTGGTCATGGGAAGCTCCTGAAGCAGATGCCCCCATTGTAAAGGGTTGCCGGTAGAGCCACGCCCTGCGTGGCTGAGCGGGGGCCGGAGAATTCCGGCCCCCTTTTCCTTCCAGCGTTCAAGCAGCCTGCACCTCTTCGTAGCCGTTGAAGCGCATGTCGCTGGATGCGCGGCCCTGGGTCAGCGAGCGCAGCGAGGTGGTGTAGCCGGACAACTGCGCCAGCGGCGCGTAGCCCACCACTTCCGCACGCCCACCCTGGTCCTCGATGGAGGCGATGCGGCCACTGCGGCGGTTGAGGTCGCCCACCACGTCGCCGACATTCACCGACGGCACGTGGATGGCTACTTCCATCACCGGCTCCAGCAGGCGTGTTCCTGCCTGCAGCAGCGCGGCCTTCACCGCTTCGGCACCGGCGCGATGGAACGCCATGTCGGACGAATCCTTGGCATGGGTCTGCCCATCGACCAGCGCCACCTCGATGCCCACCACCGGATGGCCACGCGGCCCTTCCGACAGCGCGCTCCGCACGCCCTTCTCCACCGCCGCTACGAAGCCGCGCGGGATCACGCCGCCTACGGTGCGGTCGACGAAATGCACCTCGCCGTCCTCGCGTGGGCTGACATCCAGCACCACCCGGGCGTACTGGCCCTGGCCGCCGGTCTGCTTGACCACCTTGCCTTCGATGCCACGCACCGCCTGCTTCAGCGTTTCCTGGTAGGCCACCCGCGGCGCACCGGTGCGGACGTTGACATTCCACTCGGTGCGCAGCCGTTCCACCATCACTTCCAGGTGCAGCTCGCCCATGCCCCAGACCAGGGTTTCGCCGCTGTCCGCTTCGGTTTCGACGCGGAACGACGGGTCTTCCTGGGCCAGGCTGGACAGGCCCTGCGCGATGCGGATCAGGTCGGCCGACTTTTCCGCAGTCAACCGCCACGCCAGCACCGCGTGCTGCGCCTGGATGGTGTCCAGCAACAGCGGGCGCGAGGGTGCACTGAGCGTTTCACCGCTCACCGCATCCTTCCAGCCCAGCACCGCCACGATGTCACCGGCCACCGCCTGCTTGATGTCGTGGGTCTGGTCGGCCTGCACTCGCACCAGCCGGCTGACCCGGCGTCCCTGCGCATGCTGCGAACTGGCCAACGCATCGCCCACCTTCAGCGTGCCCGAATACACCCGTACGAAGCTCAACGCCCCATGGTGCTGGTGCGTGATCTTGAACAGCAGCGCCGCCAGCGGCCCATTCGGATCCGGCGGCAGGCTGACCTCGCCCGCTTCCTCCGTGGCCACCACGGCCGGCCGGTCTTCCGGCGCGGGCAGGTAGTCCACGATGGCATCGAGCAGGGTTTCAATGCCCTTGCTCTTGAACGCCGCACCCGCCAGTACCGGCACGCCGGCACCGGCCAGCGTGGCCCGGCGCAGCGCAGCGCGCAGCGCGGCGGGTGCCACCGCACTTCCGTCCAGCCAGGCTTCGGCCAGCAGTTCGTCGTGGTCGGCCACCGCTTCCACCAGTTCCGCACGCCGCGGCTCCCACGCGCTGTGCTCAGCGGTGGTCCATGCGGTGCGGGTCGGCATGCCGGCGTCGTCCCACTGCACGGTGCTGCGGTCGACCAGGTCAACCCAGCCGTGGAAGGCGTTCTCGGCGCCCAACGGCCAGCCGAGCGCCCACGGCCGCGCCTGCAGCTTGTCCTGAAGCTGCGCCAGCACGCGCTCGAACGAGGCGCCGATGCGGTCCATCTTGTTGACGAACGCGATCAGCGGCACGCCATGGCGACGGGCCTGGTGCCACACGGTTTCCGATTGCGGTTGCACGCCATCCACGGCGGAGAACACCGCCACCGCACCGTCGAGCACGCGCAGCGAACGTTCGACTTCAATGGCGAAGTCGATATGCCCGGGCGTGTCGATCAGGGTCAGGTGGTGGGTCGGTTCGCCGCGCGGCGCCCAATGCGCCTGCACGGCGGCCGCGCCGATGGTGATGCCGCGCTCGCGCTCGATCGCCGAGAAGTCGGTGGTGGCGGCGCCATCGTGGACTTCACCGACGCGATGGATCTCGCCGGTTTTCCACAGCAGGCGTTCGGTGAGCGTGGTTTTGCCGGCGTCGATGTGGGCAATGATGCCGAGGTTGCGCCGGAGGTTCTGGGTCTGGGTGTTCATAAAAGGGGTCTCGCTGCTGCCAACATCAGGGAGCCGCACGCCGCCGTTGGCTAACGGGCGTGCGGCCAGGTTTGGGGCTCGGCGATCTGGTGCATGGCACGTTCTCCTTGATGCGTGGTGTTACAAAACACTGAAACGAAAAAAGCGCCCAATGGGCGCTCTGTCTGGGGTCCTGCGGTGATCGAATCCGATCAGCCGCCAGAGGAGCCGCGAGGCAGACGCGCCCGTCCCGCGAAAGCGCGGGTGCGAGTAAAAAACGTCAGGAGCGGCATCGAGTTCATGGCGGTGGTTGAGAGGATCTGCGGCGAATTCTAGACCTCTGCGTACGGGTTGCAAGCGGTTTTTGCTGCCACGGGTAGAACACTGACGACTATGTCGAGCGGATTATCACGCGGGCGCGGAGTTAACTCCCTCCGCCCCCGCTGGTACATGCGAATAGGTCGCAATTGCATTGCGTGTCGGAATCCTTAAAATGCCGGGTCAACGTCGCTCTGCGACGACCCTGACGCTGGCAGTACATGACCCCCTCCCCCGCTTCGTTCCGTCGGTTGCGCCCCAACCTGCTTGCCCTCGCCTGCTGCCTCGCCAGCGCCGCCGCTCCTGTCGCCTTTGCGCAGAACGCCACCGATCTGGATGCCGTCCAGGTCAACGCCTACCGCGCGGCCAACAGCACCAGTGGCGCCACGAAGACCACCACCAGCATTGCGGAAACGCCACAGTCCGTCGCCGTGATCGAACGCGCCGAACTCGATGCGCGTGGCGTGCAGTCGCTCAACGACGCCATGCGCTATGTAGCGGGCGTGAGCCTGGAAAGCAGCGGCATCGACAACCGCGTGGACGACTTCCGCATCCGTGGGTTCGATGCCGGCAGCTGGGCCAACAACGTAACCCTGGATGGCATGCGCGCGCCGCAGGGCAGCCAGTGGAACCGCAGCATGTTCGACAGCTGGAACCTGGAACGCGTGGAAGTGCTCAAGGGCCCGTCCGCGGTGATGTACGGGCAGGTCGCACCCGGCGGCATGGTCAACCAGGTCAGCAAGACCCCCACCCCGGACCCGCAGCAGCTGCTGCGCCTGGGCGTGGATGCCAACGGCCAGTACAGCGCGGCCTTCGACGTCGGCACCGGCAGCGACGACAACACGCACCTGCTGCGTCTGGTCGGCCTGTACCGGGATGGCAACACCCAGATCAAGCACACGGCGCAGGAACACTGGTTCCTCGCGCCCAGCTACACCTGGCAGATCGCCGAACGCACCCGCCTCACCCTGCTCGGCATGTACCAGAAGGACGACGGCGGCTCCACCTACCAGTTCCTGCCAATGGCCGGCACCCTCAACGCCACGCCCCATGGCCACATGAAGAACAGCACCTTCATCGGCCAGCCGGACTGGAATACCTTCGACCGCACGCTGTGGACGGCCGCCTGGATGTTCGAACACCAGTTCAACGACCACCTTACCCTGACCCAGAACGCACGCCGCACCCATGTGGATTCGCTGTACCGCGGCGTGGTCACCTTCGGCGCGCTCAATGCCGATGGCCGCACCCAGAACCGGCGCGGCGTACAGGGCACCGGCGATTCCGACGGCGACACCTTCGATACCCGCCTGCAGGCCCGCTTCAGCACGGGCGCGGTGGACCACACCGTACTGCTCGGCTGGGATTGGCAACGGGCAGACTGGGAAGGCGTGCGCAGCGCGATGACCAACCCGCGCGCGATCGACATCTTCGATCCCGTCTACTACCCGTACCAGCCCACCGTCACCACCGAAACACCCACCGCCGGCATCAACCGGCAGAGCGGCGTGTACCTGCAGGACCAGTTGGCCGCCGGCCACTGGCGCCTGACCCTGGGCGGCCGGTATGACTGGACCAAGGACGACACGCTGAGCGCCACCCGCAACATCGCCACCGGCATATCGCAACCGGGTGCGCACAACGTGATCAAGAACGAAGCGTTCACCGGTCGTGCCGGCGTGCTATATGTGTTCGACAGCGGTCTGACCCCGTATGTCAGCTATGCCGAATCGTTCCAGCCCTCCAACAAGTCGCCATTGGACAGCTTCACCCAGACCGCGTTCGACCCGGTGACCGGCTCGCAATGGGAAGCCGGTCTGAAGTACCAGCCGGCCAGCGTCGATGGGCTGGTCACCCTGGCCGTGTACGACCTGCGCCAGCAGGACATGATTGTCGATGACCCCGTGGCCAGCCACCGCAACTGCGGCGCTACGGGCACGGCGGTCTGCTCGATCCAGGGCGACGAAGGCCGCGTGCGCGGCATCGAACTGGAAGGCCGCATCACGCCGATCGCGGGGCTGAGCCTGATCGGTGCGGCCTCGCGGATGGACTCGGAAATGCTGACGTCAGCGGCCTACAAGGGCAAGCAGCTGGCCATGGTGCCCGACTACAGCGCTTCATTCTGGGCCGACTACACCTTCCAGGCCGGTGCGCTGCGTGGCGTAAGCCTGGCGGCTGGCGCGCGCTACAACGGCGTGAGCTACGGCGACAGCGCCAACCTGTACCGCATTCCGTCCTACACCCTGTTTGACGCTGCGCTGCGCTATGACCTCGGCCAGCATGGCAACACGCACGTGCAGCTCGCGCTCAACGCCAGCAACCTGGCGGACAAGCGATATGTGTCTACCTGCACCGGCGTATCGTCCTGCTATTACGGCAGCGGGCGTACCGTGATGGCTACGGCGACGTTTGGCTGGTAGCCCCCGCCACACAGGGCGTGGCGCTATGCGGGGGGATCGGCGACTACCACCAGCGGCACATCGCGTTGCGGGTGCCGCAGCACCAGCACCGGCTGCTGGTATACCCGCTCGATGTGCTCGCGCGTCAGCACCTGGTCCGGCGTTCCATCAGCCGCCACCCTGCCCTGCTCCAGCAGCACGATCCGGTCGGCATACCCCGCTGCCAAGTTCAGGTCGTGCAGCACGACGATCACGCATGCGCCGCTGTCGGCCAGCTGCCGCACCGCACGCAGCGTCCGCTCCTGGTGCCGGAGGTCCAGCGCCGCGGTCGGCTCATCGAGCAGCAGCAGCGGCGTGTCCTGGGTGAGCACCCGCGCGAACGTGGCCCGCGCCGCCTCACCGCCGGACAACGTCTGCACCTCGCGCCGCCGCAACCCCACCATCTCGGCCTGGCCCAACGACTGTTCCACCCGCGCCGCATCGCGCAACGCATCGGCAGGGTGCGGCAACCGCCCCATCGCCACCACCTCGTCCACCGTGAACGCAAAGCGCACTGCATGGTCCTGCGGCATCACCGCCCGCTCGCGCGCCAGCGCCATCGCCTTCCAGTGCGCGATCGGTCTGTCGTGCAGGATCACCTGCCCGGCATCGGCCTCGACGTCGCCACTGGCCACCGCCAGCAGCGTCGACTTGCCCGCCCCGTTCGGCCCGACCAGCGCCGTCACCGTGCCCGGCACGAACCCCAGGTGGATGTCGTGCAGGATGGACCGCTCACCGAAACGAACGCCCACGCCATCCAGTTGCAGGAACGGCGCGCTCATACCGTGCCGCTCCGGCGCTGGTGCAGCACCAGCCACAGGAAGAACGGTGCACCCAATGCTGCCGAGAACAAGCCCAGCGGAATCTCTGCGGGCGGGTCCAAGGTACGTGCGGCGGTATCGGCGACCACGATCAACACCGCACCGGTCACCGCCGACACCGGCAGCAACCAGCGGTGCCCGGGGCCCACCAGCATGCGCACCACATGCGGCACCACCAGCCCCACAAAACCGATGGAACCGGCGAACGCCACGGCCGCGCCGACCAGCAGCGCGCTGAACGCAATCAGCTTCAGCCGTGTGCGCTTCACGTCCAGACCCAGGTGCTGCGCCTGGCGCTCCCCCAGCGCCAGCATGTCCAGCGGCGTGGACAGCCGCAGCAGCGCGAACGTCCCCAGCACGAACACCGGCAGCGCCGCCGCCAGGTCAGCCCAGTCGGCCTGCGCCAGCGAGCCCATCTGCCAGAACACCAGCGACTGCAGCTCGCTTTCGCTGGCGATGTAGGTCAGGAACCCGATCGCCGCCGAACAGAACGCCGCCATCGCAATGCCTACCAGCAGCAAGGTCGCCGTGCCCGTGTTACGCCCGGGCCGCGCCAGCGCATAGGTGAGGCTGATCGCCGCCGCACCCCCGGCAAAGGCCGCCAGCGGCAGCGTCCAGCCGCCCACGCTGCCGGCGCCCAGCACGATGGCCGCCACCGCGCCCAACGCCGCGCCCTGGGTCACCCCCACGATGCCCGGATCGGCCAGTGGATTGCCGAACAACCCCTGCAGGCTGGCCCCGGCCATCGCCAGTGATGCCCCCACCAGCGCGCCCAGCAGCGCACGCGGAATGCGCAGGTTCCAGACCACCGCCATGTCGCGCTGGCTGACCTGCGCGGGGTCGAGCATGCCCAGCTTGACCGCCACCGCCTGCACCACCTCCAGCGGTGGCAGGCGCAACGGCCCGACCGCGAACGAAGCCAGGATCGCGCCCAGCAGGGCCAGCGACATCATCGCCAGCACCCATCCGCCTGCACGTCTGCGCGTAGCGCGTTCCATCACAGCGTCCTGCTCACGGCGACGGCAGTGCCGCCAGCGCCTTGGCCAAGGCCACCGCACCGCTGCCGGAGCCCACGCTGGCCGCCTTCAACTGCACGTCCGGCATCACCCACACCCGGTTGGCCGCGCCGGCCGGGGTCTGTTTCAACGTCGGGTAGGCCTTCCACAGGCCCGCCTCACCCCCGAACAGCTGCAGATCGTTTTCGGTCACCAGGATGACCTCGGGCGCTGCGGCCACCACGCCTTCATTGCTCAGCGCGGAATAGTTGGCCACCCCCGCTTCGGTGCCGATGTTCACGCCACCGGCCAGCCCGATCAGCTTGCCCGAGGCACTGTCGGCGCCCGCCACGGTCGGCGCACCGCCAGCCCCGGTCGCGGAAAGATGGATCACCCGCGGGTGCACCTTGCTGGCCGCGGCGATGCGGGCCGCCTCATCCAGCTGCGCCTGCACCTGCGTGGCCAGTGCCTCGCCCGCCGTTGCCACGCCCAGCGCAGCCGCCACCTTGCGTACCTTGTCCGGCGCCGGCTGCAGGTCATCGATCACCACGGCCGCCTCACCGGCACCGCGCAGTTTCTTCGCCAGCTCGGTATGCCGGCGCAGGCTGTTGCCCAGGAACAGCGTCCCTTCCAGGCTCAGCACGCCTTCCACGCCGGTGGTGCGGTTGAACAGGAACTGCTTGGGCGCCTTGCGCCCCGCTTCGGTGGCCGACCGCAGCGGCGCGCCGTACACCTGCCCGCCCAGGCCCAGCGCTTCGATCACCGCGATGACATCGTCACCGCCAGCCACGATGCGCGAGGCGTCTTTCACCGTGACCTGTTCGCCGTCATCGGAGGTAACCGTGACCGGCAGCACCGGGGTGAGGTTGGTGCTGGAGGGCACATTGGCGCCGGCCAGGTGCAGCCAGCCCTGCGGCAGCGCGGCAGGCGATGATGCGTTTGCGGCGTCGGCCGCCTTCGGCGCGGCTGCGGCGGGCGCTGCGGTTTCCGCGGGCTTGCCGCCGCAGGCAGTCAGTGCGGCTGCCAAGGCCAGCACCAGCAGATGCCGGCGCGCGGTCAGGGAACTGGACATGTCATTACTCCGTCAGGTGCGCGCAGGGCCGCAGCCCCGCGCGCGGAATGCATCAGCGGCGGGTCGGGGTGATGCGGGTGATGCGGTCGCCCTTCGGGTCCTCCGCACCGCGCGACTTGTTGACCGCGAACACGTTGCCCTTGCCGTCTTCGCGGACGTGGTTCGGGAACGTGCCGCCGTCCAGGTTGCCGACCACCTTGCCGTCGCCATCCACCACGGTCACCGTGCCGGCACCACGATTGGTGACGTAGGCCAGGCCGGACACCGGTTCGAACGCCACGTTCAGCGCACCCGCGCCCACCGGCACATCGTGCAGGACCTTGCCACTGGCCACGTCGACGATGAGCAGGTTGTCGGTGCCCTGCGAGGCCACGAACAGGCGGTTGCGCTTCGCATCGAAGGCTACGCCGGAGGCGCTGATCGAATTGCCCAGGTCGATCACCTTGTCCACTTTGCCGCTGGCCACGTCGATCACTGCCGCTTCCGGTGTCCCGATGCTCACCGTGAACAGCTTGCCGCTGGCTTCATCCAGCACCAGGCTCATCGGCACGAACTTCTCGTCGTCCACGCCGGATGCCAGCGTGATCGGCTCCAGCGCCTTGAAGGTCCTGGCATCGAACACCGACAGATGGTCTTCACCAGCCGCCGACGCGAACACCTTGCCACGCTTGGCATCCACCACTACGTCACGCGCATGCGGCACCGCGCCCACCGGGAACTGGTGCACCAGTGACAGATCCGACTGGCGGTACACCGCCACCGTGTCCTGGCGGGTGTTGCTGACCCACACGTTGCCGTTGGCATCGTCCACGCCCACGCCATACACCGCAAACACGCTGCCGCCCTTGGCATCGGGCACCTGTGCCGGCGTGATTGCCTTGACCACCTTCAGCGTCTTCGGGTCCACCTTGAGCAGCTGCGACTGGGTCACCGGCGGGCGGCCCACCGCCGAGGTCACGAACAGCGCGTTGCTGCCCGCGCTGTAGGCGCTCTGGTACAGCCCCTGCACCAGCTTGCCCGAACGCTGCTGGAATGCCTGCTGGCCGCTCAGCGGCAGGTTCGGCGACACCCGCAGGGCGACCACGGTCGCAGCAGCCGGCTGGCTGGCGCGCACCACCACCGGGTGCTGGCCGGGCACGGCGTCGGCGGGGATCTGCACGCTGGCCTTGAAGTTGCCCTGCGCGTCCACCACCACCGGCGTGGCGTTGAGCACGGTCTCGCCGCGCAGCAGCGTCACCTGCTGGCCGGGCACGAACGCGCGCCCGGTCACTTCAGCGGCGCTGCCGGGAATCACGTTCTCGTTGCGGGCGCTGACCTTGCCACGGAAGCCGTTGGCCGGCGCATCGAACACCGGCTGTGCGGACACCGCGCCGGTGGCCAGCGACAAGGCCAGGGCCAACGCGGCAACGCGCGGGAGGGAAATCAATCGGGACATAGCAGACTCCTTCTGTAGGGGCGCGCCAGCGGCGCGTGTCACAAGGGTTGCCTTGGCAGGGCCGGATCGGCGCAGCCTGGGTAAGGAAAAATCAATCGGCGCTCTTGTCGGCCACGCCGTACAGCGCCGCCAGCGTTGCTTTCAGCGAAGCCGGCAGCATCGGGCCGTGGCCCAGGCCAGGAAATTCGCGGTACTTGACCTGCAGCCCGGGCACCTTGGCCAGGCGCCCGCTCAGCGCATGCGCGGCATCGGGGGTGGCACCGGCGATGCGGCGCAGGTGCGCCACCACGCGCGGGTTGCTCATGTCACGCACGCCGCGGTTGCCGCTGCGCTCGTCGCCGCCGAGCATCAGCCACAGCTTCGCCGGCGCGGGGTGGGCGATGAATTCCTGCTCCATCGCGCCCTGCGGCGCGCCCTGGCTCCACCACAAGGAGGGGCTGGCGCTCACGTACTGTTGGAATGCGGTCGGCTGGGTGTACAGCGTGCTGAGCACGAACAGCCCGCCCAACGAGTGGCCCCAGAGCGACTGCTGCTGCGTGTCCACCCGGGCGCGGCGCTCCACCTCGGGCTTGATCCGCTGCTGGATGACGTCCAGGAACGCCTTGGCGCCGCCGCCGCTGGACCGGGACGCGCCGTTCTCATCATCGGCCGTATCCACCCACGCGGTGTAGTCGAGCGTGCGGGCGGGTGAATCGATGCGCAGGTCGTTGTCGTAGCCGATGAACACCAGCACCGGCGCGGCATGTGCGGCCAGGTCGCTCAGCATCGCCTGGTCGAACACCATGGCCGCTGCGTTGCCATCCAGCATGTACAGCACCGGCGCAGGCGCGTCTGCCTTGCGCACAGGCACGCCGACGTTGACGCGCCAGCGCCGTGCAGGCTCGCCGCTTTCAATCACGAAACGCTCGAACCGATAGCGCTGCGGCGGTTGGTCCAGTACGGTCTCGCCGACCTTCTGCAACGGGTTGCGTTGCTGGGCGGCAACCGGCGCCATCGCGACCACGCCCAGTACTGCGGCAACGCCAGCGTTGCGCAACCACGGAGAGAAATCGGAAATCAGACGGGAAAACACGGCGGGCACGACCCAGGGCAAGACGATCGCCCCAGTGTACCCGAAATGCGAATGGGTATCACTTGCTTCGTGAACACCCTGCAACGGCACCCGATTGTTGATCGTGACTCGACCGCAACGGTAGGTCACCACCGTAGGTTTCAGCGGCAACGGTAGGTCACGACCGTAGGTCTCAGCGGCAACGGTAGGTCACGACCGTAGGTCTCAGCGGCAACGGTAGGTCACGACCGTTGGTCGTGACCCAACAAACGGAAAGTCCGGCCCAAAGGCCGGACTCCGGTCATAGCGTTGGTGCAGCAGCTTATTCTTCTTCTTCCTGCTGGCCGCCCTGCTGGTTGCGCTCGCCCTTCTGGTTCTGGTCCTGCTGTTGCTGCTGGCCCTGGCGCTGCTGGTCCTTCTGGTTCTGCTGGTTCTGCTGGCCCTGCTGCGGATTCTGCTGGCCCTGCTGCGGATTCTGTTGGTTACCCATCATGCTTCTCCGGTAGACGGCGTCGAAAGCGATGCCGGTAAGCCAACACTAGGGACCGCCGCGTTACCGCCGCGTGCGCTGACGATGCCGCGCGTCAACGGAAAACGCATGTACGTAAACAGTTCAGAACCGAACCTGTGTGTCGTCACGCTGTTGTCGCACTCCCCATGCATCAGGGATCCGCATCGAAGATCACCGTCACGTCACCGCGATATCGGCTGCCGGGATGGTCCAGCATCGTGCCCACCGCCTCGCCATTGACGGCAAAATGCAGTCTGGAGGGGCGGCGGATGATGAAACTCTCGGCGGTCATCACAGGCGGCGTCATCGTGGTGGTCAACGCAATGCCAATCGCCTCTGCTCCCGACGATGCATCGCGGAAACCTGGCAGGGTCAGCTGGACATCGAGCGGCGCGTCTGGCGCATCCACGGTTTCGTTGCGGATCGCACAGCGGCCATCCGGCAGCGCGTACTGGCACGACAGTGAGACGCTGAATTGACCGGAACTGCTCAGGCTGAACGGCACCTCGCGCTCCAGCGCCTTCGGCACGACGCCGTGGTCGCTCCATTGCGTCCAGCCTCCTTTTGGCGCGAGGACCGCGCGATCACTGCCCGGCGGCAGGTCGAGCTGGAAGGCATGCTGGACGTCCAGACGGAAATGAACATTGACGATGTTGTCGTCCAGGACTACGCCGTTGCCAAGGTCGAAATCGGCACCGTCACCGGTACCGCCAACCCGGTACGAGGTGACGCCCGTGTACACGCCGCTTCGCATGGCCAGCGGGGCCGGCGTGGTCAGCTTGTAGGTAAAGTCGAACTCGGTCATGAGGTAGTTGTTGGTAGCCTGCCAGTGCAGGGAACAGGCGACTACACCCTCACCGCCATCGCGCCGCAGGAACATGCGCATCGTGCTGCGATTCTGCGCACTCGCGTTGGTCAAGCCCCTGTTGCAGTTCCTGGGATTTCCAACCGAGGCCGGCTCCAGCGGCCCGTCACGGTCCTCGTCCACCAGCCGCATCGCCGCCCCAATGATGTTGAATCCAAGATCGAAGCTGTGTGCGCCGTCGTCCGAGGTGACACGCACGGTCCGGGGCGGCGGCATGCCTATATAGAAGCCGTTACGCCCATAGTTGTCCTCACGGATCGCCTGCTTGGTCCCCCGTATCTTCGTGTCGATGCTCCACCAGCTGTTGCTGATGCAGGCCTGCAGGTGCGTGCTGTTGCACACGCCAGACCAGGGCGTGGTGTTCTCGAAGTCGCGCTTGTCCGGATCGAGGATGCTGGGCTTGAACTCAGCGGTGATAAGGATGTCGGCGGCCCGGGCACTGTTGGTGCCCGCCATCAGCATCAGCGCGCACAGCGCCATGGCCGGCCACTGCGACGCGGTGTTTGATCGGATGGGGTTTCTCATGGCATGGCTCCAGCAGTCGGCGCAGCTGCGTGCGATTGCCCGGTGGTCAGGGTGGACGGCGGGCACTGCAGGATCCCGGCGAGCCAGGTGTCGCCGTCCGGACGCGTTGCGGTGCCGTCGAGCATGAAGCTGCACCCGGCCACCCTGGGGTGGCGGACTTCCAGGCTCGGCACCCTGGCACTCATCTCCAGCGCGAAGAAGCCATCGGCCTCCGCTACGCTGCGCCCGGCGTGGTTGATCACGTGGGCGCCGGCCAGTGGCTGCCCGGCGGCATCCTTGAGATGGCCCATCACGGTGAAGGTGCTGAGCACGTCCACCTTGCCGTAGGCCACGCCCCCCTTGTTGAGGTGATAGTCCAGCGTGGCCGGCTGGATGCTCGCAGCCGGCGCGGCGCGCCCATGGAAGTCGACCTGCAGGGCGCCGGTGCGATATGCAGTGACCGGCAGGAAGTTGCGGCCAGGGTGGAGCGCGTAGGAGCCACCGCGGCTGTCGTATGCGCGCAGCTCCACATCGGGCAGCTCGGAGCTCACGTCCACGATCATGCCGGTATCGACACTGCCGACCTGCCCCGCACCGGCGATGGCAAGCTTTCCGCCCCCCATTGCCAAGGTGCTTTCCAGGTTCAGGCCGCCACTGACGGTGCCGCCCAGCGACGAGCGCTGCGCATGCACGTCGCCGCGCAGTGCAGGATGCTCGAACTGCGCGTTGCTGCTCAGGCCCAGCCCATCGCTGTCCAGCGTGGCCTGGCCGGCGACACTGCGCAGCAGCCCCTCTTCATAGGTCTGCTGTACCCCCGCGCTGGCGTACAGGCTGCGCCCGCCATCGGTGGCGGTGCGGCTGCCAAGGCTGCCGCTGTAGCGACGCCCCTCCTGGCCCAGCGCGATGTTCAGGGTGAAGTCGACACCACGGTTGCGGCGCGTGCCGCTGCTGGCACTGGCCGGGCGGTCGAACACCGCAGCGCGCCAGGTCGCGTCGCTGCCGAACAGGGTCTGGCGACGGCTGAAGGACAGGTCGAGCCCAACGCCGTTGCTGGTGCCACTGTGATGCGACACGCGCGCGGCAACGTAGCTGCTGTCACCGAGGCGATGGTTCATGCTCAGCGCACTGGTCTGCAGCCAGCCCGAGCGGGTCTGCGGCAGCTCGGCACCGGGCGGCAACGGCGGGTAGGCGTCGTCACCAGGGCGGCGACGCTCCTGCCAGCTGCGGTTGTGCGAGGCGATCACGGTGCCTTTGCCATGGCGCCACATGCCTTGGAGATCGACGCCATTGCCGTGGTCGCCGCTGTAGGCGTTGGTATGGATGTTGGCACGGTCGTTGACCTGCCAGTCCAGCGATCCAGCGACGGCATTCCCGCCATCCAGGTGCTGGGCAGACAGGCCGAGGATCGCACGCGGATGGGCCAGGTAATTGACGATGCCGCCTGCGGCGAAGGCACCGGCATTGGGGTCCTCCAGGGTGTCCAGCAGGCTGTGCTGGACACCGGCGAACGCGCTGTAGCGCCAGCGGCGGCTCGGGTCGCGCCAGTTGCCGGGCTTGTGGATCACCGTGGTTTCACGCGAGCTTTCGCGTCCATCCTCGATGACCCGCAGTTCGACCTCGTAGATGCCGCCCGGCAGGCGACGGGTATCCAGCTCCTGCAGGCCCGGCTGCAATGGCTGGGTCTGGATCAGGCTACCGTCGCGGAACACCTCCACGGTGCCCTCGCGGTTGGCGGTCACGTACACCGGATACAGGCTCGGTGCGCGAGAATCAATGGCCAGGCTGTCCGATGAGCCGGCCATCATGCCCACGGTGGTGTGGCTGAACGAGCCGGGCGCACGCGGCTGGCGGGTGACGCCCTGGAAGTTGGGCAGGAAGTAACCCACGCGCAGGAAGTTGTCGCGGAATTCGCGTTGTGCGTAGAGGCTCTGTACCGACTGTCGCAGCTGCCCGGCTTCATCGCTGCTGCGGTCGACCTGGTAGTTGCCTACCAGCGTCCAGTGTCCCAGGCTGCCCTGTGCGTCGAGCGCGTAGCGGCCCACCGTAGCCACGCCCTGCCCTGCATAGGCGTTGAGCTGGTGGCGCAGGATCAGGCCGCGACTGCCGTCTTCAGGCAACGCGAGGTGGCGCTGCGGCATGGCGGCGCGCCCACCGTTCTCGGTGGCGATGGAAAGCAGCGAGCTCTCCAGGCTGTAGTGAAGCCGCACCAGGCTGTCATTGCAGGCCAGTTCGCAGGCGCCCAATGGGCGCGGTGCAGCCAACGCCTTCAACCAGCGCTCGCGTTCGGCGGCCGGTTCGGTGCTGTCGTGGCTGTCGGTAAACTCCAACAGCGACAAGGTATTGTCGCGGGTCAGCACCGCACGGGCATCGCCCAGGTACTGACCATCGCGTTCGACCCGTACCACCAGGGGTACGTCGAAGAAATGGTCACGGAAGTCATCGGGCAGGCCCCCCGCCTGGTCAAGCAGGGTGAGGCTTTCCAGTGCCGCAGGCGCAGCCTGCACTGCTGCAACGCTGCAATGGAGCATGACGGCGGTGGCGAGGGGAAGCAGACGCGGTGACATGGTCATTCCTGTGCATGAAGAAGGGGCGCGAGCGCGCCCCTCCTGTGGCAGCCGGAGCTGCCGGGGTGAAACATGCGCAGCTGCGCGATTACGGGGTGCCGCTCTCGAACATCATGAAAACGTTGCCCTGGTAGGTGCCCTGCACGTAGCTCTCGCCGGTCGGCGCAGCGGCGGTGATGGCAACCGCAGCGCGCTTGCTCGCGGCGGCTTCGGTCGCGGTGGCCACTTCAACCGCGTTGGCGGCACCGACCTGCAGGTCCTGGCCGGCGACGGCCACGGTCAGGTCGATGGCGTTGCCGGCGCTGGTCAGCATGGCTTCGGTGGTCAGGTAGGCGTTGATGGCGCCCAGGCCGCTCTTTATGTCGACCTGCTGCAGGATCGGATCCAGGCGCTGGGTCGCGATGTTCCAGCGCATGTTCTGGGTCTGGCCAGCCCAGTCGCCGACCGGCGAGATCTGCAGGCCGGTGGCGGACGGCACCGTGGCTTCAACCGTCACCTGGATGGGGAACTGCTCGGTGGCGGCCATGGCGACAGCCGGGGTCAGGATCAGGGCAGCCGCAGCGGCCAGGACGGTGGTCTTGAGGTTCATTTTTCCTGCATCTCCAACGGAAAGGTGTCGCCTGGAGCCCGGCGACGGGACGGCGGTTCCGGGCGGAACCTAGCGGGTGAGCAGGACGTCCTTGCGGTTGTCCCCCTCAACGATCTGGAAGCGGTGCAGATGCCCGGCACTGCGAGCGAAGCGTTCGGTGCGTCCGGGCAGCAGGTGCACCTTGCGCGACGGGGAGCACTTGCCCGGCTTGTCCTGCGCACTGCACTGGCGGATGTCGTCGAGCACCACCGTGGTATTGCCGGCATTGCGCAGCTGCACGTGGCTGTCGTGCGTTTCGGTCTGCACGTCGTAGCGGGGCTGGTCGGGATGCACGATCACGAACACGCCATAGCCGGTCAATACGTTGACGCCGGCCAAGAGCTCGTTGCGATAGTCATCACGCTGCGCGTCTGTCAGCGCGAATTCGTCTTCGGACTGTGGCAGCACCGGCACGAAGCGCACGCGGTAGTAGCGTTCGGTGCTGCGATCCCCCTGCACCAGCAGGCGCGTGGCCTGTTGGCCCTGCGCCGGCACGATCAACCGCGACGGGCTGGCAATCAGGCCGGCGGCGGCAGCGGTGCCGGAGGTATCCACCGGGATCTCCTGATGGGTGCCGTCCGCGGCGTAGCGCACTTCGCTGATCTGCACACGGACAAACGCCGTGGCATCGCCGGTGTTGCGCACGCGCTTCAGCAGCGCCCCCTTGCCCGGCTCGGCATATTCGTACATCGCCCCCACATGGATGCTTGGAGCGGCAGCCTGGGCCGGACGAGGCGACGCCGTCATCGCCATGGCCATTGCTGTCGCCAGCGCGGTCGTCAGACGCTTCATCGAAGGGACTCCTGTTATTGAAGGGTCGATCACGAAATCCGGTTGTCATAACCGTCTCGAATCGAGGGCGAAGCATAGGCAGCCGCCTCCTGTCGCCCTATGCAACTCGTTGCAAGACACCCTGAAATAAATTGCAACCGCGATTGGAATGACCAACAGATGCGTGCGAATGCATCGCCGCGTTGAATGGGGGCAGCTTAAAGTTCTGCTACGCCGCGCCACATTCAATATTCCTCAATGCGCTACTGCAATTTGTTGTAGCGGCGCCCAAACGAAAACGCCCCGCTGATGAGCGGGGCGCCTGCTGCTTCTCTTCACTCTGCTGCGCGCATATCGCTACTGGGCAGCGTCCTGCTGCCACTTGGCGACCTTGGACCGTGTCTGCGCCAGCAACGCATCCAGCGCCTTGCGGTCATACACGTGGCCACGCAGTACCACGGTGTTGATCGCGCGCGTGGCCTGGATATCCTGCAGCGGGTTGGCATCCAGCAGCACCAGGTCGGCGGCCTTGCCTTCGGCGATGCCGCCGTAGCGGTCCAGCGTACCGAACCACGACGGACCCGCACGGGTTGCCGACGACAGCGCCTGCGCAGGAGTCAGGCCTTCCTTGACGAACAGGGCCAGCTCGTCATGCAGGCCGATACCGGGATAGTTGAAGGAATTGAGGAACCCCGCATCGGTGCCGGCCATGACGGTCACGCCCGCCTGCTGCAGCATCGGCAGCACGGCCGCCACCTGGTGGTACTGCTGGTGGCGCTCGGCGATCTGCTCTGGACCCGCCTTGGCAGCACGTTCCACCCGCCACAGGTAAGTCGCCTGCAGCTTCGGGCCAATGTAGGCCAGGTACGGATCGTTGGCGTGGTCATCCTGGTCCAGGAAGTCGAGGATGCGGCCGCCGTTGAGGGTGGGCGTGACATACACGCCCTTCGCCGCAAAGCCACGGTAGGCGGCCATGGCAGTGTCACGATCAAAGCCGGCATCAAGCCGGCGATTGGCCTCGGCGCGATCGATGCGCTTGGCGGCGAAATCGGCGGCAATGGCCGCCTCGTCCTTGACCCCGGCCTTGTAGGCGTAGTCCAGATGCTCGATCGAGCTGATGCCGGCATCCACCGCCTGCTGCACGGTCAGCGCCATCGGGATGTGCCCGGACGCGCGCAGGCCATTGGCACGGGCGCCACGCACTGCCGCCAGGAACAGGGGCGGGGTCAGGGTGCTGTCGGTGATCTTGACGAAGTCGACGCGGTCGCGCTTGAGCTGGGCCAGCGCGGCATCGAGGTCGGCCTGGCTGCCGACCTCCAGCGTTCCCTTCCAGACCGGCTTGATGCCTTCGATCTTGGCGCCCGAACTGAACAGCTGCGGGCCTTCCAGGCTGCCGTCGGCAATCTGGCCACGCCACTGCAGCACCTGCGTGGGCAGGTCGCCGGAACAATCGCGGATGGTGGTGATGCCATGGGCGATGTACAGCGGCAGCAGCGCCTTGTTCTCTTCGACCAGCTCCGGTCCGCCGCCGAAATGCACATGCATGTCCCACAGGCCGGGAATCAGGAAGCGGCCGTTGCCATCGATGCGCTGCGGCGCCTTCCAGGCCTTGGCAATGCTGCGGTCGTCACCCACGGCGACGATGTCATTGCCGCGTACCACCACCGCCTGGTCGGCATGGGTGGTGGCATGTTCGACATCCACCACGGTGGCATGCCGGATGATCAGGTCGGCCTGTTCGGCGGCGAGGACGCAGGGCGCCAGTGCAAGCAGCACCGGGAAGGCAGACAGCACAATGGGTTTCATGGCAACGTGGCAAAAAGGAGTACCTCCGCACCATACGGCGCGAAGGCATCCATTCACCAGTTAAATTTCGTCATGACGCGCATTACGGAATCGAATGCGCTCAGACCTCGCCCTGCATGGCCGGACGCGCCTGCACCTGCGCCAACCAGGCCGCCACGGCGGGATACGCGTCCACGCCGGCACCGACGTAGGTGCCATAACCGACCACCTGCGCCACCACCAGGTCCACCAGCGAGTAATCGCCGCCCAGCATCCAGGGCTGCGATCCCAGGCGATCTTCCAGCAATCCCAGCAGCTCGGCCGCGCCCTGCCCTGCGGCGGCGGCCTGCACAGTGTCGCGCAGCGGGCCTTCGCGGGTGGCCAGCATCAGCCGGTTGATCATCGCCGCGTAGGTCACATAGGCCCACGCGCACCACGACAACGCCTGCAGCCGCTCCGGGGTGTCGGCGGCCGGCCACAGCCCGCGCGCCACGCCGAAGCGGTCACCCAGCCACAGATGGATGGCCAGGCCCTCGAAGATCGGCGTGCCATCCACCACCAGGCACGGCACCTTGCCGTTGGGATTGATCGCCAGGTACTCCGGGGTGCGCTGCTCTCCATTCCGGATGTCGATCCGCACCCGGTCATGGGCAACCCCCAGTTCGGCAAGCGCGCAGGCGACGGGGGTGGCACTGGACATGGGATGCCAATAGAAGACGACGGACATGTGGAACTCCTTGTGGGTTGTCGGTGTGGAAAGGTGCGCCGCCAGGGGGCCTTGCACCGTGGCCACAGGCTAGCCACCATTGCGGACAGATCCTGTCCTCGACAGGCGCGATGCTGCCGCCCATGCTGACCACCTCCGCTCGACTGCTGCGCCTGCTCTCGCTGCTGCAATCCCGGCCGCATTGGCCGGGCAACACACTGGCCGCGGATATCGGCGTGCATCCGCGCACGCTGCGCCGCGACATCGACCGCCTGCGCGAGCTGGGCTACCCGATCCAGGCCAGCAGTGGCGTGGCCGGCGGCTACGCGTTCCGCGCCGGGCGCGCATTGCCGCCGCTGCTGCTCGACGATGAAGAAGCGTTGGCCGCTGCGCTGGCCCTGCGCACTGCAGTGACCGGCACCATCAGCGGCATCGAGCAGACCGCCATCACCGCACTGGTCAAACTGGAACAGGTGATGCCGGCCCGGCTGCGCCGCCGGCTGGATGCATTACGTACCGCGATCCTGCCGATCGACCAGGCCGGGCCCATGGTCGATGCCGGGCTGCTGGCCACCCTGGCCGGCGCCTGCCGCGACCAACTGCAGCTTCGCTTCGACTATGCCGACCGCCAGGGACAGCCCAGCCAGCGGCTGGTGGAACCGCAGGGCGTGGTGCATGCCGAACGGCGCTGGTACCTGGTGGCCTGGGACACGCTGCGCGTGGATTGGCGCACCTTCCGCATCGACCGCATGACCAGTGCGGCAGAGGTGGGCGCGCACTTCCGCCCGCGCCCCTCGCCCGCCAATGGCGACCTGCGCGCGTTCGTGAGCCAGTCGCTGTCGCTGGGGCCCTACGGAGACGAAGCGCGGGTGATCCTGCACGCGCCCATCGACATCGTGCGCGAACGCATACCGGCCTCGGCGGGCATGCTCGAAGCGGTGGATGCACAGCGCTGCCTGCTGCGGTGTGGCGCGCACCCGCAGGGCGCGGTGGTGTACTGGCTGCTCGCGCTGGAGCTCGAATTCGAGGTACTGGGCCCGCCTGCGCTGCACGCGATGATGCAGGCCGCGGGCGCTCGCGTGGCGCGCAGCCTTGCACGTAGCGGTAGTGCCGCCAACGGATGAGGAGCCGCAGCTGGCTAGGCACCCGCGTGCATGCTAGAACAGGCACCATTCGTTTTCTGGATACCGCCATGCCGCCCAGTGCACAATCGCATCGCACCCTGTTCGAACTGGACCTGCTGCGGGCGATGGTGATGGTGGCCGACTGCGGCAGCTTCACCACCGCCGCCACGCGCCTGCATTCCACCCAGTCCACCATCAGCCAGAAGATCCGGCGGCTGGAGCAGTTGGCCGGGCACCCGCTGCTGGTGCGCGGCAACCGCGATGTGCACCCCACCGATGCCGGCCAGACACTGCTCGGCATCGCGCGCCAGATGCTGGCCCTCAACGACCAGATGGGCGAAGCACTGGCCGGCGCCACGGTGGCGGTGACCGTCCGGCTGGGCGTGCCCGAAGACTTTGTCAGCCCCCGCACCACCGCCCTGCTGGGCCGCTTCACCCGCCGCCACCGGCAGGTGAAGCTGGAAGTCACCAGCGGCCTCAGCCGCGACCTCGCCAACGCCTACGACCACGGCGAGCTGGACCTTGTGCTGGTCAAACAGCGCCGCAACAGCCGCCAGGGCGTGGCCTGCTGGCATGAGCCGATGCGCTGGGTGGACAGTGCACGCAGCCCCTGCATCGGCATGGACCCGATTCCGCTGGTGACGTTTCCGCCGCGCGGGCTGTATCGCGATGAATTGATCGCAGCCGTGGAAGGCATGGGCCGGCGCTGGCGAATCGGCTTCACCAGCTCCAGCCTCAGTGGCATCCAGGGCGCGGTGGCCGACGGCATGGGCATCAGCCTGCTGCCAGCGCGTGCCATGACCCGCGAACACCGCGCGCTCACCGCGCGCCAAGGCCTGCCGCCCATGGACGGCATCGAAATCGCGATGCTGCACCGTGACAATGCCGATCCGCTGGTTGTGGATCTGGCGTCGCAGTTCGCGCGACTGCTCGATCGCGAAAAACGGTGACGCGGATGCGCGCAGAGAGTGACGCACCTCTCGTACCGAGCATAGGAATAGTCCTAATCTGACATCAGACTATCTCCGCTGCGCGTTGAAGCGGTAAGAATGGCGCAAATCCCACGATTGCGTGCCTCCTTTGTCTCGACGCCATCCAGGCCCCGCATATGGACCGCTGCTGCCGTCCGTACTCAACATCGCCCTGCTGGATGACCACGATGTGGTCCGGCATGGCAGTTATGTACACCTGTCCACCGACCCTCGCTTCCATGTGGTCGGCAACCACGCCCACACCAGCTCCCTGATCAGCACTTTGCAACACCACCCGGTGGACGTGGCGGTGGTGGACTACACGCTGGGCGAAGGCGACCTGCAGGGCATGGAGCTGCTGCGCATGCTGCGACGCCGGTTCCCGCGCGTGCGGGTGTTGATGTTCTCGGCCAACGTCCATCACGTGATGATCTCCAACACCATGGCCGCCGGCGCCGCGGGCGTGGTCTCCAAGGGCGAGACACTGGAGGCGCTGGCGCGCGCGGTCACCCGCGTGGCGGCCGGGCACACCCATGTACCGGTCAACTACCGCGACGAACACGCCGAACACCGGTTGTCGCAGAGCGAGCGCGAAGTGCTGCAGCTGTGCCTGAGCGGCATGACCGTGACCGACATTGCCCTGCAGCGCAACCGCAGCATCAAGACCATCAGCACCCAGAAGCACGCGGCGTTCCGCAAGCTCGGCCTGCGCACCGACCGCGACCTGTTCACCCTTCGCCACCAGCTGGCGGTGTGGTGAGCGGCAACTGGACTTGGGCCGGCGCCTTGACCGGGGTGCTGGTCGGCCTGCTGCTGCCTGTCACCGCGGGCAGCAGTGCCGAACCGCGGCTGGTCCGGGTGGCTGCCGACCCCTCCCAGCATGGCCTGCTCGCCAACGACAACCGCGCGGCGCGCGACACCAACCTGATCACCGGCTATGCGCAGCTGGTCGCCGAACAGGCCGGACTGGAATTCCGCGAGCAGCCGGTGGAATCGGCCACCGCCGCGCTGCAGGCGATCTGCGACGGGCGCGCCGATCTGATGCTGCTGCTGGGTCCGCTGGACAACGCGCCCTGCACGGCGTTGGCCGCATCACCGGCGTATTACCGCGGCCAGACCCTGATGGCCAGCCGCCACGCCCAGGCGCACCCGCCGGAGTTCGCACACCTGCGCCGGGTGGCGGTGGTGCGCGGCACCCGCCTGGCCGAATGGCTGGGCGCCTACCACCCCCACCTGCAGGTGGTGGACCTGCCCAGCCTGCGTGAAGCGCTGTCCGCCGTGGAAGCCGGCGTGGTGGACGCGGCACTGGACCTGGATGTGGCAATGCGCCCCGTGGTGCGCCGCGACTTCGGCAACAGCCTGCTCCTGCATGGCGGGCCATCCACCTTGCCAGGCAGCCTGCACCTGGTGGTGCGCCACCGCGACCGCGCCCTGCTCGATCAGATCCATCAGGCGATGCGCTCGATCAGCCCGCAGGAACACGCGATGCTGATGCAGCGCTGGACCAAAGCCACGCACCTGAGCGGACCGTCGCTGCAGGTGATGTCGCAGCACTTTCGCTGGGAACTGCTGGCCGGCGCGCTGATCCTGCTGGCCCTGCTCACCGCCGGGGTGTGGATGCGTGTGGCACAGCAGTCGGCGCGGCGCAGCGAGCGCCAGCAGGCGCGCTTCATCGCCGTGATGAGCCACGAAGTGCGCAACGCCGCGCAGGCGCTGGTCACCTCGGTGGATCTGCTGCACCAGTCGGGCCTGGACCAGGGCCAGCGGCAACTGGTGAACGCCGCACGCAATGCGGGGGCCGGCCTGCGCCATCTGCTCGGCCACGCGCTGGACTATTCACGCCTGGCCACCGGCGAGTACCACCCCACCCCCGGCTGGCAGGACGTGCGCCAGCTGGCGCGTGACTGCCTGGCGGTGGCCCGCCCTGCGGCCGAGGCCAAGGGCCTGGCCATCACCCTGCTGCAGGACACCGACCCGCTGCCCCGGATGTGGCTGGACGGTGACGCGCTGCGCCAGGTGCTCAGCAACCTGCTGGGCAACGCGGTGAAGTTCACCGACCTGGGGCACGTGGACGTGACCCTGTCGCTGCACCTGGACCAGGACAGCGCACACCTGGGGCTGTCGGTCCGCGATACCGGCATCGGCATCCCGCCCGCGCTGCACGACACCGTGTTCAAGCCTTTCGCGCAGGCGCACGACAGTCATTCGCGGCAGATGGGCGGCGCCGGGCTCGGCCTCTCCATCTGCCAGGATCTGGTGCGGGGCATGGGAGGCACGGTGCAGCTGCGCAGCGCCCCCGGCGAGGGCAGCTGCTTCGAGGTGCGCTTGCCGGTGGTGATCGAAGCCACCGGCCCCTGCGCGGGGGAGCAGCCGCTGGCCGGGCGCACCCTGTTGCTGGTTGAAGACCACGCATTGAATCGCACGGTGGTGTGTCGGCAGTTGGAGACGCTGGGCGCCTCGGTGAGCAGCTGCGCCGACGGCGCCAGCGCACTGCACTGCCAGGCCGCCGAGCCCTGCGGCATCGTGCTGCTCGATTGCGTACTCGACGACATGAGCGGTTACGAGCTGGCCGTCCAACTGCGACAACTGGAGCGCCGCCACGGGCGTACGCCGGCCGTATTGGTTGCAGTGTCTGCCAATGATTCGGCCGCGCACGTGGAACGCTGCCTCGCCTGCGGCATGGACGCGGTGCTGTGCAAGCCGCTGGATATCGGCCAGCTGCTCCGGGCATTGCAGGTGGAGACACAGGGGAACGCAGAGCGGCTGGCAAGCGCGAGCAGCGGCCCAACCGACCCTGTCTGGATCGAGATCCTGCAATCGCTGCAGGAAGAGCAGATGGCGCTGCATGACGCCCTGCGCGACCGGGCCGCAACCTCGCTGCGGCACCACGCGCATCGGCTGGCCGGCGTGCTGCAGATGCTGGGACAACCGGATCTGGCCGCGATTGCCGGCGACCTGCACGAACTGGACCTGGACGAGCCCGGCGACTGGCTGGATGCCGGGCGGCTGCTGGGTTACCTGCGCCCGGCCCTCGCCGGCCTGGCAGGCGGGACGATCATTTCAGCTGCAGGGGATAGCGCTGCCACAGCACGTGCACCAGGAATCCAGTGAGCTCGGCATCCTTTGCGCTGATCGCTGCACGGATCTTGTCCAGCAGCACCATATCGCTGCAGGTGCGCACATCGGCGTGGTCGGCCTGTCCGGCACGGCGGGCCCGGTAGCGGGCGGCACGTTGGGCATCGGTCATGGCGTAGCCGAACGTGGGCGGACGGCCGCGCTTGCGCGGCAGCATCAGCTCCAGGGTGCCGGGGTCTTCTTCATCACGCATGACGGACGGGGAACGCAAACGGGGCGCGAACAATATCGTGAGATGTAACGGAAATCCAGCAGAAATACGCGGAATCGATCACCGCGCGAGCGAGGACTCCGCCAACCGCGCGCCCAACCACACCAGCGCAAATCCCGCCACCAGACTGATGCCCAGATACGTCGGCATCACCCACCCGCGTCCGTTGCGGACCAGCAGCACTGCCTCCAGCATCATCGACGAGAACGTGGTCAGCCCGCCAATGATGCCGACGATGGCGAACGCGCGCCAATACAATGCCGCGCTGCCGCGGGTCTGCAGCCAGACCACCACGTAGCCGACCGCGAAGGCGCCCACCAGGTTCACCGTCAGCGTGCCCCAGGGGAAGCCGTTGCCGAACTGGCGCAGCATGGCGTCGCCGATGATGAAACGCAGCGCAGCGCCCAGCGCGCCGCCGGCCATCACCAGCCCCAACTGCTGCCACCACGTGCTGAAGCCCCCCATCAGTCGCTGCCCTTGCGCGCCCGCGCCTGCTCGCGCTCGGCACGCAGCCGGTCGAGCTTTTCCTTCAGCTTGATTTCCAGGCCGCGCGCCACCGGTTGGTAATACACCCGCTCGCCCATCGCATCCGGGAAGCCGGTCTGGTCCAGCGCGATGCCACCTTCGGCGTCATGGTCGTACTGGTAGGTCTTGCCGTAACCCAGTTCCTTCATCAGTTTGGTCGGCGCGTTGCGCAGGTGCAGCGGCACCTCCTGGGTGCCGGTCTCGCGCACTTCCTGCTTGGCCAGGTTGAAGGCGGCATAGCCGGCGTTGGATTTGGCGGTGCTGGCCAGGTACAGCACCAGCTGGGCGAAGGCCAGCTCGCCCTCCGGGCTGCCCAGCCGTTCGTAGATGTCCCAGGCTTCCAACGCCATCGACTGCGCGCGTGGATCGGCCAGGCCGATGTCCTCGATCGCCATGCGGGTCAGGCGCCGGGCCAGGTAGGAGGGATCGCAGCCGCCATCGAGCATGCGCGTCAGCCAGTACAGCGCCGCATCCGGATTGGAGCTGCGCACCGACTTGTGCAGGGCCGAGATCTGGTCGTAGAACTGCTCGCCCCCCTTGTCGAAGCGGCGGGTGCGGTCGGCCAGCACCTGCACCAGCATCTCCGGGCTGATCCGCCCGCCTTCACCGCCAGCCAGTTCGGCGGCGATCTCCAGCAGGGTCAGACCGCGCCGCACATCGCCGTCGGCGGCGGTCGCGATCTCCAGCAGCGCTTCGGGGGTGACCTGCAGCGCCTCGGCGCCGAGCCCGCGTTCCTTGTCCTGCAGCGCCCGCTCCAGCGCCTCGACGATGTCGGCCGGCGACACCGCTTCCAGCACGTGCACGCGGCAGCGCGACAGCAACGCCGAATTGAGCTCGAATGAAGGGTTTTCCGTGGTGGCACCGACGAACACGATGGTGCCGCGCTCGATATGCGGCAGGAATGCATCCTGCTGCGCCTTGTTGAAGCGGTGCACTTCGTCCACGAACAGCACCGTGCGGCGGCCTTCGGCGAAGCGCTGGGCCGCTTCGGCCAGCACCACCCGGACCTCGGGCAGGCCCGAAAGCACCGCGGAGATGGCACGGAATTCGGCGTCGGCGTAGTGCGCCAGCAGCAGGGACAACGTGGTCTTGCCGCAGCCTGGCGGCCCCCACAGGATCATCGAGTGTACATGCCCGGACTCGACTGCCCGGCGCAGCGCACTGCCCGGGGCGAGAAGGCGTTTCTGCCCCACCATCTCATCGAGGGTCTGCGGGCGCATGCGCTCGGCAAGCGGGCGCATGCTGTCCCGATCCACCGTCAGCAGATCGGGTTCATTGAATGTCGTTCGGTTTCTGGCCACGCCACTATTGTATGACCGAATGACGCAGCGCCGGGCCCTGCCCGGCTACGCTCAGTTGCCGATGACGTCGGTGCCCTTCGGCGGCGTGAACGTGAAGGTGGTTTTCGGGAACGTCGGGTTCCGCTTCCAGTCCTTGAACGAGATCACCGTGCGCTGGTTCACCGCATCGGTCACTTCCATGCGGGCCAGGCCCTGCGCGTTGAAGCCCAGCGCGGCGTACTGGAACGACGTTTCGGTTTCACGCTTCGGGGTCAGCGACAGCCACTGCAGGCCATCGCGCTGCGCGGCCTCTTCACTGACGTCGTACTGCTTTTCCAGCAGCGCCGGGGTGATCAGCGCGATCAACGGGCTGTTCTGTTCCTCGGCGCCCTGCACCCGCTTGGTCGCCTGCTGCAGGTCCGGCTCGTACACCCACACATTCCTGCCGTCGGCAATGATCAGCTGCTCGTGCGGCACCTTGTACTCCCAGCGGAACTGGTTCGGCACCGACAACGCCACGCTGCCGCTGGTGGTTTCCTTCACCTTGCCCTTGCTGTCGAACACCTTCTGCTCGAACTTGCCGTCCAGGCCCTTCAGGCCCTTGGTGAACGTGGTCAGCTCATCGCGGGCGCCGGCCCAGGCAGACACCGACCCGACACTGGCGCAGACCAGCGTGGCGGCGACAAGACAGCGGCGGAAAGTGCTCTGCATACGGGTATCCAATGAAGGTGGTAAGGATGGCCGGCAGTGTGCCGAGGTCATCCTGAATGGGGGGTCAGGGGACGGATTGCACCGTGCGAAGGTCGCCGTAGACCACCTGCCCACGGAAGCCGCGCCGCACCTGCTGGTACAGCTCGCGGAACGCAGCATAGTCGCCCGGCTGGCACAGCGCATCCGCGCCGCGCACCGCGTTCTGGTGCAGGCGGTGGCGGGCGACGATGGCCTGCCCTTCGCGGCGCCACTCAAGCGCATACTCCCCGGCGGCATTACGGAACTGCTGGTTGCGGGGCATCGCCACGATCGGCACCCCGGCCGGGAACTCCAGCCGGTAGGTTTCTTCGCGCAGGGTGTCGTTGCAGTAGAACGGGGTGGCGTTGTCCGGCGCTGAAGTGGTGGTGTAGATGTCACGGAACGACTCACCACCGGGCGGGTCCGGCAGCACCATGCCGCCGACTACGCCGAAATCGACGTAATCCCGGGCGTGGAAGTCGTAGCGGTAGTTGAACGGCCGGGTCAGGTCCTGCGGGTCGCCCAGCAGGGTCAGCGTGCCGCTGCCATCGAAGCCGGACGAGGCCATGATCGACTCCTCCACCCGCGCCCGGTTCTGCGCGTTGAGCCGGGCGAAAGCGCCGCGCATCCCGATCTCGCCCACTTCGCGGGGCTGCTGCACGGTCTGGCCCTGCAGGTTGCCGTCCGGGTCGAAGCGGAAGGTCACCTCGAAGCCGCTGCCGTTGCGCGCGGCATCGTTGGCCGGGGTGCGTGCCACCCTGGCCTGGCGCGTATGCAGCACCGGCGCACCGAGGTCGGCGTCGGGCAGCTGGCCAAAGCGCGCATAGGCGCTGGTGGAATCCAGGTACAGGTCGAACTCGGGAATATAGGTGATGGCGTGGTTGAACCGCCCCAGCAGGGGAATGTCCGGCAGGGTCGGGCCGCCGCCAGCACCAATCAGCACCGGCGTGCTGTCGATGCCGCGCGCGGCCAGCAACGCCTCCAGGATCACCACGTGGTCCTTGCAGTCGCCGTAGTGGTTGTCGAGGATGCTCTGCGCCGGGTTCGGCTCGAGCCCGCCGTTGCCCAGGTACACCGCCACGTAGCGGATATTCTGCGACACCCAACGGTACAGCGCGGCGGCCTGCTCCCGCCGGTCGACGATGCCGCGGGTGACCTCGTCGGCCAGCGCCTGGATCCCCGGGGTCACCCGTGCCGCCTCGCCGCCCTTGAGCTGGTAGGCCTGCGCCACCTGCGCCCAGTCGCGGTAGGTGCTGGCCATGATGGTCGGGCTGAATTCCCACGGCGCCGCGGTCCAGATCTGCACCGGCATCGGGTCCGGGCGGCGGTAGCGCCAGGCCCAGCTCGCCTGCCCGTTCCGGATGACGGGTTTCTGGCTGCCCTGGACGCCCCGCTGCTGCACGTACATCGGCAGGGAGGCCGGCGCGCTCAGGGTGACCTGCGCATCGTCGTACTGCGAGAACCCGCTGAAGGTTTCCCACAGGCTGAAGTAGCCCGGGAAGTACGGCTGGGTCTGGGTGCGGCGGGTCTGGTAGACCACCCGGGTACCCGGCGCCAGGTTGGGGAACACCACCACCCGCACCTTGCGGTCGGCGTACATGGCCGCCGCGGCGCTGGAGTAGCTTTCCTGGGTGTAGATGCGGTCGGCCGGCACGTCACGGCGCTGGCCGTCGGCGGTCAGGGTGTAGGCCGACAGCACCTCCAGCGTTTCCATCTTCTCGCTGTAGCTCAGCCGCACCTGGCTGAACTGCTCCACCGCTGCCTTGGTCTTGAGCAGGATGTCGTAGGACTCGGTCTGCACGTTGCCGGCGTCAGCGCGCACCACGTAATCGGCGCGGTAGCTGACGAAGCTGAAGTTGTTGCTGGCCTGGGTATCGCTGGGGGCGGCCGGCGGGGCCGGTGCCGGTGCCATCGCAGGCGCCGGAACCGGGGCCGGGGCGACCGCCTGGGCCGACACCAGCAGGGGCGCCAACGCCAGCGCGCACGCGGTCATCCATGTCATGCGGATCATTGCGGTTCCGGCGTTACTTCGGCGGGGGCGGCGCAAGCACGCTGCGGTCGCCGTTGTGTTCGGGTGGGCTGACCACGCCGGCCATCTCCATGGCTTCGATCAGGCGCGCGGCGCGGTTGTAGCCGATCTTGAGCCGGCGCTGCACACCGGAAATCGAGGCGCGGCGGGTTTCGGTCACGATCCGCACTGCTTCGTCGTACAGCGGATCCGATTCATCCCCTGCCGCCCCGCTGGACTCGGGCAGGCCACCGGCACCCACCACCACGCCATCGCCCATCATCTGCACTTCGTCCAGCACGCCGCTGATGTAGTCGGCCGGGCCGCTGGCCTTGAGGTGTTCGACCACGCGGTGCACTTCCTCGTCGGAAACGAACGCGCCGTGCACACGGTCAGGCAATGCGGTGCCGGGCGGCAGGTACAGCATGTCGCCGTGGCCCAGCAGCGTTTCGGCGCCGGACTGGTCCAGGATGGTGCGCGAATCGATCTTGGAGCTGACTTGGAAGCCGATGCGGGTCGGGATGTTGGCCTTGATCAGGCCGGTGATCACATCCACCGACGGACGCTGGGTGGCCAGGATCAGGTGGATGCCGGCCGCACGCGCCTTCTGTGCCAGGCGCGCGATCAGCTCTTCGACCTTCTTGCCGACGATCATCATCATGTCGGCGAATTCGTCGATGAAGATGACAATGAACGGCAGCGTCTCCAGCGGGCGCGGGGCTTCGCCCAGCTCCGGGTTCGGCTTGAACAGCGGGTCCATCAACGGCTGGCCGGCGTCTTCGGCGTCCTTGACCTTCTTGTTGAAGCCGGCCAGGTTGCGCACGCCCACCGCGCTCATCAGCTTGTAGCGCCGTTCCATTTCGGCCACGCACCAGCGCAGGCCGTTGGCGGCTTCCTTCATGTCGGTGACCACCGGCGCCAGCAGGTGCGGAATGCCCTGGTAGACACTCAGTTCGAGCATCTTCGGGTCGATCATCAACATCCGCAGGTCTTTGGGCGAGGCCTTGTACAGCAGGCTCAGCACCATGGCGTTGACCGCCACCGACTTGCCCGAGCCGGTGGTACCGGCCACCAGCAGGTGCGGCATGCGCGCCAGGTCGGCCACGGTCGGACGGCCGGCAATGTCCTTGCCCAAGGCCAGGGTCAGCGGGCTGGCCGACTTGTCGTACTCCTTGGAGCGCAGCAGTTCGGACAGGTAGATCATTTCGCGGGTGACGTTGGGGATCTCAAGACCCACCACCGACTTGCCCGGAATCACATCCACCACGCGCACCGACTTGACCGACAGGCCGCGGGCGATGTCCTTGTCCAGCGAGCTGATCTGGCTGACCTTGATGCCCGGTGCCGGCTCGATCTCGAAGCGCGTGATCACCGGGCCGGGATATGCGCCGACCACCTGCGCGTCGATGCGGAAGTCCTTGAGCTTGAACTCGATCTGGCGCGACAGGGTTTCCAGCGTCTCCTCGTCGTAGCCTTTGGGCTGCGACTTGGGATCATCCAGCAGCGCCAGCGGCGGCAGGTCCGAGCCATCGCCATTGACGCCGCGGAACATCGGAATCTGGGTTTCGCGCTTGGCGCGGTCGCTCTTTTCCAGCACCGGTTCCGGACGCGGCTCGATCTTGACCGGTTCGCGCTTGGCGCGCACCTCGGCGTCCACCTTGCGCACTTCCTGGCGCTCCTCGCGCATGGCGCGGGTCTGCTGCCACTCGGTGGCCTGCTCCTTCTTCTTGCTGAGCAGCGGCGGCAGCGCAAGCACCGCGCGGCCGATCTTCTCCATCACCACGAACCACGAAATGCCGGTGGCCAGGGTGATCGAGGCCAGCAGCAGCACCAGCACGAACAGGTTCGCGCCGAGCGCGCCGAACCCAGCACTGAGCGAATTGCCCACCAGCCGGCCGAGGATGCCGCCGGCATGGCCCACATCGCCACTGAACAGCCGCAGGTGCAGGAAGCCGGTGCCGGCAATCAGGAAGCCGACCAGGCCGACCAGCCGCAGCGCCGGGTCCAGGTCGTGCTCGCCCTTGCTCTCACGCTTGAGCCCGAACATGGCGAACCACGCCAGCGCGCCCAGCACGATCGGCAGCAGGAACGCCATGTAACCGAACAGCTGCAGCAGCACATCGGCCACCCAGGCGCCGACCCGGCCGCCCATGTTGTGGATGGGCGCCACCACGCTGCCGGTGTGCGACCAGCCCGGGTCGCTCGCCGAATAGGTGAACAGGCTGGCGACCAGATACAGCAACGCCGGGGCGATCGCGATCAGGCCGAGGTCGCGCCAGAGGCGCTGCCGACGGGGATTTTCGACCGGCGCCGCAGCCGCAGCACGGCGCGACGCCGCTTTGCCGTCGGGAGACTTGGATCGTTCCGGGACCTGTTTCGCCACCTTAGACCAGACCTTGGGAATGCACTGTTAGTGCTTGATAATAAACGACTGACGGCACGCCAACCACCACCGGCTGGGTTGCGCCGTTCCACCGCTCGCCTTGAATCGGGCGACCCCTGCCGCCACTCTATGACCTGTCTTCGACGCCGGGCAATCTTTCCCCAGCGCCCCGCCCCATCATCTCTTTGCGAGTCTACATGAGCAATTCCAAGCCTTCCCGCCACCAGAAGCTCGTCATCCTCGGTTCCGGCCCGGCCGGCTGGACGGCAGCGGTCTACGCCGCCCGCGCCAACCTGAACCCGGTGGTGATCACCGGCCTGCAGCAGGGCGGCCAGCTCATGACCACCACCGAAGTGGACAACTGGCCGGGCGACGCCCACGGCCTGATGGGCCCGGACCTGATGGCGCGCATGCAGGCCCACGCCGAGCGCTTCGAGACCGAAGTGATCTTCGACCACATCCACACCGCCGATGTGACCCAGCGCCCGTTCAAGCTGATCGGCGACAGCGCCGAGTACACCTGCGACGCGCTGATCATCGCCACCGGCGCCACCGCCAAGTACCTGGGCATTCCCACCGAAGAGGCCTTCAAGGGCCGCGGCGTGTCGGCCTGCGCCACCTGCGACGGCTTCTTCTACCGTGACCAGGACGTGGTCGTGGTCGGCGGCGGCAACACCGCCGTGGAAGAGGCGCTGTACCTGTCCAACATCGCCCGCAAGGTCTACCTGGTCCACCGCCGCGACACCCTCAAGGCGGAAAAGATCATGCAGGACAAGCTGTTCGCCAAGGTCGCCTCGGGCAAGATCGAGACCGTGTGGCACCACCAGGTGGACGAAGTGCTGGGTAACGAAGCAGGCGTCACCGGCGTGCGCGTGAAGTCCACCCTGGACGGCAGCACCCGCGACATCGACGCCCACGGCTTCTTCGTGGCCATCGGCCACCACCCGAACACCAGCCTGTTCGAAGGCCAGCTGACCATGAACAACGGTTACCTGGACATCCGCTCGGGCCTGGGCGGCAACGCCACCCAGACCTCGGTGGAAGGCGTGTTCGCCGCCGGCGACGTGGCCGACCAGCACTACCGCCAGGCCATCACCTCGGCCGGCTTCGGCTGCATGGCCGCGCTGGACGCTGAGCGCTACCTGGATGCCAAGGGCGAGCTGAGCTGATCGGCGGCGCCTGAAGCACCCCAGGAAGGCCGGCGCCCAGCGCCGGCCTTCTTCGTTTCTGGTCATACGCAACTGTTTGCAATGCTCGCCACACGACCTTACGGCTACGCTGGACAGGTGAAGCATCGGCGCATCGAGAAGCGCCTCGGAGCCAGGCAGCTGTGACAGAGAAGATCAATACACAAGCGTTCGACGTAGCAGATCATCTTCGCACCCCCGAAGAAATGGCGGCCTATCTGGATGCCTGCATCCTTGAGAGTGACGGCGACCCTGCGTTCATCACCAAGGCGCTCGCGGACATTGCCCGCGCCCAAGACTAAGTCACGCTTGTTCTGCGAAAGCCGGCGCACCGCGCCGACCTTCTGCATGTCAATGGAACTGCCAAATCAACTGCTGCTCTCGCATGTCATCCAGTGCTCGACGGGGCCGGAAGTGACGCCGTCGGCATCGCGCATGACCGTGCTCCAGTTGACCATGCCGTAGCCGCTCCCTTCGCAGGACATCTGCACCTTGATGGGTGAGGCAGACGCCTCCGTAATCGTCTTCACTTCCGCCCTGCAGGCGCCCGGCTGGGTGCAGTAGACAGGCGTGAAGGTGAGGGTTACCGGGAACTGTGGATGGCCGTCGAAACGAACGCTGGTCTCTGCCGCCCCATTCGCAGGAACAGTAACGCGATCAATCTTTGACAGGGCCAGCGGCGTACAGTCCTTGCCATCACGGAACAGACGGTGGCCCTTCTCAACCCCCTTCATCGAAGCCGCACGGAACACCGGGTCCAATAGTGCCGCCGCATCTTCCGGATGCGTATGGAACGCCGTCTCGACGATGATGGAGGGCATGGTGGCCAGACGGTTTTCGCCCTTATCCTCGGAATGAGGCGCAGGCGCTACGACGAACGACTCGTAGCCGGGAGTACTTTGAATCAGTTCTTTCATTGCACATAGAACGCTCGCTCCCAGCGCTGCATCTGAGGGACGCCCGGGCTGGACGATGACACGGGCACCCCTTGCCGTACCGTGATCATCTGCATTGCTGTGCAGGTGGATGGCGAATTCTGCACCCAGATGATTGGCAAGCAGTGGTCGAGTGTTGATGTCCTCTTTGTACTCGCGATCACTTGCAGCACTCCCTTCATGGGTATTCCATATCTCAGGATTGCCCGGGTACTGCGCCGCGACCGAATAGCGCGCAGCCATCCGCCACCACTCCTGCCCACTCTCCGGGTGAGTCCCCGTCCCATCTTGGACGCGAGGCCGGATCACAGGCATCTGAGAGCGAAGTTCGATGACGCTTTTCAGCTCAGCGGCATAGGTGGGCGTCAGCATGCCCTCCATCACGCCGTTATGGGGGTCTCGTTGCGTCTTCCATGCTCGGTCCTTATGGTCGAAGTAGTATCCATGCCCTGCCGCCACGAATGCCACGCCAGACCCCGCGACCTGCCCCGATCGCTCTCGTCCCTGCTTTTCACGGCGGATGCGCTCCCCGGCCTTTCGAGCCGCATCATCCTCCTCCTTGACCTCTGGAAAATAGTGGTAGACGTCGAATCCACCGTAAAGGTATTTGACCTGCGAAACATGCAGGAATCGCTCGGTGACTGACAACAGCGCGTTGTTGATGATGCTGCGTTGATCTTCAAATGCAGGGCCGTAGTCCTGCGGGATGAAACCGCGATCCAGGTTCACGGTGATGACCTTTTGCGAAAGATCCACCGACGCACTGACATGCCTGCTTCTCGCCTGCCCCTCAAGCAGCTCTATACGCCCCACCAGATCGCTGGCTGCACGCGTGAGGAGCATATCCAGCTCCATATTGCTTTCTGGCGCCAAGACCTCAACTGCATGAAGCGGGGTCGGGGCGAAGCCGCAACACGCGCCGACGGCAAGCATTGAAGCGGAGAAGAGACGGTTGAGGCCACTGCACTTGATCACGACGAAGCTCCTGAGTCGACTGAGATTCGCGCCAACAGTTCGGCGCGACTTGAAATCTCCTCCCTTCATGGCCGCACGAACGCGCGCCAACGCACGCTTCCCGGCGTTTACTGAACGACTTTCTTATCGGTTACCGCAAGCCGATCAACGCCGCCTAAAACACCCCGTTTTCCATCTGCCTGCCCTATCCTTCAGCCATGCCCGATATACGCTTCCTTCATCGCCTCACCGACCTGCCCGCCGCCGACTGGGATGCGCTGCACGACGGCCGCAACCCGTTCGTCAGCTACGCGTTCCTGCAGGGGCTGGAGGAACACGGCTGCCTGCGTGCGGAATGGGGCTGGCGGCCATGCCACTTCACCCTGTGGGAGAGCGGCCAGCTGATCGGGGCGGTACCGGGTTACCTGAAGGACAACTCGCATGGCGAGTTCGTGTTCGATCACGCCTGGGCCAATGCCTATGCCCGCCACGGGCTGGCGTACTTCCCGAAGTGGCTGGGCGCGGTGCCGTATTCGCCGGTGAGCGGGCCGCGCCTGCTGGCGAAGGATGCGGAAACCGCTCGCACGCTGGTGGAAACCCTGCGCGCGGAAGTCGCCCGCATGGGCTGGTCGTCGGCGCACGTGAACTTCCACCTGGCCGAAGACGACGCCGCGTTCGGCCCCGACTGGCTGCTGCGCGAGGACATCCAGTTCCAGTGGCACAACCCGGGCGACTGGACCGACTTCAGCAGCTTCCTGGCCGCGATGGACCACAAGCACCGCAAGAACATCCGCCAGGAGCGCGCCAAGCTGGCCCGCACCGGGGTGAACTACCGGATCGTGCACGGCGATGAAGCCACCGACGCCGACCTGCAGGCCATGCACGACTTCTACCTGCAGACCTTCAGTGAGTACGGCAACTCGCCGGCACTGACCCTGCCCTTCCTGCAGCACCTGGCCACGGCAATGCCGCGACAGCTGGTGATCTTCCTGGCCATGCTGGAGGGCCAGCCGATCGCCGGCGCGCTGTGCCTGCGCGGTGGCGACACCCTGTACGGGCGCTACTGGGGTGGCGCCACCCTGCCCGGCCTGCACTTTGAAACCTGCTACTACCAGGGTATCGAGTACTGCCTGCGCGAAGGGCTCACCCGTTTCGAGCCCGGCGCGCAGGGTGAGCACAAGCTGGCGCGTGGGTTCCTGCCACATGCGGTGCGCAGCCGGCACTGGCTGGCCGAGCCCGCGTTCGCCGCCGCCCTTGCAGGCTGGTGCGCGCAGGAGCGCGAGGAAGTGCAGCGCTATGCGCAGCTGCTGGCCGAGCACACCCCATTCAAGGCCATCGAGTCCCCATGACCCGGCACCTGCCCTGGCGACTGGACAACCGGCCGGACGCCCCCTTCCCGCCGGCCGAAACCGCGCTGCGCGATCCCGATGGCCTGCTGGCACTGGGCGGCGACCTCTCGCCGGCGCGCCTGCTCAATGCCTACGCCGGCGGCATCTTTCCGTGGTTCTCGCAGGGCCAGCCGCTGCTGTGGTGGTCGCCGGACCCGCGCATGGTGTTCCGCACCGAGGGCGTCCACCTGTCCTCGCGCTTCCGCCGCAGCCTGCGCGCCAGCAGCTGGATGCTGCGTGCCGATACCCGCTTCCGGGAGGTGATCGAGGCCTGCGCGGCCAGCCCGCGCCCCGGGCAGGACGGGACCTGGATTACCCGGGACATGATCGAGGCCTATGTGGCGCTGCATGCCCTCGGCTTCGCCCATTCGATCGAGGTGCTGGACGGCGACCGGCTGGTGGGCGGGATCTACGGGGTGGCCATCGGCCGGATGTTCTTCGGCGAAAGCATGTTCAGCGCGGCCAGCGGCGGCTCCAAGGTGGCGCTGGCCGGGTTGGCCCACCGGCTGTCGTCGTGGGGGTGGCCATTGATCGATGCACAGGTGGAAAACGACCACCTGCTGCGGATGGGCGCCGAACATTGGCCGCGGGAGCGGTTCCTGGGGGTGGTGCGGGAGCAGGTGCAGGCCGCAGCGCCGCCCGGGGGTTGGACGGAGCGGTTTGGCGACGTTTCCGCCACATCATTGGCCTGAGGCGGACGGTTAACGCAATCTTTGCATCCCGGGGGAGATGCGCGTAAAATGCCCGCTCTTAAGGCCAGCTCGGCCGTTTATAGAACTGCACAGGACTACATGTCGAAAGACGACTCCATCGAGTTCGAAGGCACCGTCAGCGAGACGCTGCCGAACACCACTTTCCGCGTTCGACTGGAAAACGGGCATGAAATCATCGCCCACATCTCCGGCCGCATGCGCAAGAACTACATCCGCATCCTGACGGGCGACCGTGTCAAGGTTGAAATGACGCCCTACGACCTGACCAAGGGTCGCATCACCTACCGCATGAAGTAAGCGGCAGGGCGGCTTCTCCGGAAGACGCGATCAAAGGCCGGCCCTGCGCTGGCCTTTTTGCGTGGGCGCCATTCAGCTGTGCCCACCGTGCCGGCAGTCACCCTGCCCCACGGCACCCTGACATCAGTCAGCCTGCCTTGATGCAGATTCGCCACCGGCCGAACGCAGGCACTGTGGTCTACGGTCCACTCCGGATCGTGACCCACTGGCCCCCGCCATGAAGACCCTGATCGCGCTTTGCCTGTTGGTTGTTTCCAGCGTAGCCGCTACGGCATCGGCGCAGACTGCGCCAGCTGCCGCCACCCCGGCGGCCTCCGATTGCATCACCCTGTCCAGCGACCAGCAGCTGGTCCGCAAGGGCGCCGATCGCAGCATCCTGCTGCGCAACGGCACCGATCACTACATCGTCCATTTCCAGAACAGCTGCAGCCAGGCCAGCTTCTCGCGAAAGCTCGAGTTTGCCACCCCCAGCAACGAGGGCCAGCTGTGCGGGGCACGCGCCAGCAAGCTGCGCACCGACACCGGCAGCTGCGATGTCGCCCGGCTTGAGCCGATCAGCGCAGAGGCGTTCGCATCCCGCGCCAAGCGCTGAGCGGGACCCAACAAAAACGCCCCATCCGGGGCGTTTTTGCGTTCAATGAGCCACGGCCAACGGTCGTGGCCTGCCGGTCATTCGACCGTTGCCGGCAGCAGCCGCTCCGGCTCGGCCTGCGCTTCGACGAACAGCTCGTCGTCGCGCACGTCGATGCTGACGCGGCCGCCATTGACCAGCTTGCCGAACAGCAGCTCGTCGGCCAGCGGGCGCTTGACCTTGTCCTGGATCACCCGCGCCATCGGGCGGGCACCCATCAGCGGGTCGAAGCCGTGGCGGGCCAGCCAGTCGCGCGCGGTCGGGGTGGCCGACAGGCTGACGTGCTTTTCCTGCAGCAGCATTTCCAGCTCGATCAGGAACTTGTCCACCACGCGCAGGATGTGCTCGAAGCCCAGCGGCTGGAACTGCACCACCGCATCGAGGCGGTTGCGGAATTCCGGCGTGAAGCTCTTGCGGATGATCTCCATCGCGTCGGTGGCGTGGTCCTGCCGGGTGAAGCCGATCGACCGCCGCGAGGCCTGCGCCGCGCCGGCGTTGGTGGTCATCACCAGCACCACGTTCTTGAAGTTGGCTTCGCGCCCGTTGGTGTCGGTGAGCACGCCACGGTCCATGACCTGCAGCAGGATGTTGAAGATGTCCGGGTGGGCCTTTTCCACCTCGTCCAGCAACAGCACGCAGTGCGGGGTCTTGACGATCTTTTCGGTGAGCAGGCCACCCTGGTCGAAGCCGACGTAGCCCGGGG
Organism: Stenotrophomonas sp. CFBP8994; assembly: GCF_034044835.1. Taxonomy (NCBI): domain Bacteria; kingdom Pseudomonadati; phylum Pseudomonadota; class Gammaproteobacteria; order Lysobacterales; family Lysobacteraceae; genus Stenotrophomonas; species Stenotrophomonas sp. CFBP8994. The sequence goes on along the minus strand of NZ_JAXCWT010000004.1, from coordinate 412,965 downwards.
GCGCACCGATCAGGCGGCTGATCGAATGCGGCTCCATGTACTCGCTCATGTCAAAGCGCACCAGCTCGATGCCCAGCTGCAGGGCCAGCTGCTTGGTCACCTCGGTCTTGCCCACGCCGGTGGGGCCGGCGAACAGGAAGTTGCCGATCGGCTTTTCCGGATTGGCCAGGCCCGAACGGGCCAGCTTGATCGCCGAGGACAGGGTCTCGATGGCCGGGTCCTGGCCGAAGATCACCATCTTCAGGTTGCGCTCCAGGTGCTGCAGCACGTCCTTGTCGGTGGCGCTGACCTGCTTGGCCGGAATGCGCGCCATCTTGGCCACGATCGTTTCAATTTCCTCGATGTCGATCAGCTCCTTGCGCTCGCCCTCGGGCAGCAGGCGCTGGCGGGCACCGGCTTCGTCGATTACGTCGATGGCCTTGTCCGGCAGCAGGCGGTCGCCGATGTGCTTCACCGACAGGTCCACCGCCGCCTGCAGCGCGTCATCGGCATAGGTCACGCCGTGGTGCGCCTCGTACTTGGGCTTGAGGCCCTGCAGGATCTCGTAGGTTTCGCCCACGGTCGGCTCGACGATGTCGATCTTCTGGAAGCGACGGGCCAGCGCACGGTCCTTCTCGAAGATGCCGCGGTATTCCTGGAAGGTGGTGGAGCCGATGCAGCGCAGCTCACCGGAGGCCAGCGCCGGCTTGATCAGGTTGGAGGCGTCCATGGTGCCGCCCGACGCCGACCCGGCACCGATGATGGTGTGGATCTCGTCGATGAACAGTACGGCGTTGGGCATCTTCTTCAGTGCGGTCAGCACGCCCTTCAGGCGCTTTTCGAAATCGCCGCGGTACTTGGTGCCGGCCACCAGCGCGCCCAGATCGAGCGAATAGATCACCGCATCGGCCAGCACGTCGGGCACCGTACCTTCCACGATGCGCTTGGCCAGGCCTTCGGCAATGGCGGTCTTGCCCACGCCGGCCTCGCCCACGTAGAGCGGGTTGTTCTTGCGGCGGCGGCACAGCACCTGGATGGTGCGCTCGATTTCGTCGCGGCGGCCGACCAGCGGGTCGATCCGGCCGTTGCGCGCCGCTTCGTTGAGGTTGCTGGCGAACTCGGCCAGGGCATCGCCCTTGCCTTCGCCATCGCCACCCTCGGCGCGCCCTTCGGCGTCCGACGACGGCGGCACTTCGCCCTCCTCGCCCAGCTTGGCGATGCCATGGGAGAGGTAATTGACGATATCCAGCCGGGTCACGTCCTGCTGGTTGAGGTAATACACCGCATGGGAGTCCTTTTCGCCGAAGATCGCCACCAGCACGTTGGCGCCGGTGACCTCCTTCTTGCCCGAGGACTGCACGTGGTACACGGCCCGCTGCAGCACGCGCTGGAAGCCCAGGGTGGGCTGGGTGTCGCGGCCGTCATCTTCGGCCAGGCGCGAGACGGAGGCTTCGATGGCCTGCTCCAGCTCCTGGCGCAGGCGGTCGGCGTCGGCCCCGCATGCCTTGAGCACGGCCTGGGCGGACGGGTTGTCGAGCAGTGCCAGCAGCAGGTGTTCCACCGTCATGAACTCATGGCGGGCCTCACGGGCGCGCTTGTAGCACTGACCGATGGTGTGTTCGAGGTCTTTACTGAACATGTTCTACTCCGGCGGCAGTTGAGAACAATATGCGGCCTACCTGCACAATTTCCATCACCCTACTGGATCGGTGCGTTCAGATGGCGTTATCACTCGCGCGATCATGCCCCAGACACCGCCAGCATTGGCTGCCGACCCGTGATGGCGACGTCATCCACCCATTGCAAGGCGCCCCGCCCCTTGGCGGCCCCCGGCGCTCTTTCCCTCATGGACGGGCATGGGGCCCGGAAACGGCCATGCGTGGGCCGGCCAACGGCCGGCGCTACGAATCGTGATGGGCCCATTGGGGCCTGGATCAATCAACCGGGGCGGCGGGAACGCCTTGTTATCCGGCTTTTTCCATCGTGCACAGCAGCGGATGCTGGTTCATGCGCGAGAACTCATTGACCTGGGCCACCTTCGATTCGGCGACCTCGCGGGTGAACACACCGCACACGCCACGGCCACGGGTGTGCACGTTGAGCATCACCTGGGTGGCTTTTTCCAGATCCATCGAGAAGAAGTGCTGCAGCACGGTCACCACGAAGTCCATCGGGGTGTAGTCGTCGTTCAGCAGCATCACCTGGTAGAACGGCGGCGGCGCGACCTCGGGGCGGGCTGGCTCCAGCGCTACGCCGTGGTCGTGGTGGGGTTCTTGGGAAGGCTCGCGGGGCATCCGGACATTATAGACGCCGCACCGGCCGGATTGGACGTTGGCCCCCTGCCCCCGTCACAATCCACTCATGGATACATACTTTCACAGGGATTTCATGAAAAGGATCGCCACCGCGCTGCTGCTGACCGCCACCGTGTTCGGGGCCCAGGCCGCAACGCCCGACAAGGCCGTCGGCCGCGTACTGGACACGCTGAAGTACCCCTACGAGGTCGACGAGGACGGCGACTACAAGCTGGTGTTCGACGTCGAAGGCGACCGCACCCAGCTGGTGTTCGTGCGCTCGGCCGTGGAAGAGTACGGCAAGCACCGCATCCGCGAGATCTGGTCGCCGGGCTACAACGCGCCGGGCAAGCAGTTCTCCGCCGCGGTGGCCAACCGCCTGCTGGAAGACTCCCAGGACGCCAAGCTGGGCGGCTGGGTGAAGCAGGAGCAGCTGGCCATGTTCGTGGTGAAGGTGGATGCCAACGCCAGCGCGGACGCCCTGAGCGAGGCCATCGAGGCGGCGATGAACACCGCCGATGCGATGGAACTTGAACTGACTGGAACGGACGAATACTGACGTGAACGAAGTGCAGGACCTGCGCTGGGCGCCGCACGTGACCGTGGCCACCGTGGTGGTGCGGGACGGGCGCCTGTTGCTGGTGGAAGAAGCCATCGACGGCCGTGCGGTGCTCAACCAGCCGGCCGGGCACCTGGAGCCGGGCGAGAGCCTGGCCGCCGCCGCCGTGCGCGAGACCCTGGAAGAATCGGGCTGGACGGTGCGGCTGACCGCCTTCATCGGCACTTACCAGTGGACCGCGCCCGACGGCACGCCGTTCCTGCGCTTCGCCTACGCGGCCGAGCCGATCTCGCATGACCCGGCCCGACCGCTGGACACCGGCATCCTGCGCGCGCTGTGGCTGGACCCGGCCGAGCTGCTGGCCGAGCCCTCGCGGCTGCGCAGTCCGCTGGTCTGGCAGGTCGTTGCCGACTTCCTGGCGGGCCAGCGCCACCCGCTGTCGATCGTGAAGGAGGTTGCATGAGCACCCCGCGCATCATGGTCGGCGTTTCCGGCGGCGTGGATTCGTCCGTGGCCGCCTGGCGGCTGGTCCAGCAGGGCGAGCCGGTGGCCGGGCTGTTCATGCAGAACTGGGCCGACGACGGCAGCGGCGATTGCCGCGCCGAAGACGACCGCCGCGATGCGGTCGCCGTGTGCGGCCTGCTCGACATTCCGTTCCACTTCCGCGACTTCTCCAGCGAATACTGGCAGGGCGTGTTCGAACACTTCCTGGCCGAATACGCGGCCGGGCGCACCCCCAACCCGGACGTGCTGTGCAACCGCGAAGTGAAGTTCAAGCACTTCCTGGACGCGGCCCGCGAGCTGGGCGCCGAACGCATCGCCACCGGCCACTACGCCCGCGTGGCCCAGGTGGGCGGGCGCTGGGCACTGCTGCGCGGTGCCGACCGCAGCAAGGACCAGAGCTACTTCCTGCACCAGCTGGGCCAGGCCCAGCTGGCCGCCACCCTGTTCCCGATCGGCGACCTGCAGAAGAACGACCTGCGCCGCATTGCCCGCGATGCGCGCCTGCCGACCCACGCCAAGAAGGACTCCACCGGCATCTGCTTCATCGGCGAGCGGGACTTCCGCGAATTCCTGGGCCGTTACCTGCCGGCGCGTACCGGTGAGATCCAGGACCCGGACGGCAACCGCATCGCGGAGCACCCCGGGGTGTTCTATTTCACCCTGGGCCAGCGCGAGGGCCTGAACATCGGCGGCGTGCGGGGCCGCCCGGCGGCCCCGTGGTACGTGGTGGGCAAGGACGTGGCCAGCAACGTGCTGTACGTGGACCAGGACCGCGAAAGCCCGTGGCTGCAGTCGACCCGCCTGCATTCGGAAACTGCCCACTGGATCGCCGGCGCACCGCCTGCGCGCGAATTCGAGTGCACCGCGCAGACCCGCTACCGCCAACCGGACGAGCCCTGCACGGTGCGGGTGCGCGGCGATGGCAGCGTGGATGTGCGTTTCGCGCGGCCACAGCGTGCCGTCACCCCCGGGCAATCCCTGGTGTTGTATGACGACGAGGTCTGCCTGGGTGGCGCGGTGATCGCCGCCACCGATGCGCCGCTGGAGCAGCGCCTGCGCACCGCCCCTTCCCCCTTCGAGGTATCTGCTGCATGAGTTTTTCCATCGACGACCGCGTCCTTGCCCTGGCTGGCATCGCCCAGGCGCTGCAGCAGGTGCGCCGCATCGCCGAAACCGGCCATTCCGAGGCCAGCGTGGTCCGCACCGCCATCGACAGCGTGTTCCGGATCGACGCTGACAGCCCGCAGGCCATCTATGGCAGCGCCGCCAACCTGGCCCCGGGCCTGCGCCTGCTGCACAACTATTTCCGCAACCAGGGCCAGGACGAGATCCTGCCGCGGTTGGCATTGGCCGTGCTGCAGCTGGAGCGCCGCTTCGTGCGCGAGAACGCCGTGGTCGAGCAGGTCAGCCAGGGCATCGCCCGTGCCCAGCGCCAGGCCGCCGAGCTGAACGACAGTGCCCACCCGGACGTGCTGTCCAGCCTGGGCGGACTGTATGCCGACACCATCAGTCACCTCAAACCGCGGGTGATGGTCCAGGGCAACCCGCACTACCTGGGCCAGGCCGGGGTGGTGGCCGAGATCCGCGCACTGCTGCTGGCGGCGGTGCGTTCGGCGGTGCTGTGGCGCCAGACCGGCGGCCAGTACTGGGATTTCCTGATCTCGCGCAAGGCGATGATCGACGCTGTGGACCGTCAGCTTCGATAAAAAATGGTGCACGGCGGCTAAAGCAAACGGGGGTACGGCCGATACATCATCCGTGCACCTCCCCGAGAACGTCCATGTACTCACGCCTCTTCACTAGTCTGGCCGCCCCCCTGGTCCTGACCCTGCTGCTTCCCTTCGCCATCGGCTTTGAATGGCCGGCCGCCCTGCGCTGGGCGATCCTGACCACGATGACGCTCAGCTGGCTGGGGTTCGCGTGGTGGACCGCCCGCGCCCAGACCCAGCGCTCGCCCGAGCATGCCCGCATGATGCGGGAACAGGACCAGCTGCTGACCGAGCTGCGCTCGTTCGTCGGCAACGAAATCGACGGTTCGCGTGGCGAAATCGAACGCGCCCGTGACCTGATCCGCCAGGCCGTGGCCGGCCTGGGTGGCAGCTTCGATGCCATGAACCGCAAGTCCCGCCAGCAGAGCCAGGCACTGGCCCGGATCGTCGACCGCGCCGGTGAAGACGGCGGCGCCGGCGTCGACGTGGCCCGTTTCGCCCAGCACGCCAGCCACCGCATGGAACAGCTGGTGGAAGCGCTGGAACAGGTCAGCGGCCAGAGCAGCAACACCGTGCAGCACATCGACCAGATGGCGCAGCACCTGGATGGCATCTTCGCGCTGCTGGAAGACGTCAAGTCGATCGCCGACCAGACCAACCTGCTGGCGCTGAACGCGGCCATCGAAGCAGCCCGTGCCGGTGAAGCCGGTCGCGGCTTCGCAGTGGTGGCCGACGAGGTACGCAACCTCTCCGAGCGTTCCACCACCTTCAACGAGCAGATCCGCAAGCTGGCGCACAGCTCCAAGGACGCCATCGCCAAGGTCCGCGAGACGGTGTCCAACATGGCCTCGCGGGACATGGACCGCTCCCGCGAAGCGCGTCACGAAGCGGCGGCCATGCTCGACAACGTGGCGCAGATCAACGCGTCGCTGGGCGAAGGCATGCGCGAGATCTCCGAGTGCGGCCGTGCCATCGACAGCAGCGTGGCCGAAGCCGTGCGCGCCCTGCAGTTCGAGGACATCGCCACCCAGGCCCTGGGCGGCGTGCACACCCACCTGGACCGCCTGACCTCGATCAACCGTGAAGCGGTCGGCCTGCAGGAACTGCTGCACCGTAACGGCGGCGTGTTCGATGCCGAAGTGGCCACCGCGCTGCAGCGTACCGGCAACCGCCTGCGCGAAATGCGCAGCGAATGGGAACGCCCGCCGCACAAGCCGGTGAGCCAGCAGAGCATGGCAGCCGGTGCGGTCGAACTGTTCTGACCTGCCATTCGTGCCCGCAACGGCATTCCACGAGGGCCCCGGCATTGCCGGGGCTTTCGTGCGTGTAGCACCCTGACCCATCTGCTGAAGACTGCCGCATGCTGTTGAACGCCGCCCCCTCTCAATTGATTCCTGCCGGTAACGGCGCGTCGCCCGACGCTGCGGGCGACGTCATCCCCCCTGCTCCGCCGCCCGCGGCACCGAAGAGCGGGCGTGCGCTGTTGGCGGCGCTGGAACAGCAGGCGCAACGGGAGCTGGCGGGAATGTTGGCGACGGCACCGGCGGCAGCGCCGCTGGATCCCGCATTGGCGGGATTGGCGTGGGACCTGGGATTGAGCGGAGACAGGGTTGGTTGATACGGGTCCCGATGGGCCCGTGACAATCCGTGGATCGGAATCAACCCACCACAGGCTCGTCAACGGTCATGGACACGACGGTATCGGGATCATCAACGGGCACCGGACACCGGTAGCGCCGGCCGTTGGCCGGCCCACGCACCGTCAGGGGGCGACCGGAATCCGCAACGCGTCACCCGCCGGGGCGGGAATCGCCTGCATCTGTCCGCCACCGTGCTTCAGCCACTGGGCCAGGTCACGCGGGGTCAGCGGACGCGAATACAGGTAGCCCTGGATCTCATCGCAGCCCTGGCGGCGCAGCATCGCTTCTTCCTGCTCGGTTTCCACGCCTTCGGCCACCACTTTCATGCCCAGGGCGTGGCCCAGGTGCACGATGGCCTGGGTGACCTCGGCGGTACCGGCATCGTGGAGCATGCCCTGCACGAAGCTGCGGTCGATCTTCAGGCGGCCCACCGGGAAACGGTTGAGGTAGTGCAGGTTGGAGAAGCCGGTACCGAAATCGTCTACCGCCAAGGGCACGCCGTGCCGCTCCAGCACATCAAAACAATGCCGCAGCACGTCGGTGTCGCGGATCAGCGCCGATTCGGTCAGCTCCAGTTCCAGCCGCTGCGGTGCCCAGCCATGGGCGTGGCAGATGTCGATCACCCGCTCGGCAAAGCCGCGGTCGCGCAGCTGCACGGCCGATACGTTCACCGCGATCCGGTCGAACACCAGCCCTGCCCGGTCCCAGGCGGCTGCCTGGCGGCAGGCTTCGGCCAGCACCCAGTCGCCGATGCGCACGATCTCGCCGCACTTCTCGGCAATGGGAATGAACTCGGCTGGACTGCAGTAGCCAATCCCCGGGCGGTGCCAGCGCAGCAGCGCCTCGATGGCCGGCGGCTGGTCCTGCGCGGCATGCAGCAGCGGCTGGTAGGCCAGGCTGAATTCTTCGCGCTCGATGGCACCCAGCAGCGCGTGCTCGATCTCCAACTTGCGCTGGATCCGCAGCAACGCGTCCTGGCTGTAGTACTGGTAGGTATTGCGGCCCGCTTCCTTGGCGGCATACATGGCCGCATCGGCTGCGCGCAGCAGGGAATCGAAATCGGTGCGTCCTTCGTCGAGCATCGCAATGCCTACGCTGGCGCCCACCTTCAAGGTGGTGTCACCGCGCTGCAGCGGCTCGGCCAGCGATGCGATCAGCTTGCGCGCCACGTGCCCGGCATCTTCCGGATCGGCCAGGTCGCGCAGCACCACGATGAACTCATCGCCGCTGAAGCGCCCGAACAGGTCGGCGTTGCGCAGGTTCTGGTGTAGCCGCGCCGCCGCTGCCTTGAGCAGCGCATCGCCGGTGGCGTGGCCGAAGGTGTCGTTGATGGTCTTGAAACCATCCAGGTCGATGAACAGCATCGCCAACGGCGCGCCGCGATCGCGCGCTTCCTCGATGGCGTCGGCGGTCTGCTCGCGCAGGAGCATGCGGTTGGGCAGGCCGGTGAGCAGGTCATAATGGGCCAGCAGCTCGATCCGCTCGTTGGCTTCGCGTTCGCGGGTGATGTCACGGAACAGCACCACGAAGCGGGTTGGCAGGCCGTCGCGATGATCCAGCTCGACCAGCACCTGCACCCAGACGCGCAGCCCGGACTGGCGGTAGAAGCACAGGTCCAGCTGTTCGGGCAGGCCGCCGGCGGCAATGCGCGCCAGTGCGGCCTCGAACGCATCGCGCGAATCCTGCGTGTACAGCGCCAGCGCCTGGTCCAGGGTGATCGGTTCCTTGCGCAGCCCGTGGATGCGGTAGCACTCCTCGGTCCACTGCATGTGGCGGGTGGCCACGTCGATCTCGCAACCGCCGATCCTGCCCAGCGCAGAGACCCGGTTCAGCAGCTCGGTCCGCCAGCGGATGAGCGCATCGGTCTGGTGCTGTTCGGTGATGTTCTGGACCTGGCCGAGCAGGCGCTGGATGCGCCCGTCCGGGCCCAGCAGCGGCTGCATCCACAATCGCAGGTGCAGCGCGCTGTCGTTCCCGCGCGGCAGCTCCAGCGCCAGCGTGCTGGGCTTGCCATCGCGCAGCATGCGCCGCCAGGCCTGCCGCAGCAGGCCGCGCGAACGCGGTTCCAGCAGGCGCAGCCAGTGCCGGCGACTGCTCAACGGGGCATCGCCCACGCCGAGCAGCGCCCGGAACTCCGGCGACCACCAGAACTGGCGGCTGTCCGGGTCCCACGACCAGCTGCCCATGCTGGCGATGCGCTGCGCCTCGCGCAGGTGTACCTGCTGCTCCAGCAGCAGGGCTTCCATCTGTTTCTGTGCCTGGATGTCGGTGTGGGTGCCGACCATGCGCAGCGGCTGTCCGTCGACGGTACGGGCCACCACGCGGCCGCGATCGAGCACCCAGCGCCACTCGCCTTCGGGATGGCGCAGGCGGTACTGGGCGGTGTACACCTCGCCTTCGCCGCGCAGGTGCGCGTCCAGCGCCGCGCGCACCGCGGCCTGGTCATCGGGATGCACAGGCGCCAGCAACGTCTGGCCGGCGTCCGCCGCCGCGTGTTCGTCCATGCCAGCCGGCACGTCATGCCAGCGCTGCGAACGGGTCACCGCGTCGCTGGGCAGGTCCCAGTCCCACAAGCCGTGTCCGGCGTGGTCCAGCGCCACTTCCCAGCGGCTGCCCGCGTAGGCGGCCACCGGTTCGGGCACGCTCAGGGTGAAGGCCAGCAGGTTGCCGTCGGCGTCGTGCACGGCGCGCATCCAGCCATCGAAGCGTCCACGGGGCCCACCCGGCAGCTGGCAGGGCACCAGGCCGCCATCGGCGGCCAGCAGCCGCAGGTCTTCCAGCAGCTCGCCGTAGGCCGCCACGGTAGCCGGCAACCCATGTTCGCGCGCGGCCGGATTGGCGGCGAGCGGGCGCCCGGTCCGGTCCAGGATGACCAGGGCCGAGGCCAGGGGGTGCTGCAGCAGACTCGCGATGATGCCTTGGTCCACGCGGTATGACTCCGATAACGCACCCGACAGCCGGGAACGCAATCGTTAGCGGCTGTTCTGGTCGATAGTTGAGCCTCGCGTGCGCCCGGGGTGTCCCAGCCACTACTATGGACCGCCCACCCAACCCCTTCCCGTCGCGCCCCATGCCTGTCGTCCCGCCCGGCCCGCCCGCACCGCACCGTCGTGACCACCCGCTCGCCCAGGCCCTGCGCCGCGATCGCTGGCGGGTGGTGCTCGGCTATCTGGTGCTGGCGCTGGTGTGGATCCTTTGCAGCGACGCCGCCGTGCAGGTGCTCACCGCCGACCTGGCCACGGCCGCGCGCTGGCAGACCGCCAAAGGGGCGTTCTTCGTCATTCTCAGCGGCGCGCTGATCTACCTGCTGCTGCGCCCGCTCGCCCACCACGTGCTGCAGACCCACGCGAAGCTGGAGCACTCCGAGCAGCGCCACCGGCAGCTGTTCGAGGGCAACCCCGGGCCGATCCTGGTGTACGACCTGGACACGCTGGAGATCCTGGACGTCAACCCGGCCGCGTGCAGCCTGTTCGGCTGGACGCGCGAGGAGTTCACGGCCCTGCCGATGACCGCGCTGTGGCCACCGGGCGACGAAGCAGTCCTGGCCGCCAAGCTTGAGCAGATCCGGGCCCAGCCGGACCAGCTGTGCGTGCTTACCGCCGACCTGCTGTTGAAGGACGGCAGCCCGCGGCGGATCGAAATGCGCAGCAACTACCTCGATTACGCCGGCCGCCCGGCGCGGCTGCTGATCGCCATCGACCGGACCCGCGAAGACCAGGCGCTGCGCCGCCGCGACCAGGCCCTGGCCCGTGTCGAGGAAGCCCATGAAATGGCCCGTATCGGCGCGTGGGAAGTCGACCCCGCCACGGGTATGGGCCAGTACTCCAACCAGGTCTACCACCTGCTGGGCCGGCGCCCACCGGAAGCGCGGCGCTGGCACCGCTTCGACGAGCTGCTGGTGCCGGCCGATCCGTCCACTGCCGCACTGAGCGAACAGCTGCTGCAGGACATGCGGGGTGAGCAGGTGCAGATCGACGTACTGCTGCCGCTGCTGGCCATGGACGGTCGCGCCTTGATGGTCCACCTGCGCGCCGAGAGCGGCACCGACGACGCCGGGCGCCCGCGCGTGCTGGGCACCCTGCAGGATGTCACCGAGCGCGAACACTCGCGGCGCCTGCTGCGCGAGCGTGAGGAGCAGTTCCGCGAACTGGTCCGGGTGCTGCCCGACGGCGTGGTGATCCTCTCCGACGAACACGTGCTGTATGCCAATGCCTGCGCCGCGGCCCAGTTCGGCTACGGGCAACATACGCTGCTGGGCGAGCCGCTGTCGGCGCTGGTCGCCGCCACCGACCTGTCCCGGGTCCGCGCGCAGCTGTTCGCCACCATTCCCCTGCCCAGCAGCGGCAGTGAAGTCATCGGCATGCGCCGGCTGGACGGCGAAGGTTTCCAGGCCGGCCTGGCGGTGGGCGAGGTCCGTTACGGCGGGCGCAACTGCAAGCTGTTGATCGTGCGCGACCTGAGCGAGCCCGAGCGCATCCGCGAGGCGCTGGAAACCAGCAACCGCGAGCTGCAGGCCATGGCCGGGCGCCTGTTCTCGCTGCAGGAAGACGAGCGCCGCGCGATCTCGCGCGACCTCCACGACGATATCGGCCAGGCCATCACCGCCATGAAGCTGTCGGCGTATGCGGCACAGGATGAAGCCGATCCGCAACGGCGCGGCGAAGACCTGGAGCAGATCATCCAGCTGGCCGACACCACGGTGGGCAAGCTGCGCGACATCTCCACCCTGCTGCGCCCGCCGCAGCTGGACGCACTGGGCCTGGAGGCGGCGTTGCGCTGGCAGGCCGGGGTGCTGTTCCGTTCCTCGCCGATCGAACTGCTGGCCGACATCGCGGCGCTGCCGCGACGGCCGCAGGGTGAGATCGAGCAGGCCTGTTTCCGCATCGCCCAGGAAAGCCTGACCAATGTGCTGCGCCATGCGCGCGCCAGCCAGGTGCACCTGACGCTGCAGGACGTGCAGGACCATGGCCTGCACCTGCAGGTGCGCGATGACGGCGAGGGTTTCGACCCCGACGGCCCGCGCGGGCTGGGCCTGATCGTCATGCGCGAACGCGCGCAGAGCGCCGGCGGCACCCTCAAGATCGAGTCGGCGCATGGCGCCGGCACCCTGGTCGACCTGTTCCTGCCTTACCGCAGCGATGGCGTGGCCACCCCCGATACCGTGGAATATTGAGTGATGTGGAACCCTTCCCTGCCCCTGGTCAGCATCGAGGACGCGCCGCCCCGGCTGGGTGCCGGCAATCCTGCGCTGCAGGCGATGGTGGCCGAGGCCGCCTCCGGTGGCACGCCGTTGATGCTGATGCACGTGGATATCGACCACTTCGCGTCGGTCAACGAGAACATGAGCGCCGAGGTCGGCGATCAGGCGCTGGTGCTGGTGGCCCAGCGCCTGCAGCACCACCTGCGCGGGCGCGGCAAGCTGTGGCGGCATGGCAGCGATGAGTTCCTGATCGCGGTACCGCGCACTGCCGACCTGCCGCTGCCGGACGACCTGGCCGAAGAGATCCGGCAGCAGCTGGAGCTGCCGCTCTCGGTGCTGCCGTATACGCTGTTCATGACCGGCAAGCTCGGCGTCAGCCTGTGTCCGGAGCATGCGACAGAGACCTCGCGCCTGCTCGACCATGCCGAGGACGCGCTGTACCAGGCCGCCCGCGAGGGCGGCAATGCCGTGCGCATCCACGCGGTCAATACCCCGTCCAGCGCGCACAGCGAGAGCATCATCGCGCGCCAGATCGTGGACGCCATTCCCAATGGCGAGCTGAAGCTGCGCTACCAGCCGCTGGTGAGCGCCCGCGATGGCCATGTGGTCGGGATGGAGGCGCTGCTGCGCTGGCAGTCACCGACGCTGGGCATGCTGGTGCCGGAGCGTTTCATGCGCACCGCCGAGCGGCTGGGCATCATCGTGCAGATCGGCACGTGGGTGCTGGAGGGCGCACTGAAGCAGGCCAGGCTCTGGCGGGACCTGGGCTTCGATGACTTCACCATCGCGGTGAACGTGTCGACGCTGCAGCTGCTGCGCCCGAACTTCTTCGGTGAGGTGATGGCGCTGATGCAGACCGCCGGCGTGCCGGCGCAGATGCTCACGCTGGAAATCAACGAAAGTGCGCTGACCAACAACGTCAATTTCGTGCACGAAACGCTGGTGAACCTGCGCAATGAAGGCATCAGCCTTAGCCTGGACAACTTCGGCACCGGCGATTCCAGCCTGAGCGCGCTGGTGCGCTACCCGGTGGACAAGCTGAAGATCGACCGCAGCTTCATCAAGAGCGCGCCGGCCGGAAACCGCGAGGCGGCCATTGCGCGCGCGATCATCGCCATGGGCCACCAGCTGGGCATGACGGTGATCGCCAACGGGGTGGAGTCGCAGGCGCAGCTGGGCTTCCTGCGCCGCAATGACTGCGACGTGTTCCAGGGGTACCTGTTCGGCGAGCCGATGTCGGCCGACGCGGCGGGCATGACCCTGCGCCGGCGCTACCTGCGCCCGGAAGCGTTCGCCGAAACCCGCCCGGACCGCACGCTGCTGCTGCTGGACGACGAGGAGAACGTGCTGCGTTCGCTGGTGCGCCTGTTCCGCCGCGATGGCTACCGGATCCTGGCGGCGGGCAACGTGCGCGATGCGTTCGACCTGCTGGCGATCAACGACGTGCAGGTGATCCTGTCGGACCAGCGCATGAGCGACATGAGCGGCACGGAGTTCCTGGGCCGGGTGAAGATGCTGTACCCGGACACGATCCGGCTGGTCCTTTCGGGCTACACCGACCTCAACACGGTGACCGACGCGATCAACCGCGGCGCGATCTACCGCTTCCTGACCAAGCCCTGGAACGACGACGAGCTGCGCAAGCACATCCACCAGGCGTTCCGCACGCACGAAGAGCAACGGCGCGCCAACACCTCACAACCGGTTGCTATACCGGCGCCTGAAGGCGATTGAGAGCAGCGTGTCCGTTGCTACGTGCTGGGGAGGGCGACGGGCAGCCCACTCCGGGACACGCCGTAAACCGCCCTCCGGGCCCCGGCCCAGCCGCCAGCGGCTGTGCGTTCAGTCGCACGCGAGGCAGTGCCTCGCAAGCAGTGCGCCTTCACCCTTGGGGGCTTGGCAAAAACATCCATGTTTTTGACAGTCCCTCCGTGGGCTACCCGCCGCCCTCCCCCGACAGTTGGTCGCGGGCGGAAACAAACGGCAGGCACACCCTGCGCTGGTAGAGTCGGTTCCCAAACGACTGCCGTGAACCCAGCAACGCGCGGTAACGCATGAAAATGATCGGGACTACGCTTTAGCGCGGTTGCTTGATCGGCAACACCAACCGGAATCGCGAACCCACGCCCGGGGTGCTGTCCAGGTCGATCCGCCCGTGGTGTTTGTTGATGATGCTGTACGAAATCGACAGCCCCAGCCCGGTGCCGCTGCCCACCGGCTTGGTGGTGAAGAACGGGTCGAAGATGCGCTGGCGCAGGTCCGGCGAAATGCCGCCACCGGTGTCTTCGAATTCCACCCAGACGTAGTCGCCGTCCACGCCGGTGCGCACGGTGATGGTGCCGCGCTCGGCGATGGCGTGGCCGGCATTGAGCAGCAGGTTCATGTAGACCTGGTTGAGCTCGGACGGCAGGCATTCCACCAGCGGCAGCTGGCCGAACTCGCGGTGCAGCGTCACCTTGTACTTGAGCTCGTTCCAGATGATGTTGATCGTGGACTCAAGACCCGAGTGCAGGTCGACCAGCTTCCACGATTCGTCGCGGCCCGAGTAGGAGAAGTCCTTCAGGTCACGCACGATCCGGGTGACCCGCTCGATGCCTTCGCGTGATTCGGCCATCAGCTGCGGCAGGTCGCGGCTGATGAAATCGATGTCGAAGCGGTTGCGGATATCGTCGATTTCGGGAATCAGCGCCTTCGGGTCCGGCGCGCGCAGTGCCCGCTCGTAGGCTTCGATCACGGTGAACAGGCTGCGCAGGTATTCCTGCAGGCTGCCCAGGTTGGAGTGCACGTAGCCGATGGGATTGTTGATCTCGTGCGCGACGCCGGCGGCGAGCTGGCCGATGGAGGCCATCTTTTCCGACTGCAGCAGTTTTTCCTGGGTGCCGTTGAGGCGCAGGTAGGCCTGCCGCAGCTCGGCGTGGCGCTGCTGCAGCTCGCGTTCGTAGTCTTCCTGGCCTTCGATGCGACGGAACAGCGCCAGGTAATGAAGCCTGCCGGCGTCTTCCTGCTGGTAGACATGCGCGATGACCATGCGTTCGCCCACGGGCAGGCTGCCGTTCCAGTGGCCGTGCAGGCGCGCATGCTCCAGCGCATCGGGCGGCAGCAGCTGGCGCAGCCATTGCGCGGGATCCACGCCGGCATCGATCTCGGCCTGGCCGAGCATGCCGCGCACGGCGGCGTTGGCCACGGCCACGCTGCCGTCATCACGGAACAGGAGCACGCCTTCGTTGATGCGCTCGAACAGCGCAAGCAGAACCGGCTGCGGCGGCAGCGGTGCGGTGACAAAAGTGGTGGGCGCGGTCACGGTCACATCGGGGCAGTCGAAACAGGTGCCCACTATATCCGTGTTGGCGCCTAGGCGACGGCCAGCGGCCTGCGCGTGTGCAGGGTGTTGGCCTGGCCCTTGGCGTCGTACGCCGAGGAGGCTTCGCTGCGGCCCAGCTGGCGCAGTGCCCAGTTGACCTCGCGGCGGCGGCGCGCCAGCAGCACGCCGTTGGCGCGGTTGCGCTCGGCCAGCTCCTGCAGGCGTTCGTTCTGCCCCACCGGCAACACCTGCTCCAGCGCACGCAGCGCATCGAGCTTGGCGCTGGTGGCGCGGATCAGGGACTGGACGTCATGCTCCACCAAGGCCTGGCGTTCGACGTCCAAGGCATCGCTGAGGCGCTGCAATGGCTCGCTCATGGCCAGCTTCATTTCTGCAGCTGCTGGTCCAGCTCAAGCATGCGCGAGGCGATCGCGTCCGGATTGATCTTGTAGGTGCCGTTCTGCAGCGACTCGCGCACGGCCTGCACGCGGCCGGCATCGATCGCCGGGGCGGTGCTCAGTTCGCGCTGCAGCGCCTGCAGGCTGGTGGCCTCGCCGGTCAGCTTCAGGCTGTCGGCCGCTTCCACCGGCCGCGCCGGGGCATCGGTGCTCACGCTGGGCTTGTTACCCGGCGCAATGCTGCGCAGATGGGCGGTCGCCTGCAGGTTGCCGTCGATTTTCTGGCTCATGGGTTGTCCTGGGAGTTACGGTTCACAAGGGATAACGGCACGGGGGCCGGCATCTTTAGGAGATTTTGCGTGCTGGAGTGGTCAGCGCGTCACAAAAACGTCGCCGCTGGCCGCCACCGTGCCCTGGACCACCTTGCGTGACGACAGATTTTCCACGGATACGCGTTCATTTTCACCTGCATCGGCCAGAGCCTTCCCCGCCACCCGGACTTCGACCCCACCAAAACGCGAGACCAGGGCAACGCTGTCGCCGCGGCGGATGAGACGCTGGGCGACCAGGTCGTTGGCCGACAGCAGGCTGCCGGCACTCAGCGTACGCCGCGCCACCCGCCCCACCGCCACGGCCGGGTCGGCCAGGGCGGCACCGGCAATGCGGGCCACGTCTCGCTGTGCCGTGGTGATATCGGCCACCCCCAGCGTTTCTCCAGCGGCAATGCCCCGATTGAGGATCAGCACGGTCTGGTTGCGGCGCACCTTCACCGGTACGAACAGGCGCCAGCCACCCGCGTCGGGGCAGCTGACCTCCACGGTGCTGGTGCCGGTGGGCTGGGCGCGCAGGTCCTGGCCGCAGGCCGGCAGGCGCAGCGCCGAATCCAGGGTGGTGTCGCCTTCGCTGCCCGCCGGCAACGTGGACAGCGCGGCGGCGCGGATGCTGTCCACCGGCTGCCAGCCGCCAGCGGCCTGGGCGTGCGGGGACGCACCGGCCAACGCGATCAGCGCGACAACTATAGGAAGGATACGCATGGCGGCTCCGGGGCAAGGCACATGCGCAGCACCCTGCAAGGGCCGTGCCGTTCATGCACGGCGCGCGGCGCTCAAGTGATTGCCAATGCCGCCGATACATCCCCCATGTCACATGACCTGCTCAACCGCATCGACCAGCGCACGCGCCTGGCGGGCCACAACCGCCTGGCCCTGCTGCTGTTCCGCCTTGGCGGACGTCAGCTTTTTGGCGTCAACGTGTTCAAGGTGCAGGAAGTCCTGCGCCGGCCGGACCTGTTCCAGGTACCCGGGCTGCCCAGCCAGTTCGCCGGCGTGGCCGACGTGCGCGGCCGCTCGGTACCGGTGCTGGACCTGGGCCTGGCGATCGGCCACCCCGAGCGCGAGCCGGACGCCGACAAGTCGCCGGGCTACCTGGTGGTGACCGAATTCAACCGCTCGATCCAGGGCTTCCTGGTCAGCGGCGTGGAGCGCATCGTCAACATCGCGGTCGAAGACATCCACCCGCCGCCGGAACTGGGCGCCGAATCGAGCTACCTGACCGCCGTCACCCGCTTCCAGGGTGAGCTGATCCAGGTGATCGACGTGGAAAGCGTGCTGGCCGACATCGCCCAGGTGCGTGGCGAGGCCGTGCTGGACCCCTCGATGGCGCTGCCGGCCGACGCCCCGCAGCTGCAGGTGCTGGTGGTGGACGACTCGCGGGTTGCCCGCCAGCAGATCCGCAGCGTGCTGGACCAGCTGGGCGTGGGCGCCACCCTGCTCTCGGACGGCAAGCAGGCGCTGGACCATCTGCTGCAGATCCACGCCGCCGGCGAAAACCCGGCCGAGCGTTATGCCATGGTCATTTCGGACATCGAAATGCCGGCCATGGACGGCTACACCCTGACGACGGAAATCCGTCGCCACCCGGGCCTGGCCGGCCTGTACGTGCTGCTTCACACCTCCCTCTCGGGCGTATTCAACAACGCCATGGTCGAGCGGGTCGGCGCCAACGCCTTCGTGGCCAAGTATTCCCCACACGAACTGGCCGATTTCGTGCTGGATCGCCTCCGGAAGGTCGCCCTGGCGGCCTGACCGGCCGTTGACCTTGGTTGATTGATCCGGACCCCAATGGGCCCGTATGAATTCGTAGCCCCGGCCGTTGGCCGGACACCGCGCGCAGCGCGGCCAAAGGGTCCGGAGCCTGACAGGCTGTCGGTCGGGACCGTACGTCCGGGTGTGCAACCAGAACGAAACCGTGTATCAGGCGACATGAGCGCCTGACGGGCGGCTTCGGAACCTCTAAACGCCGGGATGTTGGCCGCGAGCGATAACCCGCCGGCTTCGGACGCTTGGGCCGCGCTGCGCGCGGTTTCCGGCCAACGGCCGGGGCTACGAATTTTTGCGGGCCCATTGGGATCCCGACCAATCAACCGAGGCCTTCGGTTCGGCGCGGTTGCACGTCCCCGTTCTGGCACGGCCCTTGCAACCTCCCCCACATCGTCCCGTGGGAGAGCGCCATGCCCAACCTGATTTCCGACTATCTGGGTGTCCATGCCCAGGCCATGCCGTTGCGCGAGCAGCGGATGAAGCTGATTGCCAGCAACCTGAGCAATGCCGATACCCCCGGGTACAAGGCCCAGGACCTGGACTTCGATGCCGCCCTGCGCAACGCCCAGGGTGCCGACAGCAACGGGCTCATGCGGACCACCAATGAGCAGCACTTCAGCATCGGCGGTGGGCTCAACCCGTTCCAGATCACCAAGGAAGGCGTGCAGCCGAGCATCGACGGCAACACCGTCGATCCCGATGCCGAGCGCGCCGCCTATGGCCGCGCCGCGCTGGAATACCGCGCCTCGCTGAGCTTCGTCGAATCCAAGGTGCGCTCCATGCTCACCGCAATCACGGGGCAATAAGCCATGAGCAACCTGCCCATCTTCGATATCGCCGGCTCCGCGCTGCAGGCCCAGTCCGTGCGCATGAGCACGCTGGCCTCCAACCTGTCCAACGCCGACACCGTCGCCGGCTCGGCCGATGCCGTGTACAAGCCGCTCGAACCGATCTTCCAGTCGGTCACCAGCCGCACCGACCCGAACATCACCACCGTCCAGGTCAAGGAAATCAGCCAGAGCAACGCCGCGCCGATCAAGCGCTACGAGCCCGGCCACCCCCTGGCCGATGGCGATGGCTACATCTACCAGCCCGATGTCGACCCCGTCGCCCAGATGGTCAACCTGATCTCGACCTCGCGCAATTACCAGGCCGGCGTGGAGATGCTCACCACCGCCAAGGAACTGGCGCTGGCCACCCTGACCATGGGTCGCTGACCCTTCTTATTGCAGGACATACCGTCATGAGCAGCACCAGCGGCGTCGGCAACACCGACATCTACAGCGCCTTGGGCCTGAACGCACCCAACAGCAGCACCACCAAGAAGAAGGACACCCTGGACCAGGCCGACTTCCTGCGCCTGATGACCGAGCAGCTGCAGCACCAGGATCCGCTCAAGCCCATGGACAACACCCAGATGGTGGCGCAGATGGCGCAGCTGTCGCAGGTGCAGGGCATCAATGACCTCAACAGCACCGTCCAAGGCTTCCAGGAATCGATGGCCGGCGACCAGGTCCTGCGCGGCGCGGCGCTGGTCGGCCATGACGTACTTGTGCCCTCCACCAAGTGGCAGCTGGAAACCGAAGGCGATACCAGCGGCATGGTCGCTGCGCCCGGCGCCGGCTACGTCACCGTGGACATCACCGACGCCAACGGCGTGAAGGTGACCCAGCTCAGCGTGGAAGCCAAGGAAGCCGGCGAAGTGACCTTCAACTGGGATGGCAAGGATGCCAACGGCAACCGCATGGCCGCCGGCAGCTACACCATCGCCGCCACCCACACCGACAGCGCCGGTACCCAGACCAAGATCAACACCTACGTCGAAGCACCGGTGGAAAGCGTCACCGTCGGCTCGGACGGCCTCTACCTCAACCTCAAGGGCCTGGGCACGGCCCCGATCGACTACGTGCTGCGCGTCAGCTGAGTCCCTTCGTCACGCATCCAAGGAGAATCCCATGGGCTTCAACATCTCGCTGTCCGGCATCAATGCCGCCAATGCCGACCTGAACGTCACCGCGAACAACATCGCCAACGTCAACACCACCGGCTTCAAGGAATCGCGCGCCGAGTTCGCCGACCTGTTCTCGGCCACCAGCTATGGCCTGTCAAAGAATGCAGTGGGTTCGGGCGTGCGCCTGACCAACGTGGCCCAGCAGTTCTCGCAGGGCAACAACGAGCAGACCGGGCGCAGCCTGGACATGGCGATCTCCGGCGAAGGCTTCTTCACCATGAGCATGAACGGCGCCCGCGTGTACTCGCGCGCCGGCAACTTCCAGACCGACCAGGCCGGCTACGTGACCAACCCGCAGGGTGCGCGCCTGCAGGTGTTCGCGCCCAACGCCGACGGCACCAGCTTCGACAGCGGCCGCCTGACCGACCTGCAGCTGCTCACCACCGACAGCCCGCCCAAGCAGACCGGCAAGGTCAACGTGGCGTTCA
This sequence comes from Stenotrophomonas sp. CFBP8994, assembly GCF_034044835.1. Classification (NCBI taxonomy): domain Bacteria; kingdom Pseudomonadati; phylum Pseudomonadota; class Gammaproteobacteria; order Lysobacterales; family Lysobacteraceae; genus Stenotrophomonas; species Stenotrophomonas sp. CFBP8994. Next base: position 392,843 of record NZ_JAXCWT010000004.1, on the reverse strand, counting down.
CCCTGCCGGCCAACGCCAAGCAGCCGACCCTGGCCACGTTCGACCCGACCGATTCCAACAGCTACAACCAGTCCACCGGCGGCATCACCGTGTACGACTCGCTGGGCGTGAGCCACACCCAGACCTCGTACTTCGTCAAGACGGCCACCGCCAACGAATGGCAGGTCTACAACTACGTCGATGGCCAGGCCGTGGGCACCCCGACCACGCTGACCTTCAACGATGCCGGCGCGCTGACCACCCCGGCCAACGGCCAGATCGTGATGGACCCGTTCACCCCGACCACCGGCGCTGGCACCCTGGCGATGACCCTGGATGTCACCGGGTCCACCCAGTACGGCGAGAAGTTCGCGCTGCGCAACACCCAGCAGGACGGCTACGCCGCCGGCAAGCTCAACGAGATCACCGTGTCCGAAGAGGGCGTGGTCTATGCCCGCTACACCAACGGCGACGACAAGCCGCTGGGCCAGGTCGCGCTCACCACCTTCAACAACTCGCAGGGCCTGGAAGCCAAGGGCAACAACCTGTGGGTGGAAACCTTCAGCTCCGGCACGCCGCGTACCGGCGCGCCCGACAGCTCCAACCTGGGCAAGGTACAGGCCGGTTCGCTGGAAGCCTCCACGGTCGATCTGACCGAGCAGCTGGTGAACATGATCACCGCCCAGCGCAACTTCCAGGCCAACTCGCAGATGGTCTCCACGATGGACCAGATCACCCAGACCATCATCAACATCCGTTGATGAGCCACTGATCGCAGCAGCACGGGAATACAACGATGGACAAGGCGCTCTACGTCGCGATGACCGGTGCACGTGCGTCCCTGCAGGCGCAGGGGACGCTGTCGCACAACCTGGCCAACACCGATACGCCTGGATTCAAGGAAGCCCTCGCCAATACCGAGGCCTTCCCGATCAAGGGTGCCGGCTATGCCTCGCGCGTGGATGCCCTGCACGTGGACGCCGGCTTCAACCGGCGCCAGGGCGCGCAGCACATCACCGGCAACGCGCTGGACCTGTCGCTGGACGCAGGCAACTGGCTGGCCGTGCAGGCGCCGACCGGGGGCGGTGAGGCCTATACCCGCGGTGCATCGCTGTCGATCACGCCCAATGGCCAGCTGGTGACCGCCGGCGGCCATCCGGTGCTGGACGAGAACGGCGCCCCGATCGCGATTCCGCCGCACCAGGCGATGGACATCGGCAACGACGGCACCATCTCGATCATCCCGCAGGGCGAAGGCCCGCAGACCATGGCGGTGATCGGCCGCCTGCGCGTGGTCGCCGCCGAGGATGCGCGGCTGGAGCGCGGGCTGGACGGGTTGATGCGCAACACCGACCCGCAGCAGCCGTTCGTGCAGGCCCAGGGCAAGTCGCTGGACAGTGGCCAGCTCGAAGGCAGCAACGTGGATGCCGCCGGCGCGCTGGTGCAGATGATCCAGCTGCAGCGGCAATACGAAATGCAGGTGAAGGTGATCAAGCACGGCGATGAAAACGCCCGCAGCGCCAACTCCCTGCTGCGCCTGGGCAGCTGACCGGCCGCCCCGACGTAATTCCGGCGCGGTTGTGGCACGCGCCATGCATCAGCCAGGACAACGGCCACCCCGCGTGGCCACCCGCATCAACACAGGAACAAGGCCATGAACCAGGCATTGTGGATCGCCAAGACCGGACTGGATGCGCAGCAGACGCGCATGTCGGTGGTTTCCAACAACCTCGCCAACACCAACACCACCGGCTTCAAGCAGGACCGTGCCAGCTTCGAAGACCTGCTGTACCAGCAGGTACGCCAGCCCGGCGGTTCCTCCTCGGCCCAGACGCAGCTGCCCACCGGCCTGCAGCTGGGTACCGGCGTGCGCGTGGTGGCCACCTCCAAGAACTTCGAACAGGGCAGCCAGCAGCAGACCGGCCGCGCCCTGGACGTGATGGTGAACGGCCGCGGCTTTTTCGAAGTGCAGATGCCCGATGGTTCGTCGGCGTATACCCGCGACGGCTCGTTCCAGCGCAACCAGCAGGGCGAACTGGTCACCAACAGCGGCTATCCGGTGCAGCCGGGCATCCAGATTCCCGAAGGCGCGCAGTCGCTCACCATCGGCACCGACGGCACCATCAGCGTGAAGATGGCCGACGACGCCGCCTCGGTCGAAATCGGCGCGCTGACCCTCACCGACTTCGTCAATCCGGCCGGCCTGCAGGCACGCGGTGAAAACCTGTTCCTGGAAACCACCGCCTCGGGCCCCGCACAGAACGGCAACCCCGGCCTGAACGGCCTGGGCAGCGTGGTGCAGGGTGCGCTGGAAGGCAGCAACGTCAACGTGGTCGAAGAGCTGGTGTCGATGATCGAAACCCAGCGCGCCTACGAAATGAACGCCAAGGCGATCTCCACTACCGACTCCATGCTCGGCTACCTCAACAACAACGTCTGATCGGTTGAACCGGGAACCTGCCATGTCGCCTCTGCGCCCTACCCTTCGCCTGCTGCTCGCCAGCGCCGTGACCGCCCTGCTCGGCGGCTGCGTCATCGCGGGCGATGTGCGCCCGTATCCGGCAATGGCGCCGGTCGTGCCCGTGGTCGCGCCCAGCGCGCCGGCCACCGCCGGGGCGATCTACGCCTCGGGCCCCGGCCTGCAGCTGTATTCGGACCGCCGCGCACGTGATGTCGGCGACCTGCTCACCATCACCCTGACCGAAAGCACCACCGCGCAGACCACCGCCAACACCAGTACCGACAAGGAATCCAACCTCGCGCTGGGCACGCCCACGCTGTTCGGTGCGCCGGTGACGCTGGGCGGCAAGGACATCCTGGGCGCCAGCGCGACCGGCTCGCGCGACTTCACCGGCAAGGGCACCAGCGCGCAGAGCAACCGCCTGCAGGGCAGCGTGACCGTGACCGTGATGCAGCGCCTGCCCAACGGCAACCTGGTCGTGCAGGGGGCCAAGAACCTGCGGCTGAACCAGGGCGACGAACTGGTGCAGGTACAGGGCATCGTGCGCGCGGCGGACATCTTCCCGGACAACACCATTCCCTCCAGCCGCGTGGCCGATGCACGCATCGTGTACGGCGGTCGTGGCCCGGTCGCCCAGTCCAATGCGATGGGCTGGCTGAGTCGTTTCTTCAACTCGGCGCTGGTGCCGTTCTGAGGCTGATGATGAAATTCCTTCTTCGGTTGGTTGTTCAGCCACGCACGGCGTGGCTCTACGCGGTTGTCATCGCCGCTTCCGTTCTGGGTGTTGCGGCGCCTGCCTCGGCTGAGCGGATCAAGGACCTGGCGCAGGTGGGCGGCGTGCGCGGCAATGCGCTGGTCGGCTACGGCCTGGTGGTCGGCCTGGATGGCAGCGGTGACCGCACCAGCCAGGCCCCCTTCACCGTGCAGAGCCTGAAGAACCTGCTGGGCGAGCTGGGAGTGAACGTGCCGGCCAACGTCAATCCGCAGCTGAAGAACGTGGCTGCCGTGGCGATCCACGCCGAGCTGCCGCCGTTCGCCAAACCGGGCCAGCCGATCGACATCACCGTGTCCTCGATCGGCAACGCGGTGTCGCTGCGTGGCGGTTCCCTGCTGATGGCGCCGCTGCGCGGTGCCGATGGCCAGGTCTACGCCATCGCCCAGGGCAACCTGGTGGTGGGCGGCTTCGGCGCACAGGGCAAGGATGGCTCGCGGGTATCGGTCAACGTGCCCAGCGTCGGCCGCATTCCGAACGGTGCCACGGTCGAACGTGCCCTGCCCGACGTGTTCAGCGCTGGCGGCGAGATCACGCTCAACCTGCACAAGAACGACTTCACCACGGTGTCGCGCATGGTCGCCGCGCTGAACAACGCCTTCGGCGATGGCGCCGCGCGCGCCGTGGATGGCGTCACCGTGGCGGTGCAGTCGCCCAATGACCCGGGCGCGCGCATCGGCCTGCTGGCCCGCATTGAAAACCTGGAACTCACCCCCGGCACCGCGCCGGCCAAGGTGGTGGTCAACTCGCGTACCGGCACCGTGGTCATCGGCGCGCAGGTGCGGGTCGGCGCGGCGGCCATCTCGCACGGTTCGCTGACCGTGACGATCAACGAAAACACCAACGTCAGCCAGCCCAATGCCTTCGCCGGTGGCCAGACCGTGGCCACGCCGCAGTCCACCATCACCGCCACCAACGATGGCAGCCGCATGTTCAAGTTCAACGGCGGCAGCACCCTGGATGAGATCGTGCACGCGGTCAATGCCGTGGGCGCCGCCCCGGGTGACCTGATCGCGATCCTGGAAGCGCTCAAGCAGGCCGGCGCGCTGAGCGCCGAACTCGAGGTGATCTGATGCGCATCCAACCGTCACTGGAGCTCAATCCGGCCCAGGCCAACAGCCCGGCCAAGGTCGACAAGGTCGCGCGCCAGCTGGAAGGCCAGTTCGCGCAGATGCTGGTCAAGAGCATGCGCGATGCCAGTTTCGGCGATTCGCTGCTGCCCGGCGAAAACCAGATGTTCCGCGACATGTACGACCAGAAGATCGCCGAAGCGATGACCAAGGGCCGCGGCCTGGGGCTGTCGGCGATGATCTCGCGCCAGCTCGGCGGTGGCGGGACCGACGCTGCCAAGCCCACCGACACCAGCCTGAATCCCGCCGCGGCGCTGCGTGCCTACCGGCTCAACGCGCCGGCTGCCGCGCCGATGGCCCTGCCCGCATCCGGTGCAGCGCCTTCCGCACCAAGCGAAGTCGACCTGCTGCAGCAGCTTGGCGGGCAGGCACCGTCGGCGGTGCTGCAGCCGATGGAGCGTGCGCTGGACCTGATTGCCGGACGTGAAAGCAGCCAGATGCATGAAGCAATCGGCCGCAGCGATCCGTACGGCGCCGCGCCCGCCACCGATACGTCCGGCGAAAACTGGGCAATGGCCGACGACCGTTGGCGCGACGTCGGCACCACCGCCGCCACCACCGGCCCCAGCGCCGTGGATACGCTGGCCGGCAGCACTGCCGCCGCCCAGCTTGGCGCACATACCCCCGAAGGCTTCGTGGCCAGCATCTGGGGCCACGCGCAGCAGGCCGCGCGCGAACTGGGCGTGGATGCCAAGGCGCTGGTCGCCCAGGCCGCGCTGGAAACCGGCTGGGGCCGCAAGCTGGTGCAGCGCAATGGCGGCGGCAGCTCGCACAACCTGTTCGGCATCAAGGCCAGCGGCTGGAGTGGCGAGCGCGCCACCAGCGGCACCCACGAATACGTCGATGGCGTGCGCCGCAATGAAACCGCCAGTTTCCGGGCCTACGGCTCGGTCGGCGACAGCTTTGCCGACTACGTGAAACTGCTCAAGAACAGCCCGCGCTACCAGAACGCGCTGCAGGCCGGCGGCGATGTCCGTGGCTTCGCCCAGGGCCTGCAGAAGGCCGGCTACGCCACCGACCCCAGCTACGCGGCCAAGATCGCCGCGATCGCCGGCGGCCCGACCATCGAGCGCGCCATCGCCGCCGTGGGCGATGCCAGCCAGCGCCTGGGCCGCACCTTTGCCAGCACCGCCAGCCCCGCCGGGCTGGGGGCAATCCGTCGTTGAGGTAACCCATGTCCGTACTTTCCACCGGCACCAGCGCCCTGCTCGCCTTCCAGCGCGCACTGGCCACCACCAGCCATAACGTCGCCAACATCAACACGCCCGGCTACAGCCGGCAGAAGGTGGACTTCGCCACCGCCAGCCCGCAGAACCTGGGCTATGGCGATATCGGCAACGGCACCCGCATCACCGACGTGCGCCGCGTGGCCGACCAGCTGGCGATCTCGCGGCTGCTCGACAGCAGCGGCGAACTGGCGCGGCTGAAGCAGCTGTCCACCCTGGCCGACCGCGTGGATTCACTGTTCTCCGATACCGCCACCAATGTGTCCGGCGTGTGGTCGAACTTCTTCGACACGGTCAGCGGCCTGTCCTCCAATGCCTCGGGCACCGCCGACCGCCAGAACGTGCTCGACAACGCCGGCACCCTGGCCAGCCGCTTCAAGCAGCTCAACGAAAGCCTCAATTCGCTCAATGGCGAGGTCAACAACGGCCTGATCGCCGGCGCCTCCGAAGTGAACCGGCTGGCAGCGGAAATCGCCCAGCTCAACGGCGCCATCGGCAGCAATGCCAATACCGCCGCACCGGACCTGCTCGACCGCCGCGACCAGCTGGTGGCCAACCTGATCGGCTATACCGGCGGCACCGCGGTGATCCAGGACGGCGGCTTCATGAACGTCTATACCGCTGGCGGCCAGGCCGTGGTGGTGGGCACCACCGCCAGCAAGGTCACCACCGTCACCGACCCCTACCAGCCCGAGCGCCTGCAGCTGGCGATGGAAACCCAGGGCCAGAAGATCACCCTGGATCCGAAGAGCCTGGGCGGCCAGATTGGCGGCCTGCTCGAATTCCGCGATTCAGTGCTCACCCCCACCCAGGCCGAGCTGGGCAAGCTCGCCGTGGGCCTGGCCAGCAGCTTCAACGACACCCACCACCAGGGCGTTGACCTGTACGGCAACATGGGCGGCGACTTCTTCAACTACGGCAGCCCGCGCGTCACCGGCAACACCGGCAATACCGGCACCGCCAGCTTCAGCGCCAGCTTCGGCGACCTGTCCAAGCTGGACGGCCAGAACATCGTGCTGAAGTTCGATGGCGGTGCGTGGCAGGCCACGCGCGCCGACACCGGTGCGGCCGTGCCGATGACCGGCACCGGCACCGCCGCCGACCCGCTGGTGCTCAACGGCGTGGAAATGGTGATGTCCGGCACCCCGGCACAGAACGACCGCTTCCTGCTGCAGCCCACCGCCGGCGTGGCCGGCACCCTGTCGGTGGCGATCACCGATACCTCGCGCATTGCCGCGGCTGCGCCGATCAAGGCCGCCGCAGGCCTGGGCAACACCGGCACCGGCAAGGTCAGCGGCGTGGCGGTGAGCGACTACACCAACGCCAACCTGCGCAATCCGGCCGCGATCGTGTTCACCAGCGCCACCGAATACACCATCGATGGCACCGGGCCGTTTACCTATACCGCTGGACAGACCATCAGCGCCAATGGCTGGAGCTTCGTGCTCGACGGCGCGCCGAAGGTCGGCGACAGCTTCAACATCAGCCCCACCCCGGCCGGCTCCAGCGACAACAGCAACGCGCTGCTGCTGGCCAAGGTGGAAGACGCCAAGACCTTCAACGCCGGTACGGTCACGCTCAACGGTGCCCTGGGTGGCCTGACCACGCTGGTGGGCTCGGCCGCACGCGCGGCCGACTACTCGCTGCAGGCCCAGCAGGTCATCACCGACCAGGCACAGGCCTCGCGCGACTCGGTGTCCGGGGTCAACCTGGACGAAGAAGCCGCCGACATGCTCCGGCTGCAGCAGGCCTACCAGGCCGCCTCGCAGCTGATCTCCACTGCCGACACCATGTTCCAGACCATCCTGGGAGCCGTTTCGCGATGAACAACCGAATCTCCACCGGGATGATGTTCAACCAGTCCATCTCGATGATGATGGCCAAGCAGAGCAAGATGAACCACCTGGAGCAGCAGCTGGCCACCGGCAAGAAGCTGGTCAGCGCCAAGGACGACCCGGTCGCCGCGGGCACCGCGGTCGGCCTGGACCGCGCCGTGGCCGAGCTGGACCGCTTCGCCCGCAATGGCGACGTGGTGGAGAACCGCCTGGGCCTGCAGGAAAACGCACTGGCACAGGCCGGCGAAATGATGGCCCATATCACCGAGCTGACCATCCAGGCCAACAACCCGGCACTGTCGGCGGCCGACCTGAAGTCGATCGCCTCGGAACTGAAGAGCGTGCGCGACGGCCTGCTGTCGCTGGCCAATTCCACCGACGGCACCGGCCGCTACCTGTTCGGCGGCACCGACGACGCCGATGCGCCGTTCAAGCTCAGCAATGGCGTGGTCACCTACAACGGCGACCAGACCCAGCGCCAGGTGGAAGTGGCCCCGGACACCTTCGTCAAGGACGCCCTGCCCGGCAGCGAGATCTTCCTGCGCATCCGCACCGGCGATGGCACCCTGGACGGCAGCGCAGCCGGCACCAATACCGGCACCGGCGTGCTCACCACCTTTGGCCGCGACCCGGCTTCCGGCAACTGGGATGGCGCCAGCTACACCCTGCGCTTCACCGGCCCGGACGCCTATGAAGTGGTGGATGCAACCAATACCGTGGTCAAGACCGGCGCCTTCAAGGCCGGCGAAGACATCACGTTCGAAGGCGTTTCCATGCGGATCGAAGGCGAACCCAAGGCCGGCGACAGCTTCGGCATCGGCGCCGCCGACGCCCGCGACATCTTCTCCACCCTGGACGGCATGATCAACGCGCTGGACAACGCCGCTGACGACCCGACCGCCGTGGCCCGCCAGCAGAACATCCTGCAGGCCGGCATCCGTGACGTGGCCCGTGCCTCGGAGAAGTTCATCGACGCCCGCGCCGCCGGCGGTGCGCAGCTCAAGGCCATCGACGATGCCGGCGCACTGCGCGACGCCAACGGCGTGACCCTGAAGACCACCCTGTCGGCCATGCGCGACCTCGACTACGCCGAAGCCATCGGCCAGTACCAGCTGGAACAGATTTCCCTGCAGGCCGCGCAGACCATTTTCACCCAGATGCAGCAGATGTCGCTGTTCAACGCGATCCGCTGACATAGCGCGCACGCCGGGCGCAGAACGCCCCGCGCTGCAGGCTGTTGCGCGTGGTCCGGCCCCTGCCGGACGCGCGCAACCACCGACCATCACCCCACCCGGGTGATGTTTTCTGCGTATTTTTTCTCAAGGCTTCGCGCCAACCGCCGTTATCTCTCCTGCAACAGCTGCATCCGGCACGGGTGCGGACTCTGCGTCAACTCCGGGTGCACGCCGCGGCCGGAACTTGCCCACAGGAAAGAGACAAATGGCACAAGTAATCAATACCAACGTGATGTCGCTGAATGCTCAGCGCAATCTGTCGACCAGCGGTTCCAGCCTGGCCACCACGATCCAGCGCCTGTCCTCGGGCCTGCGCATCAACAGCGCCAAGGACGACGCGGCCGGCCTGGCCATCTCCGAACGCTTCAGCACCCAGATCCGCGGCCTGGACGTGGCCGTGCGCAATGCCAACGACGGCATTTCGCTGGCCCAGACCGCCGAAGGCGCGATGGTGGAAATCGGCAACAACCTGCAGCGTATCCGCGAACTGTCGGTGCAGTCGGCCAACGCCACCAACTCCGACAGCGACCGTGAAGCGCTGAACGCCGAAGTCAACCAGCTGGTCTCGGAAATCGACCGCGTCTCCCGCCAGACCAACTTCAACGGCACCAAGCTGCTGGACGGTTCGTTCTCCGGCGCGCTGTTCCAGATCGGCGCCGATTCGGGCCAGACCATCGGCATCAACAGCATCGTCAACTCCAGCACCTCGGAGCTGGGCAACGGCCTGTACGCTGCCAAGCAGACCTCGACCGCAGCTGCCCTGACCGGCACCGCGACGGCCGCGGGCACTGTCAGCGACATGGAAATCAATGGCGTTGCCATTGCTGCCGTGGACGTTGCCGTGGGCGACAAGGCCGCCGACGTCAGCAAGAAGGTGGTCAATGCCATCAACGACAAGATGGACCAGACCGGCGTGTACGCCTCGCTGGACAAGGACGGCAAGCTGGAACTGACTTCGCTGAAGTCGGGCAAGGATTTCGAGTTCACCACCGCCACCACCGATGCCACCGGCCTGACCGTGGCCATGGCCGGCATTGGCGCCACCGCCGATGCGGACGCCCGTGACACCGTCAGCGGCGTGGACATCTCCTCGGTCGCCGGTGCCCAGAAGGCGCTGTCGATCGTGGACGACGCCCTGAAGGCGGTGAACTCCTCGCGTGCCGACATGGGTGCGATCCAGAACCGCTTCACCTCCACCATCGCCAACCTGAACACCACCTCGGAAAACCTGTCGGCCTCGCGCAGCCGTATCCGCGACACCGACTACGCCAAGGAAACCGCCGAACTGACCCGCACGCAGATCCTGCAGCAGGCCGGCACCGCGATGCTGGCCCAGGCCAACCAGTCGCCCTCGAGCGTGATGAGCCTGCTGAACGGCTGATCCCGCACAAGCACGCGTCACAGAAAACCCCGCTCCGGCGGGGTTTTTTGTTGACAAACGCACTTTTGACCCGCTGAGCCCTAAAGGTTCCGGCCCCGGTGTCGTTAATGATTTCAACCAGGGCACATCGCCCATTGCCTCCCCCGGGGCACCCCAAAAACCAGCAGTAACTTCGTATCCAGGAGCACGGAAATGGCACAAGTCATCAACACCAATGTGATGTCGCTGAACGCACAGCGCAATCTGTCGACCAGCGGTTCCAGCCTGGCTACCACCATCCAGCGCCTGTCCTCGGGCCTGCGCATCAACAGCGCCAAGGACGACGCCGCCGGCCTGGCGATCTCCGAGCGCTTCAGCACCCAGATCCGCGGCCTGGATGTTGCGGTTCGCAACGCCAACGACGGCATCTCGCTGGCCCAGACCGCCGAAGGCGCGATGGTCGAAATCGGCAACAACCTGCAGCGTATCCGCGAACTGTCGGTGCAGTCGGCCAACGCCACCAACTCCGACAGCGACCGTGAAGCGCTGAACGCCGAAGTGAAGCAGCTGACCTCGGAAATCGACCGCGTTTCCCGCCAGACCAACTTCAACGGCACCAAGCTGCTGGACGGTTCGTTCTCCGGCGCCCTGTTCCAGGTCGGTGCGGATTCGGGCCAGACCATCGGCATCAACAGCATCGTCAACGCCAGCGCCAGCGCACTGGGCGGCGCCAAGTTCGACAAGAACACCTTCACCGTCGCCGCCCCGGGCACCAATGCCGCCGCGACCATCAAGGGCATGGAAATCAAGGGTGCCGACGGCACCTCGTACAAGCTGGACGACATCGAAGTGAAGGCCGGCGTCGACGCCGCCGCCACCCAGAAGGCCACCGCCTCCGCCATCGCCGCCGCAATCAACGCCAAGATGGACCAGACCGGCGTCTATGCCTCGGTCGATGCCGCCACCGCCGGCAAGCTGGACCTGACCTCGGTGCAGAACAACGTCGCCGACGACGGCACCTTCAATGCCATCGCCGTGACCATGGGCACCTGGACCGGCGCCACCGCACCGACCGCGCCGACCCCGACCGCCGACGCCACCGGCCTGACCGCGCAGTTCGCCAGCAACCTGAACATCTCCACCTTCACCGGTGCGCAGCAGGCCCTGTCGATCGTCGACAAGGCGCTGACCGCAGTCAACTCCTCGCGAGCCGACATGGGTGCGATCCAGAACCGCTTCACCTCCACCATCGCCAACCTCGGCACCACCTCGGAAAACCTGTCGGCCTCGCGCAGCCGTATCCGCGATACCGACTACGCCAAGGAAACCGCCGAGCTGACCCGCACGCAGATCCTGCAGCAGGCCGGCACCGCGATGCTGGCCCAGGCCAACCAGTCGCCCTCGAGCGTCATGAGCCTGCTGCAGGGTTGATGCCTGCGGAGGGTGCGTAACGGAAAACCCCGCGAAAGCGGGGTTTTTTGTTGACAAACGCGAAATTCGGTCGTCCTAGCCCTAAAGGTTCCCTGCGGGTTGTCGTTAATGATTTCAACCCGGGCACATTGCCCACCGCCTCCCCCGCGAGGCGCCCACTGAATCCGCATCACCGCACCCAGGAGCACGGAAATGGCACAAGTCATCAACACCAATGTGATGTCGCTGAACGCACAGCGCAATCTGTCGACCAGCGGTTCCAGCCTGGCCACCACCATCCAGCGCCTGTCCTCGGGCCTGCGCATCAACAGCGCCAAGGACGACGCCGCCGGCCTGGCGATTTCCGAGCGCTTCAGCACCCAGATCCGCGGCCTGGACGTTGCGGTTCGCAACGCCAACGACGGCATCTCGCTGGCCCAGACCGCCGAAGGCGCGATGGTCGAAATCGGCAACAACCTGCAGCGCATCCGCGAACTGTCGGTGCAGTCGTCCAATGCGACCAACTCCGACAGCGACCGTGAAGCGCTGAACGCCGAAGTGAAGCAGCTGACCTCGGAAATCGACCGCGTCTCCCGCCAGACCAACTTCAACGGCACCAAGCTGCTTGACGGTTCGTTCTCCGGCGCACTGTTCCAGGTCGGCGCCGATTCGGGCCAGACCATCGGCATCAACAGCATCGTCAACGCCAGCGCCAGCGCGCTGGGCGGCGCCAAGTTCGACACCAGCACCCTGGACATCGGCGTGCCCGCCACCAACGGTGACGTGACCATCAAGGGCATGACCATCAAGGGCGCCGACGGCACCGCCTACGCGCTGTCGGACATCTCGGTGAAGGCCGGCGTCGACGCCGCCGCCACGCAGAAGGCCGCCACCGCCGCCGTCGCCGCCGCCATCAACGAGAAGATGGACCAGGCCGGCGTGTACGCATCGGTCAATGCCACTGCCGGCAAGATCGACCTGACCTCGGTCAAGAACAGCGTCTCCGACACCGGCACGTTCAACGCCATCACCGTCACCGCAGGCACCTGGACCGGCATCACCGCGCCGACCCCGGCCACCCCGACCACTGCCGCCGCCGGCGCTGCCCTGGCCACCAAGTTCGCCAGCGACCTGGACATCTCCTCGGTGGCCGGCGCGCAGCAGGCCCTGTCGATCGTCGACAAGGCGCTGACCTCGGTGAACTCCTCGCGAGCTGACATGGGTGCGATCCAGAACCGCTTCACCTCCACCATCGCCAACCTCAACACCACCTCGGAAAACCTGTCGGCCTCGCGCAGCCGTATCCGCGACACCGACTACGCCAAGGAAACCGCCGAGCTGACCCGCACGCAGATCCTGCAGCAGGCCGGCACCGCGATGCTGGCCCAGGCCAACCAGTCGCCCTCGAGCGTGATGAGCCTCCTGCAGGGTTGATGCCTGCGAAGGATGCGTAACGAAAAACCCCGCGAAAGCGGGGTTTTTTGTTTGCATCGGCGTTCATGAAACGTGACGGATTCAGCGTTTTTTTCACCCCATTGATTAAAGCTTCTTGACATTGGGTCGTTATTGATTTCAGCCACGGCAGATCGACATCGCTTGGCGCTCCCACACGGGAGAAACACCTCTATAACCCGGCGACATCATCGCCACCAGGAGCAAGAAAATGGCACAAGTCATCAACACCAACGTGATGTCGCTCAACGCCCAGCGCAACCTGTCGACCAGCGGCTCCAGCCTGGCCACGACGATCCAGCGCCTGTCCTCGGGCCTGCGCATCAACAGCGCCAAGGACGACGCCGCCGGCCTCGCGATTTCCGAGCGCTTCAGCACCCAGATCCGTGGCCTTGACGTTGCGGTTCGCAACGCCAACGACGGCATCTCACTGGCCCAGACCGCCGAAGGCGCGATGGTCGAAATCGGCAACAACCTGCAGCGCATCCGCGAACTGTCGGTGCAGTCGGCCAACGCCACCAACTCCGACAGCGACCGTGAAGCGCTGAACGCCGAAGTGAAGCAGCTGACCTCGGAAATCGACCGCGTTTCCCGCCAGACCAACTTCAACGGCACCAAGCTGCTGGACGGTTCCTTCTCCGGTGCGCTGTTCCAGGTCGGTGCGGATTCGGGCCAGACCATCGGCATCAACAGCATCGTCAACGCCAGCGCCAACGCGCTGGGCGGCGCCAAGTTCGACAGCAACAGCTTCACTGTCGGCGCGGTCGCTGCGGCTGCCAACGCCGACGTCAAGATCACCGGCATGGCCATCACCGGCGCCGACGGCAAGTCGTACACCCTGTCCGACATCAACGTGAAGGCCGGCGTCGACTCGGCTGCCACCCAGAAGGCCACCGTGGCTGCGGTGACCGCCGCGATCAACGAAAAGATGGACCAGACCGGCGTGTACGCCTCGGTCGACGGCGCCGCCGGCAAGGTCAACCTGACCTCCGTGCAGAACAGCGTGGGCTCGGACGGCACCTTCAACGCGATCGGCCTGACCGCCGGCACCTACACCGGTGGCGCCACCGCCCCGGCCGCGTACACCGCCACCACCGCCGCTGCCGGCGCCGCCCTGGCCAACAAGTTCGCCAGCGACCTGGACATCTCCTCGGTGGCCGGTGCGCAGCAGGCCCTGTCGATCGTCGACAAGGCGCTGACCGCGGTGAACTCCTCGCGCGCCGACATGGGTGCGATCCAGAACCGCTTCACTTCGACCATCGCCAACCTCAACACCACCTCGGAAAACCTGTCGGCCTCGCGCAGCCGTATCCGCGACACCGACTACGCCAAGGAAACCGCCGAACTGACCCGCACGCAGATCCTGCAGCAGGCCGGCACCGCGATGCTGGCCCAGGCCAACCAGTCGCCCTCCAGCGTCATGAGCCTGCTGAACGGCTAAGCGTCATTGGCGTTGCGAAACAGGGAACCCCGCTCCGGCGGGGTTTTTTGTTGGCCACGGCGCCACTCTGGCATGCCGCTTGCACCTGCTTTGGCATCAGCGCGCCCACCGCCAGGTGGACGGGCCTCAAGCCTCCCCGTTCCGGGCCGATACCACCTGCAGGAAGCGCAGGCGGTTGCGTGCCCACATTTCAAGACAGGACTGCAGACATGGCGATTGGCACCATTGGTACCGGCCTCGATATTCCCACCCTGGTGGCCCAGCTGGTCGCCAAGGAGCGCGAACCGCAGGAAAACCAGATCAATTCCGCCGGTACCGCCGCCAGTGCCAAATTGTCGGCGCTGGCCACCCTGACCAGTGGCATGACCAACCTGCAGACCACCCTGGCCAGCCTGATCAAGAACGCCGACAAGCCGTCCTTCAAAGCCAGCACCATCACCGACTCCAACTTCACCGCCAGCATCGACACCAGCGAAGGCGCCGCCTCCGCCTCTGCCGGCACCCACCAGGTGGAAGTCAAATCCCTGGCCCAGGGCCAGAAGCTCAGCTCCGGCGCCTTCGCCAAGGACACCGTCATCGGCGACGGCACCCTGACCATCGCCTATGGCGACAAGACCCTCGACGTCACCATCAACGCCGACAGCAAGCTCAGCGACATCGCCGCGGCCATCAACAAAGCCGCCGGCGGCAAAGTGGTCAGCGCCAGTGTCATCACCGCCGACGATGGCCAGCATCTGATGCTCAGTGCCGTCGATACCGGCCTGTCGGGTGCCGTCAAGATCACCGCCAGCGGCGGCAACGGCGGCTTGGCGGCCCTGACCTACGACGGCACCGCCGGCTCCCCGATGACCCAGACCGTCGAGCCGAAGGATGCCGTGGTCGTCGTCGACGGGTTCACCCGTACCTCCAGCTCCAACACGATCAGCGACATCGTCCCCGGGGTGAACCTGACCCTGACCAAGGCCGGCACTGAAGCGGGCAAGACCCAGACCCTGACGATTACCCGCGACAACACCGCGGTCAAGACCGACATGGCCGCCTTCGTGGCCGCCTACAACGCCATGAACAGCGCGCTGAAGTCCACCAGCGCCTACAACGCCACCAGCAAAACCGCCGCCGCACTCACTGGCGACGCCATGGTGCGCGGCCTGCAGCAGCAGCTGCGCAGCCAGTTCAGCAGCAACATCAACGGCCTCAAGGACATGGGCGTCACCATGGCGGCCGACGGCAGCCTGACCCTGGACAGCGGCAAGATGGAGACCGCCATCGGCAAGGATCCCGATGCCGTGTCCCGCCTGTTCGGCAAGGACGGCGCCATCGGCAAGCCCATGGACACGCTCATCAAGAGCAACCTGGACAAGGAAACCGGCACCCTCACCCAGCGCACCAATTCGCTGAACAAGCAGATCAAGGACCTGGAAATCCGCCTGGACGCGCTCGACGCGCGCATGGAAAAGGTTTCCGACCGCTACACCAAGCAGTTCACCGCCATGGAAACCCTGGTGACCCAGATGCAGACCACCAGCGACAGCCTGACCCAGGCACTGGCCAAGAAGACCAGCAGCTGACCCGCCGCGCGGCAACGCTCAAGTTTCCGCACCGCACCGCCGATATTCATGGCAGCACCCACCACCTGATGTCTGGCGTGGGTCCCAGAGGAGAAGTTCCAATGTACGGTTCCAGCCGTCAGTACGCAGAGCAGTACCGCAAGGTCGGCGTTTCCAGCGCCGTCAACGATGCCGACCCGCACAAACTGGTCGCCATGCTGCTGACCGGTGCCTGCGAGCGCATCCGCCTGGCCGAGGCCTGCCTGGAGCGCAACGACCAGGCCCGCAAGGGCAAGGCCATCGGCGAGGCCTGCGCCATCGTCGGCCACCTCAATGGCTCGCTCGACCACGAAGCCGGCGGCGACATCGCCGGCAACCTGTCGGCCCTGTACGACTACGTCATGCAGCGCCTGACCGACGCCAACCTGCACAACGACGGCGCTGCCCTGCAGGAAGCCCTGCAGCTGCTGACCGAGATCGATTCTGCGTGGAATGCCATCCCGCACGACCAGCGCCAGCCCGCTGCGGCAGGCGCCTGATGCACGCCTCACTCGCCCCCGACGTCCTTCACCTCCTGCATGATGCGCTGGACAGGCTGTCGGGCGCGGTTGAAGGTGATGACCACGACCTGACCCAGCGCCTGATGGACGCCTACGACCAGCAGGTACGTGCGTACCTGGACGAACACGAGGCCCGCATCGACGCCGGCTCGCTGCGCGGGCTGATCGCCCGCCAGCAGCAGGTCAGCATCCGCATGGCGGCCCGCCGCGACGAAGCGGGCAGCCACCTCACCGCCGACCGACGCGCCGTTCGCGCGTCTCTCGCCTACCTCCGGGCAGAATCCCTGACATGAGCGAACTTCGCCCCAGCGACATCCATCATCCGGCCGAAAGCGAGCTGTTCGATGAAACGCTGAGCTGCGATGTCGCCCTGCCCGCCGAATTCCGCCTGGGCAGCAGCGTGATCCGCCCCGGCAGCGCCGAAACCCTGCTGCGCAGCGTTGCCCTGGTCGAGGATTCCCGGGGTGATGACGGTCATGACGACCGTGGCGAATCCAGTGCCCAGCTGCAGCGCCTGGAAGCCAAGCTGGACCTGACCATGGTGCTGCTCGGCCGGCTGGTGCGGCAGAGCGCCCAGGACCTGGACCTGCGCCCGCTGCGCTGGTCGCGCCGGGGCATCCGCCTGGAACTGGGCGCCCGCACCGGTGCCGCGGCCGGCAGCGTGGGGGTGATCCGCCTGCAGCCCTGCGACTGGCTGCCCGACCACATCGACCTGCCCGTCACCGTGCTGGCCGAAGCGGCCACCGGTGCCGGCTCCTGTTTCCTCTGGCTGCGCTTCGCGCCCATGAGCGACGGGCTGGAAATGGCGCTGGAGCGGCACCTGTTCCGGCTGCACCGGCGGCAGGTGGCGGATTCCCGGCGGCGCGGTCTTTAATAAAGGCCCGCGCTAGGATAATGTGAAGAACTTCTTTTCTTCACATCTCTTCTGCCCGTGCGCGTTCTCATCGTCGACGATCACACCCTGGTCCGCGCCGGCCTAAGCCGCCTGCTCCAGGGCTTTGCCGACGTCGAGGTCGCCGCAGAGGCCAGCAATGCAAAGGAGGCGCTTGAAATGGCCCTGCTGCATTCCCCCGATGTGATCCTGATGGACCTGTCCCTGCCCGGACGTACCGGGCTGGAAGCCCTGAGCGATATCCTGGTCCGCGCGCCGGGCACCCGCGTGGTGATGATGACCATGCACGACGACGCCGTGCACGTGCGCGACGCACTGGACCGCGGTGCGGTGGGCTTCGTGGTCAAGGACGCTGCCCCCCAGGAGCTCGACCTGGCCCTGCGCGCCGCCCATGCCGGCCAGGTGTTCCTGAGCCCACAGATCTCGGCCAAGATGCTGGCGCCCATGCTGGGCAGGGAAAAGCCGGTCGGCATTGCCGCGCTCTCGCCGCGCCAGCGCGAGATCCTGCGCCAGATCGGCAAGGGTGAAAGCAACAAGGAAATCGCCGCCGACCTGGGCATCAGCGTCAAGACGGTGGAAACCCACCGCGCGCGCATGATGGAATCGCTGGGCTGCCGCCGCGCCAACGATCTGCTGCTGCTGGCCGCGCGTCACCAGCACGAACTGGAATAACCGGCGTCGATTCCCCGACACCCACCCGCCACGGCGGCCACGAGCGCCGGGTTTTTGAACGGGACGCACCCGGACACACCACGGAAACAGCGATCTCCGCCGCGCCCAGCGTCAAATAACCAGACATACCGTCAGGAATCTCCCTACACGCTGTCGGGAACCTGACGACCCCGCTAGGGAACCCCCTGATTTCGCCCCCACGGGATCACAAGCAAGATGTGTTCCATAACGCACCGGGGGCTCGGGGCGACGGGGATACACCACATGAAGCCGATGATGTCGACCCAGATGGGTCAGCAGCTGCACCTCACGCCGCAATTGCTGCAGTCGATCCGACTGCTGCAGCTGGACGGCATGCAGCTGGAGCTGGAAATCCGCCGCGCACTGGACACCAATCCGCTGCTGGAGCTGGAGGAAGCGCCCGCGCCCGACACCGCCGAGACCGGCGAAGCCGGCACCACCGTGGAAGTGGCCGCCTTCGACGAACTGCCCGAGCCGGCGATGTGGGACGTGGCCGGGGCCAGCTGGCACGACGGCGACGACGACCGCCTGCAGCGCATTGCCGCCGACGAATCCAGCGACCCGCAGCTGCGCGCCCTGCAGCGCCTGTCGCTGGAACTGGATGCACGCGAACTGACCGTGGCCCGCTTCTGGCTGGAGCACTGCGACGATGCCGGCTACCTGGACGCGCCGCTGGAGCAGCTGACCCTGCTGGCCAGCGCCCATTGCGACGTGGACGCCGCCGGTGTGGAAGCGGTGCGCCAGCAGATCCTGCACGGCGACCCGGCCGGCCTGGCTGCCCGCGACCTGCACGAATGCCTCTCGGTCCAGCTGCGCGCCCTGCACGGCCGAGTGCCGGCCCGCCACCTGGCCCTGCGGGTGCTGGACCACGGCCTGGACGCCCTGGCCGCGCACGACTACCCCGCCCTGGCCCGCCAGCTGGAGGCGGAAGTCGCCGACATCCACGAAGCAGTGCGCCTGATCCTCTCGCTGCAGCCGCGCCCGGGCGACAGCCTGCTGCCGGATACCTCCGGCGCGGTCATCCCGGACGTGGTGGCCTGGCACGCCGATGGCCAGTGGCGCGTGGCGCTCAACCCGGCCACCAGCCGCCGCCTGAGCATCAACCCCACCTACGAAAGTGCCCTGGCCGATGCCGGCGACAGTGCCCAGCCGTTGCGCGACATGCTGCAGGAAGCCCGCTGGCTGACCCGTGGCCTGTCCATGCGCTACGACACCCTGCTGCGCACCACCCGCGTCATCATCGAACGCCAGGCCGGCTTCCTCACCCGCGGCGAAGAGGCCATGGCCCCGCTGACCCTGAAGGAAGTGGCCGATGCCATCGGCATGCACGAGTCCACCGTCTCGCGCATCACCACCGGCAAGTACCTGCAGACCCCGCGCGGCACCCTGGAGCTGAAGCACTTCTTCGCCGTGCGCCTGGAAGGCGCCAGCGTCTCCGGCCAGGCCGTGAAGGCCATGGTCCGGCGCCTGATCGATGCCGAACCGGCCGGTCGTCCGCTGGCTGATGAGGCCATTGCGGGACTTCTGTCACGTCAGGGCGTGAACATTGCCCGCCGAACCGTTGCAAAATACCGCGAACAACTGGACATCGCCCCGGCCCGGGAACGCCGCCGGCACAATGCCCGCACCCCGCTACTGGCCCGGGTGGGCTGAAGGAAGTACACGACATGAACAAGCTCACCGTCCTGCTGGTCGATGACCACGAGGGCTTCATCAACGCCGCCATGCGCCACTTCCGCAAGGTCGACTGGCTCGATGTGGTCGGCAGCGCCGGCAATGGCCTGGAAGCCATCGAGCGTTCCGAGTCGCTACGCCCGCAGGTGGTGCTGATGGACCTGGCCATGCCGGAAATGGGCGGGCTGCAGGCCACCCGCCTGATCAAGACCCAGGACGATGCACCGTACATCGTCATCGCCAGCCACTTCGACGACGTCGAACACCGCGAGCACGCCCTGCGTGCCGGTGCCGACAACTTCGTCAGCAAGCTGTCCTACATCCAGGAGGTCATGCCGATCCTGGAGGGCTTGAAGGAGCCGACGCCATGAGCGAGTCGCGCATCCTGGTGCTGGACAACGACGCCGTGCGCGCCGAGCGCACCGTTGGCCTGCTGGAATTCATGGACTTCAACCCGCGCTGGATTGCCGACGCGGCCGATTTCGATACCACCCGCCACCGTGCCACCGACTGGATGGCCGTGATCATCGGCGGCCTGGAGCCGGGCGCGCGCAGTGAAGCGCTGTTCGCGTGGGCCGGCCAGGGCGCCCTGCCGCCGCCAGTGATGCTGATCGACGGCGATGCTGCCGCGTTCGCCCAGCGCCACGGCCTGCATGAGGCAAATGTATGGCCGCTGGAAGCCCCGCTGCGCCATGCGCAGATGGAAGCCCTGCTGCGCCGTGCCAGCCTGAAGCGGCTGGATGCCGAACACCAGGCCGGCGCCAGCCAGGACCAGGGTCCCACCGGCGACGGTGCGGCGGTGAGCGCGCTGCGCCAGATGATCGAGCAGGTGGCCGCCTTCGACACCACCGTGCTGGTGCTGGGCGAATCGGGCACCGGCAAGGAAGTGGTGTCGCGTTCGATCCACCAGCGCTCGCCGCGCCGCGATGGCCCGTTCGTGGCGATCAACTGCGGCGCGATTCCGGCCGACCTGCTGGAAAGCGAACTGTTCGGTCACGAAAAGGGTGCCTTCACCGGCGCACTCAGCGCACGCAAGGGCCGTTTCGAAATGGCCGAGGGCGGCACCCTGCTGCTGGACGAAATCGGCGACATGAGCCTGCCGATGCAGGTCAAGCTGCTGCGCGTGCTGCAGGAACGCAGCTTCGAGCGCGTGGGCGGCAACCAGACCATCCGCTGCAACGTACGGGTGATCGCCGCAACCCATCGTGACCTGGAATCGCGCATTGCCGATGGCAAGTTCCGCGAGGATCTGTTCTACCGGCTCAATGTGTTCCCGATTGAAGTGCCGGCGCTGCGCGAGCGCAGCGAAGACCTGCCCGCACTGGTCACCACCATTGCCGGCCAGCTGGCCCGCACCGGCCGCGGCGAAGTGCGATTCAGCCCGGAAGCGTTGCAGGCCCTGGCCGCCTACGAATGGCCGGGCAATGTGCGCGAGCTGACCAACCTCGTGGAGCGCCTGGCCGTGTTGCACCCGGGCGGCAACGTTCGGGTGCAGGACCTGCCGGCACGGTATCGCGGTGATTTCGCGGTGGCAGCGCCGGTTGCGGCAGCGGCGCCGGCACCGGCCGGTGACGACCGTCTGGACCTGCGCAGCTTCTCGTTCCACGCCCCGGCGACGGGTACGGCGGCAGCGAACGGCGCCGCGCCGGCCGACAAATCCCCGGCCCTGCCCGACGCCGGCCTGGACCTGCGCAACCACATGGCCAATATCGAGCTGACCCTGATCAACGAGGCGCTGGAGCGCACGCAGGGCGTGGTCGCCCACGCTGCCCAGCTGCTTGGCCTGCGGCGTACCACGCTGGTGGAGAAGCTGCGCAAGTACGGGATCGAGCGGGACCAGGCTGAGTTGGCGGGTTGATGTTTGCAGGATGCGCATAGTCGGAAAGGCCCGGTTTATACCGGGCCTTTTGCGTTTCCGGCGTCATGATGTCTGACGGGCGGCTTCGGATCGTCTAAACGTCGGTGGCATCGACGCAACCGATTGCACACCGGCTCCGGATGCTTGCGCCGCGCTGCGCGCGGTCGCCGACTAACAGTCGGCGCTACGAATTGTTACGGGCGCCGGTGGGATCCGGATTGCGAATTGGTACGGGCGCCGGTGGGATCCGGATACGGCAGTTCCTGCGATGGCCCTTCACCTCACCATGACGGCACCGGGCATAGCGTCGCCAGCAGCCGTACGCGGGGGAGACGCGTACGGGGAATCGGGGGATTCATGCAGATCGTCTGACCGGCATTGCCCCGGCGGGCGCGCTGCCACCCGAGGATATCCGCCATGGATCGTTCCTGGTATCGCATTGCATTGCGTGGTGTTTCGCGCGCGACCTCCGCCCGTTCCCTCCTCATTACCGCCGCTGCGTTGGGCGTGTTCCTGTCCGCAAGTGGTCCTGCACTGGCCCAGTCGGTCTGCAACCAGACCGGCGGTACTGCGCCCACTGCTACAGGCGGGAGCGCTTTCGCCTGCGGCGACGGCGCCACTGCCAGCGGCGGCCTCGGCACGGCCTTCGGCACGGACAGCAGTGCCGGCGGCGGCAACGCCGTTGCAGTGGGTGGTCTTTCCAACGCCTCTGGCGAATTCACCACCGCGCTGGGCCGAAGTGCGACCGCCAGCGACGACGCCGCTACCGCCGTGGGGTTCAACAGCGCCGCTACAGGGAACAATTCGGTCGCACTGGGCGCCAATTCGGTAGCCGACCAGGCAGACACTGTATCGCTGGGTGCCGCAGGAGCGGAGCGGCGGGTCACCAACATGGCACCTGGCACGAACGCCACCGACGGCGTCAATGTCAGCCAGCTCAACAACACCGCCGCGACCACGCTCGCTTCGGCCAACCAGTACACCGACGAACAGGCCGATGCCACCCTGACCGAGGCCAACACGTATACCGACCAGGTGGCCGGCGATACGTTGACGGCGGCCAACG
Organism: Stenotrophomonas sp. CFBP8994; assembly: GCF_034044835.1. Classification (NCBI taxonomy): domain Bacteria; kingdom Pseudomonadati; phylum Pseudomonadota; class Gammaproteobacteria; order Lysobacterales; family Lysobacteraceae; genus Stenotrophomonas; species Stenotrophomonas sp. CFBP8994. Next base: position 370,252 of record NZ_JAXCWT010000004.1, on the reverse strand, counting down.
ATTACACCAACCAGCAGGTCAACCAGATCGGCGGAATGGCCAGCGGGGCAGCAGCGGCGCTGGAACAGTTCCGGGCAGAGGCCAATGACCGCTTCGCGGGCATCGACTCCCGCTTGAACGCCATGGATGACAGCCTGCGCACGATGGACAAGCGCATCAGTCGACAGGCGGCCATGACCGCCGCATTCGTACAGAGCTCCGGCATGCCCGACGTCGGTAAGAACTACCTCGGTGCCGGGGTGGGCTGGTCCGAAGGCGAGAACGCCTTTGCCGCCACGTTCCGCCGCCGGTTCACCGAGCACTTCACGGCGTCCGTCGGCGGCGCCAGGAGCGGCAATGAAAGCTCAGTGGGCGTGGGCGCCGGCTTCACCTGGTAGCCGCGCCCCCCCTTTAAGTGTCCAGACGCCCGGCCAGCCCGGGCGTCTTTGTCTCCGGTAGCGCCGGCCGTTGGCCGGCCCACGCCATGTCCGGCGATGCGCAGCGCAACAACGTCCAGCCACCGTCACGGGTCAGGCGTCGGTTTCCCGACGCCGGGGTTCCGACGTCCCCTTTGCGACCTGCTGACGCACCGGCTTTCCGCCACGCCCGGCATGTAACCGGTTGCGCCGCGGGTCCCTGCAGCCCGCCATCACGACATCGCTGAACCACTCAGCCGTTTCGGCACGGGGCTTGCAACGTCATCACTCGAAACCCCCAAACAGCCGGAACGTTCCAGATGTCACACTCCGTCACCTCGATTCTTTCCCAGATCCGCACCTACCAGACCCAGGTCGGTCAGTCCGTTGAGACCCCCCAGACCAACGCCCTGCAAGGGCTGCAGGGGCTGGGAGCGCCGCAGGACGTGCAGGGCCCGAGCTTCACCGAAACCCTGCGTGGCGCGATCGCCGGCGTCAACGAGGCGCAGCAGAAATCCGGCGCCCTCGCCCGCGCCTTCGAACTGGGTGAACCCGGCGCCGACCTGGCCAAGGTGATGGTCGCCTCGCAGCAGTCCCAGATCGCCTTCCGCGCCACCGTGGAAGTCCGCAACCGTCTCGTCCAGGCTTACCAGGACGTGATGAACATGCCGCTGTAAGGATAGAAACGCATGGCCCTGTCGCTCACCAAGGAATCCCTGAACGCCGAAAAGGCGGGCCAGTGGTTCGACCGGCTGCAAAGCCTGCAGATCACCCGTCGGCTTGGCCTGATGGCGATGATCGCCGTGGCCGTTGCGGCAGGCCTGTTCGTGTTCTTCTGGTCGCAGAAGCCGGGGATGGTGCCGCTGTACACCGGCCTGGACCAGAAGGCCACCGCCGAAGCCACCGACCTGCTGCGTGCTGCACAGATTCCGTTCGAACTGGATGCGGCCACCGGCGGCATCACCGTGCCGGAAAAGAACCTGCACGATGCGCGCCTGAAGCTGGCCGGCTCCGGCCTGACCGACAGCGGCCGGCTCGGCTTCGAGCTGATGGAGCGCGACCCCGGCTTCGGCGTCAGCCAGTTCATGGAAAATGCCCGCTACCAGCACTCGCTGGAAACCGAGCTGTCGCGCACCATCAACACCCTGCGCCCGGTGCGCGATTCGCGCGTGCACCTGGCCATTCCCAAGCCCAGCGCCTTCACCCGCCAGCGCGACGTCGCCAGCGCCTCGGTGGTGCTGGAACTGCGCGGTGGCCAGCAGCTGGAACGCGGCCAGATCGATGCCATCGTGCACATGGTGGCCGCCAGCATTCCCGACCTGGCCGCCGAGCGCGTCACCGTGGTCGACCAGAACGGGCGCATGCTCAGCGTGTCCGACCCCAACAGCGAAGCGGCAGTCAACGCCGCCCAGTTCGACCAGGTGCGCCGCCAGGAAACCTCGTTCAACCAGCGCATCCGCGAGCTGCTCGAGCCGATGACCGGCCCGGGCCGGGTCAACCCGGAGGTCAGCGTGGACATGGACTTCTCGGTCACCGAAGAAGCCCGCGAAATCTACAACGGCGAGCCGCAGAAGCTGCGCAGCGAACAGACCAGCGAAAACAGCACGACCACCCCGGGTCCGCAGGGCGTACCGGGTGCGGCCAGCAACACGCCGCCGGGTCCGGCTGCGGCACCGGCCACCGCTGCCACGCCTACCGAAACCGCGCGCAACGCCACACGCAACTACGAACTGGATCGCACCCTGCAGCACAGCCGCCAGCCGGCCGGCCGCATCAAGCGCGTTTCCGTCGCCGTACTGCTGGACAACGTGCCGCGCCCGGGCGCCAACGGCAAGACCACCGAGCAGCCGCTGTCGGCCGCTGAACTCACCCGGGTCGAAGCGCTGGTCAAGCAGGCAGTGGGCTTCAACGCCGAACGTGGCGACACCGTGTCGGTGATGAACGCTCCGTTCGTGCGTGAAGTCACCCCCGTCGAAGGGCCGAAGTGGTGGGAACTGCCGCAGGTGCAGGACGGCCTGCGCCTGCTGCTCGGTGCCATCGTGGTGCTGGCGCTGGTGTTCGGCGTACTGCGCCCGGCGCTGCGCTCGATCACCGGCACCCCGAAGAAGCCCGGCCGGGACGACAGCCTCGAACCGCACAGCGCCGACGTGCAACTGGTGGACGATGGCGAAGGCCTGCCCCAGCTCGGCTCGGACCGGGTACACCTTTCTGGCCAAGAGCCGCTGGCATTGCCCGTGGACTCCTACGAGGAACGACTGCGCATGGCGCGTGAAGCTGTAAAGACCGATTCCAAGCGCGTGGCCCAGGTGGTCAAGGGCTGGGTGGCCAATGATTGATCCCGCAGCCCCCCCTGCCCCGCTGAGCGGCGTGCAGCGCGCCGCCGTGCTGCTGCTGTCCCTGGGTGAAGTGGAAGCGGCCGACGTGCTGCGCCACATGGAACCGAAGGAAGTGCAGAAGATCGGCATCGCCATGGCGACCATGAGCGACATCACCCGCGAGCAGGTCGAGCGGGTCATGGACCAGTTCAGCACCGAACTGGGCTCCAAGACCTCGCTTGGCGTCGGCTCGGACGACTACATCCGCAACATGCTGGTGCAGGCCCTGGGCAGCGAGAAGGCCGGCAACCTGATCGACCGCATCCTGCTCGGCCGCAACACCACCGGCCTGGATGCGCTGAAGTGGATGGACCCGCGTGCGGTGGCCGACCTGGTCCGCAACGAGCACCCGCAGATCATCGCCATCGTGATGGCCCACCTGGAAACCGACCAGGCCGCCGATGCGCTCAAGCTGCTGCCCGAGCGCACCCGCGTGGACGTGCTGCTGCGCATCGCCACCCTGGACGGCATTCCGCCCAACGCGTTGAACGAACTGAACGAAATCATGGAGCGCCAGTTCGCCGGCAACCAGAACCTGAAGTCGTCCAACATCGGCGGCGTGCAGTGCGCGGCCAACATCCTCAACTTCATGGACAGTGGCCAGGACCAGGCCATCCTCGGCGAGATCTCGCGCATCGATGCGCCGCTGAGCGCGCGCATCCAGGAAAAGATGTTCGTGTTCGACGACCTGATCGACCTGGAAGACCGCGAACTGCAGCTGGTGCTGCGCGAAGTCAGTGGCGAGCGCCTGGGCCTGGCCCTGCGCGGCGCCGACATCAAGGTGCGCGACAAGATCACCCGCAACATGTCCCAGCGTGCCGCCGAAATCCTGCTTGAAGACATGGAAGCACGCGGTCCGGTGCGCCTGTCGGACGTGGAAACCGCGCAGCGCGAGATCCTGGCCATCGTCAAGCGCATGGCCGATGAAGGCACCGTCACCCTCGGCGGCAACGCGGAGGCGATGCTGTGAACCACGCCGTGCGCTGGCTTGCCCCGGACCTGCTGGCGGCCCCTGCCGCCCCGCAGGACGACCATTACGACCTCGACGAACCGGTTGCCGAACACGAGCCCGAACCGCTGCTGCAGCTGCCGACCCTGGAAGAAATCCAGGCGATCCAGGACGCTGCGGAGAAAGACGGTTTCGAACAGGGCCACGCCGACGGCCAGGCCCAGGGCCAGGCCGAAGTGCGCCGCCTGGTCGCGCAGATCGAAGGCATCCTGGACAACTTCGGCCGTCCACTGGCCCGTCTCGAAAACGAAGTGGTGGCCGCGCTCGGCGAACTGGCCGTGCGCATCGCCGGCACCCTGGTCGGCCGCGCCTACGAGGCCGACCCCGCCCTGCTCGCGCAGCTGGTTGGCGAAGCAGTCGACGCGGTGGGCGGTGCAAATCGCGACGTCGAAGTGCGCCTGCACCCCGACGACATCGCCGCACTCGCCCCGCTGCTGCAGCTCTCGCCCACCCAGCGCCTCACCGCCGACCTCACCCTGAGCCGTGGCGACCTGCGCGTGCACGCCGAAGCCGTGCGCATCGACGGCACCCTCGAAGCGCGTCTGCGCGGCGCGCTGGATGCAGTGCTGCGCAAATCCGGAGCCAGCGCATGACCCCCGAGTCCCTGCCCCCGCCCGCCGCGGACTGGTCCGCCGCGCGCAACCTGCGCCTGGCCGCGCGCCTGGACGGTATCAAGCCCGACGGCGCACATGGTCGCGGCCTGATCCGCGAAGGCGTGCTGCGCCGCGCGGTCGGCCTGACCCTGGAAGCGGTCGGCTGCGAATCGCCGATGGGCGCCAGCTGCAAGGTCGAAGTGGCCGATGGCGGCTGGGTCGATGCCGAAGTGGTCGGCTTCGCCGGCGAACGCACCTACCTCATGCCCAGCGCCGAGCTGCACGGGCTGCTGCCCAATGCCCGCGTGGTGCCCTCGCTGGGCCGTGGCGGCGTGGAAGTCGGCGAAGGCCTGCTCGGCCGCGTCATCGACAGCGACGGCGTGCCGCTGGACGGCAAGGGTCCGATCCGCGCTGAAGGCACCGTCGGCATGGCCGGCGTCTCGATCAACCCGCTCGCCCGCGAACCGATCACCCAGCCGCTCGATGTCGGCGTGCGCGCCATCAACGCCCTGCTGCCGATCGGCCGTGGCCAGCGCGTGGGCCTGTTCGCCGGTTCCGGCGTCGGCAAGTCCACCCTGCTGGGCATGATGACCCGCTACACCGCCGCCGATGTGATCGTGGTCGGCCTGATCGGCGAACGTGGCCGCGAAGTGCGCGACTTCGTCGAAAGCACCCTCGGCGAAGAAGGCCTGCGCCGCGCCGTGGTGGTGGCCAGCCCCGCCGACCGCCCACCGTTGGCCCGCCTGCACGGCGCCTACCGCGCCACCGCCATTGCCGAATGGTTCCGCGACCAGGGCCTGAACGTGCTGCTGCTCATGGACTCGCTGACCCGCTTCGCCCAGGCGCAGCGCGAAATCGGCCTGTCCGTCGGCGAACCGCCGACCACCCGCGGCTACCCGCCCTCGGTGTTCGCCAAACTGCCCGCGCTGGTCGAACGCGCCGGCAACGGCGCCAAAGGCCGCGGCTCCATCACCGCGTTCTACACCGTGCTGACCGAAGGCGACGACCCGCAGGACCCCATCGCCGACGCCGCCCGCGCCATCCTCGACGGCCACATCCTGCTCTCCCGCCGCGTGGCCGACAGCGGCCTGTACCCGGCCATCGACGTCGAATCGTCGGTCAGCCGCGTCGTCACTGAAATCGCCGACGAACCCTGGCGCCTGCGCATCCGCAAGCTCAAGCGCCTGGTCTCGGCCTACTCCAGCAACCGCGACCTGATCGCCATCGGCGCCTACCAGCGCGGCAACGATCCGGCCACCGACGAAGCACTGGAACGCTGGTCGGACATCGTCGATTTCCTCGGCCAGGACGTCGGCAAAGCCGCCGACCTGCCGCACAGCCAGGCCGCGCTCAAGCGCCTGGTGGAACCTGAGGGCTAACCCATGCAATCCAAGCGCATCGATCCCCTGCTCAAGCGGGCCCAGGACCACGAAGACGAAGTCGCCCGCGACCTCGCCGAACGCCAGCGCGTGCTCGACACCCACCTCTCACGCCTGGAAGAGCTGCGGCGCTATGCCGAGGAATACGCGAACGCACAGATGGCCGCCACCAGCCCGGCCCAGCTGCTCAACCGCCGCGCCTTCCTCGACCGCCTCGACACCGCCGTCGCCCAGCAGCGCCAGACCGTCGACAGCAACCGCGAAAAGGTCGAAGCCGAACGCGCCCGCCTGATCCTGGCCAGCCGCGACAAAGCCGTGCTCGAACAGCTCGCCGCCAGCTACCGCGCCCAGGAAAAAGTCCTGGTCGACCGCCGCGACCAGCGCGAAATGGACGACCTCGGCGCCCGCCGCAGCCGCCTGGCCCGCGCCGAAGACACCGACAGCGGAGACACCCCGTGATGCCCCCCAGCCTGCTCGGCAGCAGCGCCGGCCCCACCGCCAGCAGCAGCGCCACCCCCACCAGCCCCAGCGCGCGCAACACCGCCAGCGGCGGCAGCGACCGTCGGGACTTTGACGCCCTGCTGAAAGCCGACGGCGGCCCTAAAGACGCGCCCGCCAAGGCCAGCAAAGACAAACCCACGACCGCCGACGCCGGCGGCAGCAGCACGGGCGACGCCCCCGGCCGCCCCGGCGCGGACGCGCCAGCCGAGGCCACCGACCCGGCCGCCGCGCCCACGACTGCCGCCAGCGACACGCCGACCGCCAGCGACGCCACCGACGACGCCGACACCGCTCCATGGCCGCCGCTCGGCCTCGCCGGCCTGGCCTTGGCCGGCGTCGAAGCCGTCACCGTCATGGCCGCCCCGGCCGCCAATGCCGACACCGCCCTGGCCAAGGCCGACCCGGCACTCCCCACCGCGCCCACCACCCCCGCCAACGCACTGCCCGCATCCGCGCTGCCCGGTCTCGCCCCCGCCGCCACTGCCAGCAGCGCCGCGCCCATCGCCCTGCCGGCCGACGCCCAGGTCACGGAAGACGTCGCCCTGCCCGATTCGCTGAAAGACGCCATCGCCAACGCCGGCAGCGACAGCGACGCCCCCACCACCCCGCTCCTGCACGCCCTGCACGCCGCCGCCGAACTCAAGGCCGCCGCCACCGCCAGCACCCCGTTCCAGGGCGACCCCACCGCCACCCCGCACATCGGCGGCGACGACTTCGACGACGCCATGAGCGCCCGCATCGGCTGGCTGGCCGACCAGAAAATCGGCCACGCCACCATCAAAGTCACCCCGCACGACCTCGGCCAGATCGAAGTCCGCCTCCAGATGGACGGCGACAAGGTCCACGCCAGCTTCAGCAGCGCCCACGCCGACGTCCGCCACGCCCTCGAATCCAGCATCCCGCGCCTGCGTGAAATGCTGGACGACCAGGGATTCCAGCTGGGCAATGCCGACGTTGGCCACCAGCAGACCGCCCAGGATGGCAAGGCAAACGGCGGCCAGGCAGGTCACGGAACCGGAGACGGAGACGCGGCATTGGTCGAAACAACGATTTCCCCATCGCAATTGATGCGCCAGCGCGGATTAGTCGACGCGTACGCATAAAGCGACCCGACCAACGGTCGGGCCCTACCGAAACACAGGCCGATGTAAGACGCCCGGCCAGCACACCGGTTTTGCATTGGTTTTTCCCCCGTCAATGGGACACCGTCATAGGTGGGTCGGGGCCGGTTTGCGGGGGTGTGAGCGGCATGGATGCCGCGACCAAGCCCCCAGGGATGGGTTCACGGCGTCCCCCGCAAACCGGCACCGACCCGCCAAGCCTCAGACAGCGCACAGCCGACGCCGTTGCCGTTGCCGTTGCCGTTGAAACGTCAAATTCCCGACAACGAAACACCGGCGCATTACGGCACGCCCTTTGCATGTAGCCAGGAAGCAATCCTATGGAGCTTCCCCTCGTGGCCGCAGCCGCTGACAAAACCAAGAAATCCACCGACAAGGACAAGGCCGCCAAGCCGCGCAGCCCCCTCCTCGTCACCGCCCTGATCGCCGTCGTCGCCGCTGGCGCCGCCGGTGGCGGCGTGTGGTACTTCACCCAGTCCCACGACGAGAAGACCCCCGCCAAAGCCGCCACCGCCAAATCGGCCGTGCCCGCCCCCGCCCAGTACTTCGGCCTCGAACCCCCGTTCGTCGTCAACCTCAGCAGCAGCTTCGACGGCCCCCGCTACCTCCAGGTCGAAGTCCAGCTCATGACCCGCGACCCGGCCGCCCTTGAAGCCATCAAGCTTCACGCCCCCGCCATCCGCGCCAAACTGCTCATGCTGTTCTCCCAGGTCGAACCGGCCCAGATCGCCGACCGCGCCGGCAAAGAACGCCTGCAGGCCGACTCCCTGGCCGAAGTGCAGAAACTGCTCAAAGCCGAAACCGGCAGCAAGGGCGTCGACGAACTGCTGTTCACCAGCTTCGTCACCCAGTAAGGGCATCCCATGAATGACCTGCTTTCCCAGGACGAAATCGATGCCCTGCTGCATGGCGTCGATTCCGGCGCCGTCGAAACCGAAGTCGACGCCATCGCCCCCGGCGAAGCGCGCAACTACGATTTTGCCAGCCAGGACCGCATCATCCGGGGGCGCATGCCGACCCTGGAAATGGTCAACGAGCGCTTCGCCCGCCTCTGGCGCATCGGCCTGTTCAACCTGATCCGCCGCTCCGCCGAACTGTCCGTGCGCGGCATCGAACTGATCAAGTTCAACGACTACATGCACTCCCTGTATGTACCGACCAACCTCAACCTGATCCGCTTCAAGCCCCTGCGCGGCACCGGCCTGATCGTCTTCGAGCCTACCCTCGTGTTCGCCATCGTCGACAACTTCTTCGGCGGCGACGGGCGCTACCCCACCCGCATCGAAGGCCGCGAGTTCACCGCCACCGAAATGCGCGTCATCCACCTCCTGCTCAAGCAGACCTTCGCCGACCTGCGCGAAGCCTGGGCCCCGGTGATGGATGTCGAACTCGAATACATCAACTCCGAAATCAACCCCCACTTCGCCAACATCGTCACCCCCCGCGAATACGTCGTGGTCTGCCGCCTGCATGTCGAACTCGACGGCGGTGGCGGCGACATCCACGTCACGTTGCCGTACTCGATGCTCGAACCGATCCGCGAACTGCTCGACGCCGGCATCCAGAGCGACCGCAACGACCGCGACGAAAGCTGGGGCACCATGCTGCGCGAACAGCTCAACATCGCCGAAGTCACCCTCTCCAGCGTGCTCGCCACCAAACGCATGAGCCTGCGTGACCTCACCCAGCTCAAGATCGGCGACATCCTGCCCATCGACCTGCCTCCCCACGTGCCGCTGTGCGTGGAGAACATTCCCGTGTTCACCGGCCAGTTCGGCGTCGCCAACGGCATGAACGCCGTGAAGATCACCGCTACCCATCCCCCGGGCACCCGCCCGCGCGCTCCCGTTATCCAGGAAGACCCGCAATGAACGACGACATCGAAACCAACGAACCGGCACCGGCGCAGTTCACCACCCTGCACTCCGACGAGACCAGCGGCGGCCCGGATCTGAACCTCGACGTGATCCTCGACGTACCGGTCACCCTGTCGCTGGAAGTCGGCCGCGCCCGCCTGCCCATCCGCAACCTGCTGCAGCTCAACCAGGGCTCGGTGGTGGAACTGGAACGCGGCGCCGGCGAATCGCTCGACGTGTTCGTCAACGGCACCCTCATCGCCCACGGCGAAGTCGTGGTCATCAACGACCGCTTCGGCGTGCGCCTGACCGACGTGGTCAGCCCCAGCGAACGGATCCGGAGACTGCGTTGATTTCCCTGGCACTCATTGCCGCCGGCGCACCGGCGGCCAAGGTCGGCCAGCACGCCGCCGCGGCACCCAGCATGTTCGGCGCCGTGCTCGCACTGCTGGCTGTGCTGGCGCTGATCGTCGGCCTGGGCTGGGTGCTCAAGCGCATGCCCGGCAGCGGCTTCAAGCCCGCCGACGGCCTGCGCGTGGTGGCCAGCCTCAACGTGGGTGCCAAGGAACGCGTCGTCGTCGTCGATATCAATGGCGAACAGCTGCTGCTCGGCGTCACCGCCGGCGGCATCAACACGCTGCACCGCCTGCCCGAACCGCTGCCCACCCCGGAACCGGCGCGCCTGCCGGATTTCAAGAACCTGCCGAATTTCGCCCAGCTGCTGCAACAGCGGCTGCGCAAGGAAAAATGATCATGCGTGGCCCCCGTGCATCCTGGACCCGTTACCTGCCGTTGCTGCTGACCCTGCTGCTGTGCGCGTTGCCCGCGCTGGCCATGGCCGCGCCCGGCGCGCCCGCCGTGCCCAACCTGCCCGACGTGAATGTCGGCAAGATCGGCGGCGCCCCGGTCAGCCTGCCGCTGCAGACCCTGCTGCTGATGACCGCGATCACCCTGATCCCGTCGATGCTGCTGGTGCTTACCGCCTTCACCCGCATCATCATCGTGCTGGGCCTGCTGCGCCAGGCACTGGGCACCGGCCAGACCCCGTCCAACCAGGTGCTGCTCGGCCTGGCCCTGTTCCTGACCGCCATGGTCATGCTGCCGGTGTGGCAGAAAGCCTGGGGCAGCGGCATGGCGCCCTACCTCAACGGCGAGATCGACTTCCAGACCGCCTGGACCCTCACCACCCAGCCGCTGCGCGCCTTCATGCTGGCCCAGATCCGCGAAACCGACCTGATGACCTTCGCCGGCATGGCCGGGCATGGCACCTACGCCAGCCCCGATGCCATTCCGTTCCCGGTGCTGGTCGCCTCGTTCGTCACCAGCGAACTGAAAACCGCCTTTGAAATCGGCTTCCTGATCTTCATCCCGTTCGTGATCATCGACCTGGTCGTGGCCAGCGTGCTGATGTCGATGGGCATGATGATGCTCTCGCCGATGCTGGTCTCGGCGCCCTTCAAGATCCTGCTGTTCGTGCTGGTCGACGGCTGGGTGCTGGTGGTCGGCACCCTCGCCGCCAGCTTCAACGCCGTCTGAGGTCGCCATGACACCCGAACTTGCCCTGACCGAACTGCGCGGCGGCCTGATCACCGTGCTGTGGGTAGCCGGCCCGCTGCTGTTGACCGTCCTGATCGTCGGCGTGGTGGTCGGCGTGGTGCAGGCTGCCACCCAGCTCAACGAACCCACCATCGCCTTCGTGGCCAAGGCCGCCGCGCTCACCGCGGTGCTGTTCGCGCTCGGCAGCCTGCTGATCGGCCACCTGGTCGAATACACCACGCTGCTGTTCCAGCGCATACCGCATCTGATCGGATAGCCCCGCGATGGATTCGGCAACCCAGATGGCCGCCGACGGGCTCAACGCCTTCGGCATGATCGGCACCGTGCTGTGGACCATGCTGCGCATCGGCGCCATGATCATGGCCATGCCGCTGGTCGGCAGCCGCGCGGTGCCGGCACGGGTGCGCGTGATGCTGTCCGGCGCATTGGCCATCGCGCTGTCGCCGATGCTGCCGCCCGTCCCGGCCTGGACCGGTTTTGACGCGGCCACCGTACTCAGCATCGCGCGCGAACTGGCCATCGGCATCTCCATCGGCTTCCTGCTGCGGCTGGTGTTCGAAGCCGGTGCCATGGCCGGCGAACTGGTCTCGCAGGGCACCGGCCTGGCCTTCGCGCAGATGAGCGATCCGATGCGCGGCGGCACCTCGGGCGTGATCGGTCAGTGGTTCTATCTTCTGTTCGGCCTGCTGTTCTTCGCCGCCAACGGGCATCTCGCCTTGATCTCACTGGTGATGGACAGCTACAAGGCAGTGCCGATCGGCGCATCGCTGCCCGACCTCGATGCGTTCATCAGCACCGCGCCCACGTTCCTGCTGCAGGTGCTGCGCGGCGCGTTGACGCTGTCGCTGCCGATCACGGTCGCCATGTTGGCGGTGAACCTGGCCTTCGGCGTGCTGGCGCGTGCCGCACCCGCGCTCAACCCGATCCAGCTGGGCCTGCCGGTCGCCCTGTTGCTGGGCCTGTTCCTGCTGACCGTGCTTGCCGGTGAAATGGGCCCCCCGGTGCAACGCCTGTTCGACGCCGCGTTCCAGACCGCCGACGGCCTCACCCGCTAGCGCCGGCCCCGTCGCGTACGCGCCCGTATGTAAAACAGGTGACGGTCGCGTGATGGCTGCATGAAATTTGGCCGGATTTGCGCTTGCTTTCGCCCCCTCCTGTGTCGTTAACATGCGCTCACGGCAGGGGGAACGTGCCTGAGCAGTCCGCGCAGACGCGCGGTCCAGTCTTTTTAGATTGCAGCTGTGTACGCCAGGGAGAGTCATGATGCTCGTCGGCAGTTACACCCCATGGTTGGTCGTGGTTTCGCTGCTGGTCGCCATCATGGCGTCCTTCACCGCGCTGGACATGGCCAATCGGGTCACCACCGCGCCTTCGCCAAGGATCAGCGTGCTGTGGCTGCTGGGCGGTGGGTGCGCCATGGGCCTGGGAATCTGGTCCATGCACTTCATCGGCATGCTGGCCTTCAAGCTGCCCATTCCATTGGGGTACGACCTTGAACTGACCGCGGTATCGTTGCTGGCGGCGATCGCCTCCTCGATCTTCGCGCTCTGGCTGGTCTCACGCGCCACGCTGCCGCACTCGCGCCTGGCGCTGGGTGCATTGCTGATGGGCAGCGGCATCGCCAGCATGCACTACCTGGGCATGGCGGCCATGCTCATGCGCCCGGGCATCGAATACCACCCGGGCTGGTTCACCCTCTCTCTCATCATTGCAGTGGCGGCATCGTGGGTCGCGCTGTACGTCGCCTTCCGCCTGCGCCACAACGACACCCGGCTGCAGCATCGCCTGGCGCCGGCGGTGGTGCTGGGCGCGGCGATCGTCGGCATGCACTACACCGGCATGGCCGCGGCACGGTTCCCCGCTGACAGTGTGTGCGGCGCCGCCGCCGGCACCGGCCTGCAGACCCAGTGGCTGGGAGCGCTGGTGATGGTGCTCACCATCGGCATCCTGGCCGTGGTGCTGTTGGTGTCCTGGCTGGACCAGCGCCAGCAGGCGCAGCTGCTGCGGTTGCGCAACCTGCACCTGCGCACGTCGTTGGACGATGCGCACGCCGAGCTCAGCCAGGCCGCCCTGCACGATCCGCTGACCCACCTGCCCAATCGCCTGCTGCTGCAGCAGCGCATTGAACAGGCCCTGGTGGATGCCGAACAACGTGGCGGGCGTTTCGCGGTGATGTTCATGGACCTGGATGGCTTCAAACAGGTCAACGACGCCTACGGTCACCAGACCGGCGACGCCCTGCTGGTCGCGGTGGCCACGCGCACCCGCCAGCTGCTGCGTGCCGCCGACGTGATGGCCCGCCTGGGCGGCGACGAATTCGTGCTGGTGGTCGGCATCGACAACGACGAGGACGTGTCCAGCCTGGCCGGCCGCATCATTCAGGCCGTGGGCACCGGCAACCTGGTGCCCGGGCATGAGCTGCAGGTCACGGCCAGCATCGGCATTTCCATCTGCCCCGACCACGCCACCACCGAACGCCAGTTGATGGGGTATGCCGACGCGGCGATGTACCAGGCCAAGGAGGCCGGACGCAACGCCTTCGTGGTGTTCGCCGAGTGGATGAGCGACAGCGCCGAACAGCAGTTCCGGCTGCTGGCCGACCTGCGCCGCGCGATCCAGGCCAACCAGCTGTTCCTGCACTACCAGCCCAAGGTGCGGGTCAGCACCCACCAGGTCTGTGGCGCCGAGGCCCTGGTCCGCTGGAACCACCCCGAGCACGGCCTGATTCCACCGGATCGTTTCATCCGCCTGGCCGAACGCAGCGGGGTCATCCACGAGATCGGGCGCTGGGTGCTCAACGAAGCGTGCCGCCAGCTGCGCCGCTGGCATGACGCCGGCCACGACAGCTGGTCGGTATCGGTGAACCTGTCGCCAATCCAGTTCGGCTCCCCGAACCTGCTCGGCGAGATCAGCGACGCGCTGAAACTGCACCGGGTGGAACCGCGCCGGCTGGTCCTGGAGATCACCGAAAGCGCGGTGATGCGCGACACCGAGACCAGCCTGCGCCTGCTGCAGGCCCTGGCGCGGCTGGGTGTGGGCATTTCCATCGACGATTTCGGCACCGGCTATTCCAGCCTGCTGTATCTCAAACGCCTGCCGGCCACCGAGATCAAGATCGACCACGCCTTCGTGCGCGACCTGGAAAACAGCTCCGAAGACGTGGTGATCGTCTCGGCCATCGTGGCGCTGGGGCATGCGCTGGACATGGACATCGTGGCCGAGGGCGTGGAAACCGCCGGCCAGCGTTCCTACCTGGAGCGGCTGGGCTGCGACTTCCTGCAGGGCTACCTGCTCGGCCGCCCGGTCGACGCCGAGCGCTTCCTGCAGCTCCACGACCTGCCACGCCCACGGATGGTGGTGTCACAGGACCACAAAGCCTCGCAGGGCGGGCATTTCCTGGATTAGCCGCACACGCGCAACACCACCGCTCCTGCAACGATCAATCCGGCGGCGACCCATCGTTGCCGGGTGACCCGTTCGCGTAACACCAACGCAGAGATCAGCACGCCAAACAGGATCGAGGTCTCGCGCAGTGCCGAGACCATCGCCACAGGCGCCTGCGTCATCACCCAGAGCACCACGCCGTACGATGTCAGGGTACCTACGCCGCCGACGAGGCCATAGCCCCAATTCGATCGTGCATAGGCGAAAAGCTGCGGCGCGCGGGTAGCGAGGGCCCAGACCGGCAATGGCAGCCCCGACAGCAGGAACAGCCACAAGGTGTAGCCCAGCGCCGAACCAGACTGCCGCGCCCCCAAGGCGTCCACCAGCGTGTAAGTGGCAATCATTCCGGCGTTGAGCAGAGGCAGCCACATCTGCCGACGCACGATCCCGTGCGACATGCACAGAATACCGAAGCAGATCAGCCCGATGCCGGCCCATGCCAATCCCGGCAGGCGCTCGCCGAGAACTGCCCCGCCCACCAGCGCCACCAGGATCGGCGCGCAACCCCGCATCAACGGATAGGCCGCGCTCATGTCGGTCACCCGGTAGGTACGCGCCACCAGCAGGTAATACCCCGCCTGCAGCACGGTCGACGCCGCCAGCCACGGCCAGCTGCGCGGATCCGGTGCGGTCATGAAAGGCAGGCACATCGCCGCGATCAACGCCGCCGAGCCGGTCACCAGGATCGTGGTGAACAGCGTATCGCTGCCGCGTTTGACGATGGCGTTCCAGCTGGCATGCAGCAGCCCGGCGAAGAGCACGGCGCAGAACAGGAAAGGCGACATCGATTACCGCAGCAGTCAGTTGAACCTGGATGATGCCATTGATGATGCCGGTGGCGCCGGGCCGTTGGGCTGTTGCTGGTAGGGTCGCATCCCGATCGACTGCACGTGGATTGCCCGCGTTCGATGGCGGCATGACCTCCGTCGGGGAACGCTTCTGCGCTTCCCGTCATGCGTTACCGGACGTTGACCCCGTATCGGCGGTCGTTTGGGAACCGACCCTACTCTCCCGTCGCCGTCGCCGTCGCCGTCGCCGTCACCATCACGATCACGATCACGATCCCGAGCGAGAGCTCGATCACTGTCCCTGTCACGTGCTCTGCTCCCGGCACGTCGTCCGCAATGGAACACTTCTTGCACCACCCCGGGGAATCCCCGTGGTGCCCTGCTCCCGATGTCCGACGAAGAACAAGCCGGCGAAAAAACCGAACAACCTACCGAAAAACGCCTGCGCGATGCCCGTGAACAGGGCAACATCCCACGTTCACGCGAGCTGGCCACCGCCGCCGTGTTCGGCGCCTCGGTGCTGGCGCTGATGGCGTTTTCCGGGGGCATGGCCAGCAGCGCCAAGGACTGGATGAAGCTGGCCCTGACCCCGGAACCGGGCCTGCGCTTCGAGCCGCTGGGGTTGTTCAACCATTTCGGGCACCTGTTCCTGCAGCTGATGCTGGCCCTGTGGCCGCTGCTGCTGGTCTGCCTGCTGGCCAGCTTCCTGGCCCCTGTGGCCATGGGCGGGCTGCGCTGGTCGAACAAGTCGCTGATGCCGCAGTTCAGCCGGCTCAGCCCGATGGCCGGCATGAAGCGCCTGTATGGCGCCGAAGCCATCGGCGAATTCACCAAATCCCTGCTGCGCATCGTGTTCGTCGGCACCGCCGCCGGGCTGGTGGTCTGGCATGGCATCCGCGGGCTGCGCGACCTGGTCCACCAGCCGCTGGAGGCGGCCATGGTCCACGGGCTGGGCTTCACCCTGAAACTGATGCTGGCCACCGGCGGCGCCATGATGCTGCTGGCCGCCATCGACGCCCCGTACCAGCGCTGGAACTGGATGCGCAAGCTGAAGATGACCCGCGAAGAGCTGCGCCGGGAAATGAAGGAAAGCGAGGGCAGCCCGGAAGTGAAGGGCCGCATCCGCCAGCTGCAGCAGCAGATGTCCAACCGCCGGATGATGGAAGCGGTGCCCACCGCCGACGTGGTGGTGGTCAACCCCACCCACTACGCCGTGGCCCTCAAATACGACGGCGGCAGGATGGGCGCCCCCACCGTGGTGGCCCTGGGCGTGGACGAAACCGCCCTGCGCATCCGCCAGGTGGCCGACGGCAACAAGGTCGCCATCGTCTCGGCCCCGCCTTTGGCACGCGCCTTGTATCGGGAAGGTCAACTTGGAAAGGAAATTCCCGTGAGACTGTATTCGGCCGTTGCCCAGGTGCTGTCCTACGTCTACCAGCTGCGTACCTGGCGGGGTGGACCGATGCCGGCCGCGCCCAGCATCGACGTGGATGAGTTCGGCAAGGGAGGCCGCCCATGAGCGCCCAGCCCGCCGGCATGAACACCCGCCGCGCCCTGGACATGATCCGCCAGGGCCTGGGCGCCCCGCTGATCGTGCTGGCCCTGCTGGCCATGGTGGTCGTGCCGCTGGCCGCCCCGGTGCTCGATGCGCTGTTCACCTTCAACATCGCCATCTCGCTGATGGTGCTGCTGGCGGTGGTGTACGTGAAGCGCCCGCTGGATTTCACCATCTTCCCGATCGTGCTGCTGATCACCACCATGCTGCGGCTGGCGCTGAACGTGGCCTCCACCCGCGTGATCCTGCTCAACGGCCAGAACGGCCATGAAGCGGCCGGCAAGGTGATCGCCGCATTCGGCGAATTCGTCATCGGCGGCAACTACGCCGTGGGCATCGTGGTCTTCGCGATCCTGACCATCATCAATTTCGTGGTGATCACCAAGGGTGCCGGCCGCGTGTCCGAAGTGACCGCGCGCTTCATCCTGGACGCCATGCCCGGCAAGCAGATGGCGATCGACGCCGACCTCAACGCCGGTTTGCTGACGCGTGAAGAAGCCAAGCTGCGCCGTGAAGAAGTCCGCGAGGAAGCCGACTTCTACGGCGCCATGGACGGTGCCAGCAAGTTCATCCGCGGCGATGCCATCGCCGGCATCCTCATTCTTTTCATCAACATGATCGGCGGCCTGGCGGTCGGCGTGCTCCAGCACGGCATGCCGTTTGGCGAAGCCGCAGCCACCTACACCCTGCTGTCGATCGGTGACGGCCTGGTGGCGCAGCTGCCGGCACTGCTGGTGTCCTCGGCCGTGGCCATGCTGGTCACCCGCGCCTCGCGCTCGCAGGACATGGCCCAGGCCATGATGGGCCAGGTGTTCGGACAGCACCGCGCACTGACCATCGCCGCGGCGATCCTGGGCCTGGTCGGCCTGGTCCCGGGCATGCCCAACGTCGCCTTCTTGACGCTGGCTGCCATCCTTGGCTTCATCGCCTGGAAGCTCTGGCAGAAGAGCCAGGCGGCCGAGCGCGCCGCCGCCGCGCCTGCGGTGGGCCCGACCAATGCGCTGGGCCTGCCCGGCGCCAGCAGCCCTTCGCCTACCGCCGAACTGACCTGGGACGAACTGCGCCCGGTCGATCCGCTGGGCCTGGAAGTGGGCTACCGGCTGATCCCGCTGGTGGACAAGAACCAGGGCGGCGAACTGATGGCGCGCATCAAGGGCGTGCGCCGCAAGCTCACCCACGACATCGGCTTCCTGATCCCGTCCGTGCACATCCGCGACAACCTGGAACTGGGCGCCAGCGCCTACCGGCTGCTGATCCACGGCGTGCCGGTGGCCACCGCCGAAATCCACCCCGACCGCGAACTGGCCCTGGACCCGGGCAGCGCGCTCGGCGCGCTGGAAGGCATTGCCGGCAAGGACCCCGCGTTCGGCCTGGATGCCACCTGGATCCAGCCGCACCAGCGCGCCCACGCCGAATCGATGGGCTACACCGTGGTCGACCCGGCCACCGTGGTCGCTACCCACCTCTCGCACCTGATCCGCGAACACGCCCCGGAGCTGCTCGGCCACGAAGAGGTGCAGCAGCTGCTGGCCAACCTGGCCAAGAGCGCGCCCAAGCTGGTCGAGGACCTCACCCCGAAGGCATTGCCGCTGTCGGTGGTGGTGCGGGTGCTGCAGAACCTGCTGATCGAACGCATCCCGGTGCGCCAGCTGCGCAAGATCGCCGAATCGCTGGTGGAGAACGCGCCGATGAGCCAGGACCCCGGCGTACTGACGGCCGCCGTGCGCAACGCGCTGGGCCGTTTCATCGTCCAGGAGATCGCCGGCATGTCCGCCGAGCTGCCGGTGTTCACCCTCAACCCGCAACTGGAACGCGTCTTGCAGGAGTCCACTCAGGGCAACGGCGCCGCGCTGGAACCCGGACTCGCTGAGCGACTGCACCAGAGCCTGGCCGAATGTGTCAGCAAGCAGGAAGCGAAGAACGAGCCCGCGGTGGTGCTGGTGCCCGGTCCGGTACGTGCCGCGCTGGCACGGCTGGTACGCCACAGCGTTCCGTCGCTGTCCGTGCTGGCCTACAGCGAGGTCCCCGAGGACAAGCGGCTGAAGCTGGTCGGCACGATCAGCTGAGCCGGAACTCCGACAGCAACGCGTCAGAAAACAGACACCCCCATTTCGCAATCACCGCAGCAGGACAAGAAGGGAAACCCGGACCGTGCAGACCACCGACAACCAGCGCTTCCCTTCCACCCCCCAGCCGCCCCAGTCCCGGTACCACAGCATGAAAATCAAACGCTTCGTCGCTCCCGATATGCGCTCTGCCATGAACCTGGTGCGCAAGGAACACGGTCCGGATGCCGTGATCCTGTCCAATCGCCGGATCGAGGAAGGCGTGGAAATCGTGGCCGCGGCGAACTATGACGAAGGCGCGGTACAGCGTGCGCTGGAAGCGGCGCGCAAGGACGTGGCGCCGCCGCCGCCGGCCCCGCGCCCGCGCAACGCCGCCGATGCGGTGATCGCCGCGGTGACCCGCCGCAAGGCACCGGCCGCCGCGCCGGAGCCGGTGGCGGCCACCACCTCGGCCGTGGCCGCCCTCGCCCGCGCCGCCGTGGGCGCCACCGGCCGCACCCTGGACAGCGCCAACGAAATCGTGCCGCCGCCGGGCAGCAGCGGCTTTGCCGCCACCCTGGCCCGCGCCAACGTGCAGCCGGCCACCCAGCTGCCGGAACAGATCTTCGCCCCGTTCAATGTTGAACAGGCTGCCGCCGCCGAACGCGCCGTGGTTGCGCCGGTCGCCGACGCCGCACCGGTGGCGGTTGAAGCACCGGTCCGCGCCGCTGCGCCGGCCCCGGCCAACCGCGCCCGCTTCATCATCGACCCGCCGCTGGACGAAGCACCGCTGTTCGAGATGCACGCTCCGGCAGGCCGCACCAGCGTCCCGCCGCAGCTGCCGCAGATGCCGGCACAGCAGATGCAGCGGGCTCCGCTTGAAGCCCCGGCGGCGCCGCTGTGGGAAACCGTGCCGGTGGTCCCGGCCGCGGCCAGCCTGGCCATCCAGATCGACGATTCGGCGGTGTTTGCCGCTCCCGCTCCGGTGGTTGTGGACGCCATCGCCGCGCCGGTCGCCGCCATGACCGTTGCTGCACCGGTCGAGCCGTCGCTGCAGGCCGCCAACGAACCGACGGTGCCGGCCGAGGTCATCACCGCCCCGGTGCCTGCCGTTGCCGCCCCGGTGACCCTGGTCCGCGACGATGAGGAACTGCGCCAGCTGCGCAATGAAGTGGCCGGCATGCGCACCGTCATCGAGCGCGAAATGAACCGCTTCACCGACGAGCGCCTGCGCGGTTCGGCGGTGCGTGCCGCCGCGCTGGACCTGATGGACGAATACGGCTTCGACGCCGGCATCTGCCGCGACGTGGCCCTGCAGATCCCGCTGGACACCGAAGCCCACCGTGGCCGTGGCCTGATGCTGGGGCTGCTGTCCAAGAAGCTGCCGATCGCCCCGGTCGACCCGCTGGAGGCCGGCGGCGTGATCGCCCTGGTCGGCCCCACCGGTGCCGGCAAGACCACCACCATCGCCAAGCTGGCCTCGCGCTTCGCCGAAGCCCACGCCGCCCGCGACGTCGCCCTGGTCACCACCGATACCGCCCGCATCGGCGCCCGCGAGCAGCTGTACGGCTTCGGCCGCCAGCTCGGTATCGCCGTGCATGAAGCCAACAGTGGCAGCGACCTGGCCCAGCTGCTGGAGCGCCTGAAGGACTACAAGCTGGTGTTGATCGACACCGCCGGCCTGGGCCCGCGTGACCGCGCCCTGGCCGCCCAGCTGCAGTGGCTGCGCGCCGCCCCGCAGATCCGCACCCTGCTGGTGCTGCCGGCCAACACCAGCTTCGGCGACATGGACGAGGTGGTCCGCCGCTTCAGCGGCGCCAACCCGCAGGGCGTGGTGCTCAGCAAGCTGGACGAGACCGGCCGCTTCGGTACCGCCCTGTCGGTGGCCGTCGACCACCGCCTGCCGATCACCTGGGTCACCGACGGGCAGGACGTTCCCGAAGACCTGCACCGGGCCAGTGCAGCCAATCTTGTACTTCGCCTTGAAGATTTGCGCCGCGCGGCCGATATGCCCTGCAACCCGGAGTTGAACCATGCCGTCGCGTGAGTATGAAAACCTGACCAGGACCTTCCCGTTGTCGGCCACCCGCAGCCAGCCGCTGGGCCCGGTCCGCACCATCGCCGTCACCGGCGGCAAGGGCGGCGTGGGCAAGACCAACGTGTCGGCCAACCTGGCCGTGGCGCTGGCCGACATGGGCAAGCGCACGCTGCTGCTGGATGCCGACCTGGGCCTGGCCAACATCGATGTGATCCTGGGCCTGCAGCCCAAGCTGACCCTGGCCGACCTGGTCGCCGGGCGCTGCACGCTGGATGAAGTGATCCTGGAAGGCCCGGGTGGCGTGCTGGTGGTGCCGGCCGCGTCCGGCCGCCGCCACATGGCCGAACTGCAGCCGGCCGAACACGTGGGCCTGGTCAACGTGTTCTCCGAACTGGAACGCGATCTGGACTTCATGGTGGTCGACACCGCCGCCGGCATCACCGACGGCGTGCTCACCTTCTGCCAGGCCGCCCAGGACACCGTGGTGGTGGTCTGCGACGAACCGGCCTCGATCACCGATGCCTATGCGCTGATCAAGGTGCTCTCGCGCGAACGTGGCGTGGACCGCATCCAGGTGGTCGCCAACATGGTGCGTGACCCCAACGAAGGCCGCGTGCTCTACGAAAAGCTGAGCCGGGTCTGCGACAAGTTCCTGGCCGATGTCTCGCTGAACTACCTGGGCTGCGTGCCGCAGGACGACTGGTTGCGCCTGTCGGTGCAGCGCCAGCAGCCAGTGGTGAAGGCCTACCCGTCCAGCCCGTCGGCGCAGGCGATCGCCGAGATCGCCCGGCGCACCGCGCGCTGGCAGGCCCCGACCGAGCCGCGCGGCGGCGTTGAATTCTTCCTGGAACGCATCCTCAAGCAACGCGGGGTGACCGCATGAAAGGCGCCGCACAATACAAAGAAGTGCAGCGCGCCGCTGCCAACGAGTGCATTGCCCAGCACTCGGACCTGGTCCGGCGCATCGCCCACCACCTGGCCGCACGCCTGCCGGCCAGCGTTGAAGTCGACGACCTGATCCAGGCCGGGATGATGGGCCTGATCGAGGCCTCGCGCAGCTACGACGCCGACCAGGGCGCCTCGTTCGAAACCTACGCCTCGATCCGCATCCGCGGCTCGATGATCGACGAGATCCGCCGCGGCGACTGGGTGCCGCGTTCGGTGCACCGCCGTGCCCGCGACGCCGCCTCCACCATCCGCCGGCTGGAGCAGACCACCGGCCGCGCCGCCAGCGCCACCGAAGTGGCCGCCGCGATGGACATGCCGCTGCCCGACTACCTGCGCCTGATGGAAGACGCCGCGCGTGGCCAGGTGCTGAGCCTGGAATCGCGGATCGAAGACCAGGGCGAGCTGGATACCGTCGCCCAGGGCGGCCCGACCCCGCAGCAGGTGCTGGAGCGCGGCGAATTCGGCCGCGAGCTGGGCAACGCGATCGGCCTGCTGCCCGAACGCGAACAGCTGGTGCTGTCGCTGTACTACGAGCAGGAACTGAACCTGAAAGAGATCGGCGCGGTGCTCGGCGTCAGCGAGTCGCGCGTCTGCCAGATCCATGGCCAGGCAGTACTGCGCCTGCGTGGCCGACTGAAGATCTTCGAGGCGGCCGACGCCGGCCTCGAGAACACTTGATACCGAGGAAAGTGCTTTGAACAAGAACATGCGTATCCTGATCGTCGACGACTTCTCGACCATGCGTCGTATCGTCAAGAACCTGCTGGGCGATCTGGGCTTCACCAATACGGCCGAAGCCGAGGACGGGCATGCCGCGCTGGCCCTGCTGCAGAGCCAGTCGTTCGATTTCGTGGTCACCGACTGGAACATGCCGGTCATGACCGGTATCGATCTGCTCAAGGCGATCCGCGCCGACGCCAAGCTCAAGACCCTGCCGGTGCTGATGGTCACCGCCGAAGCCAAGCGCGAGCAGATCATTGAAGCCGCCCAGTCCGGCGTCAACGGCTACATCATCAAGCCGTTCACCGCCCAGACCCTGGAAGAAAAGCTCGGCAAGATCTTCGAGCGCCTGGCGGCCAGCGCGTGATGGAAACCCTTCGCGACAAATCGGCGCTGGTGCAGCGCCTGCAGGATGCCCTGGCTGCACTGGAAAGCGGCGACGAAGCGGGCTGGCGCCGGGAAATCGACGCCCTGGCCGCGCTGCGCACCCAGCCGATGATGGCCGGGCTGAACCGGCTTGCCCGCGAACTGGGCCAGGCGCTGGGCGAACTGCCCACCCTGCCCAGCGAAGCCGGCGAGCTGGACGATGCCTGCGCGCGCCTGGACCACGTGGTGGCGATGACCGAACAGGCCACCCACCGCACCCTGGACCTGGCCGAGGAATGCCGCGCGCTCACCGAGCAGCTGCGTGCCAACGGGCTGAGCCCGGACCAGGACCAGCAGCTGGACCGCATCCGCCACAACCTCACCGAGATCGCGCTCACCCAGAGCTACCAGGATCTCACCGGGCAGATCATCCGCCGCGTGGTAGGCATCGTGCGCCGCGTGCACGAAGGCTTCGGCGCGCTCGGCCTGCCGCCGCCGGACGACAGCGCGCACAAGCGCGACAACGGCCTGGCCGGTCCGGCCGTGAGCGGCCTGGACCGCCATCAGGTGTCACAGGTCGACGCCGACGACCTGCTTTCCGATTTGGGGCTTTGAAACCATGAGTGCTGTTCCAGACGACATTGCTGCAGACTTCATCCTCGAGGCCCAGGAGATCCTGGATCGCCTCGGCGAACAGCTGGTGTCGCTGGAGCAGTCGCCCCAGGACAGCGACCAGCTCAACGCGGTGTTCCGCGGTTTCCACACGCTCAAGGGCGGTGCCGGCTTCCTGGGCATCCAGGCCATGGTCGAGCTGTGCCACGCCGCCGAAGAAACCCTTGGCATGGCCCGCTCGGGCCAGGCCGTGCTGCAGGCCCACCATTTCGACGCCGGCCAGCAATCGCTGGATTACCTGCAGTCGATGCTGGATTCGGTGGCCGCCGGCACCGAGCCGGGCTATGCCCCGCCGGAGCTGATCGCGCAGTTCGACGTCAACGGACCGGCCACGCCGGCACCGGTCGCGACGGCGGCCGCCTCCAGCGGCGACCTGATCACCGACGATGAATTCGAAGCCCTGCTGGATACCCTGCACGGCGGCGCGGCTCCCACCGCCGTGGCGAAAAAGAACGACGATGGCCTGATCGGCGAAGACGAATTCGAAGCCCTGCTCGACCAGCTGCATGGCGGCGCCGCTCCCGGCGCGCAGAGCGTGGCCGCAGCGGCACCCGCCCCGTCCATCGCACCGCGCCCGGTCGCCGCCCCGGCCCCGGCCAAGCCGGCCGCCAACAAGCCGGTGGCCGAAGCCGAACACACCGTGCGCGTGGATACCAAGCGCCTGGATGCCATCGTCAACCTGATCGGCGAACTGGTGCTGTCGCGCAACCGGCTCAAGACCCTGCGTGCGCGCCTGCACGACGAAGAACTGGACCGCGCCGTGTCCACGCTGGATATCGCCACCGCGCGCCTGCAGTCGGCGGTGATGCGCACCCGCATGCAGCCGGTGGGCAAGGTGTTCTCACGCTTCCCCAAGGTCGCCCGCGACGTGGCCCGCAACCTGAAGAAGGAAGTGGAGCTGGAACTGATCGGTGCGGAAACCGAACTGGACCGCAACCTGGTCGAAGCCCTGGCCGACCCGCTGGTGCACCTGGTGCGCAACGCGATCGACCACGGCATTGAAATGCCCGAGCTGCGCGAAGCGCAGGGCAAGACCCGCAGCGGCAACGTACGCCTGTCCGCGCAGCAGGAAGGCGACTACGTCAGCATTGAAGTGCAGGACGACGGCGCCGGCATCGACCCCGAGCGCCTGCGCGCCAAGGCCCGCGAAAAGGGCCTGATCGATCCCGAAGCCGCCGCCCGCCTGACCAGCGAGGAATGCCTGCACCTGGTGTTCCTGCCCGGCTTCTCGACCAAGCAGGAAGTCACCGATATCTCCGGTCGTGGCGTCGGCATGGACGTGGTGCAGTCGCGCATCCGCGAGCTCAGCGGGCAGATCCAGATCCAGTCCGAACTGGGCCGCGGCAGCCGTTTCATGATCCGCGTGCCGCTCACCCTGGCGATCCTGCCGACCCTGCTGGTGCAGGCCGGCGAGGACGTCTACGCACTGCCGCTGGCACGCGTGATGGAAGTGCTGCACGCGCCCAACACCTCGCTGGGCTGGTTCGACGGCCGCGCCGTGCTCGACCGCAGGACCCACACCCTGCCGCTGGTGGACCTGCGCCACTGGCTCGATGTGGATCCGGCGCCCTCGCCCCTGCTCACCATCGTGGTGCTGCAGGCCGGCGAAGCCCGCTTCGGGCTGGTGGTGGACCAGGTGCGTGGCCGCGAGGAAGTGGTGATCAAGCCGCTGCCCAAGGCCCTGCGCGGCCTGCGCGGCTACGCCGGCGCCACCCTGATCGGCGACGGCCGCATGTCCCTGATCCTCGACGTGGACGGCCTGCGCACCCCGCACGATTGATCCAGGGCCACCGCATCGACGGGTGCCCCCAACGCGTAGAGCCACGCCATGCGTGGCTGAACCGCCGATAGCCCCACAACTCAAGTCCCCCCCAAGCAAGCCGATATCGGACAAATGGACAGACTCAGCCTCATTGGACTTTTCCTCGCCCTGGCCTCGCTGGTCGGCGGCAGCATCCTCAAGGGTGCCGGGCTGGCGTCGCTGTGGTCCCCTGCCGCCTTCGTGATCGTCATCGTCGGCACGCTGGCCGCCATCCTGCTGCACACCTCGCCGGCCGTGTTCAAGCACGCCTTCAGGATCGTGCGCTGGGTCGTGCGCCCGCCGGCCAGCGACCGTGCCGAGCTGATCCGCCAGATCGTGGAATGGAGCAACATCGCCCGCCGCCAGGGCCTGCTCGGCCTGGAAGCCCAGGTCGACGCCCAGGACGACCCGTTCCTGCGCAAGGGCCTGCAGTTGCTGGTGGACGGCGTGGAGCCGGAAACCATCCGGCACATGATGGAAATCGAACTGGGCAGCCAGGAAAGCCAGGACCTGGCCGCCTCCAAGGTGTTCGAAGGCATGGGCATCTACGCGCCCACGCTGGGCATCATCGGCGCCGTGCTCGGCCTGATCGCGGTGATGAAGAACCTGGCCGACCCGAGCAAGCTCGGCCACGGCATCGCCGCTGCGTTCACCGCCACCATCTACGGCATCGCCTCGGCCAACCTGTTGTTCCTGCCGGTGTCGGCCAAGCTCAAGAGCGTGATCCACCACAACAGCCGCGACCGCGAAATGATCATCGAAGGCCTGATCTCGATTGCCCAGGGCGAGAACCCGCGCAACATCGAGACCAACCTGTCGGGGTTCCTGCACTGACATGGCCCGCCGCAAAGCCCACGAAGAGCATGCCAACCATGAGGCCTGGGCGATTCCCTACGCCGACCTCATGACGCTGCTGCTTGCCTTCTTCGTGGTCATGTACGCCATCTCCTCGCTCAACGAAGGCAAGTACCGGGTCATGGCCGACGCGCTGACCACCGCCTTCGGCGGCGCGCCGCGCACCATCAACCCGGTGCAGGTCGGCAACCAGCAGGTGCAGGGCGGCGGCTGGGACAGCCCCTCGGTGATCAAGGCGGGCAACCGCGTTGGCCCGTCGGCACCGTCGCCCAGCAACGACCCCACCCTGCTGCCGGCGATGGCCTCGCAGATGCGCATGCCGGTGTCGGTGCACAACCAGCAACAGCTGCAGGCTGCAGAGCGCCAGCTCAACAGCATCGCCGACCGCCTCACCGCCACGCTGGCCCCGCTGATCGACCGCGGCATGATCACCGTGCGCCGCACCGAGCTGTGGATCGAAGTGGAGATCAACAGCGACATCCTGTTCACCACCGGCTCGGCCACGCTCGACGTGCACGCACGCGACACCCTGTCTTCGCTGGCCCAGGTGTTGCACGACGCGCCCAACGGCGTGCGCGTGGAAGGCCACACCGATGATGTGCCGATCGCCACCGCGCTGTTCCCGTCCAACTGGGAACTGTCGGCCGCGCGTGCGGCCAGCGTGGTGCACCTGTTCGCCGACCAGGGCGTGCAGCCGGCGCGGCTGGCGATGGTCGGCTATGGCCAGTTCCGCCCGCGCGAAGACAACACCAGCGCGCAGGGCCGCAACCGCAACCGCCGGGTGATGGTCATCATCCTGGCCGACACCGCGCAGGGCACGGACCCGCTGGGCCCGCAGCTCACCGCCGAAACCGGCACCGCGCCGGCGCCGGCCACGCCCTCCCCCGTTTCCCCCCTCGCTCCGGTGCAGCTGCCACCGGTGCCGGCCGGCAGCCGCGTTGGCGCCGCCGTTCCCCCCGCAATGAAGGAGTAAGCCGATGCGTATCTGGGCAATCGCCAACCAGAAGGGCGGCGTGGGCAAGACCACCACCACCCTCGCGCTCGGCCGCGGCCTGGCCGCCCTGGGCCACCGCGTGCTGCTGATCGACCTCGATCCGCACTCCTCGCTGACCCGCGCCTTCGGCGTGCCGCTGGATCCGCCGCCGGCCGGCGTGCTGGAGCTGTTCGGCACCCCGCCTGGGGAACTGGGCAGCCTGGCCCATGGCAGCCAGGTGCCTGGCCTGGACTTCATCTGCGCGCAGGCCGCGCTGGCCACGCTGGAACGGCGCAGCGCCAACCAGCCCGGCCTGGGCCTGGCCCTGCAGCACGCAATGACCCGCCACCAGGGCCAGCACGACTACATCCTGCTCGACTGCGCGCCCACGCTGGGCCTGCTGATGATCAACGCGCTTGCCGCGGCCGATCGCCTGATCATTCCGACCCAGGCCGAGCCGCTGGCCCTGCACGGCCTGGATGGCATGGTGCGGACCGGCGAGATGGTCGAGCGTTCGCGCCGCCGCCCGCTGCCGATGTCGATCCTGCCGACCCTGTTCGACCGCCGCACCCGCGCCGGCAACGAAACCGTCAAGCAGATGCAGGACCGCCACGGCCACCGCGTGTGGGAAGACGCCATTCCGGTGGATACGCGCATCTGCAACGCCGCCAGCCTGACCGTGCCGGCGACCTCCGACGACTACCCGGGCCGTGGCCTGGCCGCGTACCGGCGTGCGCTGGAATGGATCCTCGCCGACGACGCGCTGCAGATGGAGCGCGCGGCATGAACAGCACCGGCGTACTCGACGACTATCTCGAGGAACTGCTCGGCGATGCCGTGCCGGTGACCGCCGTGGCGATCGCCGACACGGAAGATGCCAACGGCGCCCCCGCCTTCGATACCCCGACCTCACCGGGCGCACCGGCCGCCATGGCGTTGCTGGACGAACTGATGAACGACCCGGCACTGGGTCCCGTGGTGGAGGCTGCTGCTCCGGCGTCGGAGTTTGATACGCCCACCTCGCCGGGCGCGCCGGCCCACCTGGCCCTGCTGGACGAACTGCTCAACGACCCGGCCCTGGGCCCGGTCGAGGTGGCCGCTACACCGGACGCCTCGCGCCCCAGTTGGGACGATCTGCCAGCGGAAGCGCTCCACGACACTGTGCCGGTGGCCGTGGCGGCGCCCGTGCGCGCAGCGGTCCCGGTCGCTGCCCCGGCACCGGTCGCCCGCACTGCACCGCCGCCGCCCCCACCCGTGGCAGCACCGCGCCCGGTGGCACCCGCTCCCGTTCCCGCCCCCTCCGGCCGCCCCAGCAGCTGGCAGGAGCTGCAGGCCCAGGCCCGCAACCCGGCCTCCAGCCCCCGCGGCGATCGCCGCGCCGCCGAGCGCACCTCGCGCTGGCTTCGCCTGCGCTGCGGCCCCCAGGCCTACGCGCTGGAGCTGCTGAAGGTGCAGGAGGTGGTGCTGCCGGTACCGCTGCTGCCGCTGCGCGGCACCCCGTCGGCGATGCTGGGCATCATGAACCTGCGCGGCCAGGTGGTGCCGGTGATGGACCTGGGCATCCACCTGGGCACCGGTCCCGCCAGCGACGACGCCAACACCCGCATCGTGGTGCTGGAAGAGGACGGCGAGACCATGGGCCTGCGCGTATCGGCCGTGGAAGACGTGGCCAACCTCACCGATTCGCAGATCGAACCGCCCGATACGGCGCGGATCTGCCAGATTTCCAACGACCTGTTCCGCGGCGTGGCCCGGGTCACGGCCCAGCCGATGATCCTGCTGGATGCCACGCAGCTGTTGAATTGATCCAGCGTGGCCGGACCGCCCCTAAAGGTTTCCAGAAATACGCCGTTATAGACCTCGGAACCGTTTGTCCGGAGCAACGATGAGCACTGTGGCCCTGGGTGATGATCTCGGAATCGAGACCAGCACCGAGCTCAAAACACGCCTGGCCCCCTTGGTGGACCAGGGCGGCGACCTGACGCTGGATGCCAGCCAGGTGGGCCGTATCCATACCGCGTCGGTGCAGGTCCTGTGCGCGTTCGTCGAGGCCCGCCGCCTGGCCGGCCACCCGACCGCGTTCGACGGCTGCACGGCCACCTTCCGCGATGCCGCGCGCCTGCTCGGTGTCACCCAGGCCCTGGGCCTGGACGCAACCCATGACAACCTGAAATCTGTGGAGAACGCGGCATGAGCGCACGTATCTTGGTGGTGGACGATTCGGCGTCAATGCGCCAGATGGTTTCCTTCGCCCTCACCTCGGCCGGCTTTTCCGTCGAGGAAGCCGAAGACGGCGCCGTCGCCCTGGGCCGGGCCAAGGGCCAGCGCTTCAACGCGGTGGTGACCGACGTGAACATGCCGAACATGGACGGCATCTCGCTGATCCGCGAGCTGCGCCAGCTGCCGGACTACAAGTTCACCCCGATGCTGATGCTGACCACCGAATCGGCCGCCGACAAGAAGTCCGAAGGCAAGGCGGCTGGTGCAACCGGCTGGCTGGTCAAGCCGTTCAACCCGGAACAGCTGGTCGCGACCGTCCAGAAAGTCCTGGGCTGATCCCCACCCGCCTTCCCCTCCCCCTTTGGTAACCGGACCCGAACGCCCATGAGCATGGACCTGCAACGCTTCCACGCCACCTTCTTCGAGGAAAGCCGCGAGGGCCTGGACGCGATGGAAGCGGGCCTGCTGGCACTGGAATCGGGCCAGCAGGATCCGGAAATCATCAACTCGGTGTTCCGCGCCGCGCACTCCATCAAGGGCGGCGCCGGCACCTTCGGCTTCGACGCCATCGCCGCGCTGACCCACGTGCTGGAAACGCTGCTGGACGAACTGCGCGCCGGCAAGCGCGCGCTGGAAGCGGCGGCCGTGGATGCCATGCTGTCGTCGGTGGACGTGCTGCGCGCCCTGCTGCGCGAAGCCGAACACGGCCAGCCGGCCGATCCGCAGGCGGTGGCCGCCGTCAAGGCACGCCTGGAAGCGGTGCTGTCCGGCCAGGCGCCGAGCGCGGCCGCGCCGGCTGCCGCCAAGGTCGATGACACTCCTGAAGCGTGGCAGATCGGTTTCGTGCCGGCGCCGTCGCTGTTCATGAGCGGCAACGATCCGCTGCGCATCATCCGCGAACTGGAACACCTGGGCTCGCTGCAGGTCGCCGCGCGACTGGAACGCCTGCCCGGCTTCGACCAGCTCGACCCGCTCGAGGCCCACCTGGCATGGGACCTGGGCCTGGTTGGCAAAGTGCCGCGCAGCAAGATCGAAGACACCTTCGCCTGGGTCGTCGACGACTGCGAACTGGACATCCGTCCGGCCGCACCGCCGAGCCTGGCCACCAGCGCCCCCGCCGCCGCGCCAGCTGCCCCCGTGGCCGCCCCGGCAGCGCCTGCCGCCGCAGCCGCGGCCGCACCGGCTGCCACCAGCGAAGCGGAAACCTCCATCCGCGTCGCCGTGGAAAAGGTCGACGCACTCATCAACCTGGTCGGCGAACTGGTCATCACCCAGGCCATGCTCAAGCAGGTCTCGCACGCCCTGGACCCGGTGCATGCCGAGCAGCTGTTCGCCGGCCTGGACCTGCTGGAACGCAACACCCGCGACCTGCAGGAAGCGGTGATCGGGGTGCGCATGCTGCCGGTGGATGCGGTGTTCCGCCGTTTCCCGCGCCTGGTCCGCGACCTCTCCTCGCGCCTGGGCAAGCACGTGCGCCTGCGCACCATTGGCGAAGGCACCGAGCTGGACAAGGGCCTGATCGAAAAGATCGCCGATCCGCTGGTGCACCTGGTGCGCAACTCGATCGACCACGGCCTGGAAATGCCCGACGTCCGCCGCGACGCCGGCAAGGACGAAACCGGCACCATTACCCTGGCGGCATCACACCAGGGCGGTCACATCGTCATCGAAGTCAGCGATGACGGCCGTGGCCTGAACCGCGACAAGATCCTGGCCAAGGCGCTCGAACGCGGCCTGGCCGTGCCGGACAACCCCACCGATGCGCAGGTCTGGGACCTGATCTTCCAGCCTGGCTTCTCCACCGCCGATGCCGTCACGGATCTGTCCGGTCGTGGCGTGGGCATGGACGTGGTCCGCCGCAACATCCAGGCGCTGGGTGGCGAAGTGCAGCTGGAAAGCAGGGCCGGCAATGGCACCCGCGTGCTGATCCGCCTGCCGCTCACCCTGGCCATCCTCGACGGCATGACCGTGGCGGTGGCGGGCGAAACCGTGATCCTGCCGCTGGCGTACGTGCTCGAAGCGCTGCAGCCGCAGCCGGAAGACGTGCGTTCGATGGCCGGCGAAGGCCGTGTGCTGCGCGTGCGTGGCGAGTACCTGCCGATCCTGTCGCTGAGCGAGTATTACGGCTTCGGCCGCCGCACCACCGATGATTCGCTGGTGGTGGTGGTGGAAGGCGATGGCCAGAAGATCGCGCTGGAAGTGGACGAACTGGTCGGCCAGCAGCAGGTGGTGGTCAAGAACATCGAGAACAACTACCGGCGTATCAGCGGTGTGTCCGGTGCGACCATTCTCGGCGACGGCCGCGTTGCGCTGATCGTGGATATCGGTGGCCTGGTGCGCTCGCTGCGGGTGCCGCAGGCGGCGTAAGCGTCCCTGGCTCTGCCGGCTCGAAACGCCCCCGTTTGGTGACGGGGGCGTTTTTCGTTCTGGACGCCTGATGGGTGGCTTCGGTTTGCTCTAAACGTTGGACCCACGACGGCAACCGTTCGGACGTGGGCTTCGGATGCTTGGGCCGCGCTGCGCGCGGTGTCCGGCCGACGGCCGGGGCTACGAATTGTTACGGGCCCATCCAGATCATGATCAATCAACCAGAAGCGGTAGCCCCGGCCGTTGGCCGGATGCTCTTCATTCCGGCGGCATGAACGTTTGATGGAAAACCGTGATGTCGGTCGGACGCGATACGGCTGCGTATCGGTGACCCATTCGCCACCGCATGGCAAACCCATTGGTATCGCTTGCTTTCGCAACCATCGACCGCAACCCGCGCTACTGCGTGGACCGCGAAAAAATGTGACATCGCGCACTCAAGAAACCGCCCCGCGCCGCCGTTATCCGCAATAGCGATGACACATTCATCGCCAGCCTGACGCCCTACCGCTTCGCCGCCTTCGCCCCTTGCCCTTCCGCCCAGCGTTCCCACGGCTGTGCGCCCCTGCCCTGCCCGGAGTTTCCCGCATGAAGTGGTTCCATGATCTGCCCATCAGCCGCAAACTCGCGGTCGGGTTCGCCCTCACCACCCTGATGACGATCGCGCTGGGCGTCTTCGCCCTGGTGCGCCTGAACAGCCTCAACGCCGAACTCGCCGCGATGGCGAGCAACGACATTCCGTCCGTGCAGCACCTGGGCGAAGTCCGCGCGCAGCTGGGTGAGTTCCGCACCTTTGAACTGGCCCAGCTGAGCATGCTGGACCAGCCGGACAAGGTCGCCGACTACAACAAGCGCATGGATGCCACCGCCAAGACCGTGCGCGACGAGCTGGGCGCCTACGCCGCCCTGCCGGCCGGCGAAAAAGAGAAGGGCCTCTACAGCAAGGTTGCCGCCGACCTCGAGGCCTACTTCGCCGCCAACGCCGAGATGCGCGCGGCCGTCGCCGCCGCTGATGGGGTGCTGGCCCAGCAGATCTCCGATGAGAAGTCGCGGCCGGCGCGCCGCAAGATGTTCGACGACCTCAAGGAGCTCGGCGCCTTCAGCAGCGGCCTGATGCAGGCGAAGATCGCCGACGCCAACGCCACCCACCACAGCAGCGTGGTGGCCATCATCACCAGCATCGTGCTGCTGTCGCTGCTCGCCGTGGCGATGGGCGTGGTGATCTCGCGCGCGGTGACCCGGCCCATCCGCCAGGCCATGCAGGCCATCCAGGCGGTCGCCCGTGGCGACCTGACGGTGAACATCGCCTCCAGCACCACCGCCGACGAAGCCGGCCGTATGCTGGCGGCCACCCGCGACATGACCCTGATGCTGCGCCGCTACTCCAGCGAAACCCAGCAGATGGTCGAAATGCATGCCGGCCCGGACATCAGCCACCGCATTCCGGAAGACTTCCCGGGCGTGTACGGCCAGCTGGCCGTGGGCGTGAACACCGTGATCTTCGAGCACCTGGATTCGATCAAGGACGCCATCAACGTGCTCAATCAGTACGCGGCCGGCGACCTGTCGCAGAACGCGCGCCGCCTGCCGGGCACCCGCGCGATCCTGCATGAATCGATGGACGCGGCCAAGGCCAGCCTGCTGGCGATCAACACCCAGATCCAGACCCTGGCCCAGGCTGCGGCCGCCGGCGACTTCAGCCAGCGCGGCGATGCGCTGCGCTTCGACCACGACTTCCGGGTCATGATCGAGCACCTCAACACCATGATGGAAGTCGCCGACGGCAACCTGTCGCAGCTGTCCCACCTGCTGCAGGCCATCGCCAACGGCGATCTCACCGCACGCATGCATGGCCAGTTCCACGGCGTGTTCGCAACCATGCGCGACGATGCCAACACCACCGTGGCGCAGCTGACCCAGATCGTCAGCCGCATCCAGCACGCCTCGGGCAGCATCAGCACCGCCGCCGGCGAAATCGCCTCGGGCAACAACGACCTGTCGCGCCGTACCGAACAGCAGGCCGCCAACCTGGAAGAAACCGCCGCCTCGATGGAGGAACTGACCTCCACCGTGCGCCAGAACGCCGAACACGCCCGCCAGGCCAACCAGCTCGCCATCGGCGCGCACTCGGTGGCCTCGCAGGGCGGCGAAGTGGTCGGCAAGGTGGTCAGCACCATGCACG
Source organism: Stenotrophomonas sp. CFBP8994 (assembly GCF_034044835.1). NCBI lineage: Bacteria > Pseudomonadati > Pseudomonadota > Gammaproteobacteria > Lysobacterales > Lysobacteraceae > Stenotrophomonas > Stenotrophomonas sp. CFBP8994. The sequence continues at coordinate 336,492 of NZ_JAXCWT010000004.1, read as the reverse complement.
AGATCGACGCCTCCTCGCGCCGCATCGCCGACATCATCACCGTCATCGACGGCATCGCGTTCCAGACCAACATCCTGGCCCTGAACGCGGCGGTCGAAGCGGCGCGTGCCGGCGAACAGGGCCGCGGCTTCGCCGTGGTCGCCTCCGAAGTGCGCACCCTGGCCCAGCGCTCGGCCAGCGCGGCCAAGGAAATCAAGGGCCTGATCGACGAGTCGGTCGGCAAGGTCGCCGAAGGCTCGGCCCTGGTCAACCAGGCCGGTGCCACCATGGGCGAGATCGTGGCCTCGGTGCAGCGCGTGACCGACATCATGGCCGAGATCTCGGCCGCCTCGCAGGAACAGTCGGCCGGCATCGAGCAGGTCAACCAGACCGTGATGCAGATGGACGAAACCACCCAGCAGAACGCGGCGCTGGTCGAAGAAGCCACCGCCGCCGCCCGCTCGATGGAAGAACAGGCCGGCCACCTCACCGATGCGGTGTCGCTGTTCAAGCTCGAGGGCCAGGCGGCCCCGGTCGTCGCCGCTGCACCGGCCACGCGCCACGCCGCCCCGGCTCGCCCGCGTGCCCCGGCCGCGCCGGTCCGCCGCGCGGCGGTGCGCGAACCCGTACTGGCCAACGAAGGCGACTGGCAGGAGTTCTGATCGTCGCCGCTGCACGCCCCTGACACCACCCCGCTGCGGCGGGGTGGTGCTTTTTGGCCGAACGTACCGCTACACACATTGGCCCTACATTATTGTGAACTGCTGCCGATAAACGGACAGAGACCTGATATCGCACGATATCCGTACCCGCCCAACGCAGCAGAGTCCATGTCCGAAGGCAGCCTTGACCCCCATGACGCATCCCATGCCGCCCATGATGACGGCACGGACGATCGTTACCTGGTCCGCAACCCCCGGCAGATCCGGCAGCTGCTGCAGGCGCTGATCGACCAGCGCTCGCTGATCAACGCGCACCTGGGCGGTCGCGACCAGTCCTTCCCGACCGCGATCCTGGAACTGGACGAAGACGACGACTGGCTGCTGCTCGATGGCAGCCCGTCTGAGCCGGCCAACCGCGCCGCCGAAGACGCCGGCCACCTGCTCTGCTTCGCGCAGCTGGACCGTGTCATGGTCCGCTTCCGGCTGGACCACCTGGAACGCACCGGCGGCCACCGCCACGTCGCCTTCCGCGTACCCTTCCCCACCGAGCTGGTGCACCTGCAGCGCCGCGAACTCTATCGGCTGGAAACCCCGTTCACCGACTCCCCGCACCTGCTGTTCCCGATCAACGAGGACCGCAGCGAAGCCCTGCACCTGCGCGTGGTGGACATCAGCGGCGGCGGCCTGGCCGTGACCGTGCCGGTGGACTGCAACGTCTTCAGCATCCAGAAGCGTTACGACGCCCGCCTGGACATGCCCGAAAGCGGCCCGCTGCAGATCTCGCTGATCGTCTGCAACCAGCTGGCGGTCAAGCTGCCCAGCGGCGTGGAAATGAAGCGCATCGGCATGCGTTTCGATGGCCTCCCGCGCGGCGGCGACAGCGCCATCCAGCGCTACATCTTCCGCATCGACCGCCAGCGCAGCGCCCGCAAGAACGGCGAGAGCTGAAAGCGGCGGCAGGTTCGTCGCGGCTACGGGCCGGCGCCTCATTGAAGGCAAAAGCGGTACCGACCAACGGTCGGTACCTACCGCTTTTTGCTGGCGCACCGACACGGCGTCAAAGGGTTGGCGGGGTGGGTTGGCGGGACCGTAGAGCGCCATGGATGGCGCGAACGAGCCTACACGGACGTACTTGCGGCGTGTCCCGCCAACCCACCCCCGCCAGCCCAAGCCAGGGAAGCCCACAGACCCGACGCTGTTGCTGTTGCTGTTGCTGTTGGCCTTGTGTCTCTAAAGTCGCGACATCCCAGGCCGATATCCAGCGTGACGCCCCGGTTTTCCGACCGCCACGCCCGACCCAGGATTCCTTCCATGAACGACAGCAACCCCAACGCCGCCAGCAGCGGTGGCGAGTACCTCAGCTTCACCCTCGGCGCCGAGCACTACGGCGTGGACATCCTCAAGGTGCAGGAAATCCGCGGCTACGACTCCGTCACCCGCGTGCCCGATGCCCCCGATTACATCAAGGGCGTGATCAACCTGCGCGGCACCATCGTTCCCGTCATCGACCTGCGCCTCAAGCTGCGCCTGGACGAAGCACGCTACGACGCCTTCACCGTCATGATCGTCCTCAACGTCGACAACCGCGTGGTCGGCATCGTCGTGGACAGCGTCTCCGACGTGATCCCGCTCAACGCCGACCAGATCCGCCCCACCCCCGAGTTCGGCGCCGCCGTCGATACCCGCTTCATCTCCGGCATCGGCACCCAGGACGATCGCATGCTGATCCTGCTCGACATCGAAACCCTGCTCGACAGCGCCGACATGGGCCAGCCGGCCGTTGTCGAAGACGCTGCCGCCTGATCCGGCCGCTGCGACAGATCGGAACGACTTTCGTTCAACAAAGTCCTTAAGTTGTGTCGCAACTGGCCGATAGCTGGATTCAGGAACCGGACGCGCGGCTTCGCCACGCCCCGGACCACTTATCCATATCCCCCGGAGAATCTCCCGATGAAGTCCCTGCTTGCTCTGCTTTCGGTCGCTGTCCTCGCCTCGTCCGCCTCGTCCGCTTTCGCCCAGTCGGCTGAAATGATCCCGCCGGAGCTGGCCGCGCGCGCCGTTGGCAAGGATGGCATGGTCTGCGGCAAGGTCGAAAAGGCCCGTTACGCCGAAGGTTCCGAAGGCCAGCCGACCTTCCTGTACATGGGCGGCGCCTTCCCGCGCCACACCTTCTCGGCCCGCATCGCCGGTGAGAACCGCGGCAAGTTCAGCTTCCCGCTGGAAACCCTGGAAGGCAAGACCGTCTGCGTGATCGGCAAGATCGCCCGCGACGCTTCGCGCGCTGAAATCGAAGTCAGCTCGCCGGCCGGCCTGAAGCTCGCCAACATCAAGTAATCGCCACACGCCCTGCCACGCCGGCCCAGGCCGGCGTGGCCGCTGCAACCGGGCGCCACGCCCGGACGCGTCTGCCACCGGAGAGTGCACCACCATGCAATGGATCAACAACCTCAAACTGATGCCGAAGTTGATGCTGACTTTCGGTGTAATCCTGCTGGTGATGCTGCTGCAGGGCGTGGTCGCCTATCGTGGCCTGCACTCCCTCAACAACGTGACCACCGAACTGGCCGGCAACCGGATGGAAAGCATCCGCATGGCCGGCGAAATGCGTGGCATGCTCGGTGAATACCGCAACTCTGCCTACCAGGGCCTGATCCGCGCCAGCGACGACGTCAAGGCCGAAGCCAAGACCCGCGCCGCCGACCTGCGCACCAAGATCGATGCTTCGATCAAGAAGTACCCCGCCCTGATCGACAGCCCGCAGCAGAAGAAGCTGTTCGACGCCTTCGCCAAGGACTGGACCGATTCGCTGGCCTCCTACGATGCCGTCTCCGAAATGCTGGAGCTGGACCTGCCGGACGATGCCGTCGATACCTTCGTCGGCGAAACCCGCGCCAAGCACCTCAAGGCCGCAGCCGCGCTTGAAACGCTGATCGCCGAAGACAACCGCCTTGCCCGCGCCTCGCGCGAAGAGGCCGAAAGCACCTACGCCACCTCTGCCACCCTGACCATCATCGCCCTGCTCGGCGGTGCCGCCATGGGCCTGGTGCTGGTGTACCTGTTTGCCCGCTCGCTGGTCGGCAGCGTCCGTGGCGCCGTCTCGGTCGCCAACGAAGTGGCCGGTGGCAAGCTCGACGGCCATATCGACGTCACCCGCAAGGACGAAGTCGGCGACCTCATGCAGGCCATGCAGCGCATGCAGCGCGACCTGCGCGACCGCACCGAAACCGAACAGGCCGTGGCCCGCGAGAACCTGCGCATCCGTACCGCGCTGGATTACAGCTCCACTGGCGTGTACCTGACCGACAACAACCTCAACATCGTCTACGCCAACCGTGCGCTGGAGCAGACCCTGTCCCAGTACCAGGACGACCTGCGCCGCAACCTGCCGGACTTCGACGCCTCCGTTTCGCTGGTCGGCCGCCCGCTGACCGTGCTCGAACACCGCGGCGAAATGGACGCCAGCCTGCTGGCCAACCTCAAGCAGCACGGCGTGGCGCGCCGCGCCATGCAGTTCGGCGATGCCCAGTTCGCCCAGGTCGTGTCCACCATCCGCAACGAAGACGGCGAGAGCGTCGGCCACGTGGTCGAATGGCGTGACCGCACCCCCGAAGCGCTGGTGGAAGCCGAAGTGGCGCGCGTCATCGCCCAAGCGGCCGCCGGCGACCTGTCGGGCCGCATCAGCGCCGAAGGCAAGGATGGCTTCTTCCTGCAGCTGGCCCAGCAGATCAACGGCCTGCTCGACGCCAACGCCTCCAGCATCGAACAGATCTCCGGCCTGCTCACCGCGCTGTCGCAGGGCGATCTGACCGTGCGCATGCACGGCGACTTCGAAGGCGTGTTCGCCACCATGCGCGATGACGCCAACGCCACCGCCGAACAGCTCAGCGGTATCGTCACCCGCATCAAGCAGTCCAGCCAGGCCATCAGCTCGGCCGCCAGCGAAATCGCCACCGGCAACAGCGACCTGTCGCGCCGTACCGAACAGCAGGCCGCCAACCTGGAAGAAACCGCCGCCTCGATGGAGGAACTGACCTCCACCGTGCGCCAGAACGCCGAGCACGCCCGCCAGGCCAACCAGCTCGCCATCGGCGCACACACCGTCGCCTCGCAGGGCGGTGAAGTGGTGGGCCAGGTAGTGACCACCATGAGCGCGATCCAGACCTCGTCCAAGAAGATCGCCGAGATCATCTCGGTCATCGACGGCATCGCCTTCCAGACCAACATCCTGGCGCTGAACGCCGCGGTCGAAGCGGCCCGTGCCGGCGAACAGGGCCGCGGCTTCGCCGTGGTGGCCTCCGAAGTGCGCACCCTGGCCCAGCGTTCGGCCGGTGCGGCCAAGGAGATCAAGGGCCTGATCGACGACTCGGTCGGCAAGGTCAACGACGGTTCGGCCCTGGTGCACAAGGCCGGCGCCACCATGGGCGAAATCGTCGCCTCGGTGCAGCGCGTGACCGACATCATGGCCGAGATTTCCGCTGCCTCGCAGGAACAGTCTGCCGGCATCGAACAGGTCAACCAGACCGTGGTGCAGATGGACGAAACCACCCAGCAGAATGCCGCGCTGGTGGAAGAAGCCACGGCCGCTGCCCGCTCGATGGAAGAACAGGCCGGCCAGCTCAGCGACGCCGTGTCGATCTTCCGTCTCGACGAGCAGGACGTGGTGGCTGCCGCACCGGTGTTCGCACCGGCACCGCGCGCCGTGAGCCGCCCGGCCACCGCCCCGACACCGTCGCGCAAGCCGGCCAGCCGCGCGGTAGCCGCCGAGCTCGCCGAAGGCGACTGGCAGGAGTTCTAAGCCGCACCGCGCAGCAGCGCAGCGCTGGAAAACGCAGGCCCCGATGCCCCGGCATCGGGGCCTTTCCATGTCTGAAGCTGAATGCGCTCAGCTCACGCACCTCAATAGCTGCGGTTTTCTGCCGATAACAGCATTGCCACGACACGTTCGTCGATGTCGGCCCCCACGCAGTACGCCCCCGTTCGAAAAGACCCCACGCCCATGAATCTTTCCAGCCGCTTCTCCAACCTGTCCGTCCGGGGCAAGTTGAACCTGCTCACCGCCCTGATCGCCGTCGGCGTAATCGCCCTGGCCATCATTGCCGCGCGTATGCAGTACCTCGATCTGGCCGAGACGCGCAAAGAAGGCCTGAAGACCCAGGTCGAACTGACCTACGGCATTTTTGACCACTACAAGCGCCTGGCCGGCACCGGCGAGCTGACCGAAGAAGCGGCCAAGGCGGCCGCGCTGCAGGCACTGAACAGCATGCGCGCCGACGGCGACAGCGCGTACTACAACGTCCTGGCGACCGATTACACCCTGCTCATGCACCCCTTCGCCCCGGCGCGGGTCGGCAAGGTGCAGAAGGACTACACCTCCAAGGATGGCGTGCCGATCTACCTGCAGCAGGTGGACATGGCCAAGACCGGCGGTGGCTTCACCTACTATTCCACCACCAAGCCGGGCGCCGGCGACGACCTGATTGAAAAGGCCACGTACGCCGGCATGTACGCGCCGTGGCAGTGGGTGGTCACCAGTGGCGTCTACATGGACGACGTGCAGACCGATGCGCTGGCATTCACCGGCGTCATGGCCGCCACCGGTGGCGCGCTGGTGCTGATCGTGCTGGCCCTGAGCTGGCTGATCGGTAATCGCATCACCGGTCCGCTGCGCCAGGCCACCGGCGTGGCCGAGAGCATCGCCGGCGGCAAGCTCGACAGCCGCATCGGCCCGCAGGCCCAGGACGAACCGGGCCGCCTGCTGGAAAGCATGGGCCGCATGCAGCAGCAGCTGCACGCCGTGATCGGCGCGCAGCGCGAAATGGCCAGCCAGCACGACGCCGGCCAGACCGGCTACCGCATGGACGAAACCGCCTTCCCGGGTGAGTACGGCCGGATGGTGCACGAAACCAACACCCTGGTCGGCGCCCACGTGCAGACCATGCAGGATGTGCTGGCCGTGATGCAGCGTTACGCCGTGGGCGACCTGAGCGCCGACATCGTCCGCTACCCGGGCGAAAAGGCCGCCATCAGCACCACCGTGGACACCGTCAAGCACAACCTGGCCAGCATCAACGCCGAGATCAAGCGCCTGGGCGCTGCCGCGGCCGCGGGTGACTTCAGCCAGCGTGGCGATGCCGCCCGCTTCGACCACGATTTCGGCCAGATGATCGCCAGCCTCAACGCGATGATGCAGGTCAGCGACGACAACCTCGGCAAGCTCTCGCAGCTGCTGTCGGCCATCGCCGAAGGCGACCTCACCGCACGCATGCAGGGCGAATTCCAGGGCGTGTTCGCAACCATGCGCGACGATGCCAATGCCACCGTGGCCCAGCTGACCCAGATCGTCGGCCAGATCCAGGAAGCGGCGGGCAACATCAACCTGGCCGCAGGCGAAATCGCCACCGGCAACAGCGACCTGTCGCGCCGTACCGAACAGCAGGCCGCCAACCTGGAAGAAACCGCCGCCTCGATGGAGGAACTGACCTCCACCGTGCGCCAGAACGCCGAACACGCCCGCCAGGCCAACCAGCTGGCGATCGGTGCGCACAGCGTGGCCTCGCAGGGCGGCGACGTGGTCGGCCAGGTGGTCACCACCATGAGCGCGATCGAAGCCAGCTCCAAGCGCATTGCCGAAATCATCTCGGTCATCGACGGCATCGCCTTCCAGACCAACATCCTGGCATTGAACGCCGCCGTGGAAGCGGCCCGTGCCGGCGAACAGGGCCGCGGTTTCGCCGTGGTCGCCTCCGAAGTGCGCACCCTGGCCCAGCGCTCGGCCGGTGCAGCCAAGGAGATCAAGGGGTTGATCGACGAATCCGTGTCCAGCGTGGCCGACGGTTCGGCACTGGTGCACAAGGCCGGCAGCACCATGGGCGAGATCGTCGCCTCGGTGCAGCGCGTCACCGACATCATGGCCGAAATCTCGGCCGCCTCGCAGGAGCAGTCTGCCGGCATCGAGCAGGTCAACCAGACCGTCGTGCAGATGGACGAAACCACCCAGCAGAACGCTGCACTGGTGGAAGAAGCCACTGCGGCTGCCCGCGCGATGGAAGAACAGGCCACCCAGCTGGCCGACGCGGTGTCGATCTTCCGCCTCGACAACCAGGTGGCGGCGGCCGTCAGCGCGGTGACCGCCCGCATCGCCGCACCGGCCCCGCTGCGCAGCGTGAAGCCGGCTTCACCGGCCAAGCCCAGCCCGGTGAAGCCGGCCCCGGCCGCGCGTGCACCGCGCACCACCGCCGATGACGGCAACTGGCAAGAGTTCTGAGCGCCGGCGGCGGCCGCGCGGCCGCCGCCTCCCTCCTTCGATCGAGTTCGCCCGTGACCACGCCTACCGCACCTGCTTCCGCTGCCTCCTCGACCGGACGCGAATTCGAGTTCGCCGACCGCGACTTCCGCCGCATCTGCGACCTGATCTACCAGCGCGTCGGCATCTCGCTGGCGCCGGCCAAGCGTGACATGGTGTACGGCCGGCTGTCCCGGCGGCTGCGTGCGCTCGGCCTGCGCAGCTTCCAGGAGTACCTGGACCAGCTGGAGAACCAGGGGGGCGATGAGTGGCAGGCGTTCACCAACGCGCTGACCACCAACCTCACTGCGTTCTTCCGTGAGCCGCACCACTTCGAGAAGCTCGACACCGAACTGCGCGCACGGGCTGGAAATGGCACCCTGCAGCTGTGGTCGTGCGCCGCCTCCACCGGCGAAGAGCCCTACTCCATGGCCATCACCGCCTGCGAGGCGTTCGGCACGCTGAAGCCGCCGGTGCGCATCCTGGCGACCGATGTGGACACCCAGGTGCTGGCCACCGCCAGTCGCGGCGTGTACGCCATCGATCGCGTGTCCGGTCTGGATCCGGCCATCAAGAAGCGCTACTTCCAGCGCGGCAGCGGCCCCAATGAAGGCCAGTGCCGCGTGCATCCGGCGCTGCGCGAGCTGATCGACTTCCGCCCACTCAACCTGCTGGCTCCGCGTTACGACGTCGGCGGCCCGTTCGACGCCCTGTTCTGCCGGAACGTCATGATCTATTTCGACAAGCCCACCCAGCGCGGCATCCTGTCACGGCTGATCCAGCACATGGGCGACGATGGCCTGCTCTACACCGGCCACTCGGAGAACTACCTGCACGCCGCCGACCTGATCCAGCCGTGCGGGCGCACCCTGTACAAGCGCGCGCCCGGAGCCCCGGCATGAACCTGGCCGCCCGTCCTGATGACGTGATGCGCTACTTCGACAGCCGCTTCAAGGTCACCGCCGCCAAGCTGCTGCCGACCCAGTACCTGGTGGTCGACGACGAGACCGCGCTGACCACCACGCTGGGTTCCTGCGTGGCCGCGTGCCTGCGCGACCCGGTGTTGAAGATCGGTGGCATGAACCACTTCCTGCTGCCCGAAGGCAATGTCGGCGATGGTGCTCCGGCGCGCTACGGAAGCTATGCCATGGAACTGCTGATCAACGACCTGCTCAAGCGCGGCGCGCACCGCAAGCGCCTGGAAGCCAAGGTGTTCGGCGGCGCCAACGTGCTCAAGGGCTTCACCAGCAACCCGGTGGGCACCCGCAACGCCGAATTCGTGCGCCAGTACCTGCAGGCCGAACATATCCCGGTGCTCGCCGAGGACCTGTGCGGCATCCACCCGCGCAAGGTGTGGTTCTTCGCCGACACCGGCCGCGTGGTGGTGCAGCGCCTGCCGCACGCGCACGAGGCCGAAGTGGCCGCGACCGAATCGGCCGTGCGTGCCCGCCTGTCCAAGGCCCCGGTCACCGGTGGCGTGGAGCTGTTCGAATGATCAACGGTTCACCCTGCAGGGTTCTGATCGTCGACGATTCGGCGGTGGTGCGGCAGATGCTGAGCGAGATCCTCGCCAGCGACCCGGCCATCGAAGTGGTCGGCACGGCGGCCGATCCGTTGCTGGCCCGCGAGAAGATCAAGCGCCTGGCCCCGGACGTGATCACGCTGGATGTGGAAATGCCGCGCATGGATGGGCTGGCGTTCCTGGAAAACCTGATGCGCCTGCACCCGTTGCCGGTGGTGATGATCTCCTCGCTCACCGAGCGCGGCGCCGACACCACCCTGCAGGCGCTGGCGCTGGGCGCGGTGGATTTCATCTCCAAGCCCAAGTTCGACGTGGCGCGTGGCCTGCAGGGCTATGCCGAAGAGATCATCGGCAAGGTCAAGATGGCGGCGCGCTCGCGCGTGCGCACCCTGGCCCGCCCGAGCACCCCGCGCATCACCCTGGACGCCGTGCCGCCCTCGCCCGCACGTTCGATCCAGTTCCGTACCACCGACCGGCTGATCGCCATCGGCGCCTCGGCCGGCGGTACCGAAGCGCTGCGGGTGGTGCTCGAAGGCCTGCCGGCCGATGCCCCGGCGGTGGTGCTCACCCAGCACCTGCCCGCCACCTTCAGCACCGCCTTTGCCGAACGCCTGGACCGCCATTCGGCGATGTCCGTACGCGAAGCCAGCGATGGCGAGGCCGTGCTGCCGGGCCATGCTTACCTGCCGCCCGGCGGCAAGCACCTGCGGGTGATCCGTGACGGTGCGCGCTGGCGCTGCCGGGTGGATGACGGCCCGGCGGTAAACCGGCACAAGCCGGCGGTGGACGTGCTGTTCCGTTCGGTGGCAGAAAGCGCCGGTGCCAACGCCATCGGCGCGATCCTCACCGGCATGGGCGACGACGGCGCGCGTGGGCTGCTGGAACTGAAGAACGCCGGTGCGCCCACCCTGGTGCAGGACGAAGCCACCAGCGTGGTCTGGGGCATGCCCGGCGCCGCCTTCAAGCTCGGTGCCACCGAGGAGCAGGTCCCGCTGGAGCGGATCGCTGAACGCCTGATGGCGCTGGCGCGGGGATAACACCCTTACGCTGGGCGTCGCCGCACGACCAACGGTCGTGCGCTACCTGCCTCGACCTGGCCGCACGACCAACGGTCGTGCGCTACCGGGTCCGACCTGGCCGCACGACCAACGGTCGCTGCCGAACCCGACCTGGTAGGTCACGACCGTTGGTCGTGACGCTCTCAACCGTCACGCCCAATACAACCGCATCGGATTGTCCACCAGCAGCTTCTGCTGCTGGTCGGCGCTGACCGCAATCCGTGGAATGAAATCCACCAGCTTGCCGTCATCGGGCATGTGCGATTTCAGGTTCGGGTGCGGCCAGTCCGTGCCCCACAACACCCGGTCCGGGAACTGCTCCACCAGGTGCCGTGCGAACGGCACCACATCGTCATACGTGGGCGGCCCGGACCGCGACAGCCGCTCCGGGCAGCTCACCTTGCTCCACACATTCGGGTGCTCGCGCATCAACCGCACGAAACGCTGGAACTCCGGCCCGTCCACCGCCTGGGTCACGTCCGGCCGGCCCATGTGGTCCACCACCACCGTGGTCGGCAGCGAGGTGAAGAAATTCCAGCGCTCGGCCAGGTCGGAGGCCTCGAAGTACACGACAACATGCCAACCCAGCGGCGCGATCCGTTCAATGATGGCGTGGTAGTACGCATCCGGCTTCGGATCCACCAGCCGCTTCACGAAATTGAAGCGCACCCCGCGCACACCCGCCTCATGCAGCTCGCGCAGTTCCTCATCGGTGACCGTATCGCGCACCGTGGCCACGCCGCGCGCGCGGCCGTCGGCACTGCGCAGCGCATCCACCAGTGCCCGGTTGTCGGCACCGTGGCAGGTTGCCTGCACGATCACGTTGCGCTCGAAGCCCAGGTGATCTCGCAGCGCGAACAGCTGCGCCTTACCCGCATCGCAGGGCGTGTACTTGCGCTCGGGCGCATACGGGAACTGGTCCCCCGGGCCGAACACGTGGCAATGCGCATCCACCGCGCCGGGCGGCGGCACGAACACCGGCCGGCTCGGGTCCGGACAGAAATCCAGCCAATCGGGATCCTTCACGAAATCCGCCATTACAGCCCCCTCGCCTTCAGCTGCGCGTCCAGCCGCGGGTACACCCGACGCGCGTTGCCCGACAGCACCTTGCTGCGGTCCGCTGCCGACAGCCCCAGCGCTTCCACATAGCGCAGGGTGTCGTCGAAGTACTGCCCGGTTTCCGGATCGATGCCGCGCACCGCGCCGACCATTTCCGAGCCGAACAGGAGGTTGTCGATGTCGATCACCTTGAACAGCAGGTCAATACCCGGCTGATGGTAAACGCAGGTGTCGAAGAACACATTCTTCATCACATGCTCGTTCAGCGGCGGCTTGCCCAGCATGTCGGCCAGCCCGCGGAAACGACCCCAGTGGTAGGGCACCGCGCCGCCGCCGTGCGGAATGATGAAGCGTAGTTCCGGGAAGTCACGGAACAGGTCGCCCTGCAGGAACTGCATGAACGCGGTGGTGTCGGCATTGAGGTAGTGCGCGCCGGTGGCGTGGAAATTGGCATTGCAGCTGCCCGACACATGCACCATGGCCGGCACGTCCAGCTCCACCATCTTCTCGAAGAACGGGTACCAGGCCCGGTCGGTCAGTGGCAGCCCGTTCCAGTGGCCCCCGGAAGGGTCCGGATTGAGGTTGCAGCCGACAAAGCCCAGCTCGTTGACGCACCGCTCCAGCTCGGCGATCGAGTTGGCGATGGGCACGCCGGGCGACTGCGGCAGCTGGCACACGCCGATGAAGGTCTCCGGGTACAGCGCCACCACCCGCGCGATCAGGTCGTTGCAGCGCCGGGTCCATTCCGCGCTCACCGCCTCGTCGCCGATGTGGTGGGCCATGGTGCTGGCACGCGGCGAGAAGATCGTCATGTCCGCGCCGCGCTCGCGCAGCAGGCGCAGCTGGTTGCCTTCCACGCTCTCGCGCAGTTCGTCGTCGCTGATCACCGGGTACACCGGCGCCGGCAGCGTGGGGTCGTTGAAGTGGGCCACCTGCGCCTTGCGGAACGCATCGTGGCTGGCGGGAGCGGTCGTGTAGTGACCGTGGCAATCGATGATCATGTGGGGCCTCGTGGGGGAGGAATCACCAGCCGAACAGCTGGGCGAAGTGGATATCCACGCGCAGCCCGACGATCAGCGCGTCGGGAATGTCGGTGGTGCGGGTCGGCGCGTAGATCGGGTCCGGGTTGATCACGTACTGCAGGTTGGGCATCAGCCGGATGCCCTTGTGCACCGCCCAGCCATAGCTCAGCTCGGCGATGATCTCGTCGGCATTGGGCGCACCGCTGCCGCCGTTGCGTGCGCGGCGGTCGCGCAGGAACGCGATCTGCTCATCGCTGAAGTGGGTGTTGGACACGAACATCGCCAGGGTGTCCTGGTCGCGTCCGGCGAAGGTGCCGGTCTTGACGAAGCCGACGGCGGCGAACTCGTCCACTGGCGCTTCATTGCCGGTGTTGACGTAGGCGCGGGCGAACAGCGCCAGGTTGCGCTTGCCCTCCCCGCGCCACACGGTCTGGTCGGCCATCGCGTACCAACCCGCGCGTGCGCCCTCCTGCATCGCCGTCGGCTTGCCGGTCAGCGCGGCGGAGTCGCCGTTGGCGTCGAAATAGGAGCTCTTGCCGCCATCGGTGTTGCGGTACATGCCCACTCGGTAGGTGCGCGGCAGCCGGTCATTGGCGAAGCTGGTCTGGTAGCCGGCCTCATAGGCCGTGATGGTGCCGGTGCCCTCGCCCACCGAGAAGTCCAGGCCGTTCTTGCCGGCCTTGTTCAGCTCGTTGTTGTAGTCGAATGCGCCGCCCTGCACGTACCAGCGATCATTCACGTCGTAGCGCAGGATGCCGGCCCACGACGAATTCGGGAAGGCGGTAATGCCCAGGTCGGTGATCGCACCATAGGGGGTGAGGCACATCGCGTTGCTCATGAACACGCAGTTGAGCGAGGAGTTGTTGAAGTAGCTGTTCACCGGCGCGCGGCCGGCGGTGATGCTCAGCCCGTTGTCGAAGCGGTGGCGCACGGTCAGCCGGGTCAGGCGGCCCCCGGCGACCGGCCGCCAGGTCTGCTGCGCGCTGATCGAGTTGCCGATCTTCTCGCGCGCCAGGTTGCGCCCGGCGAACCAGGCCCACTGCGCGTCCACATCGGTGTTGTGCATGCCGAACAGTTCGTCCAGATCGAACTTCGACTGGGCCATGATCCAGTACGAGCCTTCGGTGCCCTGCTCCACCCCGCCCACGGGGTTGGAGGCAACGTTGCCGACGAAATCCAGGGTCAGGTCGACGCCCTTGGGCACGGTGCCCTCGGCGGCGGCCGGTGCGGCCAGCGCAGCGCTCAGCAGCAGCGCCAGCGGAGTGTGACGGAGGATGGACATGAAATCTCCCTCCCCGCTGCCGTGGGCAGCGGGTTCAATGCATTCGGGGGGGCGCCGCGGGCAGCCCGCGGCGCGTCGGTCAGGCTTCGCGCACGCCGAGATGGCGCAGGCGGGCGCGGCGGGTGCCGATCTGTTCGGCCATCACCTTCTCGTCCAGCTTGCCTTCCCACTTGGCGATCACCAGCACCGCGATCGCGTTGCCGACCAGGTTCACGAAGGTCAGGCCTTCGGCCAGGATGCGGTGGATGCCCAGGATCAGCGCGATGCTGGCCACCGGAATCGTCCCGGTGGTGCCCAGTGTCGCCGCCAGCACCACGAACGCCGCACCGGCCACGCCGGCGGCGCCCTTGGAAGTCAGCAGGAGTACCGCAATCAGCCCCAGCTGGTGCCACACGGTCAACTCGGTGTTGGTCGCCTGGGCCAGGAACAGCGCCACCGTGGTCAGGTACAGACAGGTGCCATCGAGGTTGAACGAGTAGCCGGCCGGAATCACGAAACCCACCACGCCCTCCTCGCAACCCAGCTTCTTCATCTTCTCGATCAGGCGCGGCAGCACCGTTTCGGTGGAGGTGGTGGCCGCCACGATCACGATTTCATCGCGCAGATACGCCAGCAGCCGCCACAGGCTCGCGCCGGTCCACCAGCACACCGCGCCGAGCACGAACACCGTGAATGCCGCGCAGACCACGAAGAACTCGATGATCAGCTCACCCAGCGACAGCAGCGACCCCGCGCCGAACTGGCCCACGGTGAAGGCGATGGCACCGAACGCACCGATCGGAGCGAAATACATGACGTAGCCGATGATCTTGAACAGCACCGACGACGTGCCTTCGATGACCTTCATCACCGGCGCGCCGCGCTCACCGACCGAGGCCAGCGCCACGCCGAACAGCACCGCCACGAACAGCACCTGCAGCACGTGCGCCTCGGTGAACGCGCTCACAAGCGTATTCGGGATGATCGCCATGATGTAGGACACGATCGAGTGGTCGTGCGCGGTATGCACATACCCCTGGATGCTGGCCATGTCGATGGTGGCCGGGTCGATGTTCATGCCGGCGCCGGGCTGCCAGAGATCCACCGCGACCAGCCCGACGATCAGCGCCAGGATGGTGATCACCTCGAAATAGATCAGCGATTTCAGCGCGAGCCGGCCCACGCTGCGCATGTCGCGCATGCCGGCGATACCGTGCACCACCGTCACGAAGATGATCGGGCCGATCATCATGCGGATCAGCTTGATGAAGGCATCGCCGAACGGCTTCATCGCCGAACCCCAGTCCGGCTGCAGCCAACCCAGCACGACGCCGATGATGGTGCCGGCCAGCACCTGGAACCACAACTGGCCAAAGACGCCGAAGCGGCCCTGCCGCTTCTCAACAACAGTCATAACAACCCTCCCAGGTCATAAGAATAGAGACGTCGTGCGTATTCAGTCGAACAGCACGCCGTCGAACAGCTTTCGGGCTGTGCGCAGGATGGCCGCCGCGGCCACCTGCCCGTCTGCATCGCGTTCCAGCACGCAGCCGGTGCTGCCGCTGGGGTGTTCGATGTCCAGCTGCTGGCGGCTGCCGTCGGGTACCACCGCCAAGGCGCTCGCAGGGGAACCTGGCAGCAGGCAGGCCGTGGCCACGGTGACCGCGCCCAACACCCCGATGGAGGCGTGGCAGCGGTGAGGTATGAACGAACGCACGCAGATCGCGCCACCGTCGCGCGGGGCAGCCACCAACATCATCTTGGGCACCGACTGCGCGCTGACATCGCCCAGGTTCATCAACGGCCCGGCCTGCAGGCGGATCGCCTCCAGCCGCGCCTTCAACGTGTCGTCGGCATCCAGCGTGGCGCGGTCTTCGTACCCGCTCACGCCCACATCGCTGGCGCGCAGCACCACGCACGGCATGCCGTTGTCGATCAGGGTGAGCTCCACCCCGTCGATCACATCCACCGCGTTGCCGGTCGGCAGCAACGCGCCGCAGCTGGAACCGGCGATGTCGGCGAAGGTCAGCGGAATTGGCGCCGCCGTGCCCGGCACACCGTCAATCCGCGCCGTGCCGTCGTAGCGCACCTGGCCGCCGGGGGTCTGTACCTTGGCGATGGCTACCTTGCCGGTGTTCACCATGAAGATGCGCACGTCGGTGTTCTCGCCAGCAGGCTGCACCAGCCCGCGTTCAA
Organism: Stenotrophomonas sp. CFBP8994; assembly: GCF_034044835.1. Taxonomy (NCBI): domain Bacteria; kingdom Pseudomonadati; phylum Pseudomonadota; class Gammaproteobacteria; order Lysobacterales; family Lysobacteraceae; genus Stenotrophomonas; species Stenotrophomonas sp. CFBP8994. The sequence goes on along the minus strand of NZ_JAXCWT010000004.1, from coordinate 320,451 downwards.
GGGCAAACGGCCCGACCCCGGCGAGCAGGTTGCCGCAGTTCTGTGCATCGCTCACCACGGCCTGGTCGACGAACACCTGCAGGAACAGGTAGTCCACGTCCGCGCCGGGGTGGCGCGAGGGCGACACCACCGCGACCTTGGAGGTCAGCGGATCGGCGCCGCCCATGCCATCGATCTGGCGTGGGTCCGGCGAGCCGTACGCGCGCAGCAGGAACGCGTCGCGCGCGGCCGCATCGGCCGGCAGGTCGGTGGCCAGGAAGTAGCCGCCCTTGGAGGTGCCACCGCGCATCCACATCGCCGGCACGCCGTTACTCATAGCGCAGGCCCTTGGCCGCCAGGCGTTCGCGCATCGCGTAGATGTCCAGACCCAGCTCGCCCTTGGCCAGGCGTTCGCGCTTCTCCGCCTCGCGCGCCTCGCGCGCCTGCGATTCGGCGGCGACACGTGCCGCGTCGGCACGCGGCACCATACACACGCCGTCATCGTCGGCGATCACCACGTCGCCGGGGTGGACCAGCGCGCCGCCGCACACCACCGGCACGTTGACCGATCCCAGCGTCTCCTTGACCGTACCCTGCGCGTGGATCGCCCGGCTCCAGACCGGGAAGCCCATTGCGGTCAGGTCGCGCACATCGCGTACGCCGGCATCAATCACCAGCCCGCGGCAGCCACGCACCTGCGCCGAGGTGGCCAGCAGGTCGCCGAAGTAGCCGTCGGTACAGTCGCTGGTCGGCGCCACCACCAGCACATCGCCTTCGCGCAGCTGCTCGATGGCCACATGCATCATCCAGTTGTCGCCGGGGGGCACCGACACGGTGATGGCGCTGCCGGCAATGCGGGCGCCGCTGAAGATCGGGCGCAGCCGCGGGTGCAGCAGGCCACTGCGGCCCTGCGCCTCATGTGCGGTGGCCACGCCTGCCTGGGCCAGGGCCTGGAGTGCGCCGGCAGCGGCGCGTTCGACACGGGTGACGACGCGGAACATCCATCCATCCTTCTATGACGATGATGAAGTCTTGTCCGCCAGCGCCCACCCACTCAAGATCGATTTCCGCAACAGCCATTGGGTTTGGTTATAGTTGATCCATGAACCGGCCCTTTGAGCTGAACCTGAAGCATCTGCATGCACTGGTCGCCGTGCACCACCACGGCGGCATCAGCGCCGCTGCGCCGCACGTGAATCTCTCCCAGCCGGCGTTGACCCAGGCCATTGCCCGTCTGGAAACCCAGCTGGATGCAACCCTGTTCGACCGCCAGCCGGGTGGGATGGCGCCCACCGAAGCGGCAGAGCTGCTGGTGCCCCGCATCGAGCGCGCACTGGGGTACATCGCCGACGGCGTGCGGGTGGCTCGGCGTGCACAGCGCCTGCCTGCGTTGCCTGCCGTTGAGCGACGCGTCACGCTCGGCCAATTGCGCGCACTCGTGGCGGTGGATGACGCCGGCAGCTTCACCCTGGCCGCAGCGCGTGCCGGCATCTCACAGCCAGCGATCTACCGCGCCGTGCATGAGCTGGGTACCGCCATCGAAACCCCGCTGACCGAACGCCACGGCAAGACCGTGCAGACCACTCCGGCCGCTACCCGCATGCTGCGGCTGGTGCGGCTGGCGCTGTCCGAACTGGCAGCGGGCCTGGACGAAGTGGCCCTGCTGCGCTCCGAACAGGGCGGCAAGGTAACGCTCGGGGTGATGCCGCTGGCCCGCGCGATCCTGCTGCCGCAGGTGCTGGCGCGCTTTGCCCGCGCCCACCCGGGTGCATCGGTCAATGTGATCGAAGGGCCTTATGCGGAACTGCTGGGCGATCTACGCGCCGGCAGCCTGGACCTGTTGATCGGCGCGATGCGTGACTCCCTGCCCGTACGCGACGTCGCGCAGGAGGGCCTGTTCGACGATGACCCGGTAATCGTCGCGCGCAGCGGGCACCCGCTGGCCGGCAGCGACCCGCTCGACTTCGACCGGCTGCTGGCGTTCCCGTGGGTGATCGCCGCCACCGGCGCGCCGGTGCGCGCCCGTTGGGAACGCATGTTCCGCCAGCATGGCCATGAACCGCCGCGCCTGCGCATCGAATGCGGCTCGGTGCTGATCACCCGCGGCCTGCTGCTGGAAGACGACTGGCTCACCCTGATGTCACGCGACCAGTTCGTGATCGAACGCCGCGCGGGGCTGCTCAGCGAAATCGGCAGCGCCGGCGACGACCTGCGCCGCCGCATCGGCCTCACCACCCGCGCCGACTGGCACCCCACCCGCCTGCAGCAGGCGTTCGTTGAAACCTTCCGCGCCGTCTGCGCCGAACGCAGCAACGACGGCGACAACGCGTGGCCGTTCCGCTATCCGACACCCTGAAGACTGCCCCGGCGGTAGGGTCGGTTCCCAAACGACCGCCAATAACGGCTCAACGCCCGGTAACGCATGACCTAAGAACGAAAACGGCTCTCCGTTCCGACGCCATGAACACCGACCCGACGGCTTCGGACACATGTCAGCACCGGTGATCTCATCCCCGCCGCATTTCCGTGGCTTCGGATGCTTGCGCCGCGCTTCGCGCGGTCGCCGACCAACGGTCGGCGCTACGAATTGCTGGCGAACGCGATAAGACACGGATACATCACCAACGGGCAACCAAGCATCAGCCTGGGCTGGCGGCGATTCGTCCCGGCAAACAAAAACCCCCGGTTCTCACCGGGGGTTTTCGTTCAACACATCAGCCGATCAGCCAAATGCACCAACCGCCTTGGCCGCGTCTGGGCGTTGTTCGATCTGGTCGACCGTCGGACGCAACACAACTCAGTCTTCGGGAAGACGGGGAGGATTGCCTGGCACCTCCTGCTCCCAATAATGCCTGCCCACTACCTCGATCGTTCCAAGCGCTTTGAATCCACCTTTACCGCTTGAGTATCGCCCGGCAACGGTCACAGGCAATCCTCGCGAAGCCACTCTGTCAAAGCGCTCCTTCTCCGAGGGAGGCAGCCTCAACCAGATCCCGCCTCTTCCACCGGAATACAGATACATATCCTTTGAGGCAAAGAGATAAGGCATCTCCTCAAGATAAGCAACGTATCCTGTGATCTGGACATAACTCCCCGTCAATTTCTCCGCGTCCTGCGACCACAGCCGCTGAAAAAGCACCTCGCATACGCGAATGACAGACCCGTCATCCGAGCGCTCGACGATAGCCGAGCATCTGGAATCCGCCTGAGGATAGGCTGTCGAGGGGACGAACTGAGCCGCAAGCAAGACGAAGATCGAGCTCAAAGCTGCGCAACGGAACTGACCTCGGCTATTGGCTTCACTTTGTTCCAGGCCAAGCAACCAGCCCATCAGTCGTCCTCCAGGACCTTGGAAATTCTGGAGATGTACACATCCGAGAACGAGCCCACGCAAGCACCATTCACCGCGCCCTCCGTGTACTTACCTTGAATCATCACAAAGTAAACACCGGCAGCCAGGCCGGCGGTCGAATCTTCATAGGTAGCACCACGACGGTCAACGTCGACACATCCTATGAAATCGATGCGACGCAGCGCATCCACTGCAGGGCCGATGACATCTCTGGGCCCACCTTCATGGAGAAGATATCCAAAGGTTGCCACTGCCTTGCCATCGTAGGACGCCGAATTTGCCAGCAAGGCGTGGATGGGTACTTGACAGTACTGCACACCCTTGTAAGCACCGCTCATCGCCTGGCATCTACCGCCTTGACGCTCGGCCGCGCTGGTCGAGATGGAGCACGTCAGCCCCACAGCGGCAAGGATCGCAAGACTAAATGTCCTTCTCATACAATCCAAGTGACAGCTCCATGGGCACATGAATCGATCAACCCCCAGCAGTTGTTGGGATGAGACCCTACCGTTTTGTGGCGGCAGGATTTGACACGGCAGACCGCAGCACCTGCGCGCTACGGCGATTCAGATGAGGGGGAAACGAAAACAAGCGCGAACGGTGTTGCAGCTTCGTTAGAAGGAACCTCGAATCTGTACTTCTTCAAGGTTTCCCTTGCTGCAACATCCAGCGACCTGTTTTCGGAGCTTCTATCAATTCTGACATCTATGGGGCGCCCGCTCCCATCGATCTGGAATCCAATCCTGACACAGGCGTCGGGGTACTTTGAGCCAAGAGGATCCCTTGGCACCTTGAACGGCTGCTGGTAGACAACAAGCGCCTCTGTGTTCTCTACAACCTTGTCCCAGCCCCCCGACCTGCAATCGCACCCAGATGCCGCGGCAGTCGCCATCATCAAGTAGGCAGTAATGTCGATCATCTTGATTCCCTCCAACCAGGGGGTCTGGCACCGGAAGTCCAGAGTAATGGGTTCTCAGTGGCATTCCCAAGTATCGCTTGCGGTAGGGTTGGTTCCCAAACGACCGCCGATAACGGCTCAACGCTCGGTAACGCATGACCTTAAACGAACTCGGCTTCGGCACATTCGCTCCGTTACAGGTCCACGCCCCAATGAACCGATCCCCACCCCGGCGGTCGATCAGGATGCGACCCTACCGGCGGGTTCCAGTGTCGGTTGCGTCGTCGGCTGTCTGGTATCCCGCTTCCTGGGACATCTGTGATCACCGTTGCTGCCTGCCGCCCCTCCCTGTGCTGAGATGCACGTTCAATGCTAAGGAAGGAAATGCCATGGAAAGGCGCTTGCCATCGACCTTGAAGCTCCTGTTGTCCACACTTCTTTGCTGCCTGCCCTGCAGCATCAACGCTAGCGGCAGCCTCTTCTACTTCGAGGCCTCTCAGGGGGCATTCCATTTCTCGCTGGAGATGACCGGCCGGGAGGACGTCGGCTACATCCAGATCAGCTCCAGTGACTTCAGGGGCTACATGCCCCATCGCAAGTACTACGTGGAGTTCAACCGCGCGCAGAAGCGGGCCTACGTGCGACCGCGCAAGCGAGATGGGCTGCCGTGGTTCGAGGTAGATGTAGTGGGCAACAAGGGAATGCTGCTCTACGAGGGCAGGCGCGCTGAGGGTACCGCCAACTGGACGCCCGAGGCGTGGGACAACTGAAACGATCGCTTCGCGTCGCTGATTTCTTCGGGGCCACGTTATCGCGGTGCCAGATGCTTGAGCCGCGCGTTGCGCGGTTGCCACGCACGGCGTAGCAATACGAATCGCTGGCTGACGGTATGAGACCCGGATACATCACCCACGGGCGACCAAACAAAAACCCCCGGCTCTCACCGGGGGTTTTCCTTCAACACATCAGCCGATCAGGCTCAGGCGGCAACCGTCTTGGCCACGTCCTGGTAGTCCTCGATCTGGTCGAAGTTCATGTAGCGGTAGATGTCCTTGCTGCTGGCATCCAGCACGCCGATGTCGGCCATGTACTCTTCCTTGGTCGGGATGCGACCCAGACGCGAGCAGATCGCGGCCAGTTCGGCCGAACCCAGGTACACGTTGGAGTTGCGGCCCAGGCGGTTCGGGAAGTTGCGGGTCGAGGTCGAGAACACCGTCGCGCCCTCACGCACCTGTGCCTGGTTGCCCATGCACAGCGAGCAGCCCGGCATTTCCATGCGTGCGCCGGCGGTGCCGAAGGTGCCGTAGTGGCCTTCCTTGGTCAGCTCCGAGGCATCCATCTTGGTCGGCGGAGCGACCCACAGCTTGGTCGGAATGTCGCGCTTGCCTTCCAGCAGCTTGGCGGCCGCACGGAAGTGACCGATATTGGTCATGCACGAACCGATGAACACTTCATCGATGGCCGCACCTGCCACGTCCGACAGCGTCTTGACGTCGTCCGGATCGTTCGGGCACGCCACGATCGGCTCGTGGATGTCGGCCAGGTCGATCTCGATGACGGCGGCGTACTCGGCGTCGGAATCCGGCTCGAGCAACTCCGGGTTGGCCAGCCACGCTTCCATCTTCTCGATGCGGCGCGCCAGCGAACGGGCGTCCTGGTAACCCTCGGCGATCATCCACTTCAGCAGCGTGATGTTGCTGGTGAGGTATTCGATGATCGGCTCCTTGCTCAGGTGCACCGAGCAGCCTGCAGCCGAACGTTCGGCCGAGGCATCGGACAGTTCGAACGCCTGTTCGACCTTCAGGTCCGGCAGCCCTTCGATTTCCAGGATGCGGCCGGAGAAGATGTTCTTCTTGCCCGCCTTGGCGACGGTCAGCAGGCCCGACTTGATCGCGTACAGCGGAATCGCGTTGACCAGGTCACGCAGGGTCACGCCCGGCTGCATCTTGCCCTTGAAGCGCACCAGCACCGATTCGGGCATGTCCAGCGGCATCACGCCGGTTGCCGCGGCAAAGGCGACCAGGCCCGAGCCGGCCGGGAACGAGATGCCCACCGGGAAACGGGTGTGCGAATCGCCACCGGTGCCGACGGTGTCGGGCAGCAGCATGCGGTTGAGCCAGCTGTGGATCACGCCGTCGCCCGGGCGCAGCGAGATGCCGCCACGGGTGGAGATGAACTCCGGCAGCGTGTGGTGGGTCTTGACGTCCACCGGCTTCGGGTACGCGGCGGTGTGGCAGAACGACTGCATCACCAGGTCGGCCGAGAAGCCCAGGCAGGCCAGGTCCTTCAGCTCGTCACGGGTCATCGGGCCGGTGGTGTCCTGCGAGCCCACCGAGGTCATCTTCGGTTCGCAGTAGGTGCCCGGGCGCATGCCCTGGCCTTCCGGCAGGCCACAGGCGCGGCCGACCATCTTCTGTGCCAGCGAGAAGCCCTTGCCGGTGTCCGGCGGGTCCATCGGCAGGCGGAACAGGTCGGTCGGAGCCAGGCCCAGCGCTTCGCGCGCCTTGGCGGTCAGGCCACGACCGATGATCAGCGGAATGCGGCCACCGGCGCGCACTTCGTCGAACAGCACGTCGGACTTCACCTGGAACTCGGCGATGACCTGGCCGTCCTTCAGCGCCTTGCCGTCGTAGGGACGCAGCTCGACCACGTCGCCCATGTTCATCTGCGACACGTCCAGCTCGATCGGCAGCGCGCCGGCGTCTTCCATGGTGTTGTAGAAGATCGGGGCGATCTTCGAACCCAGGCACACGCCGCCGAAACGCTTGTTCGGAATGAACGGAATGTCCTCACCGGTGAACCACAGCACCGAGTTGGTGGCCGACTTGCGGCTCGAACCGGTACCGACCACGTCGCCCACGTAGGCCACCAGGTGGCCCTTGTCCTTCAGCGATTCGATGAACTTGACCGGGCCGCGCTTGCCGTCTTCTTCCGGCTCGATGCCATCGCGCTTGTTCTTCAGCATCGCCAGGGCGTGCAGCGGGATGTCCGGGCGGGTGGTCGCGTCGGGGGCCGGCGACAGGTCGTCAGTGTTGGTTTCGCCGGTCACCTTGAGCACGGTGATGGTCAGGCTCTGCGGCACTTCCGGGCGGCTGGTGAACCACTCGGCATCGGCCCAGCTCTGCAGCACGCCCTGGGCGTTCGCGTTGCCGGCCTTGGCCTTTTCCTGCACGTCGTGGAAGGCATCGAACACCAACAGGGTGTTCTTCAGCGCGGTGGCGGCGATCGCGCCGACCACGGCGTCGTCCAGCAGCTGCACCAGCGGCGCGACGTTGTAGCCGCCCAGCATGGTGCCCAGCAGTTCGGTGGCGCGCTCGCGCGAAATCAGCGCGTTGGTTTCGCTGCCGAAGGCGATGGCGGCCAGGTACGAGGCCTTGACCTTGGCGGCGTCATCGACGCCGGCCGGCACGCGGTGGGTGAGCAGGTCGAGCAGGAACTCGGCCTCGCCCGCCGGCGGGTTCTTCAGCAGCTCGATGACGTCGGCCGTCTGCTGGGCGCTCAGCGGCAGCGGCGGGATGCCAAGCGCGGCGCGCTCGGCTACGTGGTGGCGGTAGGCTTCCAACATGACAACTCCCGGGAAATTCTTTGAAAAGACTTCGGTTGAATACGGCGGTTGAGTTACGGGCTCAGGCTTGCGGCACGATCAGCTTCAGGCCCTTGAAGTAGTCGCGGTAAAATTTGTCGTTCCAGGTGATCAGGCCGTCGCACTGCAGCAGTGCGTGCGCGCCGACCATGAAATCGTCGATGCCACGCCTGCCGGTACCGCGCTGGCGGTGGCGGCGGTGCATCTCGCCGGCGCGCAGCGCCGACTTGGCTTCCAGCGGGCTGAAGTGGATGCCCATCTCTTCCAGCGCTTCCTGCACTTCGGCACCGCCGCGCAGCGCGGCGCAGATCTCGGCCAGCACCACCCCGCAGATCACCACGCGCCCGCCGACCAGGCTCTGGCGCAGGCAGGCTTCCACCGCATCTGCCTGGGGGCCGTTGCTGAGCAGTTCGATCAGGACCGGAGAATCGACGGCAATCATGCGCGGCTCATGCTTCGTCGCGCACCACACGCACGGCCGACTCGGCCGACTCGAAGCCATCCAGCGCGAACTTGCCGCGGGCACGGGAAATGGCGTCATCCACGCTCTTGCGCAGGATGATGCGGCTGCCATCGAGCTCCACCTTCAACTGGGTGCCCTTGGTCAGGCCGAGCGCATCGCGGACCGCCTTGGGCAAGGTGATCTGTCCGCGTTCTGCAACGGTGGCTTCCATCGGTAGGACCTCCAAAGTATGCACAAATTATACATACTTACCTGGGCATACTTCCACTGCGGCGCGGTTCAGCCAGCCAAGTCCCTTGCCGCGCAAAGGATCCGCCTTATCGATGACATCGGCGATACATATTTCTATGTAGCCTGAGACACCTGCCACCGACCATGCCCGACTGAATCGTTCATACTCAGTCCGACGGCCGGGCCATCGGAACACCGGCAACCGCAAGCAGGCCCCCACGGGCCACTGCAAGCCATCCGCAAGAGGAGTCACCCCGCATGAGCGATTCGTTCTCCACCCGCAGCCAACTGGACGTCGGCGGCACCACCTACGACTACTTCAGCCTGCCCAAGCTCGGACAGCAGTTCGACATTTCCCACCTGCCCTATTCGATGAAGATCCTGCTGGAGAACCTGCTCCGGCATGAGGACGGCGGGGTCACCGTCGGCAAGGACCACATCGAAGCGGTGGCGCGCTGGGATCCCAAGGCCGAGCCGGACATCGAAATCGCCTTCATGCCCGCCCGCGTGGTCCTGCAGGACTTCACCGGCGTGCCCTGCGTGGTCGACCTTGCCGCGATGCGCGATGCGGTGGTCAAGCTGGGCGGCCGCCCGGAGCAGATCAACCCGCAGATCCCCTCCGAACTGGTCATCGACCACTCGGTGCAGGTCGACGTGTTCGGCACCCCCGATGCGCTGGATCTCAACGGCAAGATCGAATTCCAGCGCAACCAGGAGCGCTACGGCTTCCTGCGCTGGGGCCAGAAGGCGTTCGACAACTTCAAGGTGGTGCCGCCCAACACCGGCATCGTCCACCAGGTGAACCTGGAAAACCTCGCCCGCGTCGTGATGACCGCCGACAAGGGCGGCAAGCAGGTGGCCTATCCGGACACCGTCTTCGGCACCGACAGCCACACCACCATGATCAATGGCATCGGCGTGCTGGGCTGGGGCGTGGGCGGCATCGAGGCCGAGGCGGCCATGCTCGGCCAGCCCTCCTCCATGCTGATCCCGCAGGTCGTCGGCTTCAAGCTCACCGGGCGCCTGCCCGAAGGCGCCACCGCCACCGACCTGGTGCTCACCGTCACCCAGATGCTGCGCAAGCACGGCGTGGTGGGCAAGTTCGTCGAGTTCTTCGGCGAAGGCCTGCAGCACCTGCCGCTGGCCGACCGCGCCACCATCGGCAACATGGCGCCGGAGTACGGCGCCACCTGCGGCATCTTCCCGATCGACAACGAATCGCTGACCTACCTGCGCCTGTCCGGCCGCAGCGAGGAACAGATCGCGCTGGTGGAAGCTTATGCCAAGGCCCAGGGCCTCTGGCACGACGCCAACACCGCCCACGCCAGCTACAGCGCCACGCTGGAACTGGACATGGGCGAGGTCAAGCCGTCGTTGGCCGGCCCCAAGCGCCCGCAGGACCGCGTGCTGCTGGAAGACGTCAAGCAGAACTACCGCGATAACCTGGGCGGGCTGACCACCAACCGCGACAAGCGCAACGAAGAGATCTCCACGTTCGTCAACGAAGGCGGCGGCGCCGCGGTCGGCAACGAGCAGCTGGCCAAGGGCTATGCCGATGTCGAGCATGACGGCACCCGCTACCGGCTCAAGGACGGCGCGGTGGTCATCGCCGCCATCACCTCCTGCACCAACACCTCCAACCCGGCGGTGATGATCGGCGCCGGCCTGCTGGCCCGCAACGCGGCCGCCAGGGGACTGGACCGCAAGCCGTGGGTGAAGACCTCGCTCGGCCCAGGCTCGCGCGTGGTCACCGACTACCTTGAGAAGGCCGGCGTGCTTACCGAGCTGGAAAAGGTCGGCTTCTACGTGGTCGGCTACGGCTGCACCACCTGCATCGGCAATTCCGGCCCGCTGCCCACCGAAGTCAGTGCCGCCATCGCCAGCGGCGACCTGGTGGTCACCTCGGTGCTGTCGGGCAACCGCAACTTCGAGGGCCGCGTGCACCCCGAAGTGAAGATGAACTACCTGGCCAGCCCGCCGCTGGTGGTGGCCTACGCCATTGCCGGCACCACCGACATCGACCTCACCACCGAACCGCTGGGCACCGGCAGCGATGGCCAGCCGGTGTACCTGCGCGACATCTGGCCGAGCAACAAGGAAATCGGTGATGTCATCGCCGCCACCATCGGCCCGGAGATGTTCAAGCAGAACTATGCCGACGTGTTCAAGGGCGACAGCCGCTGGAACACCATCCAGTCGCCCGATGGCGACCTGTACGAATGGGACGGCGGCTCCACCTACATCAAGAACCCGCCCTACTTCGACGGCATGACCATGCAGGTCGGCCACATCGAGGACGTGCACGGGGCGCGGGTGATGGGCCTGTTCGGCGATTCGATCACCACCGACCACATCTCCCCGGCCGGCAACATCAAGAAGGATTCGCCCGCAGGCCGCTTCCTGCAGGAGCGCGGCGTGCAGCCGGCCGACTTCAACAGCTATGGCAGCCGCCGCGGCAACGACGATGTGATGGTGCGCGGTACCTTCGCCAACATCCGCATCAAGAACCTGATGTTCGGCGGCGAGGAAGGCGGCAACACCCTGTACTTCCCCAAGGCGGGCGGCGAGCCGCAGAAGCTGGCCATCTATGACGCGGCCATGAAGTACAAGGCCGAGGGCGTGCCGCTGGTGGTCTTCGCCGGCAAGGAGTACGGCACTGGCTCCTCGCGCGACTGGGCTGCCAAGGGCACCAACCTGCTGGGCGTGAAGGCGGTGATCGCAGAAAGCTTCGAGCGCATCCACCGCTCCAACCTGGTCGGCATGGGCGTGCTGCCGCTGCAGTTCCAGGCCGGCGAGAACGCCCAGAGCCTGGGCCTGGACGGCTCGGAAACGGTCGACATCACCGGCCTGGCCGATGGGGCCAGCAAGACCGCCACCGTGACCGCCACCAAGGCCGACGGCACCGCCAAGACCTTCCAGGCCCACGTGATGCTGCTGACTCCCAAGGAAGTGGAGTACTTCAAGCACGGCGGCCTGCTGCAGTACGTGCTGCGCCAGCTCGCAGCCGCCTGACCCCAGCCTGCTCCCCGAGGCGCCGGCCCCTGGCCGGCCCTCCCCGGAACCCCGCGCCACGCGGGGCTTCCGGCGGCCGCCACGGCCGATTTTCACGAATCCTTCGCGTTTTCCATTCGGCCCGGTATGCTGCCGGGGACCGAATCGACGGATACTCTCCGTCAGCATCACACCATCAACGTTTCCTGGAGGGGGAATAATGAGTCTGGAACGTCCCTGGCTGCAGAGCTATCCCAACGGCGTACCCGCCGAAATCGACGTCAACGAGTTCCATTCGGTGTCGGCCGTGTTCGATGCGTCGGTGGCCAAGTTCCGCGACCGTCCCGCCTACTCCAGCTTCGGCAAGGTCCTCACCTACGGTGAAACCGACGCCCTGGTCGAGCAGTTCGCCGCCTACCTGCTGGGCGAGCTGAAGCTCAAGAAGGGCGACCGCGTCGCCCTGATGATGCCCAACTGCCTGCAGTACCCGGTGGCCACCTTCGGCGTGCTGCGCGCCGGCCTGACCGTGGTCAACGTCAACCCGCTGTACACCGCCCGCGAGCTCAAGCACCAGCTGGTCGATTCCGGCGCCGCCGTTTTGGTGGTGGTGGACAACTTCGGCGACACGGTGCAGCAGGTCATCGCCGATACGCCGATCAAGCAGGTCATCACCACCGGCCTGGGCGACATGCTCGGCCTGAAGGGCGTGGTGGTGAACTTCGTGCTGAAGTACATCAAGAAGATGGTGCCCAACTACACCCTGCGCGGCGCGATCCGCTTCAACCAGGCGCTGAAGCTGGGCAGCGGCCACACCCTGCCGAAGGTGGAGCTGGACCACGACGACGTGGCCTTCCTGCAGTACACCGGCGGCACCACCGGCGTGGCCAAGGGCGCCATGCTGACCAACCGCAACCTGGTGGCCAACATGCAGCAGGCCTCGGCGTGGATCTCCGCGTCGGGCATCGAAATGGGCAAGGAGTGGATCATCACCGCCCTGCCGCTGTACCACATCTTCGCGTTGACGGCGAACGGCCTGGTCTTCATGAAGTTCGGCGGCTGCAACCACCTGATCACCAACCCGCGCGACATGAAGGGCTTCGTCAAGGAGCTCAAGGCCACCCGCTTCACCGCCATCACCGGCGTCAACACTCTGTTCAACGGCCTGCTCAACACCCCCGGCTTCGACGAGGTGGATTTCTCCTCGCTGAAGGTCACCCTGGGTGGCGGCATGGCGGTGCAGCGTGCCGTGGCCGAGCGCTGGAAGAAGGTCACCGGCGTGACCCTGGTCGAGGCCTACGGCCTGACCGAGACCTCGCCGGCGGCCTGCATCAACCCGCTGAACCTGGCCGAGTACAACGGCGCGATCGGCCTGCCGATCCCGTCCACCGACGCCTGCGTGAAGGACGACAACGGCGTCACCCTCGCTCCGGGCGACGTCGGCGAGCTGTGCATCCGTGGCCCGCAGGTAATGAAGGGTTACTGGCAGCGCCCGGAAGAAACCGCCAAGGCGATCGACGCCGACGGCTGGCTGCACACCGGCGACATGGCGCGCATGGACGAGCACGGTTTCTTCTACATCGTGGACCGCAAGAAGGACATGATCCTGGTGTCCGGCTTCAACGTGTACCCGAACGAAGTCGAAGACGTCATCGCGATGATGCCCGGCGTGCTGGAAGTCGCCGCAGTCGGCGTGCCGGATGAAAAGTCCGGCGAGATCGTCAAGGTGGTCATCGTCAAGAAGGACCCGAACCTGACTGCCGAAATGGTCAAGGAACACGCCCGCGCCAACCTGACCGGCTACAAGCACCCGCGCATCGTCGAGTTCCGCAAGGAACTGCCGAAAACCAACGTCGGCAAGATCCTGCGCCGCGAACTGCGCGACGCACCTGCCGCGTAACTGCCGACATCAAGCAATTCCGGAACGCCCGCCTAGCGGGCGTTCTGCTTTCTTCCTACCGCGCTCACTGATACCCCAACTCACCCGTCACCCGCGTGCAAGCAGGGTCCGTATCCACATGGAACGACTCGGCGCCACCTGCAGGCCGCTGGGCGCTCCTCTCCGCCAGCAAACGGACAGAGAAGCCGCGCCCCGAACCTCCAACGTCTTCAGCATCAATCGCGTATACGGTGGCATCCCACCCGCGTGTTCGCTTCACGTAATCACGAACAGTCTCCAGGCACTGCTCCGGTATCGCTGGCGTCGCCCGCACCCCGTCACCCCCGGCAAGCGCTTGCGCCACCGGCAGGTTGAGCAACACCATTACAATCATCCACCTCAGTGCGCTCATCGCATCCTCCAACCATTGGAGCCAGGGCCGCTCGTCCCGACTTGAGCGCTGACCGGCGTCGCTTGGGGGATCCTAGCATCGCCCGCTGGAGTGCCAATGGAAAGCGTCGACCGGGGCCTGGCGGTATAATTGGATTCGTGAACGCACCCAGCCGGCAGCCTACTGCTGGCTGCGGCTGAAAAAGCTGCCACTTCCGAGCAGGACCCGCGCAGATGCATCGAACTGCTTCCACATCTCTCACCATCGCAGACATCCTGTCAGTCGCGACCCCGTCAGAGTTGAGAATGCTTGGGCACTTCAATGTGCTGAAAACGTCACTCAGCGCATTGCTTGGCCTGACAATCGCGCCGCGCAGCTGGCAGACGCTCTACCGCTTCGTTGGAGAGCTCCAGGCGGTCATTCAAAGTGATCCGTCCATTTGCTCCCCTGGTCCGCATCCCGTCTCCGAGGCGGCAAGAACCAAGCTGTCGACCGTCCTGATGAGCGTAACGTCGGTCCGGATCCCCGCCGCGGATCCGGAGGCAGCCCTGTCGCACGCTGTTGCAACGCTTGTGGCTGCCGCCCGCGACCCTGCCGCTATGTACCAGGCCACGCGCACACGCAACTTTCATCACAGCTCCCGGCTCGAGGGCATAGACATGCGCAGGTCGAAGCCGGCGGAATCCCTGCAGACTGTCCTCAACAGGTATCGAAAGCGCTGAGATGGACCTGTATGACGATGTGGACGACAAGTACTGCATTGGCGACTCAGGCGTCTTGAAGAACAAGCTGGGCATTACCCGGATGGACATTCTGGAAGCGGCCGAGCGCGACATCACGGCCGTCACGCATAGAAGCATCCAATACTCGCCCCCGCCGTACAGCCTGCAGTCTCTTCAGGACATTCATCGAGCGCTGTTCGCCGACCTGTATGACTGGGCCGGCGAAGTAAGGAATGTCGATATTTCCAAGGGCAGCACGCGCTTCTGTACCCATGGCCGGATCGGAGCCGAGGCGCGACGTTGCTTTGATGCCATGGCCGAGGACGGATGGCTGCGGGGACTTGGTCGCGATGCCCTCTGCAGCAAACTGGCCGAGCATTATTGCGAACTCAATATGATTCACCCATTTCGCGAAGGAAACGGGCGCGTCCAACGCATTCTGTTCGAGCAGCTGGCGCTGAGTGCGGGTCATTCGCTGGATTGGTCGACCATAGACCCTGGGGAATGGATCCAGGCGAATCTGGACGGCGTTCGAGTCGATTACCGGGCCATGCAGGCGATCTTCGAGCAGATCATCCCCGGATAACAGTTTCATCAAATTCCTATGCTGACCCGTCAGCGTGCCCCCCTTCCGCGCGGCGCGATGTGAATCGCCCGATTCCCTTGCGGCATAAGGCTGAACGAGATTCTGGACGGTATTCCGGAAGCCGCTGGACATTATGCAGGGCGTTTGCATTCCGGCCCGGGTTGGCGGTGTAGGATCGCGGCGTGTGGACCCGTCCGGCCTGCCGCCCACCGTCCTCCCTGCAGGCCAACCCGCCGAGGTAATCCCCATGCAATCCATCGAAAAGCTTCCGTATTCCCGCGGCTATGCGACCATCCGCACCGAATCGACCCCCGACAACGCCGCCCACTGGCTCTTCATGCACGCCGATGCCGCCACCGGCATCCGTCCCTGCTGCCGCAAGGACATGCTGGACGAGATGTGGAGCGTGATGAGCCAGATCACCCTGTCTCCTGCTGAGCGCAACAGCGGCAAGCTGCGCCACTTCGTGCTCGCCTCCGACGCCACCGCCTACAACCTGGGCGGCGACCTGGCCCTGTTCGCCCAGCTGATCCGCGAAGGCAACCGCGACCGCCTGCTGGCCTATGCCCAGCGTTGCGTTGAAGGTGTGCACCACCTGCATACCGGCTTCGGCGGTGACGTGCGTTCCATCGCCGTGATCCAGGGCGATGCACTCGGTGGCGGGCTGGAAATGGCGCTGGCCTGCCACACCATCATCGCCGAGGAAGGCTGCGGCATGGGGCTGCCCGAAGTACTGTTCGGGCTGTTCCCGGGCATGGGCGCGTACTCGTTCCTGTGCCGCCGCTTGGCCCCGCAGCTGGCCGAGAAGATCATCCTCGAAGGCCGCGTCTACTCGTCCGAAGAAATGTACGCCATGGGCGTGGTCGACGTGCTGGTGCCCAAGGGACAGGGCATCAAGGCCGCCGAAGACCTGATCCGCCAGCAGCAGCGCACCCCGCGCACCTACCTGGCGATGAACGCTGCACGCAACCTGGCCCAGGCGGTGGGCTATGACGAACTGCTGGAAATCACCAAGATCTGGGTGGATTCGGCACTGGCCCTGGAAGACAAGTCGCTGCGCACCATGGATCGGTTGATCAAGGCGCAGACCCGTCGTGCCCAGTCCGATGCCGCGTAACTGCGCCATCGCAAGCAGGGGGTTCCAGTAAAAAAGCCCGGTTGGAGCCGGGCTTTTTTTTCAACGCATGTCGATGCCACCGTCGTCCGTGGACGAGGCACCCGGACGCCTGCGCTCTTCCAGCGCCTGTTTGCCTTCCTTCACCGCCGTGCGGATCAGCTTCATCCGCTCGCGCCATTCGCTCTTGAGCTGCCAGTCGGCCATGTGCATCACCTCGCCGGCACGGTAAGCCACCCGCACCAGGCCCAGGTTGCTGGCCACGCCCTTGATGGCGTGCGCCTGCTCGCGCAGGTGTACCCAGTCGCCCCGCTCGCCCGCTTCCATGGCCACGCCCACGCACTGCGTGGCGTCGGCCAGGCACTGGCGGATGAACTCCTGCTCGAAGCCATCGCCCATGCCCAGCGCGGCCAGTTCATCGAGCACGCCGGTATCGAGCACGCCCACGGCCACCGGCGTGGACGGCACCACGGCGGTGCGGGCTTTCAGCCCATCGTTGGCGGCGATCTCGGCCAGGGTGTCCAGCAGCTTCACCGGCACCACCGGCTTGCCGAAGAAGGTGTGCGCGCCGGCCTGGGTGCACTGCTGGATCGACTCGGGGGTGACGTCGGCGCTGAGCACCAGCACCGGCGTGCGCGGGGCGCCACCGGCCTGCAGCACGCGCAGCTCCTTGAGCATGTCCAGCCCGCTCATGCCTGGCATGTGCAGGTCGACGATGGCTACGTCGTAATCGCTTTCGGCCATCGCATCGAGCACCGCTTCGCCGCCATTGACGCACACCACCTTGTGCCCGGCCTTCTGCAGCAGCCGCTGCAGCACCAGCCGGTTGGCCTGGTGGTCGTCGGCCACCAGCACCTTCATGCTGCGCACGCGAGCGCGGTGGCGCAGGAACGGGTCGGCGAAAGCGATTACATTGTCCTGCGCGCTCTGCAGGCCATTGCCGAGCACGGCCGGGGTGAACTCGCCGGCCACCACCGGTGGCAATGCGAACGGCAGTTCGAACCAGAAGCAGCTGCCCTGCGGCGGGTTCTCGGCATAGCCGATCCGTCCCCCCATGGCTTCCACCAGCCCACGCGAGATCGAGGTACCCAGCCCGCTGCCTTCGTGGCGGCGGCCCAGGCTGACATCGGCCTGCTCGAAGGCCTGGAACAGGCGCGAACGCATTTCCGGGCCCACGCCAATGCCGGTGTCGAGGATGTCGAAGCGCAACCGGACCTGGCCGTGGCCCTCCTCGCCTACCTGCGACACCCGGATCTCGATCCTGCCGTGCTCGGTGAACTTCACCGCATTGCCGGCCAGGTTGAGCAGGATCTGGCGCAGGTGACCGAGGTCGCCGCGCAGCAGGCGCGGCACGCCAGCGGCGACCTTGACCTGGTAATCCAGGTGCTTCAAACGCGCCTGCGGCATCAGGATCAGGCCGATCGACTGCACCACGTCGTCCAGCGAGAAGTCCTCGGCCACCACCCGCAGCTTGCCCGCTTCGATGGCCGAGATGTCCAGCACCTCCTCCACCAGCGCCAGCAGGCTGCGCGAGGACGCCTGGATGGTATTGACGCACTCACGCTGCTCTTCATCCAGCGTCGTGGTCGCCAGCACCTCGGTCATGCCTGACAGGCCATTGAGCGGCGTGCGGAACTCGTGGCTCATGTTGGCCAGGAAACGGCTCTTGGCCTCGCTGGCGCGGCGCGCTTCGTCCATCGCATGGGTCAACTGGCGCAGCAGGCTGGCGAAGTACAGCGGCACTGCCGCCAGGCCCAGCCACAGGCCGAAGCCCAGCCGCGCATTGGCCTGCCAGTAGCCGGTGGCGAGCACGGTCACCCCGAAACTGACCAGCGCCATGCCCACGGCGGCGTACAGGTACTTGTTGCCGTAGCGCATGCCGTTGCCCACCGTGACCCACATCACCACGATGTAGACCCACGACAGCGGCTCGCCCATCTGCACCATGCCGGCAGCAATCAGCCCGTAATCGGCCAGCATGCCGGCCACCCGGCGCGGGTCCGAACGACCGGGTCGCGCCAGCAGCCACGAAAACAGCAGAACCGACAGGGTCAGCCCGGTCAGCACGATGCCCAGCACCACCTGGTACTGGTGGTGCGGCAGGTCATTGCGCACCCCCGGCATCAGCACGTAGCCCAGGATCAGCACGATCAGGACGATGCGTACGATCGCCTGGCCATGCTCGCTGTCAGGGCGGTTGCCCAGCTGGTGCCTGAGGAGCGCCAGGCCAGGGAGCGCGCCAAGCCGCTGCTTCAACACCTGGAACAGACCGGCCATGTCACATCCCCGGGCGGGAGGACGCAACAGAATGCTGCGCGCAGATGTCGTCCAGCTGCACGCGGCCGCGCAGCAGTGCGTCCACGCAGCGCGGGTCGAACAGGCGCCCGCGTTGTGCGTACAGATAGGCCAGGGTGGCTTCCATCGTCCATGCTTCCTTGTATGGGCGCGGCGAGATCAGGGCATCGAAGACATCGGCAACGGCCACGATCCGCGCTTCCAGCGGGATGGCTTCACCGACCAGACCGTCGGGATACCCGCTGCCGTCGTAACGTTCGTGGTGGCGCAGCGCGATCAACGCGCCGACCTGGATGAACCGGTTCTGGCTGCCACTGAGCAGCTCGTAACCGATACGCGGGTGCCGGCGCATGATGGCCAGCTCCTCGTCGTTGAGTTTGCCCTGCTTGAGCAGCACGGCATCGGGAATGGCGATCTTGCCCATGTCGTGCAGGGGCGCGGCCATCTCGATCAGTTTGACTTCTTCTTCCGGCAGCCCGAGCTGCTCTGCGATCAGCCCGGCCACGTGCGCCATACGCTCGAGGTAGGCACTGGTGCCGGCATCACGGAACTCGATCGCGCGGGCCAGCCGCGACAGCGTCTCGCGCTCGCGTTCCTCGACCTCGTGCATGCTGGCCAGCAGCCGCTGTTCCAGCGACAGCGCGCGTTGCTTCACGTTTTCCGACTGCTGCCGCAGCTGCAGCAGGTTGTAGCAGCGCGCGCGCAGCTCGCGCGGGCGGATCGGCTTGACCAGGAAGTCGATGACCCCCGCTTCCAGCGCGGCCTGGCGGATCGGCTCATCGCCGACCACGGTGATCAGGATCACCGGAATGTCGCGGTGCTTGGGCAGGCGGCGGAAACGCCGGGCGAATTCCAGCCCGTCCATTTCCGGCATGCGATAGTCGAGCAGCAGCAGGTCCACCCCGTGCGATTCACACCAGGCAAGCGCCGTCAGCGGGTCGCCGAAATCATGCACGCTCAGTTCCGGCGCGATGTCCTCGATGACATGCCGCAGCATCGTGCGCGCGGACGTCTGATCGTCAACGATGACAATATTCAAGGCTGTTTCCGTCGTCTTCCTGGACCACACTGGCACATGCTGCGGTAAGGATACCCCGCCGCTCTGCATACCGGCACCTTGCATGGAACCACCTCCGGTCACGATTCCCCAGTTCATGATCGTGGTCACAGTGTGATGCGCGTGTCACGCATGCCCCGTCCCACCTCATGCTCCATGGCCGGCGCGGATTGCGCCATCTAGGGCCACGGGGAAACCATACGCGTCCGGCCACCGCAGCGGAAGCCCGACGGGACGGCCCCTGCGGGGCCATCCGGACCTACGTCTCAGTTTTCGGGACGCATGTAGGGGAACAGCAGCACGTCGCGGATCGAGCTGCTGCCGGTCAGCAGCATCACCAGGCGGTCGATGCCGATGCCCAGACCGCCGGTCGGGGCCATACCGTACTCCAGCGCACGGATGTAATCGGCGTCGTAATGCATTGCCTCGTCATCGCCGCCTTCCTTGGCCGTCACCTGGGCCTGGAAGCGGGCCGCTTGGTCTTCCGGGTCGTTCAGCTCGGAGAAGCCGTTGGCCAGTTCCTTGCCGTTGATGAACAGCTCGAAGCGGTCGGTGTAGCCGGGCTGGTCGTCGTTGGCGCGGGCCAGCGGCGAGACCTCGACCGGGTGGTCGGTGATGAAGGTCGGCTGCACCAGGGTGTGCTCGACCGTGGCTTCGAAGATCTCCAGCAGCAGCTTGCCCCAGCCGTAGGACGGCTTGACCCGGATCTTCAGGCGCTCGCAATGGCGCAGCAGTGCCTCGCGGTCGGTGCAGTCGGCCAGGCTGATTTCCGGGTTGTGGTGGCGCACCGCCTCGTCCATCCGCCAGCGGCGGAACGCCGGGGCCAGGTCGATGGTGGCGCCGTCCCACTCTACCGTGGTGGTGCCCAGCACCTTGCTGGCCACGTCACGGATCACGCCTTCGGTCAGGTCCATCACTTCGTTGTACGTGGCGTAGGCCTCGTACAGCTCCATCATGGTGAATTCCGGGTTGTGCCGGGTGCTGACGCCTTCGTTGCGGAAGTTGCGGTTGATCTCGTACACGCGCTCCAGGCCGCCCACGACCAGGCGCTTGAGGTACAGCTCCGGGGCCACGCGCAGGTACAGGTCCAGGTCCAGCGCGTTGTGGTGGGTGGTGAACGGCTTGGCCGTGGCGCCGCCGGGGATGTAATGCATCATCGGCGTTTCGACTTCCAGGAAGTCGCGGTTGTCCAACCACGCGCGCATGGCGCGGATGATCCGCGAGCGCTTGATGAACACCTCGCGCGACTCCGGGGTCACGATCAGGTCCACGTAGCGCTGGCGGTAGCGCTGCTCGACGTCGGCCAGGCCGTGCCACTTGTCCGGCAACGGGCGCAGCGACTTGGTCAGCAGGCGGATGCTGGTGGCCTTCACCGACAGCTCACCGGTCTTGGTCCGGGTCAGCCCGCCTTCCACGGCAATGATGTCGCCCACATCCCAGCCCTTGAAGGCGGTGTAGGCATCGCCCAGCGTGCTGCCCTGCAGGAACAGCTGGATGCGGCCGGATTCGTCCTGGATCTGGGCGAAGCTGGCCTTGCCCATGACCCGCTTGGCCATCAGCCGGCCGGCCATCTTCACCGTGCGGTCGGTGGCTTCCAGCGCTTCGGCGGTCCACTGCTCGGCATCGGCGAACTCGCCCTGCAGGGTGCCGGCGAAATCCTCACGGCGGAAATCGTTCGGGTAGGCGATGCCCTGCCCGCGCAGCGCGGTCAGTTTCGCGCGGCGCTCGGCGATGAGGCTGTTCTCGTCGACGGGGGGCTGCGGCGCGGGGATCTGATCGTTCATGGCGTGGGTCTATGTCTGGGGGATATGGACGGGAAATACGAAACCCGGGGTGCCGGGATGGAGCGGATCGGGCCGCACGTGGCGGCCCGACCGTCAGGCGTCGAGGCGTTTGGAACCGACTTCCAGGCCCGACTTCAGGCTGGCTTCGACGAATTCGTCGAGGTCGCCATCGAGCACCTTCTGCGTGTCCGAACGTTCGATGCCGGTACGCAGGTCCTTGATGCGGCTCTGGTCCAGCACGTAGTTGCGGATCTGGCTGCCCCAGCCGATGTCCGACTTGGTCGCTTCCACCGCATCGCGCTCGGCGTTGCGCTTCTGGATTTCCAGCTCGTACAGCTTGGCGGCCAGCATCTTCATCGCGTTGTCGCGGTTCTGGTGCTGGCTGCGGCCGGTCTGGCAGGCCACGACCGTATTGGTCGGGATGTGCGTGATGCGCACCGCCGATTCGGTCTTGTTGACGTGCTGGCCACCGGCGCCGGACGAACGGTACACGTCGGTACGCAGGTCGGCCGGGTTGATGTCGATTTCAATGTTGTTGTCGACTTCCGGCGACACGAACACCGAGGTGAAGCTGGTGTGGCGGCGGTTGTCCGAATCGAACGGCGACTTGCGCACCAGGCGGTGCACGCCGGTTTCGGTCTTCAGCCAGCCGTAGGCATAGTCGCCTTCCACGCGCAGCGTGGCCGACTTGATGCCGGCAACATCGCCACCGGACACTTCCATCAGTTCGGTCTTCCAGCCGCGCGATTCGCACCAGCGCAGGTACATGCGCAGCAGGATTTCGGCCCAGTCCTGGGCTTCGGTACCACCGGCACCGGCCTGGATGTCGACGAAGGCCGGGGCGTTGTCCATCTTGCCGGAGAACATGCGCTGGAATTCCAGCTGTTCCACGTGCTTCTGGTACTTGTCCAGGTCGGCGACCACGGCCAGGGCGGTGTCTTCGTCCTGTTCGCTTTCAGCCAGCTCCAGCAGTTCGCCGGATTCGGTCAGGCCATCAAGGATGGTGGCGATGCCGCCCACGGTCTTTTCCAGGCTGGAGCGCTCGCGGCCCAGGGTCTGGGCATATTCGGCGTTGTTCCAGATATCGGGGTTTTCCAGTTCCCGGGTTACTTCTTCCAGACGCTCTTTCTTGGCGTCGTAGTCAAAGATACCCCCTGAGCGAGAGCACGCGATCGGTGAGATCGGTGATTCGCTGGCGCACGGGATTGAGCTCGATCATATCGGCGGTAATGAAGGCTTGGGACAAGACCGGAATTGTAGCCCAGAGCGCTTGTTCATGTTGCTGTCGGCGTCGCTGCAGGGTCGGCCGGCGCGGGCCCCTGCCCCAGCGCGGCGCGCAGCACCGGCAGCTGGCGGCGGCTGCACGGCAGCGTGCTGCCATCTTTCAGGTGGGCCCGGGCCTCCCCGCTGTCCAGCGGCTCGATCGAGACCAGGAAGCCCAGGTTGAGCACGTAGCTGCGGTGGATGCGCACGAACCGGGCCGGGTCGAGCTGCGCCTCCAGCGCCGCCATCGTGCTGCGCAGCGGGTACTCATGGCCGCGCACGTGCAGGTTCATGTAGTTGCCGGCGGCCTGGGCGTACTCGATGTCGGCGGTGGCCACCAGGAAATCCCGGCCCAGTTTGCGCACCAGGAAACGCTGGGGCCGCTCTACCGGCTCTTCCGGCGGGGCATCATCGGGCGCGGCCAGCAGGTGCGCCTCGCCCTGCCGGCGGCGGCCGAACCAGCTGAAGAAGTGCTCCAGCGCCACGAAACTGAAGAAGGCGCGCACGTCCTTGAGATACTCATACAGGAGCCGGGTCGGCCAGGCCGAGCCGTCGACGTAGTGCTCGCCCACGCTGGCATAGGCCAGGTGGCGCAGCAGCATCATCCCGGCCACGTGCAGCAGCGACCAGCCCACGCTGGCCAGCAGGTACAGCGGCAGCCGCCGCTTCCAGGTATCGGCATGCAGCGGCCAGCGCTGGCAGCCCCACCACAGCAGCGGCAGGGTCAGCAGGATCATGCCGGCGCTGCTCAACTCCCAGGTCATCGGCTCCCACAGCGCCAGCACTTCGCCCCGGCGCTGGGCGTCCATCACCTCGACCACGGCATTGGCCACGCCGCTGCCGAGCAGGATGGCGGCCCAGACCAGCAGGCGGCTGGTGGGCCGCCAGCGCGGGGAACTTCGGTGTGGCACGTTCGGGTCCATGCAGCGGGCGCCGGGGAATCAGCGCCCGATTCTACGGGCTGCGGCTCAGCGCACGTCGAACTCGCCCACCAGCACGGTGTCGGCACTGTCCTTCAGGCGCAGGGTCACCTGCTGGTCCTGTTGGCGGCGGCTGCCCCAGTGCGTGCTCAGGCGCAGGGTCAGCGTGGTGGCCCCGGTAACCAGCTGCTCGCGGCTGCCGAAGTAGTTCGCCTCCACCTTGTAGCGGCCGGGCTTGGCCTGGCGCAGCGAGAACTGTTCCGGACCGTAGCCGCCGGTGAAGTCGCGCGACATCTGTCCGCCCTGGAAGGTCAGCCGGTTGCCGTAGTACGCGCGCTCGCCATTGGGGTCGGTCACCCACAGGTCCATGTCGCTGTTGTCGCTGTCCCAGCTGAGCACCACGCGCAGATCCAGCGGCATCGGGCGGCGCAGGCGCGGGTCCACTGCGCGTGCATCCACCCCGGTGCGCGCCACCAGCGTGGTCAGCTCGTCCAGCGCGATCAGCGAGATGCCGTCGAAGCGCTCGTCCCACGGACGCACCACCACCTCATTGAACGCGGCCAGCGCCGCCTGCGGCTGGTTGTCGGCTTCCAGCGCCAAGGCCAGGTCCCGGAAGCTCTGCGGCTCTTCCTCGCCCAGCGCCAGCACGTCACGGAACACCGGTACCGCCAGCGCCGGTGCCTTGGCCTGCATCAACCGGTAGCCCAGCACGCGCAACACGTGGCGGTTCTCCAGCTGCATCTCGGCCAGGTTGGACAGCACCCGCAGCGCCAGGTCGCGCTGGCCGTGGGCGAACAGCATGTCGGCCACGTCCAGATAGAAGGCACTGCTGTCAGCGTGCTGTTCGCGTTCCTGCAGGTACAGCGCGTACACCGCCTCCGGGCGTGCCGCGCGCAACCGGCGTGCGTAGGCCGAGTCCGGTGCCCAGGCGGCGACCGTGATGCGCAGGCCGCCCTGGTTTGCCCGGTCATCGGCATCGCCTTCCACCGCCATATCGGCTGCAGCATCGGCCTGCGTGCGCCGGGCGGCGGTGAGCTCCACGCGATCCAGCGTAGTGGACGCGGCCTCCGCCCGCTCGCGCTGCGCGCTTTCGGCCGCCACCATCATGGCCGGGGCGGGCGGTGCCGGCGCGGCAGCCGGCATCGGCGCCATCAACTGCTTGCTCGACGCCGCCGCCGGAGGTGCGCCTTTCGGCCAGGCCCGGTTCCACCATTGCTCGCGTTCGGCGAACTGCCGGGCCAGCGTGTCCAGGCGCGCGCGGCGGGCGCTGGCCTCGTCATCCAGCTTCACCGCGTGCAGCCGGTCGTAGTCCCGCTGCAACGGTGCAGCCGGCCGGATGCCGTAGCGCAGGTAGTCGTCCAGCGTTTCCAGCACCAGCAGCGAGGTATCGGCGCCCACCAGCCCGAAGCGCTGCGACAGTGCCTGGATGGCGGCACGGTTGCCTGCGGGGTCTGCGGCCAGCTCGCGACGGCGCGCGTCCGCCCAGGCATGGGCGACCAGTGCACCTCCAGTATCGCGCGCCTGCGCCAATGGCACCGTCAGCGTCTGCCGGCCACCGCCCGCAGCCGGCACCTGCAGCCGCAGCACGCCGTTCGCGTGCTGCATGCGGGCCAGCACGCGCACCCAGCCCTGGCCAGCGCGTTCGGCATCCACGATCAGGTCGTTCAGCCCGTCGCCTTCGGCCTGCACGTTGCCCGGGTTGTCCCGCAGCAGGCGCGCTGCCATCGATTCCACATCATGGCTGCCGTTCAACACCAGCAGCTGGCCCTGCCCTGCACGGGCCCACGCACGCAGCCGGTCGCTGTCGGTGCGCGCACCGGCGCCACTGAGCGCATACAGGCGCTGGTTCGCACGCAATGCGGGGCGCTCGCGCTTGCCGTAGTTGGCCAGCCCGTCGCTGACCAGCAGGTACTCGTCGATATCGGGCTGCGCGGTCCAATCGCCCAGCGCACTGGCACCGTCGTAGGGCAACGCCTCCAGGTAGCGGCGCAGCGCGCTCCAGTCGCCGTTGCGGATCGCGAAACGACGGGCCGGCTCGGCGCGATCGCGCAGCACGGTCAGCTGTACCTCGCCATTGCCGATGGCGGCGAAGTAGCGCTGAAGCAGGGCCAGTTCCGCAGCCGTGTCGCGATGGCGGGCCGAGCCGGACGCATCCCACAGCAAGCCGACGCGATGCGGCAGGGTGCGGTCGCGGGTCTGCACCGGCACAGGCACCTGCACCATCACATAGTGGTCGCCATCGAAGTCACCCCGCACCGCATCCAAGCCGCGCGGCAGCGGCAGGGTCCAGCCCAGCTGATCCGGCAACTGCCTGCCGCTGCCCTGCCACTGGGCGCGCCAGGCGCCGTCGCGCAGGGCCAGGGCCAGCGTCGGCGGTCCGTGCGTCACCGGTACGCCGGTGGCGACCGCGTCCAGCTGCAGCTGCACCGCGTTGGCCTGGCCCACGAACTGCAGCGGCAGCGTCCAGCGCAGGCCCTCCCTGTCCACCGGCAGGGCCTCACGCACGGTCAGCGCGACCCGGCGCGTGCCCAGCGCTGGAATGGGGTAGATGCGCAGGCGGAACTGGTTGCCGGCGGTCTGCTCCAGCAGGCCCGGGTCAACCCGGCGCCGCTCGATTGCCTCGAACACCTGCCGTCCCTGCGCCTTGGGCACGGGCACCGCATCGCGCAGCACGCCGTCGATATCCAGCGCGAACGCGGTCACCTGCTGGCCCTCGGCCAACGGGAATTCCAGCGCCCCCTCCAGCACGCGCCGGTTCGGGTTGCGGAACACCAGTTCGATACGGGTCTCGGCCAGACCCGCCGCCACATGGCTGTCGATGCGCGCCTGCTCCAGCTGCACCGGCTGTTCCGCACCGGCCACCTTCAGCAGCGGCTCGACCACGCGCTGCGCTGCCGCCGTCTGCACACCCGCTCCCCCGCCCACCCACAGCAACAACCCCAAGCCGATACCGCGCAGCACGCTGTCCATGTGACGCTCCTGATCCGATGACGAAGGGTTGAACGCACCAGCACCGGAAACGGGGTTGGACAGCACGCCCCCTGCTGGTCCACGATCCCTCCCCCATGGAATGTTGCAGAAGAAGGATGTCCGCATGCGCCTGTCCCTGATCCCCCTGCTGATTGCCGGCCTGCTCCCGGTCGCACACGCTGCACCGGCCGGCGCGATCACCCCCGGCGTGGCATTCAGCCATGAGGACTGGACCTTGGCCTGCGACAACACCCGCACCTGCCGGGCTGCCGGGTACCAGAACGAGGACGCCGGCGGCGATCCGGTCTCCGTGCTGCTCACCAGGCGTGGCGGGCCGGACCAGCCGATCGGGGCCGAGCTGATGCTGGGCGAGTACGAGGAAAGCGACCTGCCGGCCACTGTCACCCTGCGCATCAACGGCACCGCGCTGGGCACCGTGGCGGACAACACCCGCTTCTCTACGGCGCAGGTAACGGCACTGCTCAAGGCCCTGGTGAAGGACAGCAGCATCGAGCTGATCGGCGACAACGGCCGCCAATGGACCCTCTCCGACCGTGGCGCATCGGCGGTGCTGCTGAAGATGGACGAATTCCAGGGTCGGCTCGGCACGCCGGGCGCGATCCTGCGCAAAGGCAGCCGGGCCGAAGCCAGCGTGCCCGCTTCACTGCCGGTACCGGTGGTGACCCTGCCCCGGCGCGTGGCCACCCGCCCGGCCGACGAAGCCCTGGCGAACGCCCCGGCGCTTCGTGCCGCACTGGCCGCCGCGACCTCGCAGGACGACTGCGAATCACTGCACCCCACCGAGGGCACCTATGCGGACGAAGGCCCCCAGGCAATCGCGGTCAAGCGCCTGGACAACCGCCGGCTGCTGGTGTCCATGACCTGCTGGCGCGGTGCCTACAACGCGGGCAGCGGCTACTGGGTGGTCAACGACCACGCACCTTACCAACCCGCTTACATCACCAACCTGGGCGTGGACGACGACGTGCTGACCATCTCGGCCTCGCACAAGGGCCGCGGCCTGGGCGACTGCTGGTCCAGCGCCAGCTGGGCGTGGAACGGCACCACATACGTCAAGACATCAGACAGCACCACCGGCCTGTGCCGCCTGGTCGCCGCAGGCGGTGCCTGGGACCTGCCCACGCTGGTAACCGAGGTGAAGGAGGCTCCCTGAGCCGCCCGCAGGGTCAGAACGGGAACACGGTCGAGGTTGCCTGCGCGGCATTGAACAGGCGCTGCAGCAGCAGGTAATCGCCCTCTGCACTGTCGTTGGTGACAAAGCGATGGGCCTGCTGATCCATGCCGCCTCGATAGAAGACCATGAACTGGTTGGCTTCCAGATTCCGGTTGAAGTCGTGCCGAACCGTCATGCTGAACTCCGGTGTGCCCACCGAGACATCGTCACCCTCCGCATCGAACAGCCACGCCAGTTCGCCAGCCTCCGTCTTGAGGAGGACCTTTTCCAGGAACGTCAATAGACCGGTCGGCAGCATCATTCTTCAACTCCTCTTCGTTCCAGCGTCTCCACGCTTGACTTGATCCTGACCAGATAATCGCTGAGCGTGTGGCGGGCCTCCCGGCTCATCGTCGCGCTTGTCGTGTTATGGATTGCCTTCAAGATGATCATTTCCGCATCGTTCAACAGGGGCGTGAGCGAAGGGTGCTGGGTGAGGTCCTTCGCGTAACGCGCATCCAGCCGCGCCAGGAAGCGGCGCGCCATCTGCAGCGCCCTCAAGGCCGCACTATAGTCTTTTCGCTGAACTTTCGAGCTCACGTCATCTATCAAAGAGATGACTTCGATAGCTAGAACCTTTGCTTGCTGGTGTGCGGCACGCGCAAAGGCCTTCCTTACTGCCTTTCCAGCGGTTCCGGCATGCACGATCTCCCCGATGGCAACAACCAGCGCCACCAATGTCGCGCCTCCGCACCAGTAATTGAAGACGTTGATGCTGTCGGAATTGCCCCACTCCCCCTTCAGATGGACGAGCGATGCGCAGACCAACAGCGTGGCAACCAGGTAGGTCCAGCGAACATGCGACATGTCTTTCGCCACTCCCCAAGCCAACATGGCGGGCAATGGCGTGACACTACGTGTCTCGATCCGGCGCCACAGTAGGCGCAGTCCCAATCACGCGTCGGCGCAGTGCTCGATGATCAGCTGGATCGCACCGCCGCCGCGGTAGTCGTCGCTGACCAGGCGATAGGCGATGTGCACGTTGTTGGCCGGCGCGTTGCCGCGCCAGCCACTGAAGTGGATGGCGTTGATCGGCTCGGCGCGGCCGGGCACGCGCAGGCTGAGCTTGAGATGCTTTTCCTTCAGCACCTGCCAGCGCGCCACCTGGAAGTGGCCATCGAACAGCGGCTCCGGGAAGCCCTGCCCCCACGGGCCGGCCAGGCGCAACGCTTCGGCGTGCTGGAAATCCAGCTCGGCCGGGGCAAGTTCGCCATCGCTCATCAGCAACTGCTGCAACGCAGCCGGATCCATGCTGGCTTCGACCACGGCGACGAAGGCGTGCTGGAACTCCTGCAGCCGTGCGTGCGGAAGGCTCAGGCCGGCCGCCATCGCGTGGCCGCCGAACTTGTCGATCAGTCCAGGGTGGCCCGCGTTGACCAGCGCCAGCGCGTCACGGATGTGGAAACCGGCAATCGACCGCGCCGACCCCCGCAGCGAATCACTGCCGGGTTCGGCGGGCGCAAACGCAATCACGGGCCGGTGCAGGCGATCCTTCATCTTCGATGCCACCAGGCCCACCACGCCCGGGTGCCATTCGGCATCGAACAGGCAGGCCGCAATCGGGCGCTCGCCTTCGGCGGTCAGCACCGCGCGGGAGACCGCGAGCTCGGCATCATCGGTCATCAGCTGCTGCACGGCACGCCGCTCGGCGTTGATCTGCTCCAGCGTCTGCGCGATCTCGCGGGCCTGGCTGCGGTCTTCGGTGAGCAGCAGTTCGATGCCCAGCGCCATGTCTTCCAGCCGGCCGGCCGCGTTCAGGCGTGGGCCAAGGGCGAAGCCGATATCGGTGGCACTCAGCCGCGCGGCATCGCGGCCACTGGCCTCGATCAGCGCCTGCAGCCCGACGCAGCCGTGGCCGGCGCGCAGCCGGCGCAGTCCCGCCGACACCAGTGCCCGGTTGTTGGCATCCAGGGCGACCAGGTCCGCCACGGTGCCGACCGCGACCAGGTCCAGCAGGGTCAGCAGATCCGGTTCGGCACCCGCGGCGAACGCACCCTGCACCCGCAGGTGTCGGCGCAGGGCCATCAACACATAGAAGATCACGCCGACACCGGCCAGCGCCTTGCTCGGGAACGCATCACCATTGATGTTGGGATCGACGATCGCATCGGCCGGTGGAAGCTGTTCGCCCGGCAGGTGGTGGTCGGTGACCAGCACCTTCCAACCGAGCGCCTTGGCCGCGGAAACGCCTGCATGGCAGGCAATGCCGTGATCGACCGTCACCAGCAGGCCGGGCTGCAGCGGCGCCAGCTCGGCCACCAGCGACGGCGACAAGCCGTAGCCGTGCAGCATGCGGTTGGGTACCGCATGCACGACGTCGCGTGCGCCGAGCATGCGCAGGCCGCGCACGCCGACCGCGCAGGCGGTGGCGCCATCACAATCGAAATCGCCCACGACAAGGATGCGCTCATCGGCCGCAATCGCCGTGGCCAGCAGGTCCACGGCGGCCTGCATGCTGCCCATCAGTTCCGGCGCGTGCAGCTGGGCCAGCTTCGGCTGCGCCTGCGCCGCATCGGTAACCCCGCGCGCCGCGTACAGGCGCTGCAGCAGCGGCAGCATGTCGCCCGGCCACTCACCGAGGGCGGCAACGGGACGACGTTGGATCTGGAGCGAATCAGGAGAAGTCAAAGCGGGCTCGATAAACAGCGCGAACGCCGATGGCGACCATGATACGCGCGGTCAATCCACAAGGCAGGCGCTACGGGCGACCGATCACGCTTCGTGAAGTTGGACCGGTTTCTTCCAGAACCGCCAGCGCTGGCCCTTGTCCAGTTCGAACCTGGCGCCATCCTCGAAATCCAGCACCAGCCGACGCAGTTCGCCGCGCTGCAATGCCGACAACAGCGGCCGGATCGCATCGTTTCCCAGCTGTTCCAGCGAACGCAGCTGGCGCAGGTCCACCAGCGCATCCACCTGCTGGTCGCCATCGGCCTGCACGCCGGCCGCCTTGGCCAAGGCCTGCAGCAGCGCATCGCGGCTGCGGACCTGCGCGTGGGCGGTACGCACCGCCCCGGGCAGCTCACCGCCACCCCAGAACCACAGCGAATTGACCGCCCGCTTGCCGGCTGACAGGCGCTGCACGTTCCACGGGTGCTGGTGCAGCACCACCTGGGCTTCAGTCAACAACGCCCGCCAGCGCCGCCCGGCGTCGCCTTCGGGCAGGTGCGCGAACAGGTCATCACCCAGCACGTCATCGGGCGCGGCGAACGCCGGCAGCGTGGTGCCTGGCGGCAAGCGCAGGTACCAGCGCGACGGCGTCGGCGCATCCAGGGTGAACCCATATCCGGCAAACAGCGGCTGCAGCGCCGGCAGCAACGCCGCCACGTCGTCGGCCTCAAGCCGCAGCGTGTCGCCGTGGCCCATCATCCGTGCGCCGTGCATGTCCGGCACCACGTTGGCCGGGTCCGCCCGCAGCCACACGCCATCGTGGGCATCGCCCACATCCAGCTGCCGGGTCAGTGCCGCCACCGGCCAATCGGCCGGCTGCAGCTGGAAATGCCGCTGCAGCTGGGCGCGCTCGCCGGCATCGACCCGGCTGCGCTCGGCACGGCCGAGCGCCTTGGCCACGTCATCAGGCAACGCCGCCGCCGGGAAGCGGCTGCGCGCCGGCAGCAACAGGGTTGCCGTGGCCATGGTCAGGTCAGTCCAGATACTCGACGCTGACGATTTCGTACTCGCGTTGCCCGGCCGGGGCGTCGATCACGATGCTGTCGCCCTCGTTCTTGCCGATCATGGCACGCGCCACCGGCGAGGAAATCGCGATCAGGCCGAGTTTGATGTCGGCCTCCAGGTCGCCCACGATCTGGTAGCGCTTCTCTTCATCGCTTTCCACATCGGCCAGCTTGACGGTAGCGCCGAACACGACCTTGCTGCCGGCATTGAGCTTGGTGATGTCGATGATCTCGGCATGCGACAGCTCGCCTTCCAGCTGCTTGATGCGGCCTTCGATGAAGCCCTGCTCTTCGCGCGCGGCGTGGTACTCGGCGTTCTCCTTGAGATCGCCGTGCTCACGTGCCTCGGCAATGGCCGCGATGACCTTGGGGCGCTTGACCGACTTCAGCTGGTCAAGCTCTTCGCGCAGACGCTGCGCGCCCTTCAGGGTAATCGGTGCTCTCATGCGTTCAACTCCTTGTGCAGCTCCTGCAGCGACCAGACCGGGCCGGTACCGCGGAATTCCAGTGATTGCACCAGCGCCTTGGCGCCGGCAATGGTGGTCGAATAGGTGACGCGGTGCTGCAGCGCCTCGCGACGGATCGAGAACGAGTCGTTGATCGCCGCACGCCCTTCGGTCGTGTTGACGATATACACGATCTCGCCGTTCTTGATCGAATCGACGATGTGCGGGCGGCCTTCAACGACCTTGTTGACGATCTCGCACTGCATGCCGTGCTCCTGCAGCCACGCCGCGGTGCCGCGGGTGGCGACCAGGCTGTAACCGCGCTCAAGCAGTGCCTGTGCGACCGGCAGCACGCGCTTCTTGTCCGGGTCGCGGACCGACACGAAGGCCTTGCCCAGCGGCGGCGCCTTGATGCCGCCGGCTTCCTGCGCACGCGCGAAGGCGGCGCTGAAGCTGCGGCCCACGCCCATCACCTCACCGGTGGAACGCATTTCCGGCCCGAGGATCGGATCGACGCCCTGGAACTTGGCGAACGGGAAGATCGCTTCCTTGACCGAGTAGTAGTCCGGCACGATTTCCTTGGTCGCGCCCTGCTCGGCCAGGGTCTTGCCGGCCATGCAGCGCGCGGCGATCTTGGCCAGCGGCATGCCGGTGGCCTTGGACACGAACGGCACGGTGCGCGAGGCACGCGGGTTCACTTCCAGCAGGTACACGATGTCCTCGCCGTTCTCGCCGGCCTGGATCGCGAACTGGGTGTTCATCAGGCCGACCACGTTCAGGGCCTTGGCCAGCTCCACCACCTGGCGGCGCAGCTCGGCCTGGGTCTCGGCCGACAGCGAGTACGGCGGCAGCGAGCAGGACGAATCGCCCGAATGCACGCCGGCTTCTTCGATGTGCTCCATCACGCCGCCGATCAGCACGTTGCCGTCCTTGTCGGCAATGATGTCCACGTCCACTTCCACGGCGTTGTCCAGGAAGCGGTCCAGCAGCACCGGCGAATCGTTGGAAACCTTGACCGCATCGCGCACGTAGCGCGCCAGGTCGGACTCACCGTAGACGATTTCCATCGCACGGCCGCCCAGCACGTAGCTCGGGCGCACCACCAGCGGGTAGCCGATCTCGCGGGCCAGCAGCAGGGCTTCCTGGTCGTTGCGGGCGATGCGGTTCGGCGGCTGCTTCAGGCCCAGCTTTTCCACCAGCTGCTGGAAGCGCTCGCGGTCTTCGGCCAGGTCGATGGAATCGGGCGAGGTGCCGATCACCGGCACGCCATTGGCTTCCAGCGCGCGCGCCAGCTTCAGCGGGGTCTGGCCGCCGTACTGCACGATCACGCCCTTGGGCTGTTCCAGCTCGACGATTTCCAGCACGTCTTCCAGCGTCAGCGGCTCGAAGTACAGGCGGTCGGAGGTGTCATAGTCGGTCGAGACGGTTTCCGGGTTGCAGTTCACCATGATGGTTTCGTAACCGTCATCGCGCAGCGCCAGTGCCGCGTGCACGCAGCAGTAGTCGAACTCGATGCCCTGGCCGATGCGGTTCGGACCGCCGCCCAGGATCATGATCTTGTCGCGGTTGCTCGGCGCCGCTTCGCACTCGTCCTCGTAGGTCGAATACAGGTAGGCGGTGCTGGTGGAGAACTCGGCGGCGCAGGAATCCACGCGCTTGTACACCGGGCGCACCTTGAGCGCACGGCGCAGTGCGCGCACGCCCGCTTCATTGGTGCCGGTCAGCTCGGCCAGGCGCGCATCGGAGAAACCGGCGCGCTTGAGCTTGCGCAGGCGAGCGGCATCGAGTGCGTCCAGGCCATCGGCGGCCAGCTGGGTCTCAGCCTGGATGATCTCTTCGATCTGGTCCAGGAACCACGGGTCGATGTGCGACAGCGCGAACACGTCTTCCACGCTGAAGCCGGCGCGGAATGCATCACCCACGAAGAACAGGCGCTCCGGGCCCGGGGCCTTGAGCTCGCGCTTCAGGGTGGTGATGTCGTCTTCGTTGGCCAGGTCCAGGCCGGTCGGGTCGAGGCCGATCTTGCCGGTTTCCAGGCCACGCAGGGCCTTCTGCAGCGATTCCTGGAAGGTGCGGCCCATCGCCATCACCTCGCCCACCGACTTCATCTGGGTGGTCAGGCGGGCATCGGCAGCCGGGAACTTCTCGAAGGCGAAGCGCGGAATCTTGGTGACGACGTAATCGATCGACGGTTCGAACGAGGCCGGGGTCAGGCCGCCGGTGATTTCGTTCTTCAGTTCGTCCAGCGTGTAACCGACCGCCAGCTTGGCGGCGACCTTGGCGATCGGGAAGCCGGTGGCCTTGGAGGCCAGCGCCGACGAACGCGACACGCGCGGGTTCATTTCGATGACGACGACGCGGCCGGTGGTCGGGCTGATGCCGAACTGCACGTTCGAACCGCCGGTATCCACGCCGATCTTGCGCAGCACGGCGATGGAGGCATCGCGCAGGCGCTGGTACTCCTTGTCGGTCAGGGTCTGGGCCGGGGCGACGGTGATCGAGTCACCGGTGTGCACGCCCATCGGGTCCAGGTTTTCGATGGAGCAGACGATGATGCAGTTGTCGGCGGTGTCGCGCACCACCTCCATCTCGAATTCCTTCCAGCCCAGCACCGATTCTTCCACCAGCACTTCGGTGGTCGGCGACAGTTCCAGGCCGCGGGTCACGATATCGACCAGCTCTTCGCGGTTGTAGGCGATGCCGCCACCGCTGCCGCCCAGGGTGAAGCTGGGGCGGATGATGGTCGGGTAGCCGACGCGGGTCTGGATCTCGATGGCTTCTTCCAGCGTGTGGGCCACGGCCGCGCTCGGGCACTCCAGACCGATCTCGCCCATGGCCACGCGGAACAGCTCGCGGTCTTCGGCCATGCGGATCGCTTCGCGCTTGGCGCCGATCAGTTCGACGTTGTACTTCTCCAGCACGCCGTTGTCGGCCAGGTCCAGCGCGCAGTTCAGCGCGGTCTGGCCACCCATGGTCGGCAGCAGTGCGTCGGGCTTTTCCTTGGCGATGATCTTTTCGACCGTCTGCCAGTTGATCGGCTCGATGTAGACGGCGTCGGCCATCTCCGGGTCGGTCATGATGGTGGCCGGATTGCTGTTGACCAGCACCACGCGGTACCCCTCGTCACGCAGGGCCTTGCAGGCCTGGGCGCCGGAGTAATCGAACTCGCAGGCCTGGCCGATGACGATCGGGCCGGCACCGATGATGAGGATGGTCTTTAGGTCAGTGCGCTTGGGCATTGTCTTCTCTAAGTCAGTACAGCGTGTCAGGGGTCGCAGCGCCGCGCCGAAGGCAGCGGCGTCTCGAATCAGGCCTTGGCCTGCGCCATCAGGGTGATGAAGCGGTCGAACAGCGGGCTGACGTCGTGTGGGCCCGGCGAGGCTTCGGGGTGGCCCTGGAAGGAGAACGCCGGCACGTCGGTGCGGGCGATGCCCTGGTTGGTGCCGTCGAACAGCGAGCGGTGGGTCACGCGCAGGGTGGCGGGCAGCGTGGCTTCATCCACCGCGAAGCCGTGGTTCTGCGAGGTGATCATCACGCGGCCGTCGTCCAGGTCCTGCACCGGGTGGTTGGCACCGTGGTGGCCGTGGCCCATCTTGACGGTCTTGGCGCCGGAGGCCAGCGCCAGCAGCTGGTGGCCCAGGCAGATGCCGAACACCGGCACCTTCCTGTCCAGGAACACCTTGATCGCTTCGATGGCGTAGTCGCACGGTTCCGGGTCGCCCGGGCCGTTGGACAGGAACACGCCATCGGGATTCATCGCCAGCACTTCGGCAGCCGGGGTCTGGGCCGGTACCACGGTGATGTCGCAGCCGCGCTCGGCGAGCATGCGCAGGATGTTGAGCTTGGCGCCGAAGTCATAGGCCACCACCTTGTACTGCGGGGCGGCGCTGAGGAACGTGTTGGAATCCAGGTCGAGCTGGCCCTCGTTCCAGCTGTAGGCCTTGTCGGTGCTGGTCACCTTGGCCAGGTCCATGCCCTTCAGGCCGGGGAACTTGCGTGCCGCTTCCAGGGCGATGTCGACGTTGATGTCGTCACCGGCCATCAGCGCGCCGTTCTGCGCGCCGCGCTCGCGCAGGATGCGGGTGAGCTTGCGGGTGTCGATGCCGGAAATGGCGACCACCCCACGCTGCAGCAGCCAGTCCTGCAGCGAGACCTGGCTGCGCCAGTTGCTGGGACGGCGCGGCACGTCGCGCACGATCAGGCCCGCCGACCACACTTTGTGGGCTTCGTCGTCCTGGTCGGTAAGGCCGGTATTGCCGATATGCGGGTAGGTCAGCGTGACCATCTGCCGGGCGTAGGAGGGATCAGTCAGCACTTCCTGGTAACCGGTCATGGCGGTGTTGAACACCACCTCACCGACGGACAGGCCGGGCGCGCCTACGGATTCGCCCTCGAATACGGTGCCGTCTTCGAGGACGAGGATTGCGGCTTGGGTCACGGGAATCTCACTTTGGCTACCGAGGGGTCACCGAAGTCACGCCACGCTTCACGGAAAAGCGGTTGCAAAAAAGCGCGGACTGCGGTGCGGGACCGGTCCGGCTGTCGTGATTCGGCGAGCGGGAATTGTAAAGGCAACCCCCCTCCAACGCCAGCGTTTGCTTGCAATGGGCAGCGTACGGGAGCGTCCGGCCACCCTGGGGTTCAGGCCTGGCCGGTGTACGCGTTCAGGTTGCGCTGGCGGCGAGCAGGTCGCGCACGCGGTAGCTGGCGGGGGCGCGCCCGTTCAGCTGCACGGCGGCGAACAGGGCGCCACGGGCGAAGATGTCGCGGTTGGTGGCGCGGTGGGTCAGTTCGATGCGCTCGCCGAGGCCGGTGAACTGGACGAGGTGTTCGCCGACGATGTCGCCAGCGCGCAGGCTGGCGTAGTGCGGCTGGGCGCCGCCCTTCTGGGCGGCGGCGCCGAGGGTGAGTGCGGTACCGGACGGGGCGTCCTGTTTGTGGACGTGATGGGATTCGACGATGTCGCAGTCCCAGCCGGCCAGGGCGGCGGCGGCACGTTCGACGAGTTCATCGAGCACGGCCACGCCGAGGCTGAAGTTGGAGGCCCACACGAGCGGGATCCGGGTTGCGGCCTGGATCAGGGCCTGGCGCTGGGTTTCGCTGATGCCGGTGGTGCCGGAAACGAGGCCTGCGCCGCGCTCGACACACAGGGCCAGCACGGGATCAAAGCCTTCAGGCAGGCTGAAGTCGATGGCGACGTCGAACTGGGGCGCGCCGTGGAGTTCACTGGCGGCGAAATGCGGGACGCCGTCGACCACGCGCTGGGCGGGCGAGCGGCGGGTAACGGCGGCAACGACCTGCAGGTCGTTGCGTTCGGCAGCCAGGCGCAGCAGGGCCTGGCCCATGCGGCCGGACGCACCGTGGATGAGCAAACGGATCGGGGGAGTAGTCATGCCCGCAGGCTAGCGAAAGGGTTTGGATTGGGCAATCGCCAACATCAACGTCAACATCAACTTCAACATCAAGGTCAACTGCGTCGGCTCTGCGTTGCCGTCTGGCTGGGCGGGTCCGGGGCAGGCCCGCGGGGGACGCCGTGAACCCATCCTTGGGGGCTTGGTCGCCGCTTGCACGTGTGCGCTGCCCTGCGCACACGGCAAGACCGGGGTTGGGCTCCTGCCCAACCCGTCGGGCGCATGCGCCCGACCCATGCGGCTCACCCCCCCGCAAACCTGCCCCGGCCCCGCCCTCGACAGGTTGTCGGTGACGGAGAGCAAGAGCGTAGAGCCCCGATCAATCAATGCTGCTTTGGCGGTGTCGGGCCACAACTGTCGCAACCACCACAGGCGCCGCCACTGCCGGTGGCCGGCGGTGCTATGCGGCGGCCCAGCGCCTGCAGCCAGGTGGCACGCTGTGGCTTGATCAGCCCCAATGCTATTGCGCCACGCGCTTTGCGCACGGTGCCGGGGAACTGCTTCTTCAGCACTACCCAGGCGCTGACCAGGACGATCAGCGCGACCAAGATGTACTGCAGGAGCAGGCCGGTGCTCATCAGCCGCCGCCCAGGGCCACGGTCACCTGGTAGGTGACCAGCGCGGCGACGTAGGCGGCCGCGAACAGGTAGAAGGTGGCAAAGCCGACCTGCTTCCAGGAGTTGGTTTCGCGCTTGATGGTGGCCAGGGTGGAAATGCACATCGGGGCGTAGATGAACCACACCAGCAGGGACAGGCCGGTAGCCAGCGACCAGCCGTTGGCGACCACCGGGGTCAGGGCCTGGATGGCGGCGTCATCGTCGGCGGCGGACAGGGCGTAGATGGTGGCGAGCGAGGACACAGCCACTTCGCGGGCGCCCATGCCGGGGATCAGTGCGATGCAGATCTGCCAGTTGAAGCCCAGCGGGGCGAAGAACACGGCCATGGCATGGCCGATCTGGCCGGCGAAGCTGTAGTCGATGGCCGGCATGGTGGCGTTTTCGGGGGCACCCGGGAACGACAGCAGCACCCACAGCAGGATGGTCAGCGAGAGGATGATGCCGCCCACGCGCTTTAGGAAGATCATGCCGCGCTCGTACAGGCCCACAGCCAGGTCGCGCGGGTGCGGAATGCGGTAGGACGGCAGTTCGAGCATCAGCGGGTGTTCGCTCTTGTCGCGGCGCCACTTCTTCATCACCCACGACATCGCCAGTGCGCTGAAGATGCCGGCCGCATACAGGGCAAACAGGATCAGGCCCTGCTGGCTGACGAAGCCCCACAGGGTCTTCTGCGGGATGAACGCGCCGATCAGCAGGGCGTACACCGGCAGGCGTGCCGAGCAGGTCATCAGCGGGGCGACCAGGATGGTGGCGAGGCGGTCACGCGGGTCCTGGATGCTGCGGGTGGCCATGATGCCGGGCACCGCGCAGGCGAAGCTGGACAGCAGCGGGATGAACGAGCGGCCAGACAGGCCGGCCGAGGCCATCATGCGGTCGAGCAGGAACGCGGCACGCGGGAGGTAGCCCGACTCTTCCAGGGCCAGGATGAAGGCGAACAGGATCAGGATCTGCGGCAGGAACACCACCACCCCGCCCACGCCGGCGATGATGCCGTCGGTGAGCAGGCTGGTCAGCGGGCCGGGCGGAAGGTTGGCGCCCACCACCTCGCCCAGCCAGCCGAAGCCGGCTTCGATGCCGTCCATCAAGGGCGTGGCCCAGGCGAATACCGCCTGGAAGATCAGGAACATCACCACGATCAGGGTCATCAACCCGAACACCGGGTGCAGCAGCCAGCGGTCCAGTGCGTCGTCGATCTTCGCAGTGCGGGTGGGCATGCTGACCGCGGCGGCGAGGATGCCGCGCACCTGGGCGTGGTAGTCCGTTTCCCCGGCGACCGCCGCCACCAGCGGGGCATCCAGGTGCGGCACCATCGCATCCAGGCGTTCGACCAGCGCCTGGGCGCCGTTGCGGCGCACGGCCACGGTTTCCACCACGGGCACGCCCAGGGCCTGCTCC
Organism: Stenotrophomonas sp. CFBP8994; assembly: GCF_034044835.1. NCBI lineage: Bacteria > Pseudomonadati > Pseudomonadota > Gammaproteobacteria > Lysobacterales > Lysobacteraceae > Stenotrophomonas > Stenotrophomonas sp. CFBP8994. The sequence goes on along the minus strand of NZ_JAXCWT010000004.1, from coordinate 281,202 downwards.
AGCGCCGGCACGTCGATCTTGATGCCACGGCGCTCGGCCGCATCCACCATGTTCAGCGCCACGATCATCGGCTTGCCCAGCTCGCGCAGTTCCAGCGCGAAGCGCAGGTGCAGGCGCAGGTTGGTGGCGTCGATCACGCACAGCAGCACGTCGGGGGCGGCCTCGCCCGGGTAGAAACCCCGGCACAGGTCGCGGGTGATTGCTTCGTCCAGGCTGGCCGGCTGCAGGCTGTAGGCGCCCGGCAGGTCGAGCACGGCGAATTCACGGCCAGATGGCGCGCGCAGGCGGCCTTCCTTGCGCTCCACGGTCACGCCGGTGTAGTTGGCGACCTTCTGGCGGCTGCCGGTGAGCTGGTTGAACAGCGCGGTCTTGCCGCTGTTGGGGTTGCCGACCAGGGCAATGCGCAGGGTGGCGGCGCTCATGCGGCCGCTCCGTCTGCAACGGCAGTGATGTCGATGCGCCTGGCTTCGGAAATCCGCAGGGCGAAACGGGTGAACCCGACCTGCACCAGCAGCGGTTCGCCGCCGATGGGACCACGGGCTACCAGACGCACATCTTCACCCTTGACGAAGCCCAGTTCCCTGAGCCGACGGGCGATGGCGTCGTTTGCATGGAGGTCGCGCACCGATTCCACCAGAGCGGAGCCGTGCAGCGGCAGATCGGACAACGTCACAGGTCGCCTTCGGTCGATAAGAATGGTTATCAATTCTAGCATCGCCGCGCCGCGTCATGGCCCGGGCCGCATGGGCCGCTATGATCCATACATGTATGGAGCAGGCGCAGGCCCCCGATGAGTGACGCTTTACGAATTGAACGCAGCGCGGCCGTGCTGACCCTGTGGCTGAACCGCCCTACCCTGCACAACGCCTTCGACGCCGGGCTGATCGCGCAGCTCACCGCCGCGCTGGAAGCGGCCGGCCGCGACGCGCAGGTCCGCGCGGTGGTGCTGGCCGCCACCGGGGCTTCTTTCTCGGCCGGCGCGGACATGCAGTGGATGCGCGGCATGGCTGCGGCCAGCGAGGAGGACAACCGCCAGGATTCGCTGGCGCTGGCCCGGCTGATGCGCACCCTGGATGAGCTGCCCAAGCCGACCATCGCCCGCGTGCACGGGGCGGCGTTCGGCGGCGGGGTCGGCCTGGTGGCCTGCTGCGATATCGCCATTGCCAGCACCACCGCGCGCTTCGGCCTGACCGAAAGCCGGCTGGGCCTGCTGCCGGCGGTAATCTCGCCTTATGTGATCGATGCGATCGGCCCGCGCCAGGCGCGGCGCTGGTTCGCCACCGGCGAGCATTTCGACGCCGACACCGCCCTGCGCATCGGCCTGGTCCACCAGCTGATCGAACCTGAACGGATCGACGAAGCGGTCCAGCGCCAGCTGGGCCTGCTCGACAAGGCCGGCCCGATCGCCTCGTCGTCGGCCAAGGAACTGGTGCGCCGGGTCACCCTGGGTCGCGACCGCGACGCAACCGACCGCGACAATGCCGCCCTGATCGCCCGCCTGCGGGTGTCCGAGGAAGGCCAGGAGGGCCTCGGCGCTTTCCTGGACAAGCGCGCGCCCCATTGGGTTACCCAGGACTGAAGGGCCCCGGCCCCACCCGCGGGCTGGCCGCTTTGCCGCCCATCCCGCGTATCCCCCTTTCATGGCCCACAGGGAAACCTGGGTCGCTCCACTTCGCCAGGAACGTTCGTGACTCCATCCCCCACCCGTCCACTGCAGGCTGTGCGTCTTCCCTCCCATGGGGAGCATCGGCATGGATGATTTCGTACGCATTGTCGAAGTCGGTCCGCGCGACGGACTGCAGAACGAAGCCCAGCCGGTGGCCACCGCCGACAAGATCGAGCTGATCCGCCAGCTCTCGCTGACCGGCCTGCGCACCATCGAAGCCACCAGTTTCGTCAGCCCGCGCTGGGTACCGCAGCTGGCCGACGCCGCCGAGGTTTATGCCGGCATCGAACGCCGCGCGGGTATTGCTTACCCGGTGCTGGTGCCCAACGAGCAGGGCTACGACCGGGCCCGCGCGGTGGGCGTGGAGGAAGTGGCGGTGTTCACCGCCGCCTCGGAAACGTTCAACCGTACCAACACCAATGCCGGCATCGACGAGTCGCTGGCGCGCTTCGCACCGATCCTCGATCGCGCCCGCGTCGACGGGGTGAAAGTGCGCGGCTACGTGTCCACCGTGCTCGGCTGCCCTTACCAGGGCGAGGTCGCCGTCAGCGAAGTGGTGCGCGTCGCACGCGCGCTGCACGAGATGGGCTGTTACGAAATTTCGCTGGGCGACACCATCGGCGTGGGCACGCCGCGCAAGGCCCGCGCCATGCTGCGCGCGGTGGCCAGCGAAGTGCCGATGCCGGCCCTGGCCGTGCATTTCCACGATACCTACGGCCAGGCGCTGGCCAACATCGATGCATGCCTGGAGGAAGGCGTGCGCGTGGTCGATTCGGCCGTGTCCGGTGCCGGCGGCTGCCCTTATGCCAAGGGTGCCAGCGGCAACGTGGCCAGCGAAGACGTCGTGTACCTGCTGCATGGCATCGGCATGCGCACCGGCATCGATCTGCCGGCGCTGGCCGCCACCGGCCGCTGGCTGGCCGCGCGGCTCGGCCGCGAAACCGGCAGCAAGGCCGGCAGGGCCCTGGCCGCGACATGAGCCGACGCCGCCCGCGCACGGATGCAGCGGTCGGTGATCACCTCACCGGGCACGTCGACGCGCTGGCGGCCCTGGAAGAGGCGCTGGCGCAGCCGCCCGGCGACGACCTGCACGCCCTGCTGCGCGATGTGCAGCAGGCGCTGCAGGAAGCGATGGACGACCGCCAGCTGGCGCTGCGCCGCTACGCGGCCCTGTTTGATGCGGTACCTGATCCGGTCAGCATCCTCAGCGAATCCGGCGTGGTGCTGGATCTCAACAAGGCCGGCATCCGCGCCTATGGCCGGACCCGCGAAGACATCATCGGCCAGCCGATCGAACTGCTGAATCCGGACCTGCCCAGCGATCACCTTGATCCGGTCTGGGAAGCGTTGCGCCGGGGCGAAACCTACGTTATCGAAGTCACCAACATGCGCGGTGACGGCAGCCGCTTCCCGGTGGAAGTGCATTCGGCCGGCTTCGAGCACCAGGGCGAGCACTGCATCGTGGCGGTGGCGCGCGACCTGAGCAGCCGCTGGCAGGCCGAATCGCGCTACCGGCTGCTGATGGAATCCATCGACAAGGGGGTGATCCTGTTCGACCGCGACCTGCGCGTGATCTCGGCCAACCCGGCCGCGCACCGCATCCTGGGCACGCAGGGCAATGGCGGCAGCCTGGCCGCCATGCTGAGCCCGGACGACTGGATCAGCGTGGACGAACACGGCCATCCGCTCACCCGCGACCAGTGGCCGGCAGCAGAAGCACTGCTGCGCGGGCGCATCGTCCGCAGCACCATTGTCGGCCTGTACCACCGCCCACGCGGGCGGATGATCTGGATTTCCACCACCAACGTGCCGGTGTATGGCAATGGACGCGACTGCCCCGATCACGTGTTCGGGCTGTTCAGCGACATCACCGAACTCAAGCGCAACAACACCCTGTTCGACCGCGCCCAGTCGCTGGCCCACATCGGCGGCTGGGAATGGGACCGCGGCCTGCAGCGCCTGTACCTCACCGATGAAGCCGCGCGCATTCTTGGCCAGGAGCTGCCGCTGCAGGACATGGCGCACCTGATGGACTGCCTGCGCCTGGACGACCGCGCGCAGCTGCAGCAGGCGCTGCTGGACGTGATCGACCGCCAGGTACCTTTCGAGCTGGAGCTGCAGGGCCAGCGCAGCGACGGGCATTCGTTCTGGGTGCGCATGATCGGCGAGGCCGAGGCCGGCGACGTCAATGCCGCGCGCATCGCCGGCACCGTGCAGGACATCACCTCGCGCAAGCATGCCGAGGAAACCCTGCGCATCCAGGCCCGGACCGACCCGCTCACCGGCATCATGAACCGCGATGCGGTGCTCACCGACCTGGCCGCCCGCATGGGCAGCCCCACCCACTGCAAGGTGGGCGTGCTGTACATCGACCTGGACCGCTTCAAGACCGTCAACGACCTGCTCGGCCATAACGCCGGTGATGAACTGCTGATCGATGCCACCCGGCGCATTTCCACCGCGATCGGCACCGAGGGGCTGGTGGCGCGGTTTGGCGGCGACGAATTCCTGGTGGTGTGCGATACCCGCGACCAGCCCGACCAGCCCGAGCGCCTGGCCGAGGCGATCACCCGCGCCTTCTCCACCCCGTTCCGGTTCGGCAGCGACGAGTTCTCGGTCACCACCAGCATCGGCATCGCCCGCGCGCCACAGGACGGGCTGCGCCCGCAGCAGCTGATCCAGAACGCGGACATCGCCATGTATGACTGCAAGCGGCGCACCCGCAACGGCTGGCAGGTGTTTTCCCCGGAGCTGGCGCAGCGCCAGCACGACCGCCTGCAGATCGAAAGCCGCCTGCACCGCGCGCTGGACGACGACGAGTTCCACCTGGTCTACCAGCCGCAGGTGAACCTGCATACCGGCCAGCTGGTGGCCGCCGAAGCGCTGATCCGCTGGCGCAACTCGCAGCTGGGCGAACTGCGCCCGGACATCTTCATCGGCCACGCCGAAAGCACCGGCGACATCGTGCGGATCGGGCTGTGGGTGCTCAACGAGGCCTGCCGCCAGGTACGCCAGTGGCAGGACGATGGCCTGGGCATCGTGCGGGTGGCGGTGAACGTGTCCTACCGCCAGTTCGTCGGCGAGGACCTGGCCCGCAACGTGCGCCAGGCGCTGGACCAGTACGGCCTGCCCGGCAGCGCGCTGGAGCTGGAATTCACCGAGCGGGTATTGATCGAGGACGCGCCCGATACCCTGCAGACCTTTGCGCGGCTGCGCGAGATGGGGGTGCTGCTGACCATCGACGATTTCGGCGAAGGCTACAGCGCGCTCAACTACCTGCGGCGGTTGCCCATCCACGGGCTCAAGCTCAGCCAGATGTTCGTCGAGGGCGTGCCCGGCAACCGCTCGGACGTGGCGGTGTGCGAGGCCGTTTGCGGCATCGCCCGCAGCCTGGGACTGGGGCTGGTCGCCGAAGGCATCGAATCGGAGGAGCAGCGCCGCTTCCTGCACGGCATGGGGGTCACCGTCGGCCAGGGCTTCCTGTTCGCGCCCGGACTGTCCCCGGACGAGTTCGCCCGCCGCCTGCCGCCGCGCCGCTGAGCGCCCGTCTGCGCTGCACAACGGCGAACGGGCCGGCATCCGCTAGAATCGGCGGCTCTTGAACCTGCGGGATCGTGCAATGCAGCTGTCTTCCGTCCGCGCCGTCGTCACCGGCGGTGTTTCCGGCCTCGGCCTTTCGGTGGCCCAGCACCTCGTCGCCCAGGGCGCCAAGGTGGCCCTGTTCGACCTCAATGACGACAAGGGCGCCGCCGCCGTTGCCGAGCTGGGCGCTGCCAACGCCCGCTACTTCAGCACCAATGTCAGCGACGAAGCCGCCGTGGCCGCGCAGATCGACGCCGCGCACGACTTCCTGGGCGGCCTGAACGCCGTGGTCAGCTGCGCCGGCATCCTCGGCGCGGGCCGCGTGCTCGGCAAGGAAGCGCCGATGCCGCTGGCCACCTTCCAGAACACCGTCATGGTCAACCTGGTCGGCAGCTTCAACGTGGCCAAGGCCGCGGCCAACCGCATGCAGCACAACGCCGCCGGCGACGATGGCGAGCGCGGCGTGATCATCAACACCGCCAGCGTGGCCGCGTATGAAGGCCAGATCGGCCAGGCCGCCTATGCCGCCTCGAAGGGTGGCGTGGTCGGCATGACCCTGCCGATGGCGCGCGAGTTGTCGCGCTTCGGCATCCGCGTGATGACCATCGCCCCGGGCATTTTCTGGACCCCGATGGTCGATGGCATGCCGCCGGCCGTGCAGGAATCGCTGGCCGCCTCCATCCCGTTCCCGCCGCGCCTGGGCAAGCCGGAAGATTTCGCCGGCCTGGTCGGCCACATCCTGACCAACACCTACCTCAACGGCGAGACCATCCGCCTCGACGGTGCGGTGCGCCTGGCACCCAAGTAAGCAAGCACCACTACCTCCCACGAACCGACCTTCATTACATGAAAGCCAACGACATCAAGAAAGGCAACGTCGTCGAATACAACAACGGCGTGTACCAGATCCGCGACATCGAGCGCAGCTCGCCGCAGGGTCGCGGCGGCAACGTCCGCTTCCGTTTCATCATGTACAGCGTGCCGGGTGGCAACAAGCTGGACGCCAGCTTCGACGCCGACGACAACCTGCCGGAAGTCGAACTGCTGCGCCGCCAGTCCACCTATTCCTACAAGGACGGCGATGCGTTCGTGTTCATGGACGATGAGGATTACACCCCGTACACCCTCGATGCCGATGTCATCGGCGATGACGCCGGGTACATCACCGATGGCCTGACCGGCATCTACGTGCAGGTCATCGATGACCAGCCGGTGGCCGTGCAGCTGCCGAGCAGCGTGGTACTGGAAGTGGTCGAGACCCCGCCGGAACTGAAGGGCGGCACCGCCACCAAGCGCCCGAAGCCGGCCAAGCTCAACACCGGCATTGAAATCATGGTGCCGGAGTACATCTCCAACGGCGAGCGCGTACTGGTCAATACCGCGACCGGCGAATTCGCCGGCCGCGCGGATTGACGTAGCGCGCTGAATCAGGGGCGCTCGGCCAAGGCCGGCGCCCCGGCGAAATCGCCACAGCCGTGGTACTGGCGTGCGCCCACCGTGAGCATCACGGTAGCGCCGAATGCCTGCCCGCTCATGTCGTCATGGCAGACCGTGCGCTGGAAGCTGACCTTGATGTCGGTGCCATCGGCGGCCTTGCCCGACCAGCCATCCTTGCCCTGGGTCGGCGCGACCACTTCAAACTTCTGCTCGCCGTAACCGGTCTCCACGCGCAGCACCGGTTTCTCGCCTGCGCTCACCTGGGCCAGCCAGCCCGGCTCGTTGCCGGTGGCACGGAACTCAGGCGGTGCTGCTGCGCTCGCGGCGGCGGCAGCGATCTCGCCTTCCTTGCCCGATCCGGTGCAGCTGCGGTCCGGCTCGCCCTTGAGGGTCAGCGTGCCTTCGGTGGTGCCCTTGGTCCAGAACACGTTGCCCTGCCCGTCGCTGAACTTCGCGCCGGAGGCGGCCGTGTCCGAGGCCATCACGAAAGTACGCCCGCCGACGACCACCGTGGCCGAATCCTGGCCGCGATAGGTGGCCTGCACCGGCAGATCGCCGCACTGGAAGGCATAGACGCGTTCGTCGGAAGTCGGCGCGGCCGCCGGCGGCGGGGTTTCATTCCCGGCCGCAACGGGATCGGGTGCCGCGCTGTCGGCCTGCTGCGCCGGCTGGCACGCGGCCAGGCAGGTCGCGATGGCCAGGCTGAGAATAAGGGGAGATGCGCGCATGTTCGACTCCTTGCCGATGTTCTGGTTCAACCGGGGATCCTAGCCCTGCACGTGTGAGCGAAGGTGAAACGCGGCCGTTTTACGCCTGTTCGCGTGCCAGTTGGCGCATACGGTTCCCCAGCCGGGCCAGCGTGTCGTCGATCGTGGCCAGTTCCTGCTGCTGCGCCGCAGGCAATCGCGCGCGCATCTGCGCCTGCAACGCCGTCCATGCCGGAACGCCGCGTGCGCTGATCTGTTTTGCAGCCTCGGCCGCAATGATGCGCTCCTCCGGGCTCGGCAAGCCATAGCCGTCACCGCCCACCAACCGGGCCGGATTCACCAGCTGCCCGGCATCGTCCAGCAGCGCGAGCAACGCCGCATGCGCTGCATCATCGCCCGCATCCGAACCGCCCAGCGCCCGTTTCAACCCATCGCGCGCACGCAGTTCTTCGCGGTACCGCGCCGCCTGCTCCAGCAACAACAATGCCGAAGTGGCACGCAATCCGCCACGGTCCGCCCATTGCGCACGCTGCGCCGCCGGCAATGCCAACCACGCGGTCACTTTCGCCGTCGGCAATGCCAGTTCCGCGCGCGCCACATCAAACAGCTGCTGGTAATGCGACTGCGCCGACGGGAAGTAGTAGCCCATGCGCATCGCTTCGCGCCTGTCCTCCAACACCGCGCCATCCGCACGGCCCTGCCGCTCCAGCCGACGCAGCAGGCCACCGGGGCTGAGCCGGTTCAGGCCGGGATCGGCCCAGCGCGGCACGCCTTCCTGCAGCAGCTTGCCGGTTTCCACCGCGCAGTTGTTGCTGACAAAGCGATACCGCCCGTCATAGCTCCAGTGCACCTGGCCTGCGCGTTCCAGCAGACCCGCGATGTCGCTTTCATCAAGCGCCAGCGGTACCGACTTCAGCCCGCGCAGCTCCAGCTGGGTGTACTCGTTGATCACCTGGTTGAGCGGCAGCACGAACAGCCGCGACGGATACGCGCCGGTCAGCCCGCGCCAGCTGGAAATCTGCACATCGCCGACGAACGCGCGGAACGACAGTACCCGGTGATGGGCCAGATCCAGCCGGCACGCCGGGCCGCGCGGACGCCCCGGCGCGCAGATCACCAGCCGCAGCATGCTGTGGCCCCAGCGGCTCATCAGCTGGTCGTTGCCCTCGGCCAGCAGGTAGTCCACCGCATATACCCGTTGCGGATCCAGCTCCAGCAACGAGGCTTCGCCGGTGACATCACCGGCCTGCACCAGCGCCACGCGCGGGTCGCATGTGGCCTGCGGCCCGGGGCCAACATGATCTGCAAACCACGCCGCCAGCGCCGGGCGGCGACACGCGAACCCGGTGTCGAGCAGGTAGTGCTCGGCATTCACCGCCAGGTATTCGGCCGGGCTGTGGCGCTCGTACGGGTCGGGGCTGCGTTCGGTGAACGCGTTGTCACCACGCCCCCAACGCCACGGGTGCTGCTGCCAGCCGGCCAGGTCACGCCAGCGGTCGCTGTACGACCAGCGGCCATCAACGGCGCGGTCCAGCACGTGGGTCAATTCATGGATCAGCGCCGCCTGCACCGCGCGTGGCAGTGGTTGGCCGGGTTGTACCTCGTCCAGCAGGCTGCGCCGCAGGGTGATCGCATTCCTGCGGGTGCGGCCATGCACCGTGTCGGGAAGCTGGTCCGACCAGGACAGGGTCACCGGGGCGACGAAGCGCGCCTGCCATGACGCAGGCAGCAACGCAGGCGCCTGCTGCAGCACCTGCTCGGCGTTCGCCCGCTGACCAGGATCGAGTCCGTCCGCCTGCAGCTGAAGCTGCAGGGCGGCATGGGCGGCCGGGGCGGCCAGCAACGCCGCCAGGGCCGCCGCGCATCGGCGCAGGGCCCTGCGGCGCAGTTGCATCAGCGGGCCAGCAGGGCCTGGGCCAGCTGCATGTCGCTGGCGTCGCGCTGGGCGGCACCGGTTTCGCGCAGGTGCAGGAGCGCCGCTTCCAGGCGGGCGCCACGGATGGCGCCGTCGGTGGCCACGAACGCCGCTGCGTCTTCGCGGGCGTCCACCACCACCTTGTCATCGTCCGAGCTGGACGAACCGGCCGAGGAGGCACCGGACGCCGAACCCGCCGAGGAGCCGGCGAAGCTGGAGGCGAATGCCGAAAGCGGCAGGGCGAGCACGGCAAACAGCAGGATCGATCGCTTCATCTTGGGTTCGTTGAGGACAGGAAGAGGCAAAGCGTATCGGCTGCGTGAAATTCTGTCGCCTGCTACAGGTCGAATACCTTGCCCGGATTCAGCAACCCTTGGGGATCAAACGCTCGTTTGACCGCCTTCATCAGCGCGATTTCCGCCTCGCCGCGGGTGCTGTCCAGGTAGCCCTTCTTGACCAGGCCGATGCCATGTTCGGCAGAAATGCTGCCATCGAAGTCCTTCAGCACCTGCGCCAGCAGCTTGGTCACGTGCTCGCACTGCTGCAGGAACTGCGCATCGTCGGTGGCATCGGGCTTGAGCACGTTGATGTGCAGGTTGCCGTCGCCGATATGGCCGAACCAGACCACGTCGAAGTGCGGGTACGCCTGCCCGATCAGCGCCTGGGTGCGCGCCATGAACGCCGGCATGGCCGAAATCCGCACCGACACATCGTTCTTGTACGGCTTGTAGCGCGCCACCGCCTCGGTGATCCCTTCGCGCAGGCGCCACAGCTGGGCGGCCTGCGCATCGCTCTGGCTGACCACGCCGTCGCTGACCCAGCCCTGCTCCATGCAGGCCTCGAACGCGGCCATCGCCGCAGCCTCCTGCACCTCATCGCCGGCGGCGAACTCGGTCACCACGTAGAACGGATGCACCTCGGCGAACGGCGCCTGCGCGCCATGCGCCAGCACGTGTTCCAGCGCCCGGTCGGTGAAGAATTCGAAGGCCTGCAGCTGCATGCGTTCGCGGAACGCGGCAAACACCTGCATCAGCACCTCGAACGACGGCAACGCCAGCAGCATCACGTTGCTGGCCGGCGGCGGATCGGTGAGCTTGAGCGTGGCTTCCACGATCACGCCCAGCGTCCCCTCGGAGGCGATCAGCAGCTGGCGGAAATCGTAACCGCTGGAATTCTTGATCAGCCCCTTGTTCAGCTCGAGCAGCTCACCGCTGGCGGTGACCACCTTCAGGCCGGCAATCCACTCGCGGGTGTTGCCGTAGCGGATCACCCGGATGCCACCGGCATTGGTGGCGATATTGCCGCCGATCGAGCAGGAGCCGCGTGCGGCGAAGTCGACCGGATAGATCAGGCCGTGCTCAAGCGCTGCGTTGTGGACGGCTTCCAGCGCCATGCCGGCCTGCACGGTCAGCGTGCGGTCCACGGCATCGAAGGCCAGCGCCTTGTTCATCCGCTCCAGGCTGAGCACCAGCTCGCCGTTGGCCGCGACCGCGCCGCCGCTCAGGCCGGTACGGCCCCCGGAGGGCACCACCGCCACGCCCTGGGCACTGGCCCAGCGCAGGATGGCCTGCACCTCTTCCACGTTGCCCGGCAGCGCAATGGCCAGCGGTGCCGGCGTCCAACGCCGCGTCCAATCGCGCCCGTAATGCTCCAGCTCGGCCGGCTCGGTGGTGAGCCGCAGCCCGGGGCAGTCCTGCAACAGCAAATCAAGGCGCGGATCAGTCATATGAACAGAGAGGCCAAGGCAATCCCAAAGGGTAGCGCACGACTGTTAGTCGTGCGACCTCGCCAACAATTGGTCGCATCTGAAACCGTCAAACCGCCCCATGGCGCACCGCACCATCCCCGCCCCGATCTGGCATAGTGGGCAGCTCCCGCCCAACATGCTGCCGCTTGCCCATGTCGCCGAAGAAGACCTCATTCCCGAAGCAGGATATCCGCGTGCTGTTGCTGGAGGGGGTGAGCCAGACGGCCATCGACGTGTTCAGTGCGGCCGGCTATTCGCAGATAGAACTGCACAGCAAGGCCCTGCCCGAAGACGAACTGAAGGCGCGCATCGCCGAAGCGCACATCGTCGGCATCCGCTCGCGCACCCAGCTCAGCGCCGACGTGCTGGCCCATGCCAAGCGCCTGATGGCGGTGGGCTGCTTCTGCATCGGCACCAACCAGGTGGACCTGGAGGCAGCCGAGCTGGCCGGCATTCCGGTGTTCAATGCGCCCTACTCCAACACCCGCAGCGTGGCGGAGCTGGTGATCGCCGAAGCGATCATGCTGACCCGTGGCATTCCGCAGAAGAACGCCGAATGCCATCGTGGCGGCTGGTCCAAATCGGCCGCCGGCAGCCATGAAGTGCGCGGCAAGACCCTGGGCATCATCGGCTATGGCCATATCGGCACCCAGGTCGGCGTGATGGCCGAAGCCATGGGCATGCAGGTGATCTTCCACGACATCGAAACCAAGCTGTCGCTGGGCAACGCCCGCGCTGCCATCGACCTGGACGACCTGCTCGCCCGCGCCGATATCGTCACCGTGCACGTGCCCGAAACGCCGGCCACCCAGTGGCTGATCGGCGCGCCGCAGCTGGCCCGCATGCGCCCGGGCGCGCACCTGATCAATGCCGCACGCGGCACCGTGGTCGACATCGATGCGCTGGATGCGGCGTTGCGCTCGGGCCACATCGGTGGCGCGGCGCTGGACGTGTTCCCGGTGGAGCCCAAGGGCAACGGCGATGCCTTCGTGTCGCCGCTGACCGCGCACGACAACGTCATCCTCACCCCGCACGTGGGCGGCAGCACCCTGGAAGCGCAGGACAACATCGGCGTGGAAGTGGCGGCCAAGCTGGTGCGTTACAGCGACAACGGCAGCACCCTGTCGGCGGTCAACTTCCCCGAAGTGACCCTGCCCGAGCACGAAGACAGCCTGCGCCTGCTGCACATCCACCAGAACGTGCCGGGCGTGCTGTCGAAGGTCAACGAGATCTTCTCGCGCCACAACGTCAACATCGATGGCCAGTTCCTGCGAACCGACCCGAAGGTCGGCTACGTGGTGATCGACATCACCGCCAGCGAGGAGCAGGCCACTGCTGTGCGCGAAGAGCTGGCGGCGATTCCGGGCACGCTGCGTACGCGCGTTCTGTATTGAAGCGATAGCCGGCCCACGGGTAGGGTCGCATCCCAATTGACTGCCGATAACGGTGATCGGCGCGATGGCGGCATGACCTCTGGGGGAAACGCGCTTCTTCGCCAAATGGTCATGCCCTACCGAACGTGGAAACAGGGCCGGTGGTCGATCGGGATGCGACCCTACCAGGGCGGGGACTTATCGCGCGCGCTTGGGCACGTGGTCCTGGTAGCGGTACGGCACCGGGATGGGCGTTTCATCCAGCGTCAGCGTGATCCGCTTCGGTTCCACCTGCACCATCACGCGCCCGCCTACGGGCAGTTCAAAGCGGTCCAGCCACATGCCGCGCAGCACCACGCACGGGATGCGCCCGCCGTCGGGCAGCCGATGACCACCGGGATGCTTGAACGAGCCGATCCGCAGATGTTCCGGCGCGTGCAGGCCGATGCCGGTTTTGGGTTGTTCGTTTAACGGTAAGTCCGAGTTTGAGCGACGCATTTGCCACCTCCAAGGAAGTCTCCCTCGCCGGAATGGCGAGGGAGTCGGGAGGCTGAAACCGTTTAGAACATCGGCATGGCGTATTCCCGCGAGGGTGTTTTATTCCACCACCCTCCCGACAAAGGACTTCCACATTGCGTTCGTTCTAAGGAGATTTCAGGCTCCTGAGCAAACCATGCGCGATATCGAACGCGATGGGAAATTGCTTGTTCCGAAGGATATTGGAGTTTCAGTAGGCTGTGCCTACTGCATGTCGCAATCGGTGCGGTTGCACGCGCATTTCTTCGCCAACGGTCATGCCGCAACCGAACGCTGAAACACCGTCGGCAGTCGATTGGGATGCGACTCTACCGGTGCATTGCGTGCTGGTCGATCACGTTCGGCGACTCATTGGTAGGGTCGCATCCCTATCGACCGCCGATAACGGTGATCGGCGCGACGAAGGCATGACCTCCGAACGAAACGCGTTGTTTCCGCCAACGGCCATGCCACAACCGAACGTTGCACCACGGTCGGCGGTCGATCGGGATGCGCCCCTACCGATGCGTGCCGATGGATTTCGTGCGATTACCCGAAGGCGGCGCAACGATGATTCGTGCGATGACGCGAACGGGACGGAACGACGGTTCGTGCGATGACGCATTGGTAGGGTCGCATCCCTATCGACCGCCGATAACGGTGATCGGCGCGACAAAGGCATGACCTCCGAACGAAACGCGTTGTTTCCGCCAACGGTCATGCCACAACCGAACGTTGCACCACGGTCGGCAGTCGATCGGGATGCGACCCTACCGATGCGTGCCGATGGATTTCGTGCGATTACCCAAAGGCGGCGCAACGATGATTCGTGCGATGACGCGAACGGGACGGAACGACGGTTCGTGCGATGACGCATTGGTAGGGTCGCATCCCTATCGACCGCCGATAACGGTGATCGGCGCGACGAAGGCATCACCTCCGATCGAAACGCGTTGTTTCCGCCAACGGTCATGCCACAACCGGACGCTCGAACACGGTCGGCGGTCGATCGGGATGCGACCCTACCGGGTCACCGTGCGAGCCAGCGCTTGGCCATTCGCGGCAACGAATCGTCCCCGTCCGGCGTCTCGATTGCGGCATTGGCCACGTCGGCGACGTCGCGCCAGGCCAGCGCCAGCGACTCCTCGCTGATCGCGAAAACCTCACTCCCCACCGCCCGCACCACGTAGCGGGCGTCGTAGTGCCAGTGGCCGGGCACGTCATGCCGTTCCGGAATCCAGTGTTTGTCGATATCGAACAGCACCGCCCCGTCCTCCAGCACCAACCCGGTCAGCCCGGATTCCTCCTCGGCCTCGGTCAGCGCCACCCTGGCCAGGTCGCGGACGCCATCGGCGTGCCCGCCCAGCTGCAGCCAGCGGTTCAACTTCCGGTGGTGGGTCAGCAACACCCGCGCCCCATCGGCGCTGACCAGCCAGGCGCTGCCGGTGAAATGGCCGGCCAGGCGGTCGCGCAGGAACGGGTTTTCCGGGTCGTCCAGCAATGTGCTGAATTCGTCAGCCAAGTCGGCGTGTTCGGGGTGCCGGCGGGCGTAATCGGCCAGTTGGCCGCGCAGGGCGGCGTCAAGTGCTACAACGGATTCAGGGTTTGACGACATGGCAACCGGGCAATCGGACGGATTTGGCAGATTATCGCCCGGCATGCTGCATTTGCGCTTGTGCGCAGGCTTCAGCTTTGGCTAAGGTACAGCGGGCCGTTCCTTTGGGGCGGCCGGTCACCACTCAAGGGCGCGGCAACGTATCGCGCACTTGCCTTTCGATTTCGCGGGGCCCGCCCCGCACCAACGTCCACCTGGGAAGCACTGCATGCTGAAGTCTCTGTTGAGGGTCAAACCGGTCGAGCCGGCCGGGCACGTCGATGCCGGCGAACCGATTGAAGGCAGCCTGGACGGCGAAGCCTCGCTGAAAAGGACCCTCACGGCGAAACATCTCATCATGCTGGGTATTGGCGCCGTGATCGGCGCGGGTATCTTCGTGCTGACCGGCCAGGCGGCCGCCAATCACGCCGGCCCGGCGGTGATGCTGTCGTTCGTGATCGCCGGCTTCGCCTGCGCCCTGGCGGGCCTGTGCTACGCCGAGTTCGCGGCGATGATGCCGGTCTCGGGCAGCGCTTACTCCTACTCCTACGCCACCTTGGGCGAAGGCATGGCCTGGTTCATCGGCTGGTGCCTGGTGCTGGAATACCTGTTCGCTTCGGCCTCGGTCGCGGTGGGCTGGTCGGCGTACCTCATCAGCTTCATCACCACCACGCTGCACATGCCATTCCCGGACGCGCTCAGCGCGGCGCCGATCAGCTGGACCGGGCAGGAGTTCATCTCCTCCGGCAAGCTGTTCAACCTGCCGGCGGTGCTGATCGTGGCGGCGGTGTCGGGCCTGCTGTACGTGGGCGTGACCCAGTCGGCGTTCGTCAACGCGATCATCGTGGCGATCAAGGTCACGGTGATCTGCCTGTTCATCGGCTTCGGCGCGCAGCACATCGACATGGCCAACTGGACCCCGTTCATTCCGGAAAACACCGGCGTGCCGGGCGAGTTCGGCTGGAGCGGCGTGTTCCGTGCGGCCACCATCGTGTTCTTCGCCTACATCGGCTTCGATGCGGTTTCCACTGCGGCCGGTGAAACCAAGGACCCACAGCGCAACATGCCGATCGGCCTGCTTGGCTCGCTGGCGGTCTGCACCATCGTCTACATCATCGTGTGCGCGGTGCTGACCGGCATGATGCCGTACCACCTGCTGGGCACCGACAAGCCGGTGGCGACCGCGCTGGAGCCGTATGCCAGCCTGTCCTGGCTGAAGACCGCCGTGGAGATCGGCGCCATCGCCGGCCTGTCCTCGGTGGTGCTGGTGATGATGATGGGCCAGACCCGCATCGCCTACACGATCTCGCGCGACGGCCTGATTCCGAAGCTGTTCGGCAAGGTCCACCCGCGCTTCCGTACCCCGTACTGGGCCACGATCGTGGTGGGCGTGCTGGCTGCTGCGCTGGCGGGCCTGATGCCGCTGAACGTGCTGGGCGAGCTGGTCTCGATGGGCACCCTGCTGGCCTTCGCCACGGTCTGCATCGGCGTGCTGGTGCTGCGCTACACGCGCCCGGAGCTGACCCGGCCGTTCCGGGTGCCGCTGGTGTGGGTGATCTGCCCGGTGGGCGCGCTGTCGTGCCTGTTCCTGTTCTGGCAGGCGTTCGTGGTGCATTGGCACCTGTTCGTGGGCTGGACGGTGCTGGGCCTGCTGATCTATTTCGGCTACGGCATCCGCCACAGCAAGCTCAACAAGGTGTCGTGATCCCATGCTGAAGCAACTGTGGGCCACCAAGCACCCGCACGCCGCCCATGAAGATGCGAACGGGCTGAGCCTGAAGCGCACGCTGGGGCCCTGGGGCCTGACCGCGCTGGGCATCGGCGCGGTGATCGGCGGCGGCATTTTCGTCATCACCGGGCAGGCGGCGGCCAACCATGCGGGCCCGGCGATCATGCTGAGCTTCGTGCTGGCGGCGATCTGCTGCGCATTCTGCGCGATGGCGTATGCGGAGTTCGCGTCGATGGTGCCGGTCTCCGGCAGCGCCTATACCTATACCTATGCAACCTTCGGCGAGCTGGCGGCGTGGTTCATCGGCTGGATGCTGGTGCTGGAATACGGGGTGTCGGCGTCGGCGGTGGCGGTCAGCTGGACCGGTTACTTCCTGAGCCTGCTGAGTCATTTCGACATCTACCTGCCATCGGCGCTGGTCAGTGCGCCGCTGGATGGGCAGTTGCGCCCCACGGGGGCGATCGCGAACCTGCCGGCGGCGATCCTGGTGCTGCTGCTGACGTGGCTGTGCTACGTGGGCATCAGCAAGTCGTCGGCGATGAACATGGCGATGGTGGTGCTGAAAACGGGCCTGATCATTCTGGTGATCGTGGTCGGCTGGAAGTACGTGGACCCGGCCAACTGGACGCCGTTCATTCCGGCCAACGAAGGTCCGGGAAAGTTCGGGTTCGAAGGCGTGCTGCGCGGTGCGGCGATGGTGTTCTTTGCCTACATCGGCTTCGAGGCGGTGTCGGTGGCGGCGCAGGAATCGCACCGGCCGCAGCGCGACATGCCGATCGGCATGCTGCTGTCGCTGGTGATCTGCACGATCCTGTACATCGCGATGGCGGCGGTGATGACCGGGCTGGTGCCGTACACGCTGCTGGGCACGGACGAGCCGGTGGTGACGGCGGTGGCGGCGCACCCGACGCTGGGCTGGTTGCGGGTGGTAGTGGAAATCGGTGCGTTGATCGGGCTGTCGTCGGTGGTGCTGGTGATGGTGATCGCGCAGCCGCGCATCTTCATGATCATGGCCAACGACGGTCTGTTGCCGAAGGTGTTCACGACGATCCACCCGAAGTACCGCACGCCGCACATCAATACGGTGATCACGGGCATCGGCATTGCGCTGCTGGCGGCGCTGTTCCCGTTGGACGTGCTGGGCGAGCTGACCTCGATGGGGACGCTGATCGCGTTCGCGGCGGTCTGCGCGGGCGTGCTGATCCTGCGCCGCACGCAGCCGGACCTGCCGCGCCCGTTCCGCATTCCGGCGGCCTGGCTGATCTGCAGCCTGGGCGTGCTGAGCTGCCTGGCCCTGCTGTCGGCGATGACGATGCACAACTGGATGCTGATGGGGATCTGGACCGTGATCGGGTTCGCCATCTACTTCGGTTACAGCTACAAGCACAGCCGCCTGCGCGGCTGAACGTCCGGTGCAACGGCCAGAGCCAGAGCGTCGGCTCTGCCGTTTCCGTCGTTCTGGGCGGGTCGGGTTGGGTTTGCGGGGGACGCCGTAAACCCATCCATGGGGGCTTGGTCGCCGCATCCATGCGGCTCACACCCCCGCAAACCCAACCCGCCCCACCCTTCGACACGCTACGGGTGACGGCGCCAAGGGCCAAAGCGGTAGGTCACGACCGTTGGTCGTGACGTCCTGACCGGCCCGGGAACCTGCTTTTAACGCCAGACGCCGTTAAAATGCCCGCCATGAACGACACCCCTTACGACACGGCTCGTCTGAGCGAACTGGCCCAGGTGCTGATCGACAACATCCGCGAACTGGCCCACGCCGGGTGGACGCCGGCGACCAGCAGCAATTTCTCGCACCGCCTGGATGACCAGCATGCGGCGATCACGGTGTCCGGCAAGGACAAGGGCCGGCTGATCGAGGACGACATCATGGTGGTGGACTTCGACGGCAAGGCCGTGGGCCGACCGCTGCGTCCGTCTGCCGAGACGCTGCTGCATACCCAGCTGTATCGCCGGTTCCCGGAGATTGGCTGCGTACTGCATACCCATTCGCCGGTGCAGACCATTGCCTCGCGGCTGTATGCGGCCAATGGGCATATCCGGTTGGAGGGGTATGAGCTGCTGAAGGCCTTCCACGGCAACAGCACCCATGAAACCGCCGTGGACGTGCCGGTGTTCGCCAACACCCAGGACATGGACGAGCTGGCCGCCAAGGTCGAGCAGAAGCTCGACGAGGGCTGCATGTGGGGCTATCTGATCGACGGGCATGGGCTGTACGCCTGGGGCCGGGACATGGCCGAAGCACGTCGGCACATGGAGGCGTTCGAGTTCCTGCTGCATTGCGAGCTGGAGCTGCGCAAGCTGCGCGGGCCCTGAGCTACATGCTCCAGCGTCATCAGGTCGCGCCCCCATTCAGGGCCGGCCGCTGATACTCTTTGAGGTCCCCCTCGCCGTTCAAGCTGCCGCCATGAGCCGACTGCGCATTTACGATCACGATGAACCCCAATCCCCGGTGCTGGATACCCAGGACGGCGCGCTGATTGCCGCCGAGCTGGAGAAGATCGGGGTGACCTTCGAACGCTGGCAGGCAGCCCATGAGGTTTTGCCGGGCGCGAGCCAGGACGAGGTGTTCGCTGCCTACCGCAGCGACATCGACCGGCTGGTGGCCCAGCACGGCTTCAAGAGCGTGGACGTGGCCTCGATCGCGCCGGACAACCCCAACCGCGCCGAGCTGCGGAAGAAGTTCCTGGACGAGCACTTCCACAAGGAAGACGAGGTCCGCTTCTTCGTGGCCGGCTCGGGGCTGTTCACGCTGCACGTGGACGACAAGGTCTATGAGATCGAGTGCGTGAAGAACGACCTGATCGCGGTGCCGGATGGCACTACGCACTGGTTCGACATGGGCGATGAGCCCAGCTTCGTGGCGATCCGCTTCTTCACCGAGCCGGATGGCTGGGTCGGGCACTTCACCGGCACGGACATCGCCCAGAAATTCCCCCGTTACGTTCCGACCAAGGCGTCCTGATCCATGCCCCACCCCACTGTCATCCTCACCGACATCGAAGGCACCACCAGCAGCATTTCGTTCGTGAAGAACGTGCTGTTTCCGTATGCGCGCAAGGCGTTGCCGGCGTTTGTCGCCGCGCATGGCCAGCAGCCGGAGGTGCGTCGCTGGCTGGATGCGGTGGCGGTGGAGATCGGCGGTGCCTGCCAGGACAGCCTCATCGTGGAAACCCTGCAGGGCTGGATCGACCAGGATCGCAAGCACACGGCGCTGAAGGCGCTGCAGGGCATGATCTGGGAAGATGGATACCGCAACGGCGAGTACAAGGCGCACTTCTATCCTGAAGTGGCGGCAGTGCTGAGCGGCTGGCATGCCGAGGGCAAGCCGCTGTATGTGTACTCGTCCGGCTCGGTGCCGGCGCAGAAGCAGTTCTTTGGCTTCAGCGAGGCCGGCGACCTGACCGGGCTGGTGTCGGGCTGGTTCGATACCGAGATCGGCGGCAAGCGCGAGGCGGAAAGTTACCGCAACATCGTCAAGGCCATCGGCGTGCCGGCCGGGCAGATCGTGTTCCTGTCGGACGTGGTCGAAGAGCTGGATGCAGCCCGTGAAGCCGGCCTGCAGACCCGTCTGCTGGACCGCCTGGACGATTACCCGCTGCCGCGTACCGGCGAAGCCACGCACGGCCACGACCGCGTGGAAAATTTCCAGCAGATCACGCTGTAATCCAGGCCACGCGATCAGTATCGGAATATCGCACGAACGATTTCGGTAGGGTCGGTTCCCAAACGACTGCCGATAGCGGTCGTGACTTCTTTAACGCATGACCTCCGGCGAAAACGTCTCTCCGTTTGAGGTCATGCGTCCCAGCGCCGATCATCGTTACGTGCAGTCGTTTGGGAACCGACCCTACCGATCCCCAGCCCCAAATCCATCACGCCGCCCATCCCGCACGATGCCGGATGGTCACTGAACCGCCATCGCGTCGGCTACTGAGCGGATCCGCAGCGCGTTGCGCAGCGTTTCGAGCTCGGCATCGGCCTTCACCTTGATCCGCACCGGCTCGCCCGGCACCAGGTCGATGGCGTTGTCGTCCAGGGTGGCGTCCATTCCGTCGAAATCCACCCACACGCCGCGTGCCAGCTGCGCCGCGCGCAGCTCCAGCACGATGGCATCGCCGTCCTGGGTCCAGCGGCTGTCGATCTGTACCTTCGGCAGCTGCATGTCCTTGGCGGCCGCGAAGTAGACCACCTGGCGCGACAGCACACGCTTGCCCTCCAGCAGTTCCACCACCGCGACGGTTCGCGCGGGAGCCGCCTTGCCCAGCAGCTGCGCATCGGTGAAACGCCCGACCTCCAGCGCCGACAGTGCCGGCACCGTCACTGCATGCTGCTGTTGCGAAACCTGGCGACCATCCACATCCATCACCCGCAACCGCCACTGCGCTTCCAGCGGCTGCTGCAGGTCATTGAGCAGGCTGACGCGGGTGACGCCATCGTCACGCAATGCCGCCACCGCATGGTCCGCAAAGAACCGCTTCGCATGGAAATGCAGCGCCTTCCAGCGCCCGGCGTAATCGATGCTGGACCAGGACGCACCCGGCCACACGTCATTGAGCTGCCAGTACAGCGAACCCATCGTGTAAGGGCGTGAGGCACGGTGGTGCAGCGCGGCCAGCGCGATGCCTTCGGCCTGCATGACCTGGCTCAGGTAGACGAAGTCGGGGAAATCACGCGGCGTGCCGAACTCGCGCTCGACGTACTGCAGCAGGCGCTGGTTGCCCTCGCCTGCCATGAACTTCTGGTGCGCGCGCACGGTGTCGCTGTCCACGCGCAGCTCATCCGCCGGAATGATGCCCTCCAGCGTGCGCAGCACCGGCCACGCCTGCAGGCCGTATTCGGACATGAAACGCGGGGTCTCACGCAGGTAGGCCTGCACCGGCAGCGCCGGATTGCCCCATACCTGCCAATAGTGCTTGTCGCCGCGGGTGGAGTCGTTGGCCACGGTATCGAGGTCGTTGCTCGGCGAGCTGGACCAGTACGGCACGCCCAACCCTTCCTCGGCCACCACCTTGCGCAGGTCGTTGCCGAACAGGTCGACGTAGCCCTGCCAGACACGTCCGGCAAACGCCGGATCGGCCGCCTTCAGGTCGCGGCCATGGCCCCAGTCCTTCCACGCGGTCTCTTCTTCATTGTTGCCACACCACAGCACCACGCTGGGATGCGCGCGCAGCCGGCGCACATTGTCGCGCGCCTCGGCCACCACGTTGGCGCGGAACGCCGGATCGTAACCCGGCTGCATGCCGCCGCCGAACATGAAGTCCTGCCATACCAGCAGGCCCAGTTCGTCGGCGATGTCGAAGAACACCTGATCCTCGTAATAGCCACCGCCCCAGTTGCGCAGCATGTTCATGTTGGCGTCGCGCGCGGCGGTCAGTTCGCGGCGGATGCGCGCCGGATCGACCCGCGCGGGGAACATGTCGAACGGAATGACGTTGGCGCCCTTGGCGAAGATCGGCACGCCGTTGATGACGAAGGCGAAGCCCTGCCCGCCCTTGGCATCGTTCTCGCGGCGCAGCTCCACCGTGCGCAGCCCGGTGCGCATGCGGTATTCGGACTCATCGGCGGTTCCCGCGTCGGCAACCACGCGCACGGTGTAGCGCGCCTGTTCGCCATGGCCTGCCGGCCACCAGCGCCGCGGCCGGTCCAGCGTCACCGGCACCGACAGCACCTGCTGGCCTGCACGCAGCGACGCCGTCTGCTTCACCGTCGCCGCCACCTGCCCATCCGGATCAAGCAGCGACACACTGAGCGGCAGGTTGCGCGGTGCCGCGCTGTCCACCTCCACCGCCACCGTCAGATCCGCGCGGCGCGCATCCAGCGCCAGCGTCTGCACGGCCACGTCGGTGATCCTCTGCGCGTTCCAGCTCTCCAGCTGCACCGGGCGCCAGATCCCGGCAGTCACGTAACGCGGGCCCCAATCCCAGCCGAAGTGGTAACCGGGCTTGCGCACGAAGTTGCCGACCATCGCATCGCGCGGCTCATCGCCATACGGCGAGGGGTAGTTGCCGGCGATCTTGTGCGGCATTGCCTCCACGCCGGGCAGCAGCGTGGTGATCGGCGAACGGAACACGATCCGCAATACGTTGCCGGTGGCCTTCAGTTGACCATCCACCCGTGCCCGCCAGGTGCGGTGACTGTTGTCGGCGCGCAGCAGCGCCCGATCGTTGAGGCTCACTTCCGCAAAGGTATCCAGGCCTTCAAACGCCAGTTCGGCATGCGCGTCGGCCAGGGTGGCGGCGTCCACGTCGAAACGGGCCTGGTACTCCCAGTCGGCCAGCCCGATCCACTGCAGCCCGGCTTCGGGCGCACCGGCATACGGGTCCGGAATGAGCTTGTGGGCCAGCAGGTCGGTATGCACCGACCCCGGCACCGACGCGGGCCGCCATTGGCCCGCCTCGGGATGCGCCTTGAGCTGCGCGTTGCCCGGCAGCAGCCGGAACGACCACTGCGCCTGCAGCTGCGCCGCGCCCGCGGGGAGCGCATGAAGCGCAAGCAACAGAACCACTCCAACGCTCCACGCCCAACGCTTCATGCATCGCCTCACTGTAAGGTCAACTCAACGCACCACGTTGAGCACTTCGTAGCACGCGCCCATGGTGTGGTAGTCGGTCTTGCCGGCCGGGCTCTTTTCGTTGCTGTACTTGCGGTTGTCCGCATCCAGGATGCGGTACCAGGCGCCGTACTGGTGGTCGATCATGTGCTGCCAGGCGTACGCCCAGAGCTTGTCGTACCAGTCCCAGTAGACCGCGTCACCGGTACGCGCGGCCAGCAGCGCCGCGGTGGCCAGCGATTCGGCCTGCACCCAGAAGTACTTGTCGTCGTCGCACACCGTGCCATCCGGCGCGAAGCCGTAGTACAGGCCGCCGCGCGCTTCGTCCCAGCTGCGCGCCACCGCGGTATCGAACAGGTGGCGCGCGGTTGGCACCAGCCAGTCGGCCTGCACATGGCGGTCGAGGATCAGCAGCAGCTTGGCCCACTCGGTCTGGTGGCCGGGCTGGAAACCCCACGGGCGGAACAGGTGCTTGGGGTTGTCGAGGTTGTAGTTCCAGTCGATCTGCCAGTTGCGGTCGTAGTGCTCCCAGACCAGCCCGTTGCCCTGCGCCGCCTGGCGGCGGGTCATGTGGTCGGCCAGCAACAGCGCACGGTCGCGGTAGCGGGCTTCGCCACTGGCCTCGAACGCAGCCAGCATCGCCTCGCACATGTGCATGTTGGCGTTCTGGCCGCGATAGTCGCTGAAGTTCCACTCGGCGTCCGCTTCGTCCTTGTAGAGGCCGAATTCGGGTTCCCAGAAGCGCGTTTCCAGCAGCGCCCAGGTTTCATCCATCCACGCACGGGCTTCGCCGATGCCGGCCTTCAACGCGCAGCTGTAGGCCAGCAGCACGAAGGCCACGCCGTAGCAGTGGTTGGTGGCATCTTCGACCACGCCGTCGCGCAGGGTCCAGGCGTAGCCGCCGGTGACGGGGTTGCGGTGCACCTCACGCAGGTAGCGGATGCCGTGTTCCACCGCCTTCAGGTCGTCTGCCTTGCCGAATTCGCGGTAGGCCATGGCGTGGTTGAACACGAAGCGGGTGCTGCTCACCAGGTGGCGGTGGCTGGCGTCGTAGACCGTGCCATCGTCCAGGTAGTAGTGGAAGAAGCCGCCGTTGGGGTCGATCTCGTGCGGCTGGTAGAACGCCATGCTCTGCGCGATGTGCGCGCGCAGGAATTCCGGCGAACGGAAATCAGGCTGGGCGGGAATAGCGGTGGTCATGCGGCGGTTTCCTGTTGTTGCTGCAGCAGTGTCTGGACATCGGCCAGGCTGGGCATCGCGGCGAACGCGCCCTTGCGGGTCACGGCCAGCGCGCCAACGGCGGCACCGAAACGGATGGCGTCCTGCAGCCCGGCCGCGTCGCGGCAGAAGTCGACGAACGCATCGCCATCGGCACCGCGCTCACCGAGCGCGAACAGCAGCCCGCCCACGAACGCATCGCCTGCGGCGGTGGTGTCCACGGCAGGCACCTGGAAGCCGGTGACCACGCCGCTGCCATGGCGGGTGTGCCAACGCATCGGGGCGGCGCCATCGGTGACCACCACGGCCTGCGCATGGGCCGCCAGCAGGCGCTGGATGACCAGGGCATTGCCGTCGGCGCCCAGCGGCGCGGCCAGGTAGTCAAGTTCCTCGCGCGAGAGCTTGACCAGGTCGGCCAGCACCAGCGCTTCCCACAGCTGCGCCGTGGGGTCGACTTCAGCCGGCCACAGCGCGGGGCGCAGATTGAGGTCCAGGCTGACCATCGCACCGGCCGCACGTGCGCGCTGCATGCCGTCGAGCGTGGCCTGGGCGATGGCCGCTTCAGTCAGGCTGTTGGAGCACACGTGGAAGCTGCGGGTGCCGTCGAAACAGGCCGGGCTGAAGTGCTCGGCGCGGAACAGCAGGTCCGCGGCCGGCGGCCGGTAGAAGCTGAAACTACGCTCGCCGTGCGCGTCCAGCGCCACGAACGCCAGCGCGGTCTTGGCCGCGTCGGTGCGCACGATGCAGTCGGTGGCGACCCCGGCACCGGCCAGGCTCTCGGCAAGGAAGTCGCCGAACATGTCCTGGCCGAGCATGCCGGCGAAATGGGTGTCCGCCCCAAGCCGCGCGGCGGCCACGGCAACGTTGGCCGGGGCACCGCCGGCGTACTGCAGGAACGCGCGCGGCGTATCCGGCGTGGCCGGCGGCTGCGCAAGTAGATCGATCAAAATTTCGCCGAAACAAACAATCTTGGTCATGACGCGCTCAGCCCCCCTGGCTGAAACCGGCGCGCGGGCGCGAGCCCCACACGCCGTAGAAGAGGATGTAGCCGTAGCACAGCAACGGCAGGATGAAAGACAGGTGCAGGCCGATGCGGTCGGCCAGCAGGCCCTGCAGGAACGGGATGATCGCGCCACCGACGATGGCCATGATCAGCAGGCTGGAGGCCTTGTTGGTCAGCGCGCCCAGGCGCTCGATGCTGAGCGCGAAGATGGTCGGGAACATGATCGAGTTGAACAGGCCGATGGCCACCACCGAGTACATCGCCACCTGCCCTTCGCTGGCCATGGTCACTGCCAGCAACACGGCATTGGCGGTGGCAAACAGGGTAAGCAGGAGGCGCGGGGAGAAGCGGGTCATGATCGCCGAACCGGCGAAGCGGCCGATCATCGCCATCGTCCAGTAGGCCGACACGTAGCCGGTGGCCTGCTGTTCGGTCAGGCCGCCGATGTTCGGCATCGACAGGTAATTGACCAGGAAGCTGCCGATCGAGACTTCCGCACCGACGTAGAAGAAGATGCCCAGCACCCCGAAGGTCACGTGGCGGTGGCGCAGCGCATCCATCAGGGTGTGCTTGACCGGGTCGGCCTGTTCGGTGGTTTCATTCAACGCCGGCAGGCGGAACAGGTAGACGAACACCGCCAGCAGCGCCAGCGCGATCGCCAGGCCCACGTACGGGCCCTGCACCGACTGTGCTTCCTGGGTGCGGTAGGCCAGCTGTTCGGCCGCGCCGAGTGCGGCCAGTTCATCGGCACTCTTGACCGTGTTGCCGAGGATCAGCAGGCCGCCGAAGATCGGCGCGATCGCCGTACCCAGCGAGTTCAGCGCCTGCGCCAGGGTCAGGCGGCTCGAGGCGGTCTGTTCCGGGCCGAGCAGCGCCACGTACGGATTGGCCGCCACCTGCAGCACGGTGATGCCGGTGGCGAGCACGAACAGCGCGCCAAGGAAGGCTTCATACACCCGCAGTTCGGCGGCCGGCCAGAAGCCGAGCGCGCCAACGGCGGCGATGGCCAGCCCGGCCACGATGCCCTTCTTGTAGCCCAGGTGCGCCACCAGCCGACCGGCCGGCAGCGACATCAGGAAGTACGCGCCGAAGAAGGTGAACTGCACCAGCATCGCCTTGGCGTAGTTCAGTTCGAACACCGCCTTCAGGTGCGGAATCAGGATGTCGTTGAGGCAGGTCAGGAACCCCCACATGAAGAAGATCGTGGTGGCCACCGCCAGCGCCATGCGCGTGTTGACCACGGGCGCGGTGGATGACGATGTGGGCAGGCGATGCGTTGGAGAAATGGGCATGCGTAACGCGCCTCAGTGTGCGGGCAGGTGAAAGGGAACGGAATCAGCCGACGGCGGGGCCGCTGCTGTCACGGATACGGAGCTGCACCGGGGCCACGGTATGGCGCGGTGCGGCGGTGGGATCGTCCAGCCGCTGCAGCAGCAGTTCGGCCGCCTGGCGGCCGCGCTCGCGCGGATTGACGGTAAGCGTGGTCAGCGGCGGCAACGCCACCGCTGCTTCGGAGATGTCATCGAACCCGGTCACCGCGAAATCGCGGCCCGGCTGCACGCCGCGCGACGCCAGGCCCAGCATCAGGCCCAGGGCCACGGTGTCGTTGTAGCAGACCGCCGCGGTGGGCACGTCACCGGCGAACAGTTCGCCCGAACGCGCCGCGGCTTCCAACCGGTTGGGCGCTGATTCAATCAGCCAGTCCGGCTTCACCGACAACCCGGCCTCTGCCAGGGCCTGCGCGTAGCCAGTACGGCGCTGGTGGCAGGAGCTGGACTCGGCATGGCCGCCGAAGAAGGCGATGCGGCGATGGCCCTGCTCGATCAGGTGGCGGGTGGCCAGGTAAGCGCCCTGCTGGTTGTCCAGGGTGAGGAAATCCCAGTCACCGCCCTTGAGCTCGCGGTTGAACAGCAGCACGTTGGCGTAACCCACGGCCTGGCGCACTTCGGTGGCATCGCTGCCTTCGGCCGGCGACAGGATCAGGCCGGCCGGGGTGTGTTCCATCAGCGTGGTCAACACCGCCTGCTGCCGCACCGGCGATTCACCGGTGCTGCCCAGCAGGGTCACGTAGCCCTTCGCGCCAAGCGCCTCGTCTACACCGGAAGCGAATTCGGCGAAGAATGGGTTGGACAGGTCGTTGATGACCAGTGCCACGCTGGTCGAGGTCCGGCGGCGCAGGTTGGCTGCGCCGCGGTTGTACACATAGCGCTGCCGGCGCAGTTCGGCTTCCACCCGCGCGCGGGTGTCGACATTGACCAGCGGGCTGCCCCGCAGCACCAGCGACACCGTGGCGCGCGACACGCCGATGGCATCGGCGATGTCGGTCACGGTGACCGCACGTGCGGCGCCGGCACGGGGCGTGCTGGCGCGGGTTCCCTTGGCAGCGGAAGTGTCCTTTTTCATCGTGGCGTCGGCGTCCTCATGGTCCTGCAAGCCTAAACGATCACATCGGTCAACGGATCGCGGCCTGCGGGCTCATTCCAGCGCGGCCCCCGGGGTGGCGCAGTACGACACCGGCAGGGCGTCGACCTGGGTACCCCAGCCGCCTTCCGGTGCGGTATCGCCCAGGGTGAAGGCGATGGTGCCGCCCTGCTGCAGGCGGCTCCAGTCCACCCACACCGGGGCATGCGCCTGGCCATCAACCTGCACGCCCTGCACGTACTGCAGCTTGCGGCCGTCGGCACCGGGAGCCTGCAGACGCAGCGTGCGGCCCTGGCCGAGGTCGACCTCGACCTTGGCAAAGCGCGGGGTATGCAGCAGGAACTCGCCGCTTCCCGGCACCGCCGGGTACAGGCCCAGCGCACTGAACAGGTACCAGGCCGACATGGTGCCCAGGTCATCGTTGCCGGTGACGCCATTGGGCGCGTTGGTGAACAGCTGCTGCGCGGCGCGCACCACCGTGGCGGTCTTCCACGGCTGGCCGATCAGCGTGTACATCCACGGTGCATGCAGGTCCGGTTCGTTGTTGGGGTTGTAGCGGTACTGGTTGTAGTAGCTGTACGGGCCCACCACCCACTCCTTGCGGGCGGCCTGCAGCGGCGACTGCAGCAGGGCGTCGTAGGCAAAGAACGCATCCAGGCGCTTGCCGGCGTTCTCGCGGCCGTGCATGGCCTGGACCAGGCCGGGGATGTCCTGCTGGGCCAGCCACTGGTACTGCCACGCCGTGCCTTCATGGAACCCATGGTGCGAGCGCGGGCTGTAGTGGCCGTCGGCCGGCAGGTACCACTTGCCATCGTCCATGCGCGGGCGCGGGAAGCCGCTCATGCCGGTTTCCTCGTCACGCACGCTCGGGTCCCACACCTTCTGCCAGTTGCGGCCGCGCTGGCGCAGCACGCCGGCATCGTCGGCATGGCCCAGGCCATCGGCCATCTGCGCCAGCGCGCAGTCGGCCAGGGCGTACTCCAGGGTGGCCGAGCCGCCGTGGTGCGGATCGACATCCATGCCCTTGGACGGGAAGGCGCGGTCGTAGGCGACGTAGCCATTCTCCACATAGCCCGGGTTGCCCGAGCGGCCGGCATGCCGCGAGTTCATCGGCGGCAGTTCGAACGCGTTGCGGCGCAGTGCGGTGTAGGCCTCGCCTTCGCGCCCGGCCAGCGCGCCGAAGCGCCACAGGTCAACCATGAAGGGGGTGACCGGGTCGCCGGTCATGATGTTGGTTTCGAAGTTCGCGTAGCCCCAGCGCGGCAGCCAGCCGCCCTGCTCGTTGATCGCCAGCAGGCTGCGGCCGATATCCCTGGTCACCTGCGGGCGGGTCAGCGCCAGCCACTGGTTCTGCGCACGGTAGGTATCCCACAGCGAGAAATACTCGTAATAGGTCCAGCCCTCGGCGCGGTGGATGTTGTCGTCGTAGCCACGGTAGCGGCCGTCGGCATCGCTGCCGGTCAGCGGCTGCAGCAGCGCGTGGTACAGCGCGGTGTAGAGCACGGTGCGGTCGTCGGCATGCTTGCTGTCCACGCGCACGGTGGACAGTTCCTTGCGCCACTGCTGCTGCGACAGGCTGCGCATGCGCTCGAAGCCAAGCAGGCGCCCATCCTGCATGCCATCGCTGCGCAGGTTGGCGCGTGCGCCTTCGGCATCCACGTGCGAAATGGCGCTGACCGCGGTTACCGCGCGGCCCTTGGACAGGTCGAAGCTCAGCCACGCGCCGCTGGGCTTGAGCTCGCCTTCCATGCCATGGCGGGCGCCGGGCAGGCCACCGCCCTCGCCCCAGGTGCCATGGGCCTTGAACGGGCGGTCGAATTCGATGCGGAACCAGGTGGTGTACTGGTGGCCACCGCAGAAGCTCTTGGTGACCAGCTTGCCTTCGACCACGCGGTCGCCGACCACGTCGATCACGCTGCCGATCACCGAATGGCGCTCGTTGGCCTGGCCCACGTTGACCAGCACGTGGCCGGTACCGGCGTCGGCCGGGAAGGTGTAGCGCTCGGCGGCGGCACGGGTGCGTGCGGTAGCTTCGGCGTCGATGCCGCCGTAGCTGGTCAGGCGCACCTTGTAGTAGCCGGCCTGGCCGACTTCGCCTTCGTGGGTGTAACCGGAGGCGTAGGCCTTGTGGTCGAAGCTCTTGGCGTTGTCGGTATCGAAATCACCGCCCGGGCCGATGGTGCCGGTCACCGGCAGCACCGAGACCTGGCCGCCCTGCTCCCAGCAGCCTGCGCCGGACAGGAAGGAATGGCCGAACCCGCGGATCTTGGGATCGTCATAGCGCCAGCCGGCATAGTGTTCGCCGATGGGGCTCACCTGGATCAGGCCGAACGGGGCCGAGGCGCCCGGGAACGTATTGCCGTCATCCTTGCTGCCGATGAAGGTGTTGACCTCCCGCTCGAGCGCGGCCGGGGCGGCCTGCAGCATCGGGGTGAAGGCCAGCACGGCCAGGCAGGCCAGGCCCGCCAGCGGGCGGCGCAGGGGCGGAAGGGCAAGGCGGGACGGCAATCGGCGCATGCAGTGGGTCCTATGGTTTGGATCGCTCCAAAGTCACGACGACGTGAATTTAGATCGATTTAAGTAAACCATGGACAAATTGCGGGATGCATTCTGCGGCGCAACATAACAGACCACCCACCAGGGGCCATAGGCACATCTGCCCCCTTCCCGTCCATATTGCGCAGCAGCATGCGTCCCGGGCCCGGCCGTGTTAAAAATTCGCCGCCAGCGGTTTAGATCGATCCAACTCCAAACCGTCACAGAACCGGCCACGGCGGGCGTGGAACCCTGTAACCCCACGCCATTCGGCCTCCGAATTTAGATCGATACAACGTGTCAGCCATACGCTTCAATCCAAGGGAGAGAGTGGAATGAACCAGATGTCCCGCAAACACGGCCGCGACGCGTTGTCGGCCGCCATCACCTTCGCATTGGCCGCCGCCGCCTTCGTGCCGGCCGCCGCGTTCGCCCAGCAGGCCACCACCCCGTCCGAGACCCCCTCGGCGACCACGCTCGACAGCGTGCAGGTGACCGGCTACCGCTACG
The DNA here is from genome assembly GCF_034044835.1 of Stenotrophomonas sp. CFBP8994. Lineage (NCBI taxonomy): Bacteria > Pseudomonadati > Pseudomonadota > Gammaproteobacteria > Lysobacterales > Lysobacteraceae > Stenotrophomonas > Stenotrophomonas sp. CFBP8994. Next base: position 250,687 of record NZ_JAXCWT010000004.1, on the reverse strand, counting down.
CCATCGAGAAGAGCCTGCAGCAGAAGCGCGACGCCAACGCCGTGGTCGAAGTGATCACGGCCGAAGACGTGGGCAAGTTCCCCGACAAGAACGTCGCCGATTCGCTGCAGCGCGTGCCGGGCGTGGTGATCACCCGTGACGGCGGCGAAGGCAAGAGCGTCAGCGTGCGCGGCCTGGACCCGGACCTGACCCTGACCCAGTTGAACGGCAATTACATCGCCACCTCGGAAACCAATGACGAGGCGAGCCGTTCGTTCAATTACACCCTGCTGCCGTCGAACATGCTGTCCAGCGCCGAGCTGTTCAAGTCGCCCGAAGCGCGCATCGACGAAGGCGGCATCGGCGGCACGGTCATCCTGCACACCCGCCGCCCGCTGGAGATGGAGTCCAACTCCGGCTACGTGACCCTGGAAGGCACCTCCTCGGACAACAGCCGCGACGTCGACCCGCAGGCGTCGGCGCTCTACTCCTGGCACAGCGACGACGAGCGCTTCGGCGTGCTGGTCGGCGTGACCCAGCAGAAGCGCACCAGCCGCACCATGGAAGCCACCACGGAAAACTACCAGTGGTATGGCACCGACACCACCGCGCGCGACGTGTTCGGCAATGACATGAACCAGGGGGGCGTCAACTACTGGTGGGGCAACTCCGGCTTCAACGACCAGAACGGCCGCAACTACACCGACTTCTACATGCCGACCTCGGTGAACTTCGCGGTCAAGGAAGAAGAGCGCCAGCGCAAGGGCGGTCAGCTGACCTTCCAGTTCAAGCCGACCGACAACGTAACGCTGACGGCGAACTACTTCCGCTTCGAGCTGGAGGGTGACTACACCCAGAACATGCTCAAGATTCCGGAATGGAACATGGCCCGCTACAACCAGGACGGCAACTGGGCCGGCGGTCGCCTGCTCAACGGCCTGACCATGGATCCCAGCGGCTCCATCGTCACCGGCGCGCAGTTCGAGAAGATCCCGGGCAAGACCTACTACTGCAGTGAAGACGAAGCTGCCGCCGCCGGCCTGCCGCCGGGTGGCTGGGGTCCGGACGATTGCACCATCCCCACCCCGCAGCTGACCGGCGATTACAGCCGCGAAAAGGCGCTGTCGCAGACCGCCGACCTGAGCGTCGACTGGGACATCAGCCCGCTGTGGAAGGCGTCCTTCAGCGGCGGCCGCACCTGGTCCGAGGGTGGCCCGTCGATGAAGTTCCGCATGTCGGCCAAGCCGCGCCGCCGTGTCGATGGCGTGTGGCAGACCGGCAACCAGTACTCGGCCTGGGACCTGACCGGCACGCCGTCGGCCACGTTCTCGCCCGACCTGCAGCAGCAGCTGATGAACGGCATTGCTGAAGTGGACACCGGCTCGACCGATTCGTCCTGGATGCAGACCGAGATCAAGCAGAACCACTTCCAGGCCGACTTCACCAAACTGTTCGAGACCGGCTGGCTGGATTCGTTCCAGTTCGGCGCCAAGTACAGCGATGGCAAGGTCCACCGCAATACCGGCAACACGTACTGGGTCTGCCCGGGCACCGACCCCGCCGACTATGACAACAACCGCTACCAGGCGGGCTGCGACAACACGGCCGGTATCGCGCAGCCGGGCTTCTTCCTGTCCAACCCGATCAGCGGCATCAACGGCGGTTTCGACGCCAACGTGTTCCCGGGCATCAACTACCCGGCGTACATCAACTACCTCAACGACCGCTACGGCGGTTCGCACAACCGCACCGAAGAAGATTTCGTCTACAACGTCAACGAGAAGGTGTACGCCGGCTACTTCCAGGCCAACTTCCGTACCGACCGCCTGCGCGGTAACGTCGGCCTGCGCGTGGTGCGTACCGAGCAGTTCGCACAGTCCAGCGATGCGATCGAACGCTTCAATGACTACTTCCTCGACAACGCGTCCGGTGCGCCGATGTCGTGTACCGACCCGGCGGCGGCGGCGTTCCCGACCTACGGTTGCGAAAGCGGCTTCGTCCGCCTGCCTGACAGCCTGGCGCGGCAGAAGTCGTTCGAGCTGATCGGCACCGACAAGACCTACACCGACTTCCTGCCGAGCTTCAACATCGCCTGGGACATCACCGAGAACCTGGTGCTGCGCGGCGCGGCGTCGAAGGTGATCGCGCGCCCGAGCTACACCAGCATTGCTGCGCCGGGTGCACTGAGCTACTACAGCGCCGAGTACGTCAACGACCGTCGCGTCGCCGGTGGCGCGCCGCAGGAAGGCTGGCAGGGCCACGGCAGCAACAAGAACCTGGAGCCGTTCGAGGCCACCCAGTTCGACGTGGGCCTGGAGTGGTACTTCAAGCCGGGCGCGGTCGCGGGTATCGGCCTGTTCCGCAAGAACGTCGACAACTTCACCGTGCCAGTGGTGCGTGACGTGCAGATGGTGGTCGGCGGCGAGTCGGTCACGGTGCAGGATTACGAGACCCAGGCCAACGGCCGCGATGGCGTGTCGCAGGGCGTGGAACTGTACGGTCAGTACACGTTCGACATGGGCTTCGGTGTGCAGGCCAACTACACCTACAACGACACCAACCTGGCCTCGATCGTGCTCGATGGTGAGAGCATCGGTTCGTCGCCGCTGGTCGGCAGCGCCAAGAACCAGGCCAACGTGACGGTGTTCTACGAGAACGAGAAGTTCCTGGCACGTGCCTCGTACAACCGTCGCGGTGAAGTGGTCGGTGGCCTGAACGGCGGCATGACCGAATACACCGAGCCGTACGCACAGCTCGATCTGAACGTGGCCTACAACTTCACCGACGCGCTGACCTTCACCGCCTCCGTGTTGAATGCCACCAAGGAAGAACAGCGCATCCACCTCGGCAACGATACCGATGCCCGTCTGATCTCCAGCCTGTACTCGGGCCGCCAGCTGTACTTCGGCGCGACCTACAAGTTCTAAGCGTCAACCCAACCCTGCCTTCGGGCAGGGGAAACGCTCCTCCACGGCAACCGCGCTTTCATAGGCGGTTGTCGTTTTTTTTGGGCGTCGGCTTCGATTATTTTCATGCGTTACTGGGCGCGGCGGGTTTCACGGCAGTCGTTTGGGAACCGACCCTACCCCGCCGTAGCGGCTTGCACCCTCGTAGAGCCACGCCCTGCGTGGCTGCTTGAGCCAACCGCACACGCAATCCGTCGGGGAGGCAGGCGGGTGGCCCCTGTAGGGACTGTCAAAAACATGGATGTTTTTGCCAAGCCCCCAAGGATGGGTTTACGGCGTGTCCCGTAAGGGGCTGCCCGACTGCCTCCCTGCTCGTAGCATTGAAGACGCTGCTGTTGCTGTTGCCTTACGAGACGATACCGTCCAGCGCAGCGCGCAACCCAGCCACGGTGTTGGCATCCGTCTGCGTCCAGTCGTTGTCCAGCCCGCGCAGGTCAGCATTGCGATAACGCATGCCCGAGACGCGGACCGCCTTTGCAGAGGCGTGCAGTTCACGGCATCCGGTTGCCGTGGCGATGCCCGCGACATTGCCCGGACCAATACCCGCTCCGGCCATTACGGAAAGGCGATCACCTGCCTGGGCGACCAGCCTGGCCAGCATGTCGCTGCCCGCTTCCGCGCTGGCCTGGCCACCGGAACTCAGCACCCGCTGGCAGCCCAGCGCGACCACCTGCTCCAACGCGGTCGGCAGGTCGCGCGCAGCGTCGAATGCCCGATGGAAGGTGACGCCCAGCGGCCCGGCGGCCGCGACCAGTTCGCGGCACAGCGCGGTGTCGATGTTGCCGTCGGCATCCAGGGCGCCGATCACCACCCCGTCGCACCCCAGCTGCCGGCACTGTGCGATATCGCGCAGCATGATGTCGGTTTCCAGGGCGTCGTAACGGAAGTCGCCCGGGCGCGGGCGGATCAGCACGAACAGCGGAATCCGTAGCTGGTCCCTCGCCACCGCGATGCTGCCGTGGGACGGCGTGGTGCCGCCCTCGGCCAGGTTGTCGAACAGTTCGATGCGGTCGGCGCCGCCCTGCTGCGCCGCCAGGGCCGATGCAACGGAGTTCGAGGCGATCTCGAGGGTGCGCTGCTGCATGCTCAGGTCTGCTCGCTGGTGTAGACCGAGGCCGAATCGCGCAGGTCGTCCTGGCGATCCTTGTCGCATACCGCGTAGACGAAACCGCGATGCAGCGCGTACGCGCCGACCTCGCCATTGCGGTCCATGGCCAGGAAACAGACCTGCAGCGTCCTGCTGGCTTCGGGGCGCTTGCGCACCACCCGTGCGATCGCTTCGCGACAGGCTTCTGCAGGAGAGCGGCCTTGGCGCATCAGTTCCACCACCAGGAACGACGCTGCGTTGCGGATCATTTCCTCGCCTACGCCCGACGCGGTGGCCGCGCCTACCTCGTTGTCCACGTACAGGCCGGCACCGATGATCGGGCTGTCACCCACCCGACCATGCAGCTTCCACGCCATGCCGCTGGTGGTGCAGGCCCCGGCCAGCTGGCCCTGTGTGTCCATGGCGAGGATGCCAAGCGTGTCGTGGTTGCTGCTGTCGCCTGGCCGCGTGCGCCGTTCGGCGTTGATCTCCGGGGTGTACTGCGCGGTCTTCAACCACTCGCGCCAGGCTTTTTCCGCAGCCGGAGTGAGCAGCTTTTCGCGCTTGAAGCCCTGCTGCACCGCGAACTGCCGGGCACCCTCGCCTACCAGCATCACGTGCGGGGTCTGTTCCATCACTTTGCGGGCCACCGATACCGGGTGCAGGATCTCGCTCAGCGCCGCCACCGAACCGCAGCGGCCGTCGCCGGCCATGATGCTGGCATCCAGGCTCAGCACCCCGTCGCGGTCCGGGTTGCCGCAGCGCCCCACGGTCGGATTGCACAGTTCGCTTTCCGCCCAGCGCGCTCCGGTTTCCACCGCATCCAACGCACTGCCGCCGGTGGACAACACCTTCCACGCGGCCTGGTTGGCGCCTACGCCGAAATCCCAGGTGGACACCACCCGCGCGCGCCCGCTGGCCTGGGCCTGCACGCGCGGAAACGCCATCACGCCTGCGGCCAATGCACCGGCCTGTAGGAACTGTCTACGATCTGTCACTGGTTGCTCTCCCAACGCCGTGAACCAGCCCGGGAGGGCCGGGAAAATGCTTATGCGGCCGCGCAGCGATGTTCGGCGTGCCATACGGCCGCGCCCACCACGCCCAGCTCGCCATGTTCCACCCGCCACACCGGCACCTGCTCCAGCACCCGGCGCATCACGCCCTTGGCCAGGAAACGGGTGCGGAAGTGGCCATCGTCGAGGAAACGGGCCACGTGGCTGGAGATGCCGCCGGCCAGGTACACCGAGCGCGCCCCGAAGGTCACCGCCAGGTCACCGGCCAGGCTGCCCAGCCAACCGCAGAACACCTCCATCGTCTCGACCGCCAGCGCGTCGTCGCCCGCGTGCGCGGCCGCGATCAAGGCTTCCGGCGTGGTCCACTGCGGTTCCACCCCGCGAATGCCGCACAGGCAGGGATACAGGTTCATCAGGCCGCTGCCGGACAGGATGCGTTCGTTGTCCACGTGGTCCCAGCGCGCCAGCATCTGCTGCAGCACCTGCAGTTCCAGAGCGGTGCCGGCGCCGAGCGCGGCATGCCCGGCTTCGCTCGCCAGCACCGCGCGTGCACCGGCCTCGAAACGCAGTGCGCCGCCCAGCCCCGTGCCGGGGCCCAGCACCAGGGCGGGCCAGCGGTTGCCATCGGCCGGCTCGCCGTTCAACGCCACCAGGGTGTCCGCTGCCACGTGCGGAATCGCATAGGCGACGGCTTCGAAATCGTTGATGAGTTCCAGCGTGGCGAGCCCTGCGTCCCGACGCGTGTCCGCCACCGAGACCGGCCACGGCAGGTTGGTGTTGACCAGGTGGTCGCCTTCCAGCAACCCGGCAATGGCGACCACGGCGCTGGCCGGCGCCAGGTGCTGCGAGGCCCGGAACGCGGCGAGGATGGCCGCCAGGCTGGGGAACTCGGCGCAGGCAAAACGACGCAGGTTGCGGATGCGCGGCGCCTGGCCGGGCACCACGTCGGCCAGGGCGAGGCGTGCGTAGGTACCTCCGACATCGGCGACGATCAACGTGTCGCCTTGGGAACCCGCGCGCGGGTGGACCGGATGCGCGTCCGGGAACGGTATTGCAACGCTCACGCGCAGGCCTTGGGTGGATTCGATGTCATTGCCGGGATTTTCGGTGATCGTGTTGGCTTTGCAAAGCCGGGGTTTGCCGTACCTGGGCGTATTGCGGTGTGCGCCCTGGACCGTTACGGGTTGGCTACCTGCAGGCGGTAGGTGGTACTGGCCGTTGCCGTGGGGCCGTCAGCGTGGACCGCGCGGACGTCCACTTTGTGGGCGCCAGCGGCCAGATCCGTCGGCAGCGCGGCGCGCCAGAGGTGCGGCGAGGGCGTGGCTTCGGGCGAGCGGTCGAAACCGCGCAGGCGTTCGGCGGTGTCGTCGGCGACGTTCTCGACCACCAGGCGGGGGTCCGGCTGCTCCACCCGCTTCATGCTCTGCCACGCGCCATCGTCGACGCGATACTCCACGAGCGTGTCGGCCTGGCCCATGAACACGTTGGCGTACACGCCCCAGGCCGGGTAGGCGCCCTTGCGCAGCACCTTGGGCGCGTGCAGGGCGATCTGGTAATCATCCGGCGCGCGCGCCACGTAATAGCGCAGGCCGTACTCGCCACCCGGCTTCACCGAGAGCACTGCGTACCCGTTCGGGGTGCCGTCGCTCATGGTGGCATCTGGAATGCCGCTGCTGTCTTTCACGCCTGACCAGAACGCACCGCAGGCCGCGCCCACGTTGTACTCATGCAGCGGCTTGCTGCCCTGCCAGCCTTCGGCCGCACCGTGGTAGTAGTGCTGCTGGGTGTGGCTGTGCCCACTGAGGACCAGCACGTTCGGGAAATCCTTGAGCAGGGCGAACAGGCGCGCGCGGTCGGCGTGGCGGAAGGTCTCGCGGCCCGGCGCGGCATCGAACAGCGGAATGTGCATGCCCAGCACCAGCAGGCGGTCACGCGGCACGCTCTTGAGGTAGTTGGCCAGGAAGGTGAACTGGTCCGGGCGGAGGCCGCCGACGTACTTCGGCTTCGCCGGCGGGTCATACACCACGTCATCCAGGAACACGAAGCTGGCGCCGCCCTCCTCCACCGCGTAGGTGTCCGGGCCATAGACCGCGCGCCAGCTGTCCAGCGAATGGCGGTCATCGCCGGCATCCATGTCCAGGTCGTGGTTGCCCGGCACATGGAACCACGGCACCTGCAGCTGTGCGGTGGCCTTGTTGATCTGCGGGTACAGCGACAGATCGTCGTTGACGATGTCGCCCAGCGTGGTGCCCAGCCGCGCCGGATGCTTGCCGATGATCGGTTCGACGATGGCGCGATGGTAATAGCCCACGTCCTGGCGGCTGGCGGTCTGCGAATCGGTGAACGCCAGCATCTCGAAGCCGGCGCGTGCGGCGTCGGCGTCCTTGACCGGCTCCAGCGCGAAATCCCAGTTGCGTACATTGCCGCCGGTGGCGGCGATGCCGTCGTACTTCAACCGCGGCGACCCCTGTGGGGCGTAGTGCCGCCAGTAGCTGGGCATGCCGTTGGCCGCGACGGGGAAGCGGAATTCGTCGGGCTTGATCACGAACACGGTCTGGCCATCGCGCACCGGCAGGCTGTAGCTGCCGTCGGCGGCGGTGCGCACGATCTGCTCACTATTGGAGACCTGCACCCCTGCCAGCGCCGGGTCGGTCGGGCCGCGACCGGGCTTGCCGTCGCGCTCCTGGTAGACCTTGCCGGTCACGGTGGCCTCGCTGGCCCAGGCAGGTGCGGACATCAACAGCAGGCAGGCCAGCCAGGCAGCAGTGCGGGTCATCGAGGCGTTCCGTTGGAGGTGGGCGATTGTAAAGCCGCACATCATCCCCTGTGGCCCGTTTCAACGACGTTAAATGACGTGCTTCCCGCTCAACCGGCGTGGCGGGCCACCAGCACCCCCACCGCATCCTGCAGCGACAGCCCACGGGCGCGCAGCAGCACGGTGAGGTGGAACAGCAGGTCGGCCGATTCGCCCAGCAACGCTCCATCGTCCTGCACCACGCCAGCCAGTGCCGTCTCTACGCCCTCTTCGCCCACTTTCTGCGCGATCCGGCGCAGACCCTGCTCGAACAGGGTGGTGGTGTAGCTGTTGGCCGGGCGCTGCTGTTCGCGTTCGCGCACCAGCGCGTCGAGGCGACCGAGGAAATTGCCAGGCGCCTGGGCGAAGCAGCTTTCGCTGCCGGTATGGCAGGTCGGGCCAGCCGGGCGCGCGCTCACCAGCAGGGTGTCGCGGTCGCAGTCCACGCGCACGGCGACCACCGCCAGCACGTTGCCGGACGATTCGCCCTTGGTCCACAACCGCTGCTTGCTGCGGCTGTAGAAGGTCATGTGCCCGGTTTCCAGGGTCAGCGCCAGCGATTCGGCGTTGGCGTAGCCCAGCATCAGCACCGCGAGCGTGTCGGCGTCCTGCACCACCACGGGCAACAGCCCATCGCCCTTGGCCCAGTCCAGCTGTTCCAGCGAATCACGGGAGGGCAATACTTCAATAGACATCACGAACCTCGATCTGCTGCTCGCGCAGGAACTGCTTGAGCGCGGGAATGGCAATGGCGCCACTGTGGAACACGCTGGCGGCCAGGGCGCCGTCAACATCGGCCTGGTCGAACACATCGGCGAAGTGCTGCATGTCGCCGGCACCGCCGGAGGCGATCAGCGGCACGCTGCACAGCGCCCGCGCCTGGCGTAGCTGGGCCACGTCGTAGCCGCGGCGCACGCCGTCGCTGTCCATGCAGTTGAGCACGATCTCGCCGGCGCCACGGCGCTGGGCTTCCACCAGCCAGTCCAGGGTCCGCACCGGCACCGCCTGGGTCTTGTCCGGGTCGCCGCTGAAGCGGCGCACGCGCCACTCGCCATCAGGCTCGCGCACCGAATCGATGCCGACCACCACGCACTGCACGCCGAAAGCATCGGCCAGCTCTTCGATCAGCGCGGGGCGGCCCAGCGCCGGCGAGTTGATCGATATCTTGTCCGCGCCGGCATACAGCACGCGGCGGGCGGTCTCCACGTCGCTGATGCCACCCGCCACGCAGAACGGAATGTCGATCAGCCGCGCGATCCGCTCGATCCAGCCCACGTCCACCGCGCGCCCTTCCGGGCTGGCGCCGATGTCGTAGAACACCAGCTCGTCGGCGCCCTGGTCGCGGTAGCGCAGCGCCAGTTCGGCGATGTCGCCCATGTCCACGTGATCGCGGAAGCGCACGCCCTTGACCACGCGGCCATCGCGCACGTCCAGGCACGGAATCAGCCGGCGGCTCAACATGCCAGCGCCTCCTGCAGGGTCATGCGGCCTTCCAGCAGCGCCTTGCCGAGGATCGCCCCGCCGCAGCCGACGGCCTTTGCGTCGGCCACGTCTGCGCCACTGCGCACCCCGCCCGAGGCCTGCACCGCTACGCCAGGCAGCAGGTTGGAGAGATGACGGTAGAGGTCGATGTTGGGGCCGGACAGCATGCCGTCACGGGCGATATCGGTGCACAGCAGGTGGCGCATGCCGGCCTGCGCATAGCGCTGGGCCAGCTCGTCCAGAGTCACGTCGGCGGTTTCGGTCCAGCCATGGACCGGCAGCAGCCAGCGGCCGTCGTCGGCCTGGCGCGCGTCCAGTGCGATGGTCAGGCGGTCGGCGCCGAACGCCTGCAGCCAGCCGATCACGGTCTCCGGCTCGCGTACCGACACCGAGCCCACCACCACGCGCGCCGCGCCGGAATCCAGCAGCCGCGCCACATCGTCGCGGTGACGGATGCCGCCACCGGTCTGCACCTTCAGGCCACTTTCGCTGGCAATTGCGCTGAGCAGCGGGGCCAGGGTGTAGCCGCCGGCACGCGCGGCGTCCAGGTCGACCAGGTGCATCCAGCTCGCACCCGCTGCAGCGAACGCCTTCGCGCGCGGCAGCGGATCGTCGCCGTAGGTGGTCTGCTGGGCGTAGTCGCCCTGCAGCAGGCGCACCACGCGCCCCTCACGGATGTCCAACGCGGGATAGACGGTGAAACTCATGCGGGTTCGTTCTCGAGGAAGTTGCGCAGGATCCGCGCGCCGGTGGCGGCGGAACGCTCGGGGTGGAACTGCGCGCCACTGTGGCGGCCGCGCTGCACCACTGCCGCGAACAGGCCGCCGTGGTCGCAGGCGGCCACGGTGTGTTCGTTCAAGGGGGCGGCATAGCTGTGCACGAAGTAGGCGCTGGCGCGGTCGGCCACGCCGTCCATCAACGCGGCCTGGCGCAGCGGGAGCAGCCGGTTCCAGCCCATGTGCGGGACGCGGATGCCGGTGGCCGGGTGCAGGTGACGGACCACGCCCGGCAGCAGGCCCAGGCATTCCACGTTGCCCTCTTCGGAGTGTTCAAACAGCAGCTGCATGCCCAGGCAGATGCCCAGCAGTGGCACCTGCAGCTCACGCAGCGGCTGCACCAGGTCCTGCGCATGCAGGCGTGCCATGCCGTGCGGCGCCGCGCCCACGCCGGGCAGGATCACCCGCGTTGCGCCGCGCAGGCCCGCCGCATCGCGCACCAGTTGCACGCGTGCCCCCAGTCGCTCCAGTGCGTAGCGCACCGAGCCGAGATTGGCGCCGCCGGCATCGATGAGGGCAACGTCGGTCACAGCGCCCCCTTGGTGCTGGGCAGCGCCGTGCCCTGCCGTGGCAGCGCCTGGCGCAGTGCGCGGGCCAGCGCCTTGAAGCAGGCTTCCACCTTGTGGTGGTCGTTGTCGCCGCGCACGCTCAGGTGCAGGTTCAGGCCCGAGGCATCGCACAGCGAGCGGAAGAAGTGCGGCACCAGCTCGGTCGGCATGTCGCCCACGCGCTCGCGTTTGAACTCGCCTTCGAACACGAAGTATGGGCGGCCGCTGAAGTCCAGCGCGGCGCTGGCCAGGGTTTCGTCCATCGGCAGGGTGAAGCCGTAGCGGCCGATCCCGCGCTTGTCGCCCAGTGCTTCGCGCAGGGCCTGGCCCAGCGCCAGCCCGGTATCTTCGATGGTGTGGTGCTCGTCGATGTGCAGGTCGCCTTCGGCCTGCACGCTCAATGCAAAACCGCCGTGCTTGCCGATCTGCTCCAGCATGTGGTCGAAGAACGGCAGCCCGGTGTGCGTCTGCGGTTCGGCGGTGCGGTCCAGGTCGACCTCGACCCGGATGCGGGTTTCCTTGGTGTTGCGCTGTACGGTGGCGCGGCGTGGCGCATCGGCAAGTTCATGGGCGATGCCGTTCCAGTCCCACTCACCACCAAACTGTGCGGTGCGCAGCTGGAAGCCACGAATGTTCATGTTCTGCGCGAACTGGATATCGGTCGGGCGGTCACCGACCATGGCCGAGCGCGCCCAGTCGATGCTGCGGTCCTGCAGGTACGGCAACATCATGCCGATGCCGGGCTTGCGCGTGGGCGCGTTGTCGTGCGGCCAGGTGCCATCGATCAAGACGTCACGGAACACGATGCCTTGGCTGGCGAAGATCTGCAGCATCAGGTCGTTGGGGCCGTCGAAGGAGGCCTGCGGATAGCCTTCGCTGCCCAGCCCGTCCTGGTTGCTGACGATCACGAACTGGTAGCCGGCATCGCGCAGCTTCAGCATCGCGGGGATCACATCGCGCACGAAGCGGATCTTTTCGTACGCGTCGATCTGGAAATCGGCGGGCTCTTCGATCAGGGTGCCGTCGCGGTCGACGAACAGGATGGGGGTCATGCGGCGGCCCTCCGGGCGCTGAGTACCTGGAGCACGCGGTCGTTCTCCTCCGGGCTGCCAACGGTGATGCGCAGTGCATCGTGCAGTTGCGGCGCGGCGCGTTGGTCGCGCACCACCACGCCAGCGGCGAGCAGCGCGTCGAACGCGGCCTGGGCGTCACTGAACCGCACCAGCAGGTAGTTGCCCTGCGAGGGGTACACGCGGACCACGCCGGCAGCCTGCTGCAGGGCCGCCGCCAGGCGGCCACGTTCGGCCTTGATCTGGGCCACGCGGGACGCGGTGACCTCAAGCGCGGCCGGTTCCAGCGCGGCCAGGGCCAGTGCAGTGCACGGCGCGGGCACCGGGTACGGGGCCTGGCAACGGCGCAGCGTCTGGATCAACGCGGGGGCGGCGATCAGGCTGCCGATCCGCGCGGCGGCCAGGGCGTGGGCCTTGGACAAGGTGCGCAGCACCGCTACGTTGTCACGGTGCGCCAGCAGGCTGGTGGCCGATGCCTGCTCCGCGTACTCGCCGTAGGCCTCATCCACCACCACCAGTGCCCTGCCCTGCAGCGCCCGGGCAACGCGTTCGATGTCGTCCAGCGAGATCGTGCTGCCGGCCGGGTTCGACGGCGTGCACAGGAACACCAGCTTGGCATTGCCTGCCAGGGCGGCGGCGATGATGGCGTCGATATCCGCCTCCAACGCATCCCCGGCATCCCGCAGCGGCACTTCCAGCAGCGGTGCATTCTGCAGGCGCGCGCACACCGCATACATGCCAAACACCGGCGGGGTCACCAGCACGGCGTCGCGGCCGGGTTCGCACAGTGCGCGCACCAGCAGGTCGATGGCTTCATCGCTGCCACGGCCGATCAGCAGTTGGTCGGCGGAGCAGCCGTACAGCGCGGCCAGCCGCGCGCGCAGCGCTTCGGGTTGCGGTTCGGGGTAGCGGCGGGCGATGCCCTGCGCGTCGGCAGGATTGGCCCAGGCCGATTCATTGGCGTTGAGCCATACGTCGCCCACCAGCGCGCTGCTGCGCGCCGAGGAATATCCGGCGAACGCGCGCAGGTCGCTGCGCACCAGGTCGAGCACGGTACCGGCGCTCATGCGGCCGTCTCCATGCGCAGTGCCACCGCGTTCTCGTGCGCGTCCAGCCCTTCGGCACGCGCCAGCACGCGCGCGCAGTTGCCGATGGCGGCGATGCCCTGTGCGGTGGCGGCCTGCACGCTGATCATGTTCTGGAAGCTGGCAACGCTCACCCCGCTGTAGGCACGCGCGGCGCCGGCGGTGGGCAGCACGTGGTTGGTGCCGCTGCAGTAATCGCCCAGCGCTTCGGGGGTGTAATCGCCCAGGAACACCGAACCGGCCGCTTCCACCTGCGCCAGCCAGTCGCGCGGTTCGCGCAGCGCCAGGATCAGGTGCTCGGGGGCGTAGCGGTTGCTGATCTGGAAGGCCTGCACCAGCGAATCGACCAGGATCAGGCGCGAGGACTGCAATGCCTGCGCGGCGATGTCGGCGCGCGAGAGCTGCGCCAACTGTGCCTGCACCTGCGCCTCGACCCTGGCCAGCATGTCGGCATCATCGGTAAGCAGCAGCACCTGCGAATCGGGGCCGTGTTCGGCCTGCGATAGCAGATCGGCGGCGACGAAGGCGGGGTTGGCGCCGGCATCGGCGATCACCAGGACTTCGGAAGGGCCGGCCGGCATGTCGATCGCCGCCGCGCCATCCTGGGCGACCTGCTGCTTGGCTTCGGTCACGTAGCTGTTGCCCGGGCCATACAGCTTGTCGCAGGCAGGTACGCTGGCCGTTCCGTAGGCCATGGCGGCAATCGCCTGCGCACCGCCCAGCTTGAACACGCGGTGCACGCCGGTCAGGCGCGCGGCGACCAGCACGGCCGGATCGGCGCTTCCATCTCGGCGTGGCGGGGTGCACAGCACCACTTCACGGCAACCGGCCAGCTGCGCCGGCACGCCGAGCATCAACGCGGTGGACGGCAGCGGCGCGCTGCCCGCCGGAACGTACAGGCCGACGCGGCCAATCGGCCGCACCATGCGTTCGCAGCGCACGCCCGGCGCGGTTTCCACCGCATAACCCTGGCTCATCCCGGCCTTGTGGAACAGGCGGATGCGCTCGGCGGCCTCGGTCATCGCCTGGCGCAGCTCGACCGGTACCGCACGCTCGGCGGCGGCGAACTCCTCATCATTTACTTCAAACGAGGCCGGGGCCACGCCGTCGAAACGCAGGCTGATTTCGCGCAGGGCGGCATCACCATCGTCACGCACCGCCGCGATCAGCGCGGCCACCGATTCGCGGGTACGCGCGGCCACGGCCTGCACCGGACGCTGCAGCGCCTGTGCCTGTTCGCTGTCGCTCAACTGGGACCATTGCAGACGATTCATGCCAGCGACCGCTCCACGCTCAATACCATCAACCCCTGGGCGCCTGCGCGCTCCAGCTCTTCCAACCGCTGCCAGGTCAATGCGCCGTGGCACATGGTCTGCAAACGCAGGTGGCCGCCATCATCGGGCAACTGCACCAGCGGGTCGGCATCGGGCAACAGGCGGGCCAGTTCAGACACGCGGTCCAGTTCGGCGCGGAACATCAGCAGCTTGCTGTCCTGCAGCTTCACCACGCCGTCGAGGCGGCGCAGCAGCATGGCCATCAGGCCAGCGCGGGCATCGTCTGGGGTTTTCACCGGGCCGGCCAGCACGGCTTCGCTTTCCAGCAGCGTTTCCACCGGCTTGAGCTGGTTGGCGGCCAAAGTGGCGCCGCTGGAGACAAGGTCGCAGATCAGGTCGGCGGTGCCCAGCCGCGGAGCGATCTCCACCGAACCGGACAGCTCCACCACCTGGGCATCCACGCCGCGCTCGGCCAGCCAGTCGGCCAGGATCGCGGGGTAGCTGGTGGCGATGCGCTTGCCGGCCAGCTGCTGCACGCCCTGCCAGTCCCATTCCTCGGGCACGGCCAGCATCAGCCGGCACTGGCCGAAGTTCAGGCCGCGCAGCGCCTGGTAGGCATCGGGCAGGCCGACGCGGCGGCGCGCGGCGCCCTGCTCGTCCAGTTCATTGCGGCCGACGATGCCGAAATCGCAGACGCCGTCGGCGATCAGGCCGGGGATGTCGTCATCGCGCACCAGCAGCAGGTCCACCGGCAGCGATTCGCCGTAGCAGAACAGCTTGTCGCGGCTCTGCCGCCAGCTCAGCCCGCAGGCGGTCAACAGGCTGCGCGCCGGTTCGGCCAGGCGCCCGCTCTTCTGGATGGCAATACGCAGCCGGTCACGTGCCGGGGCGGTCTGGGTTGCACTCATGGGGGAGGTCTCTACTCGGATTCGGGGGCTGCAGGCGTGGCGGTCGCGGCAATGGCGGCGGCATAGCCGCCGTGGCCATGGTCCAGCGAGCGCGCCACGCGCCCGGTGGTGGTCACGCTGACACCGGTCAATTCATGGATTTCGCGATACGGCACGCCCTGCCGCAGCAGCGGCACTACCTTCCAGCGGTCGGACAGCGCCTCCAACTCGGCCGGGGTGCACAGGTCGCGCAGGAACGCAGTCACCTGCCCGGCGCTGGACAGGCCGGCAAAGGCGCCAGCCAGGCTGTCCAGGTCGGCCTGGGGATCTTTCTCACGGGGAACAGGGCGGATTTTCATCGTATCAATGTAATAGCGTGCTATTACATTAGCGCAAAAGCGGGCTGGTGCCAAATCGGCTTCCACTCCCCGTTTCCTCCGTTCAGGTTAAGGCCACCGTTCCAGCGGGGATCGAGCTACCCGATCCGTCGCCGGGCGGTGCCCGGCTGGTGATGGATCTGCGCGAACAGCTGGCGGCCCTTGCATGGCCCGGGCTGGGCCGGCGGGTGCGGGTATGCGGGACACGCCGTGAACCCGTCCATGGGGGCTCGTAGAAAACATCCATGTTTTCTACGGTCCCGCATACCCGCCCCCGCCGTCCCTCGACGGTGTGCTGGTGGCCATGGAACGTCAAAGGCCGGGTTCGATGTTTTTTCATGCGTTACCGGGCGTTGAGTTGTTCCGTGCGGCCGTCTGGAAACCGACCCTGCCGCTGCTATCCATGACGTCCGCAGCGGTAGGGTCGGTCGTAAGACGACTGCCAGGAAACCATCCACATGCGATAACGCATGACCCGGAAACGAAGACGCTTTCGCTGTTACCCCTGGCCACCAGCCACCCGTCGAAGGTGGGACGGGGCGGGTTTGCGGGACTGTCAAAAACATGGATGTTTTTGCCAAGCCTCCAAGGACGGATTCACGGCGTGTCCCGCAAACCCGCACCGTCCCGCCAAACCAGGGATAGCGTGCAAACAGGCTGTTCGGCTGGATGCATGGAAGCACCGGGCAACGCCCGGTGCACAGTGAAATCCCGCAATCAGACACCCAGAAACAACAACGGCACCCGAAGGTGCCGTTGTTGTCATCAGGCAGTAGCGAACGTCACGCCATCGCGCGCGTCTGCTCCAGCTCCACCTGCAATGCACTAGCCAGCTCGTCGCGGGCAACCTCGAACTGCTGCTCGCGCAGCAGATCCTTCACCGCCACCACGCCGCGCGCCAGCTCGTCTTCACCGGCCAGCACCACGAAGCGGATGCCTGCCTTGGCCGCGTACTGGAACTGCTTGCCGATCTTCTTCGGCTCCATCTGCACTTCAGCGTTGATCCCGCCCACGCGCAGGCGACGGGCGATATCCAGCGAATCGGCCAGGCCGTTGTCGTCCATCAGCGCCACCAGCGCGTGCACGCTGCTGTCTTCGATGCCCGCGATCAGCCCCGCCTCGCGCAGCTGCCAGAACAGGCGGGTCAGGCCGATGGAAATGCCCACGCCCGGCAGCTTGGACTTGCTGTAGTGGCTGGCCAGGTCTTCGTAACGGCCGCCCGAACAGATCGACCCGATCTGCGGGTGGTCGGTCAGCGTGGTTTCGTACACCGTGCCGGTGTAGTAATCCAGGCCGCGGGCGATCGAGAAGTTCAGGCAGTACGCGGTTTCCGGCACGCCCAGCGCCTTCACCAGCTGCAGCACCTCGCGCAGCTCGGCCACACCGAGTTTCAGCGTCTCGCTCGCAGTGCCGTCGGCGATCAGCGCGTCCAGCTGCGCCAGCGCGTCAGCGTGGCTGCTCGAGCGCACCGCCACGAACGCCAGGATCCGGTCCACCTGTTCGGCCGGAATCGCAAAGCCTTCGCCGGTCAGCGTTTCGCGCACGTAATCCGGGCCGCGCTTGTCGAGCTTGTCGACCTCGCGCAGCACCGCCATCTGGCGCTCGCCGTCGGCCACGCCCAGGCTTTCGAAGAAACCGCGCATCAGCTTGCGGTTGTTCAGCTGGACCGAGAAATCACCGATGCGCAGCTCCGCGAACACCGCATGGATGACCGCCAGCACTTCGGCGTCATAGCGGGTGCTCAGGCTGTCCTTGCCGATCACGTCGATGTCGCACTGGTAGAACTCGCGGAACCGGCCGCGCTGGGCGCGCTCGCCGCGGTACACCCGCTGCATCTGGTAACGGCGGAAGGGGAAGGTCAGGTCGTGTTCGTGCTCGGCCACGTAGCGCGCCAGCGGCACGGTCAGGTCGAAGCGCAGCGCCAGCTCCGGCAGGCTCTTGTCACCCGCTTCGGCCGCGTTGGCCAGCGCGCCGGTCGACTGCACGAAATACACCTGGCGCTCGGTCTCGCCACCGGACTTGGTCAGCAGCACGTCGGACAGCTCGAACACCGGGGTCTCCACCGGCAGGAACCCGAACCGCTCGTAATTGCGGCGGATGACGTCCAGCATGCGCTGGAACGCGATCTGCTCGCGCGGCAGCAGTTCCATGATGCCGGGCGGCGTACGGGGCTTGATCACTTGCGGGACTCCTGCGGGGGAACTTGGGGGAAGAGCGAGCTGCATATTCTAGCCGCAGCCGGGCCGCGCGGCCGTCATCGGCCGCGTCGAACTTGGCCAACGGCCGCATGACGTATCATAGGCAGGCCCCGCTCCCTGGTTCGACATGACCCGGCCCCACTCCGGAACCGCCGTTGCCGCTGTAGAAGATCCCGCACCGGGCTGCTCGCCGCTGCGTGACTGCCTGCACTGCTCGGTGCGCCACCTGGCCGTGTGTTCGGCGCTGTCGCCCGATGAAGTCCAGGCCCTGGAACGGGTCACGGTGTCGCAGCCGCTGCCGCTGGGGGCCACCCTGGTCCGCGCTGGCGAGGCCCGCCAACATGTCTATACCTTGACCGAAGGCGCGCTGCGGCTGGTCCGCACCCTGGCAGATGGCCGCCGCCAGGTCAGCGGATTCGTGCTGCCCGGTGATTATCTCGGGCTGACCGGCAGCGACCATCACCGCTACGACATCGAAGCCATTGCCGACAGCCGGGTCTGCCGCGTGGGCCTGGCCCCGATGAAGGACCTGCGCGCACGCTATCCGCACCTGGAGCGCAAGCTGCTGCAGCGCGCCTGCCAGGCGCTGGACGAAGCAGCCGATGCCGCGCTGGCGCTGGGCCGCCTGCAGCCCGCCGAAAAGCTGGCTGATTTCCTGCTGCGGCTGGCCGCGCGTGAAGCGCGGCTGGGCGGGGATGGGTTGCGGGTGATCTTGCCGATGGGGCGCAGCGACATTGCCGACCATCTTGGCCTGACCATGGAAACGGTGAGCCGCACATTCACCAAGCTCCGGCAGCAGGGCTTGATTGCCCTGCCCCACCTGAACACCGTCGAGATTCTGGATGAGGCCGGGTTGCAGGTGCTGTGCGGGGGCTGAGGGGTAGCTTCGGTCACCTTTAAACTCCGGCTGGGTGTGCATCAGCCGAAACAGTGCGGTTTTTGAGGCTTGCGCCGCGCGTTGCGCGGTGGTCGACCAACGGTCGACCCTACGAATTGCTACGTCCCGGGTTGGGATCTGGATACATCAGGACAGCAGGAATTCGCGCAGCGCCGTGTAATGCGGTGGGCAGGGTTCGGCGTGCGCGGGGCGTTCCAACAGCGCCGACAGTGCTGGCGGTACCTCGATGGGGCGGCCGATCAGCGGTTCGACCACTGATTCGAACTTGGCTGGATGTGCGGTTGCGGCGACTGCCCAATGGCCCTGCACGCCTTCGGCGCGCAGGTGTTCTAGCAGCTTCACCGCCGTGGCGGTATGCGGGCAGAAGACCTCGCCCGCTGCCGCATGGCGCCGGGCGATCAGTTCGCGGATCGCCGCATCGTCAGCCGCCTCGACGCGGAACGCCGCGCGCAGTGCATCATCGTCGTCTTCATACAGCCAGCGCAGCCGCTCGAAGTTGCTGGGCGCGCCGACGTCCATCGCGTTGGCCAGGGTGGCTACGCTGTGCAGCGGCCGGTATCCACCGCCGTGGAAAAAGCGCGGCAGCACGTCGTTGGCATTGGTGGCCAGTGCGATCTGCCCCAGCGGCAGGCCCATCGCGCGGGCAAGTACCGCTGCCATCGCGTTGCCGAGGTTGCCGGTGGGCACCACCAGGTTCAGTACCTCGCCGGTCGCCTCATGGTGGGTCAGCGCCGCGTCGGCGTAGTAGCTCATCTGGGGCAGCCATCGGCCGAGGCTGATGCTGTTGGCCGAGCTCAGGGGAACCTCTGCCTGCAGCTCGCGGTCGCCCAGGGCCTGCTTCACCATCGCCTGGCAGTCGTCGAACGAACCGGCCACGCGCAGCGCGTGGATGTTGTCGCCGAAGCAGCCCAGCTGGTGCGCTTGGCGCGGCGATACCCGGCCATCGGGATACAGCACCACCACGCGGATGCCCGGCTGGCGATGGAACGCGGCCGCGACGGCCGCGCCGGTGTCGCCCGAGGTGGCCACCACGATGGTCAGCGGGCGGGCACGGTCACGCTGTAGCTGGGCCAGGCTGGCCGCAAGGAAACGCGCGCCGAAATCCTTGAACGCGGCGGTCGGCCCATGGAACAACTCCAACACGTGGTCGCCCGGGGTGGCCAGCGCACGCAGCGGTGCCGGGAAATTGAAGGCCTCCGCGCACAACGTGGCCAGGTGCGGCGCAAGCGCGTCACCGGCGAAGAACGGCGCCAGCACCGCTTCGGCGTTGCGCGCCAGGCTGCCCTGCGCCTGCCAGCGCTGCGCCTGGGGTCGCTGCTGCGGAACATACAGCCCGCCATCGGGGGCCAGGCCGGCGGCGATGGCCGCACTCAGGGTGGCTGCAGGTGCGGCGTGACGGGTCGAAACGAATTGCATGGAAGATCCTGGCAGAAGAGTGGAAAGCGCGCTCACAGCAGGCATGCCCCGGGCGCGTTCAACGGCGATACCCAGCCCTGGCTGTCGAAACCAGCAACGGCAAAAGCGGCCTGCACGGCGTGTTGCGCGGCGTGCGCCGCCGCTTGGCTGTCAAACCACGCGAACACGCTGGGGCCGGCCCCCGAAATGCTGGCGCCCAGTGCACCGGCCGCCAACGCAGCGTCGCGCGCCGCGGCAAACCCCTCGATGAGGCCGGCGCGACGCGGTTCCACCAGCACGTCGCGCAGGCCGGCGCGCACCAGCTCGGCATCTCCGCGGAAGCAGCCGCTCAACACCAGCGCCAGGTTCGCGCTTTGCGTGACGAATTCGGAAAGGTGGTAGTTGCCTTGCAGTGCCGCGCGCGCACGACGGGTTTCCAGGACGGCGTCTGGATGCACCAGCAGGCTGTACCACCCGGCGGGCACCGGGATGCTCACCAGCCGGTCCGCCGTGCTGAGCACCAACCCGCCCAGCAGCATCGGCCCGAGGTTGTCGCCATGCCGGCCGCCACTGGCCACCGCCTCACCGCTCAGCGCGAACGGATACAACGCCTCGCGCGACAGCGGCGTATCCAGCAGCGCATTGGCCGCCACCAGCGCGGCCACGCACGACGCCGCCGAGCCGCCCATGCCCGAGCCCAGCGCGATGCCCTTGTCGATCTCCAGTTCAAAGCCGAACGGCAACCCAAGCGCGTCGATCATCTCCAGCAGCGCTGCCCCTGCGGTGTTGTCGGCCGCCACCAGCGGCAGATCCACCGTGGTGCCGCGGATCGCGAGGATCCGCACGCCCGGCGCGTCAGTGCGGCGCACGGTCACGGTGTCGCCCACCCCCGCGATGACATGGCCGAGGATGTCGAACCCCACCGCGACATTCCCCACCGATGCCGGCGAGAACGCGCGCGCCTCCAGCACGTCGTCTGGATTCACAGGCGCGCTCCTTCACCCGCCGCGACCCGCAGCACATCGGCAAACACGCCCGCAGCGGTCACTTCCGGGCCCGCACCGGGGCCCTGCACCACCAGCGGGTTCTCGCAGTAGCGACGCGTGGTGAACTGCACCACATTGTCGGTCAGGCGCAGGTTGGCAAACGCATGGCCAATCGGCAGCTCCACCAGCCCCACCTGCGCTGCATCCGCCGACAGCCGCGCCACGTAACGCAGCACCGCGCCGCGTGCACGCGCCTGTTCCAGCCGTTCGGCGAACACGCTGTCCACCGATGCCAGCCCGCGCATGAAGTCGTCCACGCTGGCCTGGCGCAGGGCTTCGGGCACCAGGCTTTCCACGCTGACCTGTTCCAGGCTGAGTTCACGGCCGGCCTCACGCGCGAGGATGACCAGCTTGCGCGCCACATCCACGCCGGACAGATCGTCGCGCGGGTCCGGTTCGGTGTAGCCCATGCCGCGCGCCTGCGCGACCAGATCGGAGAACGGCACCTGACCGTCGTACTTGTTGAACAGCCAGGCCAGCGTGCCGGAGAAGATGCCATCGACGGCCAGCACTTCATCACCGGTATCAACCAGGTCGCGCAACGTGGTGATCACCGGCAGCCCCGCGCCGACTGTCGCTTCGTAGCGGAACCGCGCGCCGGTGGCAGCGGCCGCCTCGCGGATGGCGTGGTAGCGCTGCAACGGGCCGGCGCCGGCCTGCTTGTTGGGAGTGACCACATGGATGCCGGCCGCCAGCCAGCCGGCATAGCGGTCGGCGACATCGGCACTGCCGCTGCAGTCGACGATCAAGGCGTGCGGCAGGTGCGCCGACAGCAGGTGCTCGGTGAACTGGTCCAGGTCTGTCGCCTGGGCCTGCCCGGCGAGCGCAGCGCGCCAATCGCCCTGCACGCCCCGCGCATCCAGGTGCATGCGGCTGCGCGATGCCACCGCACGCACGCGAAGGTCCACGTTGGCACGCGTCAGCAGGGTGGGCTGGGCGACCAGCAACTGGTCAAGCAATGCCGCGCCCACGTTGCCAGGGCCAATCACGCCGACCGAGAAGGTCTGCGGCGACAGCCAGAACCCGGCGTGCGCCGCGCGCAGCGCCTTGGTCGCGTGGCGGCTGTCCACTGCCACCGAGATGTTGCGTTCGGAGGAGCCCTGCGCGATGGCGAGGATGTTCACCTGCGCACGTCCCAGCGATTCGAACAGGCGCGCGGCCACGCCTGGCTGCCCGGCCATGCCATCGCCCACCGCCGCCAGCACGCTGACATTGTCGGTGAGCTGCACGCGCTGCACCTGGCCCAGGCCGAGTTCGTGCGCGAACGCCTGCAGCAGCGCATCGCGCGCCCGCTGCGCTTCAGCCTGGCGCACCACGCAGCAGATGGAATGTTCCGATGAGCCCTGCGAAATCATCACCACCGACACGTGCGCGTTGCGCAGCGCGGCGAACACACGCTCGGCCGTGCCGGGCACGCCGATCAGGCCGGTGCCTTCCAGGTTCAGCAGCGCCAGCTCCGGGCTCAGGGTGAGGCCCTTGATCGGGCCGGAACTGGTGCGTTCGGCGGTGATCCGGGTGCCGGGATGGTCCGGATGGAAAGTATTGCGGATGATGATCGGCAGGCCGCGCTCGATGGCGGGTGACATGGTCTGCGGGTGCACCACCTTGGCCCCGAAATAGGCGAGTTCGCAGGCCTCATCGTAGCTCAGCGCTTCCAGCTGCACGGCTTCGGGCACCACCCGCGGGTCGGCCGAAAGCACGCCGTCTACATCGGTCCAGATATGCAGCTCATCGGCGTTGAACAGCGCGGCAAAGATCGCACCGGAGTAGTCACTGCCGTTGCGCCCCAGGGTGGTCACCCGGTCGCGGCGGTCGCGGGCCACGAACCCGGTGGCCACCACGCGCGCCGCCGGGTGCGCGTCGCGCCATACCGCCAGACGCTGCGCGCTCTGCACCCAGTCCACGTCCACGCCCAGTTCGCCACGGTCCACCACCAGCACCTCGCGCGCATCCAGCACGGCGCAGTCCTCGCCGATGCTGCGCAGGTAGTGGCCCAGCAGATGCGCCGAATACACCTCCCCCAGGCCCTGCACGCGGTCGAGTACCTCGCTGGGCAGCTCACCGATCACCGCCAGCGCGCCCAGCACCTCGGCCAGGTGGTCGAAGCGCGCATCCAGCCATTCCACCGTGTCACCTGCATGCTCGCCCAGCAGCGCAACGGCGGCACCGCGATGGCGGGCGCGCAGCGCATGCCAGTCGTCGCGCCACTGCGGCGCGTTGTCGGCAGCGGCACCGGCCAGCGCGATCAGCGCATCGGTTACGCCCTTCATCGCCGATACCACGGTGACCTGCACCGCTTCGTCACGGGCCAGCAGCAGCTGGGCCACGTGGCGATAGCGGTCGGCGTCAGCCACGGAGGTGCCGCCGAACTTGTGCACGACCGTCGAGGTGGCCGCGCGCAGCGGCGCGGAGGAGGCAGGCGATGCAGGGGCATCGGGTGAAGCGGCGACAGAAGACATGCTGACCTCGATTCGAGGCCCCGCGTCAATCAGGCTGAAGGAGATCCCCCGCAACCTGATCTGGTGCGGGGCCGTTGTTTTCGGAAATTACGCGAAGACGACGGGCCGCACCAGGCGAGTGGTGACGGTGGTAATGGTGGTGGTACCGGTGGCCAGGGCAACGCTGCGCATGCCGCCGGTGAGGGCGGTGGAGCGAAGCGTGACGGTGGCGGCGGCAAGGACCATGGACCAAGAAAACTACGCCGACCGGGTGCTTGTCAAGTGTTGCACCGCAAAAAGTCAAACGTGACGAACAGCAGGCATCATCGGCCAAAAAGTTGCGAATGTGACCATCCAGGCCGCGCAACGGAATCAGCCAGCGTGCTCGGCCACCGCGCGTGGCGGCCGGTGTGCATGCGCGCACAACAGCACCCCGGAGACCAGGCAGACGATCGCCAGTGATTCCATCAGGGTCGGCCAGCGCCGCTGCCAGCCGAATCCATACAGCAGCGCGAACAGCGTCTCGAACACGATCATCTGCCCGGTCAAGGTCAGCGGCAGGTTGCGGCTGGCCCGGTTCCAACAGGCGTTGCCGAACACCGAGGCAACCACGGCCACACCCGCGCTGATGACCCAGAACCACATCCAGTCGACTGGCGCGTGTGCGGGACCTGGGACGACAAACGCGCTGGGCACCAGCAGCAGCGCCAGCGCACCGGTGGCCACGCCGGTCAACAAGGACCAGTCGTGGCCGGAAATGTCCGGGCGCCGCGCCAGCCAGCGGCTGTTGCCGATGGAGTACAGCGCCCACGAAAACAGCGCACCAAACGCGCACAGCAGGCCGAGCAGGCGCTGGTTGGCCGAGCCCTGCGCATGCTCGGACTGCAGCGCCTCATAGCCCACCAGGCCTACCCCGAACAGGCACAGCGTCAGTGCGGGCGCAAGCTGGCGCAACGGCACTGCGCCCTGCTCGCGCACGCCCGCCACCGTCACCACTACGGGAATCAGCCCAACGATCAGCGACGCCGCCGCCCCGCCCGCCCACTGCACCGCATGGGCCAGCAGCACGAAGTACACCAGGTTGCCGGCCAGGCTGAGCCACAGCAGGCCACGCCATTCGGCCATGCCGATCCGCTCGCGCAGCTCACGCCAGCGGGGCGCCAGCAGCACCACGGCAATCAGTCCATAGACCAGATAGCGCCCGGCCGACAGCTGCACGGCACTGAAATGGCTGAGCACCGCCGGCGCCAGGAACACCACGCCCCACAGCGCCCCGGCAGCCACGCCATTGGCGATACCTACGCCCATCGAACGATTCATCAGCAGCCATGCGCCCGGCAACAAAAAGACTGCGCCAGTGTAGGCGCGACGCGGCGGACGATCTTGACCCAGGCTACTGCGAGTACCGGAAGCGACGGCGGTAATCGGCCGGGGTCATGCCCCACTCCCGGCGCAGTGCGCGGGTCAATGCGCTCTGCTCGGAATAACCGGCGTGCTGGGCGATGTCGGCAATGGACGCATCACTCGCAGCCAGCTGCCCGCGCGCCCAACGCAACCGGCTGGCGCTCAACCAGGCCTGCGGGCTGAGCCCGAACGCCTGGCGGAACACGGCATGCAACCGGCTGCTGCTGACCCCGACCTCACTGGCGATGCGCTCCACCGGCCACGCCTGTCCGGGTGCGCGTTCAATGCGCGCACAGACCGCCTGCAGCCGTGTTGCACTGCCGGCCAGCGAGAACGCCTGCAGCAGTCCGGGCAATTCGCATCGGACCGTGTCGTCGTTGACCCGCTCGTGTGCAGCGCCCGCCACCCGCTGTGCCATCGCGCGCACCTGCACTGGCAAGGCCAGCACGGGCTGGCGATGCAGGCGTTCGAGCGTGTCGTCGTCGAACATCTCCGCCGGGCAGTCCACGATCAGGAAGCGGTCGTCATCACCGGCGGTCTGGGCATGCCCGGCCATGGGCGCCACGAAGGCGCCCTGCATGGGGTCCAAGCGTGCGCCATGTCCTTGCAGCTCGAACGCCAGTTCACCCCGCACCGGCACTACCCACTGCGCGAACGCGTGATGGTCCACGCTGGACGAGCGGCCATAGCGGCGAAGGTTGAACGCGGGTGAAGACATTGTGAGCGCAGGCGTGACCGAGGATCCAAGTCTGCGCGCGGTTCTCAAAACCTGCAACGCGTCACGGCAAGGGGCCAATACCCCAGTGGTATAACGGGGGCGTAGTCATGGGAAGTACCGTCGCGCCGTACAGGGAGTACCCGATGCCGTTTCTGACCCTGAGCCATGCACCGCACCTGTTGCCCGTTGTTGCACGCTGGTATTTCGACACCTGGGGCCACCGCGTGCCCGGTTGGACGCTGGAAGACGAACAGCAGCGGCTGGAAGTGTTCCTGCACGACAACGAGCTCCCCGTGCTGCTGATGGCCACCGACAACGAGGTGCCCGTTGCTGCCGCGCAGCTCAAATTCCATGAACGCACTGAACGCCCCGAGCGGCTGCACTGGCTGGGTGGCGTTTACGTGCGTCCGTCGCATCGTGGCCATGCGCTCGCCAGCGAACTGATCGCGGCACTGATGCAGAAAGCGCAGGGCTACGGCGTGCGCGAAGTGTTCCTGCAGACCGAGCACGATGATGGTGGCCTGTATGCGCAGCTCGGCTGGGAGCCACTGGAGCGGCAGACACATCGCACGGGCGTGCCGGTGCGCATCATGCGCCGGGTACTGCCCCTCGCCCGCCAGGCAAGGTAGCCTGGCTCAGCGGAAGCGCACCGGCTGCGGCGCTGGGCGATCGGCAAGCGAGCCCATGGTGAAGGTGTAACCGGCTTTTTCCAGCAGCTCCCGCATGCGCAGCTCGGCCCGCTTCGGGTAGGCCAGCGAAGTGGGCGCGTGCAGCGCATAGGCGGTCGAGCGGCCGTCCGTATCGCGGGTCACCGACGACTGGTTCGTCTCGCACGCGTTGGACCACAGGTCCTTGAGAACGCCAGGACCGATGGACTGGTTATTGCCAAGACGAAGCGTGAGCCAACGCATGTGTTCCATGAGCAATTCCGCCGGTAACTGTGATCGAGTATGCACCATATCCGACAGGGCCGTACGCGGGTGTGTGGAGTCGCTTCGCCGGCCGATACGCAGACGCCCCGGGCTGAACCGGGGCGTCTGCTTACAGGACGGGCGACCGGGGTCGCCGCGGCCGGTTAGTGCTTCATGGCGTGCTTGCGGTTGCGCATCACGTCGTGGGTTTCCTGGACCAGCGGCAGCAGGCGGCTGACTTCCGCGCGGGCGGCCGGCGGGGTGTCGCTGTCGGTCAGGGTGTCCTTGAACGCCTTCAGCAGGCGGTCTTCGGATTCCTCGAGTTCGGCAACGTAGCCGTACTGGGTATCGCCCAGCGTGGCGCGGACCTTGCCGTAGAACTGCTGCATCGAGCCCACCACGGTGCCATGCTCGGCCGGCTTGGCGCCGGTGGCGGCAACGGTGCTGCTCAGCGAGGTGACAATCTGCGACTTGACGCCGGCAATCTTGGTAAACAGCGCGGACAGCTCAGCATCTTTTACCTTGTCGGCCGCTTCGGTGTAGAAGTCCTGGCCATCGCGGGCAATCTCGATGATGTCGTTGAGGGTATGCGCGGTCTTGGATTCGGTGCTCACTGATTTCTACTCCTGAAAGAATTTCGTGTTGACCCGTGTCGGGGTGAGTCCACTTTTCCGCAACTGCAATGAAGTCGGCGTGACCTTTGAGCCCTCGGAAAATGCGGCGTTAAGTGTTGTCTGCGCCATGGAAAGCTGGCGTCGTCAGGACGTGTTCGCACCGCGACAGCACCATCACGTCGGCGTACGACACATCCTCGCCACAACAAAAAACGCCGCATTGAATGCGGCGTCTCAGCAACAAGCGTGTCATTCCTGGCGGGAAGGAACCGGCGCCTCCAGCGGCGGCTCCGCCGGTGGAGGATCACCTTCGGGCGGCGCTTCGCTGGGTGGCTCGGTGACCGGCGGCTCGCGCAGAGGCGGCTCTTCCATCGGCGGCTCCGGTGCAGCAGGAGACGGCTCGGGCGCAGGCACCTGAGCAACCGGTTGCCACGGAAATTCGAGACGGTTGTCCAAGGTCGACATGGGGGTTCCTTCGGTGGCGTCGAAGCAACCCTGACAGGTGGTTCGTCAATGGACAGCGAGGGAAGCGTGCAGACAGCGTCCTGCGGGACGTGATGGTGACCCCGGCCCGATTCGAACGGGCGACCTTCCCCTTAGGAGGGGGACGCTCTATCCAGCTGAGCTACGGGGCCATGTGCCGGCCAGGCGTGCAGCCTGGCTGCAGGCTGCATGCACCTTGCGTGCATGCAGCGGTGAAGGATACCGGTATTCAGCGACAGGACCAAGGCCGATGGTGCCGCACGGGTACGCCCGGATCAGCGGATTTCCAGCTCCGCGAAGCCCTTGACCAGCTCGTCCACGGCCTTGATCTGGGCCAGGAACGGTTCCAGCGCGCTCAGCGGCAGGGCGCTGGGGCCGTCGCAACGGGCATGGTCCGGGTCGCGGTGCGCTTCCAGGAACAGGCCGGCCAGGCCCAGCGCCATGCCCGAGCGGGCCAGTTCGGCCACCTGGCGGCGGCGGCCACCGGAGGCCTCGCTGCCGGCATCGCGGCGCTGCAGGCTGTGGGTGACATCGAAGATGGCCGGCAGGCCCCCGGTGGATTCAATCATTTCGCGGAAGCCGAGCATGTCCACGACCAGGTTGTCATAGCCGAACTGCGAACCGCGTTCGCACAGGATGATGTTCTCGTTACCCGCTTCGCGGATCTTGGACACGATGTGCTTGATCTGCGTGGGGCTGAGGAACTGCGGCTTCTTGATGTTCACGGCACGGCCGGTCTGGGCGATGGCCACCACCAGGTCGGTCTGGCGGGCCAGGAACGCCGGAATCTGCAGCACGTCGACCACTTCGGCCACCGGGGCGGCCTGGGCGACTTCATGCACGTCGGTGATCACCGGCACGCCGAGCTGGCGCTTCACTTCCTCGAAGATGCGCAGCCCTTCGTCCAGGCCCACGCCGCGGAAGGAATGGATCGAAGAGCGGTTGGCCTTGTCGAACGAAGCCTTGAACACGTACGGGATGCCCAGCTTGGCCGTGACCTTGGTGAAGTGTTCGGCCGCGTGCAGGGTCGAATCGAGGTCTTCGAGCACATTCAGGCCGCCAAACAGCACGAACGGGAGACGGTTCCCGACGACCACGCCTTCTGCAACGGTAACGTTCATTCAGATTCCTGGGGGGCGAACAATGGTGTCCATTCTAGCGGCCGCCGCGACCGGGCGGGCGGCGCCGTGTGGCGCTGCGGCAATGCCGGCGGGGCGCTCCTGATAGAATGGCGGGTCTGCACGCCGCACCCCCCACCCTGCCAGCGGCTGCGCCCTTTTCGATCCGCAACAGGAGTTTGCATGTCCTCTGACCTGCTCAAGGCGCTCGGCCTCGACGCGACCAACGCTGGCACCTACCTCGGCAACGGCGAGTGGTCGTCGGCCACCAGCGCGGGCGTGATCACCTCGGTCAACCCGACCACCGGCGAGGCCATCGCCCAGGTGCACGCCACCACCGACGCCGACTACGAAACCATCGTGGCCCGTGCCCAGGAAGCCTTCAAGGTGTGGCGCACCACCCCGGCCCCGCGCCGTGGCGAAGCCGTTCGCCTGTGCGGCGAAGCGCTGCGCGCCAACAAGGATGCGCTGGGTTCGCTGGTTGCGCTGGAAATGGGCAAGAGCAAGCCGGAAGGCGACGGTGAAGTGCAGGAGATGATCGACATCGCCGACTTCGCCGTGGGCCAGAGCCGCATGCTGTACGGCTACACCATGCATTCCGAGCGCCCCGGCCACCGCATGTACGAGCAGTACCAGCCGCTGGGCCTGGTCGGCATCATCAGCGCGTTCAACTTCCCGGTCGCCGTGTGGGCATGGAACTCGTTCCTGGCCGCGATCTGCGGTGATGTGTGCCTGTGGAAGCCGTCCAACAAGACG
This sequence comes from Stenotrophomonas sp. CFBP8994, assembly GCF_034044835.1. Classification (NCBI taxonomy): domain Bacteria; kingdom Pseudomonadati; phylum Pseudomonadota; class Gammaproteobacteria; order Lysobacterales; family Lysobacteraceae; genus Stenotrophomonas; species Stenotrophomonas sp. CFBP8994. The sequence goes on along the minus strand of NZ_JAXCWT010000004.1, from coordinate 221,370 downwards.
CCGCTGACCGCCATCGCGTCCATGCGCATCTGCAACGAAGCACTGCGTGGCGCCGGCTTCCCGGATATCTTCTTCCTGGTCAACGACGCCGGCACCGAGCTGTCGCAGAAGCTGGTGGCCGACAAGCGCGTGCCGCTGATCAGCTTCACCGGTTCGACCCAGGTCGGCCGCCAGGTCGCCGAAAAGGTTGCCCACCGCCTTGGCCGCTGCCTGCTGGAACTGGGCGGCAACAACGCCATCATCCTGGATGAGAGCGCGGACCTGAAGCTGGCCATCCCGGGCATCGTATTCGGCGCGGTCGGCACTGCCGGCCAGCGCTGCACCACCACGCGCCGCCTGATCGTGCATGAATCCATCTACGACAACGTGCTGGCCACGCTGGTCAAGGCGTACAAGCAGGTGGAGGGCAAGATCGGCGATCCGACCGATGCGGCCAACCTGATGGGCCCGCTCAACAGCGACAGCGCCGTGCAGCAGTTCCTGGCCTCGATCGAAAAGGCCAAGGCCAGCGGCGGCACCATCGAAACCGGCGGTACCCGCATCGACCGCGCCGGCAACTTCGTGCTGCCGGCCATTGTCACCGGGCTGAAGAACAGCGACGAAGTGGTGCAGCACGAAACCTTCGCGCCGATCCTGTACGTGATGAGGTACAGCACCCTGGACGAAGCCATCGACATGCAGAACGGCGTGCCGCAGGGCCTGTCTTCGTCGATCTTCACCCAGAACCTGAAGGTGGCCGAGCGTTTCCTGTCGGCAGCCGGTTCGGACTGTGGCATCGCCAACGTCAACATCGGCACCTCTGGTGCGGAAATCGGCGGCGCGTTCGGCGGCGAGAAGGACACCGGCGGTGGCCGTGAGTCCGGTTCGGATGCATGGAAGGTCTACATGCGCCGCCAGACCAACACCATCAACTACTCCGATTCGCTGCCGCTGGCCCAGGGCATCAAATTCGACCTGTGATGGTTGAACGCCCCAGCCTGGATTACACCGGCCGCCGCGTACTGGTGGCCGGTGGCAGCAAAGGCATCGGCCGCGCGATGGCGCTGGCCTTTGCCGCTGCCGGTGCCCGTGTCTCGGTGTGCGCCCGCGGCGAACCCGGCCTGGCCGCACTGCGCGATGACGCCGCCGCCCAGGGACTGTCGCTGCACACCGCGGTGGCCGATCTTTCGCGCCTGGCCGATATCGAGCACTGGCTGGCCAGTGCCGCCGATGCCCTCGGCGGTATCGATGTGCTGATCAACAACGCCACCGGCTACGGCATGAGCGACGATGAAGCCGGCTGGGAAGCCAGCCTCGGCGTCGACCTGATGTCGGCGGTGCGTGCCTCCCGCCTCGCCCTGCCCTGGCTGAAGCAGTCGCCCGAGGCCTGCATCCTCAACCTGGCCTCGATCGCCGCCCAGCAGCCGCGCCCCGGCGCCGCCCCGTATGGCGCCGCCAAGGCCGCACTGATGCACTACACCACCTCGCAGGCGTTGGCGCTCGCCCCGCACCGGATCCGGGTGAATGCCATTGCCCCGGGCTCGATCGAGTTCGAGGACGGGCTGTGGGCACGCCGGCGCGAGCAGGACCCCGACCTCTACCACGGCACCCTGGCCAGGATCCCGTTCGGCCGCTTCGGGCAGCCGCAGGAAATCGCCGATGCCGCCCTGTTCCTGTGCTCGCCGATGGCGCGCTGGATCACCGGGCATACCTTGAATGTCGATGGCGGCCAGGTCCTGATGGGATAAACCCGTCGCTGGCCCTATGATTCCCTTGTCCCACCTTCCCCCAGGAGCCGCATGAGCCTCCCGCCCCGCCAAACCAGCGCCATGGCCCTGATCAGCCTGATCGCCGGCATCCTCGGCTGGACCGCCCTTCCCTTCCTGGGCAGCGTGGTCGCCATCGTCACCGGGCACATGGCCCGCGCCGAAATCCGCCGCCGCCCGCTGGAACTGGAAGGCGATGGCCTGGCCTTGGCCGGCCTGATCATGGGCTGGGTGGTGGTGATCGGCAGCCTGTTGGCGCTGCTGGCCATCGTGCTGTTCTTCGGCGGGCTGGCCTGGTTCGTTTCCCTGCAATCGTGAGGTGCCCATGAGCGGATCGGACGCAACCGGACGTTTCAGCAACCGCGTGGCGGATTACGTCCGCTACCGTCCCGACTACCCACCGGCGCTGCTGGACTGGGTGCATGGCGAGATGGGCGTGCCCACCGAAACCCTGGTCGCCGACATCGGCGCCGGCACCGGCATCTCCACACGCCTGTTCCTGGCCACCGGGCATCCGGTGATCGCGGTGGAACCCAATGCGCCGATGCGCGAGGCGGCCGAGAAGCTGCTGGCCGCCGAGTACCTGCGCCTGAAGCTGGTGGACGGCACCGCCGAAGCCACCACGCTGGCCGACGACAGCGTCGGCCTGGTCGCAGCGGCGCAGGCCTTCCACTGGTTCGACACCGATGCGGTGCGCACGGAATGGAAGCGCATCCTGCACCCGCAGGGCCTTGCGTTGGTGTTCTGGAACTCGCGCCTGCTCGACGCCTCGCCGTTCCTGGTCGGCTACGAACAGCTGCTGCTGGAGTTCGGCACCGATTACACCCAGGTGGCTGAGCGCTACCAGGATGACGATGCCATGCGCGCGTGGTTCGGCCCGGGCCTGCGCGGCACCGCCCGGTTCCCGAACGCGCAGTACATGGATGCCGACGGCCTGCGCGGTCGCCTGCTGTCGTCGTCCTATGCCCCGCCGCTGGGCCACCCGCGCCACGCCCCCATGCTGGACGCGCTGCAGCAGCTGTTCGATGCGCACGCGGTCGATGGCAAAATCGCTTTTGAATACCAAACCCGTGCCTTCATCGGCACGCTGGACTGACTGGACGCCATGTACTCGCTTGCCCGACCCTTCCTGTTTTCCCTGGACGCCGAACGCGCCCATGGCCTGGGCCTGAGTGCGCTGGACCTCGCCTACCGTACCGGCACCACGCCGCTGCTGGCACGCCGCCCGGCCCCGTTGCCGACCAACGTGTTCGGGCTGAACTTCCCCAACCCGGTCGGTCTGGGCGCCGGCCTGGACAAGAACGGCGAGCACATCGACGCGCTGTTCGCGCTGGGCTTCGGGTTCGTGGAGATCGGCACCATCACGCCGCGTCCGCAGGAAGGCAATCCCAAGCCGCGCCTGTTCCGGCTGCCCGCCCACCAGGCGATCATCAACCGCATGGGCTTCAACAACCTCGGCGTGGATGCACTGGTGCGCAATGTTGAACGCGCGCAGCGCCGCAGCGGCCTGCTTGGCATCAACATCGGCAAGAACAAGGACACTCCCAACGAGCAGGCGTTCGACGATTACCAGCACTGCCTGCAGAAGGTGTACCCGCTGGCCGATTACATCACCGTCAACATCTCTTCGCCCAACACCGCCGGCCTGCGTGAACTGCAGGAAGAAACCGCGCTGCGCCAGCTGGTTTCGCAGCTGCGCGAAAGCCAGGAAGCGCTGGCGGCCAAGCATGGCAAGCGCGTTCCGATGCTGGTCAAGGTCGCCCCGGACCTGAGCGACCGCGACATCGATGCCGCAGCGCGCGTGCTGGGCGAATTGAAGGTGGACGGAGTGATCGCCACCAACACCACCATTGACCGCAGTTCGGTTGCCGCCGACCGGCATGCCAGCGAAGCCGGCGGCCTGTCCGGCGCGCCGCTGCTGGGCCAGTCCACCCTGGTGCTGCGCCGCCTGCGCGCGCGCCTGCCCGAATCCACCCCGTTGATCGGTGTCGGCGGCATCCTGTCCGGTGCCGATGCCGTGGCCAAGATGGCTGCTGGTGCCGCGCTGGTGCAGTGCTACAGCGGCCTGATCTTCCGCGGCCCGGCGCTGGTGCACGACTGCGTGGAGGCGATCCGCCGACGCCGCGAAGCACCGAGCCGTGGCGCGGTGGCCCCCCTATGAGTACTGCAATGCCTGCCTGGTCACTGACCGAAAACGCCTCGCTGAAGGCCCTCAACACCTTCCACGTCGACGCGGTTGCCGAACAGCTGCTGGAGCTGCACGACGCGGCCCTGCTGCCCGATGTGCTGGCCCTGCCCCAGGTCGCCGGCCACCCCCTGCTGGTACTGGGCAGCGGCAGCAACGTGCTGATCGCCGACGACGTGCCCGGCACCGTACTGGTATTCGCCAACCGCTCGATCGAAGTGCTGGAACACCGCGCCGACCACACCGTGGTGCGTGCCGGCGCCGGCGTGAACTGGCATGGGCTGGTGATGTGGTCGCTGCAGAACGGCCTGTCGGGGCTGGAGAACCTGGCGCTGATTCCCGGCACGGCCGGTGCGGCCCCGATCCAGAACATCGGCGCCTATGGCGTGCAGGTTGATGAGTTCATCCAGGCGGTGGAAGCCTGGGACCGCCAGAACAACGAATGGGTGCGGCTGGATGCCGACGCGTGCGCCTTCAGCTACCGCGACAGCGTCTTCAAGCACGATGCGGACCGCTACCTGATCAGCGCCATCGAACTGCGCCTGCCCCTGTTGCATGACCTGCGCCTGGGCTATGCAGGCATTGCCGAGGAAATGCAGGCGATGGGCGTGGAGCTGCCGGTGGCCGCCGACGTGGCCAATGCGGTGATCGCCATCCGCCGGCGCAAGCTGCCCGACCCGGATGTGCTGGGCAATGCCGGCAGCTTCTTCAAGAACCCGGTACTGCCGCTGGAACAGGTGGAGGTGCTGCTGCAGCACTTCCCCGGCCTGCCGGTGTACCCGGCCGACCAGGACGACCGGCGCAAGCTCTCGGCCGCCTGGATGATCGAAGCCTGCGGCTGGAAGGGCTTCCGCGAAAGCGATGCCGGCGTGGCGCCCCAGCATGCCCTGGTGCTGGTCAACCACGGCGACGCCACCGGTGCCGAACTGCTCGCGCTGGCGCGGCGCATTTCCGCCTCGGTGCTGGAGAAATTCGGCGTCCCCATCGAACCGGAGCCGCGCCTGATCGGCGCACAGTGGTGACCGTCCAGCTTGCCCTTCCCGCGCCGACACCGATGCGTGCGGCGCTGCTGATGCTGGGCAGTACCCTGGCCTTCGGGTTGATGGCCGTGGCGATCCGCTATGCCACCCGCTACGTGCCCACCCAGGAAGTGGCGTTCTTCCGCAACGCGTTCGGCCTGCTGGCGCTGCTGCCGTTCCTGTTGCGCCCGGGCAGCTCGCCGTTCCGCACGACACAGTTGCCCCGCTATTTCGTGCGCAGCCTGATCGGGCTGGCCTCGATGCTCTGTGCGTTCTGGGCCATCGGCCACCTGCCGATGTCGCAGGCGATCTCGCTGTCGTACTCCACGCCCCTGTTCGTCACCATCGCGGCCGTGCTGTTCCTTGGCGAGAAGGTACGCGCGCGCCGTTGGGCGGCCGTGGTCTGTGGCTTCATCGGGGTCCTGATCATCGTTCGCCCCGGCGCCGCCACCTTCAGCCCGGGCGTGCTGGTGGCGGTGCTGGCCGCCGTGCTCAGTTCGCTGGTCGCCATCCAGATCAAGCAGCTGACCCGCGTGGACGGGGCCGATACCGTGGTGTTCTACACCTACGTGTTCTGGGTACCGCTGTCGCTGGTGCCTGCCCTGTTCGGCTGGGTCTGGCCCAGCGGCGTTGCGTGGACCTGGCTGGCCGCTACCGGCGTGCTGGGCACGTTGGGCCAGCTGTTGTGGACCCGCGCGTTGCGGTTGGGCGAAGTGTCGGCGCTGACCCCGATCAGCTTCATGCAGCTGCCGCTGGTCAGCCTGCTGGGCTGGCTGCTGTTCAATGAAACGCTGGACCGCTGGACCGTCATCGGGGCGGGCATTATTCTTGCCGCCAATGCCTACATCGCGCACCGCGAGGCGGTACTGGTGCGGCGCGCGGCATCCGAAGCCGCCACGGCCGGCGCCAAGCCGGGCGAGTAAGCACGGTCGACGACCCGCGCTACGCCACGGCAGCCCAACTGCGGGCAGCTGCGTCGATCACGTTGCCCGGCGCGAACTGCTCCTCCATGAAACGCAACGCCTGGCGGCGCTGGCTGGGCGGACGCGAGGCCGCACCCGGCTCCAGCAGCAGGTCGTGGAACTCCTGCAGGTCGTGCAGGATCCGCCAGTGGCGGTAGTACGCCAGCCGGACCGGATCCAGCGCCACCGCGCCATAGCCTTCGCGGAACCGCGGCGGATCATCGCGTCCCCAGCGACCGCCCACCCCTGCGCCGACGAACATCAGGTCGCGCTCGCGCGGCGCCAGCACCATGTCGTCCCAGTCGATCAGGTGCAGCCCACCATCGGCGCGCAGCAACAGGTTGCCGGCGTGCAGGTCGCCATGGCACAACCCCCGTGACCAGTGCTGCCCGGCAAGGCGCTCACGCAGCGCCATGCAGTGCTGCCAGACCTCGGCCACCCGCGCCTGCCGCTGCCGCCAGACCCGCCGGTAGTCCTCCGCCAGGGCATCGGGAATGGGCCAACGCTCATCACCGCGCTGCAGCCACGACCCCACCCGCTCCACCGCCGTGTCATCGTCGAAACCCGGTTGCGCAAGACCGGATGCCAACCGGGCCGGCAACGCGGTGTCGTGCACCTGGCGCAACACCTGGCCCAGCCGGTGCCACTGCGCCTGCGACAGGGCCACTTCGAACCCCGACTCGCCCTCCACATAGGCAAACAGCGTCCACTGCAGGCCCTCGGCATACGTGGCCGGGGCACCATCAAGCGCGGGCTGCGGGGCCACCACCTCGTCCAGGCCGAGCGCGCAGCGCAAATGCTGCATGACCTCCCACACGGCATCGGCCACGGCATAGCGGCGGCACTTCAACCACCAGCGCGTGCCGTCATCGGAGGTCACCTGGTACACCGTGGCGCCCGCATCGGCACCCGCCGGCCGCTGCATGACGTGGCTGACCTGCAGGCCGTAGGCCTGGGCCAGCACGGCGCCGATCTGCGACGAAGACAAATCCTGTGGATGCAGCATCAACTCCGCCGTGGCGCACGAACATCGCACCACTATCCCAGAATCGCGTCGATACACACAGGGAAATGCGTCACGAAGAGACGTAATTTCTCATTCGTTATCTTGATACGGGAGTCATACCGCCGCGCCCAGCGCCTGCAGTTCGCGCTGCAGCAGTGCCTGCACTTCTTCACGCTGGAACTGGGTAACGAACACCGGCACCGCAAATACGTAGGGCAACCCATCGGCGTCACGGCGAACCACATACGCCAGCTGCAACCGTGCCAGGGCGTGGCGGACCTGCTCCGGATCGACCCGCGCGCCCGCCGCATCGAATGCAGCCAATAGTTCCACCAGGGTGATGCCACGCTCGCCGCTGCCGACCAGCTGCGCACCGGCGACCTGGTACACCACGATGCGGTCGATACGGCACGCCAGGGGATCGGGACTCAGCCGCGCCCAGCCGGCCAATGCATCGAACATCGGCTCGCTCACCAGCGCCGCGTGTACCTGCGTTGCATCCAGTACGCGCTGGCCACGGTCCAGCTGGCCCAGCAGCTGCTGGCAGGCAATGGCGACCAGGTTGGCGCGGCGACCACACGCCGCCACCAGCCGCTGCGGCAGGTCCGGGCTGGCAAAGTGCACGCCCAGGCGCGCCATCGGTTCGGTCGCCAAGGCCACGCAGGCGTCCTGTTCCAGCCCGCCGATATGGATCACCTCGCCGAAGTTGCGCAGCGGCGATGCGAAATCCAGGGTGACCGCTTCGTACAGGTCCCAGAACCCGGCCAGCATGAAGTGGCAGCGTCCCTCTTCGCTCAGCGCGCGCAGCGCCGCCAGCTGCGGATAACCCTGTGCCGCTTCCGCGCGCAGGAACAGGTCGGTCTCGTCGATCAGCAGCAGCAGGCCGCGCCCCGCTGCCCGCGCGGACAACTCGGCGACCAGCGCATCGATCCCGGTGTCCTCGGCCAGGCCCAGTTCCAGCGCCAGCCGCATTGTCAGCCGATGATCGCGCAGCGACAGATACACACAGTGCACGCGCGGGTGGCCGACAAAGCGTCGCTCGATGGCCTTCATCAAACTTGTCTTGCCCAGCTGCCGACCGCCCACCAACAGGTAGTTGCCGGGCTCGCGGTTGAGCACGCGCGCCAGCAGCGACTCGCGTCCAAAGAAGGCCGCCGGACGGGTGATGCCGCCGTGGGTCTGGTAGGGCGAGATGCGGGTCACCCGGAGCTGCCGGGCCAGCAGCCCGACCAGCGCGTCGAGCGCGCCCGGCTGCAGCAGCCAGCGGGTCTGGGCGGCCTGGCCAAGGCACACGCACAGGTTGGCCGGATCCTCGGCGTAGGCAGCCAGTTCGGCATCGACCGCCAGCGATGGGCTCACCACCAGCACCACGTCCTGCCCGTTGGGCATGGCGCGCAACTGCTGCACGATGGCATCGGCCGCCAACGCCGGATCGGGCTGGTACAGCCACAGCCGTTCCAGGGCCAACGGCAGCTTGTCCGGCAGGGTCCATTCGCGCACCAGGCCGGTGAGCGACCAGCCCGTTGCCGGCGCATCGATCGCACCGATGCGCGCGGCCAGCTGCAATGCGCGTGTGCTTGGCGTGGCCTGCAGGTGGCGCAGCGCGTCGCGCCAGCGCACCGTGGCGATCCCGGCACCGGCCAGGACGCGATCTCTGAGCCGCAGCCATCCCAATTGGCGGTCGATGGCGGGCAATGCCTGCAACGGCTGGGCAAGCAGCCCTTGTGGCTCGCGCACGATGTCGGCCACCGCCGGTCGCACCCAGTACCAGAGCATGCCAAGCCCGGCCAGGCCCAGCACCGACAGCCCCAGCACCACCGACAGCCACTGCACGATGCCCCACGGTGCCTGTGCCCGGCAGTTGGCCGGCAACCAGCGTGACGGTGGCGCAGGATCGCCAGGGCGGCAACGCCAGTACTGGGTGCGCGGCTCCAGCGTCTGCTCGATCACCGCACCGCGCAGTCCGCTGTTGGCCGGGAAGCGGTCGGTGAAGCGCAGGCGCAGCACGAACGGCTGCGGCAGTTCGGCAACCACCAGCGTTTCTTCCGGATCATGCACGCCCGGCACGTGCACCTGCTGCGGCCAGCTTTCATGCTGCAGCCAATACGACAACGCCTCTTCGCGAAGGAACATCATGTCGATGTTCGCCCGCTGCATGAGCATCATGCTTTCGCCGTCGCGCTGCATGCGCAGCAGCTGCACCGGGTTGAGCCAGGGCACGAACAGGTAGCTGCCGACGAACCAGGTCAGGCCGGCCACCAGCAGCAGCCACCACCAGCGCAGTACCGGCTGCCGGCGCGGTGGCCTGCTCATGCGGTCTGCACCTGCATGCCATCGATCACCTGCCGCACGGCGCGGCGGATCGCCTCGCAGCGCCATTCCAGGCAGTGCCCCTGCGGGTGCGGGCGCGCGGTCAGCAGGTTGTTCCAGTACAGGTGGCGAAGCAGCGGATCGGCCAGGTACGGCCGCGCCGGCGCCACCACCGGCTGTGCCAGCCAGCCCTGCACGGCGGCACGCGCCGCGTCATCCCGCAACAGCGGTACCAGCGCTTCCCACAGGCGCGGATGGCTGGACAGCGTATCGGTGACCGCCTCATCGTCGACAGTAGTGTCAACGAGCAACGTCAACGCCGCCTGCGCCAACAGCGGATGCCCGCCGGACAACCGCAGCGCGCGCGACAGCGTGTCATCGCCAATGCCAGGGGCACTGCGCCGCATGTCCTCGATTCCCAGCTCCGGCCAGCTCTCGCTGGCCGCGATGTTGAGCAGCGAAAGATCGCCGCCCTGGTACTTCAGGTCGGCCAGCGCGGCCCCGCCACAGATCAGCAGGTGCAGCTTGCCGCTGTACATTTCGCTGAGGCTGCGCAGGATGCCGGCCAGCACGTCGCGCGGCCCGGACTCCCCCTGCTCGAACCGGCTCACCAGGCAGAACAGCGCACCGGGCTGCTGCAGCCGACGCGCCAGCGCCATCTCGAAACTGGCGTCCGAGCCAACGCCGTCCAGCCCGCACTGCGCGGCCAGCAAGGCAAAGTAGTCCTGGTCGCCCTCGCCGGAGCGGAACGGCGGCTGCAGGTGCAGCACGCGCGCCTGCCCATAGCGTGTGGCTGCTTCAACGAGAATCGCCGCGCGCTCGGGGGGCTGCCCCCAATGGGCCTGGGTCAACAGCAGGCTCACCGGATACGGGCGCAGCAACTGCAGCCGGTCGAACAACCGGGTGACGGTGGGCGGAACCGAAACGGCGGGATCGGCGTGCTCTTCCCGTGCCGATACCGGCTCCACCGGGAATTCCGGCTCGAACCCCACCGACTGCAGCAATGCATTGCATTCGGTTTCGGTCAGGCGCAGGTAATTGGCGCAGGCCAGTACCCGGTCGCGGTGCCGGCGGCTTGGCCGCGAGGTGCCGGCCCGCCAGTTGTTGACCGCCTCGCGGCTGATGCCGATTTCGGCGGCCACCCCCCCGGCACTGGCCCGGATCCGCCGCATGTGTCGAGACAGCAGGTCCGCGAACTCAGGGGCAGGCATCGGAAACGACCAGAACGGAAGAGAGTCGCACACCCTACCGTGACCGTATGGACTGTCAACCATGCCTGCGCTCCCCTGCCTGCCGCCGGCTCAGACCGCAGGAAGCGCAGGGCCCTGGCGCACGAACAGCTTGCGCGTCACCAGCAGGTGCACCACGAAGACCAGGATCGCCAGCATGCCCAGCGCCACGATCACCCGGCCCAGTACCGAACCCAGCCCTTTCTGGCCTTCGAGCCGATCAAGCCGATCGAACTGCGCGGGGTTGCTGCGTGCGTAAGCCACGTCGACCTGCGGCGCTTCGCCCAGGTACGGCGTGGCGTTGTCCTCGGAGGTGGAGAAGTGGCCGGTGTACTCAACGCCATCAACGCTGAAGTCGTAGCGGAAGTGGTACTGGTAGGACACCCGCCCCTTGCGGCGCTTTTCCTCGATGTGGTCGACCTGTACCGGTGCCTGCACGGTCACCGCATCCTTGAGGATGGCTTCGGCCTGGCGGTGTCCGCTGAGGGCCGACCAGGCAAAGAACACTGCAAGGAAGGCGTAGCCGATGCTGCACAGCCAGCGCGAGGCGCGGGACAGGCGGGCATGCGAGGTGTCTGAAACAGGAATGCTGATCATCTGGTTTTCCCCTTGATGGTTCGACTGCGTCGGCAGCCGGGTGGCTGTGACTTCGTGAACCAGTCTGGGGAAAGCGCGGGCATGCTTGAACCAGCAGCCCGTCAAGTCGCGGCCTGCACCACTTGACGATTCGTCAAGGCAGGCAGGTGCTCAGTTCGCTCCGGCAGGATTCGACCGGGAACGCCGCATCCCTTCCCTGGCGACATTCACTTCGAGCGCTGCCCGGGCAACTTCCACAAGGCCCGCGGTCAACGCATAGCCACCGCGTGCCTGCAGCCAGGCCAGGACATCGGCCAGGTGCCAGATCGAGGTGCTGCCGTCGTGTACGGGGAGGGGAAAACTGTCTGGATGGGACAGCATCAGTTTCCGCATGTTCTGCCGCGACACCCCTACCAGGGCAGCGACGTCGGTGAGGCCGACCAGATCGGGCGTCACCTCGATCAGGGTCGCGCCTGGCAGGGCACGCCGCACATCGTCAAGCGCACTGCGCACCGCAGCCTCAGCACTCCCGGCCTCACGCGTGAACTCCAGCGCGATGCGGCCTGGCAATCCGGTACCGACCAGGGCGTCATCGCACCCCTGCTCCCCGAGCTGTTCAACCAGCGCCTGCAGGTCGCCGTGGGCGTCTGGCAACTGGTACTTCAGGGTGAAGATGTACTCCATGATCCTGCTCCTCGGACATTGATCACCTGCGCTTCGCGCAGTTGTTTACGACGCGACGCAATGCGTCTGCGTGGTTGCCTGGATTCTTCGGCGTACTCCACCACAGCGGCAGTCCTTGTCGTTGAAGGGGCAGTAGATGCGCCCCCATGCATGGCTCCCGCCAACCACTACCCGCCAACCCATCAATTCGGCGTGCGCGATGGCAGCTTCTACTTCCCGCTTTGGATGCTTCGGTCTTGCCATCGGACGGCTCCAGTGTGGCGGTGCGGGCAGCAGTTGTCAACTGACAACCATCACCCTCTTCCGTGAACAGGTGTCCTGATCGTGCTTTGCTGGGCGGACTCCTTCCACCTCTATGTGAAGAATGTGTGGAGTACCGCACCTTTACGCGGGTCCCGATATTGCATCGCGTCGTGTAACCGATTACAGCGCCTGATAGCGTTGGCGCTACCTCATTGGCGAGGCATATCAGGCAAGGACTTTTTGATGGGTTTGCACATCGCTCGTCGCGCCGCGCTGCTTTCCGTTCTCGGCCTGGCCTTCGCTCCGGCCAGCCTGGCCCAGGACCTCCCTGACCTTGGTCAGTGGCGTGCCAGCAGTTCCTCCCAGCAAGTCCCGGCCATGGCGGTCAGCCACCTCATCGACGGCGATCCCAAGACCGTCACCGGGGGAGCGTTCAGCCCGGGCCACTGGTTCCAGGTGGATCTGGGAAGAACCAGCACGCTCAGCGGCGCGCGCCTCACTTGGGACGTCTCAAACCCGGAGGGCTACAGCCTGCAGACCTCGCTGGATGGAACGCAGTGGCAGACCGCTTACACCATGCGCGACTCGCTCGGCGGCATCGAAACCCTCTACTTCACGCCGCGCCAGGCCCGCTACCTGCGGCTGGCCAGTCCTGAGCGGACATCGGACTGGGGCGTGTCCATCTTCGAACTCGAGCCGCTGGACCAGCGCGCGACAGCACGCATGCCCGGATTGGACGCGACCCAGGCAGCGGCCGTGTGGCAAGGCGGCAGCGCCGTGGCCATCCCCGCCGGGAAGGACGGCAGTCACGTGTTGGAGATCTCTCTGCCGAGGGCCCTCTCCACCACCGGGTTGGCAGTGGACTGGGCAGGCGCACACGGCGGCGCGCGCCTTCAGGTACAGGATGCACACGGACGCTGGAGCGAACTCGCGCATGACCCGCAGGCCGGCAGCCGGCAGCAGAGCTGGCTGGCCGGCACCGCGCCGGTAACAGCACAGGCGCTGCGCCTGCAGGTGCAGGGTGATGCGCCGAAGATCGCGCGCCTGCGCCTGCTCGGTCCGGCGGCAGTGATGACGCCGATGAAGCGCTACCAGAGCGCGGCCAACGGTGCGCGCCGGGCCCTGTTCCCGGCCTCCCTGCACCTGCAGCAGACCTACTGGACGGCGGTGGGCGTGCACGGCGGCCTGCAGAAATCGATCTTCGACGAGTACGGCAACATCGAGGCGTTCAAGGGCGCACCGTTGGTACAGCCGATCTGGCGCAATGCCGATGGCACCGCCGCCGGCGGCGCCGACCAGCCAGTGCGGCACGCGCTGCGCGACGGTTGGAAGCCGATGCCGTCGGTGACATGGAAACCGCAACGCGGCCTGGAATTGAACAGCGAGGCCTTCGCCGTGGAGCTGGGCGGGCAACCGGTCACGCTGGTGCGCCACCGCCTGCGCAACGTGGGCACTGCGCCCATCGCCGGCAGCCTGTCGCTGGTGACGCGCCCGATGCAGATGAATCCGCCGTGGCAGAACGGAGGCCTCTCGCCGATCCGCTCGGTGGCCATCGACGGCACCACGGTGCGGGTCAACGGGCGCTCACTGCTGCATTCGCTGACGCCGGTGGATGCTTCAGGCGTGGCGCCGTTCGGCCCCGATGGCAGCACCGAGATCACCGCTGCGGTGGCGAAAGGCGAACTGCCCACTGCGCAACACGCCGATGACCCGGATGGCCTGGCCGCGGCCGCCCTCGCCTACCGCATCGACCTCGCCCCGGGCGCCACCCAGTCGGTCGTGGTCGCGTTCCCGCTGGGTACCGCGGCTGCCAACGGCGACGGCGCGCTTCCGGAGCCGCCGCCGATCGCGTTCGGCGTCAACAGCCGCGATCCCGATGCGATTTTCGACAGCCTTGCCACCCGCGTTTCCGGAGATTGGCAGACGCGGCTGGGCCAGGTCGGCCTGCGCCTGCCCGACCCTTCGCTGGTGGATATGCTGCGCGCCCAAGCAGCGTACATGCTGATCAACCAGACCGGCCCGGCGATGCAACCGGGGCCGCGCAACTACAACCGCTCCTTCATCCGCGACGGCATGGCCACCTCGGCAGTGCTGCTGCGCATGGGCGAATCACGGATCGCGCGCGACTACCTGGCCTGGTACACCGAACATGGCGTGCACGCCAACGGCCTGGTTTCGCCGATCCTCAACAACGACGGCAGCGTCAACACCGGCTTCGGTTCGGACATCGAATACGACAGCCAAGGCCAATACGTTGCGTTGGTAGCCGATGTCGCGCGTCTGGACGGTGGCCCGGAATCGGTGCGCGCCTACCTGCCGAAGGTGAAAGCAGCCCTGCGCTTCCTGCAGGAGCTGCGCGAGCGCACGCTGGTGCCCGGCTACATGGCCAGCCAGCCCGCACCGGAGCGGTTCGCCGGCATCCTGGCACCGTCGATCAGTCACGAAGGCTACCCCTCGCCGACCCACAGTTACTGGGACGACTACTGGGGTCTGAAGGGCTGGCACGACGGTGCGTGGCTGGCCGAATCGCTGGGTGATCACGAAACCGCCGCGTGGGCGCGCGAACAGTACCGCTTGCTGCACGACGCGCTGGCCGCTTCGATCCGCGCCACCATGGCGTGGAAGGGCATCGACTTCATCCCCTCCTCCGCCGACCTGGGCGATGGCGACCCTACCGGCGTTTCGATCGCGCTGGACCCCACCGGCGCGCAGGACGTGCTGCCCGAGCAGGCCCTGCGCACCACCTTCGCGCGCTACCTGGAAGACGTGCGCAAGCGCAACCAGCCCGACGCGCTGTATGCCTACACGCCGTACGAAATCCGCAATGTGCTCAGCTACGTGCACCTGGACCAGCCCGACGCCGCAGACGAACTGCTGCAGGGCCTGCTGCGCGACCGCCGGCCGCTGGAATGGCAGGTGCTGGCGGAAGTCGTCCACTCGCGGCTGCGCTTCCCGCGCTACCTGGGCGACATGCCGCACACGTGGATTGGTGCCGAGTACGGGCGCACGTTGTTCGGCATGTTGATGCGCGAAGACGACGATGCGCTGTCGCTGCTGCCGGGTACGCCGCCGTCGTGGCTGGCGGGCGACGGGTTGGCGGTGGAGCGGTTGCCAACGGCGTTCGGGACGCTGCAGATGGACGCGGCGCAGCGTGGCAACACGCTCAAGGTGGCGTTGGGCAAGGGCCTGCGGAACGATGCTGCGGTCCGGGTGTGGTGGCCTTCGCGCACGCGGCCCACCCAGGTGCGGGTGGATGGGCGGGATGTGCAGGACTTTGATGCGAAAGGGGTTCTGATCAGCAAGCCGTTCCGGACGCTGGAAGCAGTCTGGTAGAGCCAAGCCCTGCCCGGCTGCACGTCACTCCATGCGCCTGTTGCGCGCATGGATCATCCAGCCCTGTGCGGTGATGCCGATGAGGTACACGACAAAGCAACCCAGCAGGGTCTGCAGCACTACCGGCGCCATCGGTGCGGCGGCCAGCGGATGCGACACCGGCAGGCGGGTCAGCGATTCATTGACGGCAGGCACCAACCCGAGCAGGAAACTGAAGGACAGTGCGAAGGCGGACAGGTACGGTCGCAGTCGCCCAAGGAAGCCGATCCGGTTCACCAGCACCCCGCCGAACGCCACCAGCAGCACCACGATGCCAAATGCGTGGCCGGGGTTGAGGCCACCGGTGCTGGAGACGGTAAACGAGGTCGCCACAGCAAGCACCAGGCCGACCAGATAGAGCTTTCCGGCCCCGGTCGCGGGGTCGATTTTCCGATGGCGCACGAAGCCGTAGATGCCTGCGAGCACCGGGATGAGGCTGATGGCGGTATGCAGTACACCGAGTGCGGAGAGCGGGTGTGTCATGGGAGCAATCCTCAAATAAACCTACTAGTAGGTAGGTACGCTGGTCATGGAATAGCCCGCACAAGGCGGGCTTACGAAAAATTGTTCAACGCTGTGCAGTCACCCGCGCAACCGACAGCCGCGCCAGGGCAGCGAACGTCTGCGCGTCACCAAACCCACGCGCGGCGAGCATCGCCCCATGCACGGAGGCCATGAAGGCCTTGGCCTCATCCGAAGGGGCGCCCTGCAGCTGGAACTGCCCCTGCGCTACCCCCTTCTCCAAGGTGGCGGTCAGCCAGCCACTGAGATCCTCGAAATGCCCGCGCACTTCTTCTGCGATTTCCGGCGGAATCATCGGCGACTCCGCCGCCAGCATGGCGCAGATGCAGAACGAGGCCGTGCCACCTGCGATGCAGCTGGACCAGTAGTCGACGTACGCATTGAGCTCTTTCAGCGGATCACCCAGCTGCCGGTCCAACATGGCCAGGCCTTCACGGGCCTCGGCGCGGTACAGCGCCACCACCGTGCGAACCAGCTCGGACTTGCTCGGAAAGTGATGATGAATGCTGGCCTTGCTGATGTTCACCCTGGCCGAGATATCGGCATAGCTGAAGCCGTTGTAGCCGCCGGCCTCCAGCAACGTACGGGCGTGGGCGACGATTTCAGCGGCTTTCGGGGAGAGGTCGTGAACCATTCCTCATCCTACTAGTTGGTAGCCTGCTGATCAAGACCGCTTGCACGTGTCCCGTCGGCTGGAGGATAGTGCCGAAAATGAACCGGGGGTAAGGGAATGGATACCGTTACGGAAGCCGCTTCCCGCCCGACCATACTTGCGGTCGACGATTCACCCGAGAACCTCTGGCTGATCTCCGGCCTGTTGAAGTCGCGTTATCGAATCAGGATGGTCAACTCCGGCGAGGCAGGCCTCGAGGCCGCTGGCACCGAACCGCTTCCCGACCTGATTCTCCTGGACGTCATGATGCCCGGCCTCTCAGGACATGATGTCTGCAGGGCACTGAAGGCATCACCGGTGACCCGGCACATTCCGATCATCTTCCTCACGGCAATGGCCGAACCCGAAGATGAAAAGAAAGGGCTGGAACTCGGGGCGGCGGACTTCATCACCAAACCGATCAACCCGCCAGTCCTGATCGCCCGTGTCGCCACGCAACTGCAGGCCAAGGCAGCAGCCGATTTCCTGCGGGACCAGAACGCATTCCTTGAAAACGAGGTACAGCGACGCACGCGCGAGCTGACCGCGATCCAGGACGTCACCATCCATGCCCTCGCGTCGCTCGCCGAAACGCGCGACAACGAAACCGGCAATCACATCCGCCGCACCCAGCATTATGTCCGTGCCCTGGCGACTGCGCTCCAGAATCACCCGCGTTTTCGTTCGCAGCTGGATGACGCCACCATCGACAGCCTGTTCAAGTCCGCCCCCCTGCATGACATCGGCAAGGTGGGCATCCCGGACAGCATCCTGCTCAAGCCCGGCCCCTTCGAACCCCACGAGTTCGAGATCATGAAGACCCACACCACGCTGGGGCGCGACGCGATTCAGCACGCAGAAGACGCGCTCGGCATGCCGGTGGAGTTCCTGGCGTACGCAAAGGAAATCGCTTACGGGCACCAGGAGAAATGGGACGGCAGCGGGTATCCGCAGGGGCTTGCAGGCGAGGCGATCCCGTTGTCGGCGCGGATCATGGCGGTCGCGGATGTGTATGACGCGCTGCTCAGCCGTCGGGGCTACAAGAAGGCCATGTCCCAGGAAGAAGCGGTCGCGATCATGCGTGAGGGCCGCGCCAGGCATTTCGACCCTGACATCCTGGATGCTTTTCTCGGGCTGCTCCCCGAGCTGGAGCGGATATCCCGTCAGTTCGAGGACACTTCGCGATGAACGCCCTGAGCCGCTACCTGCAGGGTGCGTCGCTGGGCCACAAACTGGCGGCGGCCTTCGCCGTCATGCTGTTGCTGGCCGTGGGGCTGGGCATCCTCGGCGTCCACGCGCTGGGCAGGTTCAGCGCGGAGATCCAGCGCATGTACGAAAAAGACCTGCAGGGGGTCTCCAACGCGCGCGCCGTGCAGTTCCACTACGCGACCATGGGCCGCCACCTGCGCCAGGCGCTGCTCACCGCCGATCCGTCGCTGCAGGCCTTGGCGTCACAGCAGATCGAACGCGAGCACGCGCAGCTGCAGCGAGAGCTGGACCAGCTGCACCAGCGTGTCTTCCGCGACATCAACCGTGCGCACCTGGCGGTGTTCGAGCGGGACTACGCCACCTACCGGCGGAACATGACCGCCGTACTCCAGCTGGCGCGCCAAGGCAGGCTCCAGGAAGCGCGTGCTCAAGCATCGAGCCCGCAGTTCGCTGATATGGGCGACGCGGTAGCCAACGCCATGGAAGCGGTCGCCACGACCAAGGAAGAAGGCGCGCGGCTGTCGTTGCAGAAGGTGCAGGCACTGGCCGTTGATACGAAGTGGTGGGTGTGGACGATCCTGCTCCTGGGTGGTGTGTTCAGCACGATCTTCGCCTGGCTGATCACGCGCTCGATCGGCATCCCCGCAGTCGAGCTGAGGAAGGCGGTGGAGCGCATTGCGGGCGGGGACCTCCAGCACGAGGTACCGCATACCGCATATCCCAATGACATGGGCGCCCTCGCCCGCGCCGTTGCCGTCCTTCAGGTGGCTGCGCGTGAGCTGGAAGACCAGCGTTGGGTCAAGGCATCGTCGGCCGCCTTGTCGGCCGAACTGCAGTCCGCGACGAGTACCCAGGAACTCGCCAAGGTCTTCTTTGCCTTCATGGCGCCCCTGCTCGGCGTCGGCCGGGGTGCCCTGTACCTCCATGACGAAGTGCATAACAGGCTGCGCCTGCTCTCGGGCTTCGCCAACGATGGCCATGACGCCCCGCCGGGCCAGATCCGCCTGGGCGAGGGCCTGGTCGGCCAGTGCGCGGCAAGCAGAGCGCCGATCCTCCTTACCGATCCGCCCGCCGACTACCTGCGCATCGGCTCCGCGCTGGGCAGCGCGGCGGCAAGGTCCGTAAGCGTGATCCCACTGATCCGGGGTGCCCGACTGCTCGGCGTACTCGAAGTCGCCAGCCTCGACCTACCCAGCCCTGCGCGGCAGGCGTTGCTCGAGGCCGCCTTGCCTGCGCTGGCGGGCAATCTGGAGATCATGCAACGCGCCGAGCATACCCAGCTGCTGCTTGAGGAAACCCGGGCCCAGGCCTCGGAACTGGAAATCCAGTCCACCGAATTGGCCGCACAGAAGGATGCGATCCAGGCGACCGAAGCATGGTACCGGGGCATCTTCGATTCCTCCCCCGATGGGTTGCTGGTGGCCGGCGCGGACGGCCGCATCACCATGGTCAACCCTCAACTCGAGCGCATGTTCGGCTATGCCACTGGCGAGCTGCACGGCAAGCTCATCGAAACGCTGGTGCCCGATGCCGTGCGCGCGGCCCATCCCGGACTGCGAGACGGTTTCATGCAGGCCGGCGGCATGCGTTCCATGGCGGTGCGCAACAACGAACTGTCGGGGCGACGCCGGGACGGCAGCACATTCCCGATCGACGTGGGCCTGTCGCGGCTTCCCGCGTTCGGGGGCGGCGGGGTCTGCGTATGCGCGGCAGTGCGCGATGTCACCCGCCTGCGTGCCACCGAGCAACGGCTGGGCTTCGCCCTGCGCGGCGGCAACCTTGGCCTGTGGGACTGGGACGTGGCCACGGGCACCAGCGAGGTCAACACGATATGGGCGCAGATGCTGGGATACACCTTGGATGAGCTGAGCAGTGCCGGTGGAGCGGCGAAAGCGTGGAACGCGATGCTGCATCCGGATGACAGCGTCGAGGTCCATCGACAGTTCGACCATTGCATCAACGACCCCGAGGCCGACGACTTCGACGCCCATTTCCGCATGCGGGACCGTTCGGGCGCGTGGCGCTGGATCCACTCGTTGGGTCGCGCCACCGAACGTGACCACGGCGGACGCGCCGTGCGCCTGGTCGGCATCCACCAGGACGTGACCGAGCGCAGGCAGCTGGAGGATGAGACGCTTCGGGCCAAGGAAGCAGCCGAAGAAGCGACCCGCGCCAAGAGCGAATTCCTGGCGAACATGAGCCACGAGATACGTACGCCGATGAACGCCATCATCGGCATGTCCCACCTTGCGCTGCAGACCGAACTCGCGCCACGGCAGCGAAACTACATCGAAAAGGTGAACCGCTCTGCCGAAGCGCTGCTGGGCATCATCAACGACATCCTGGACTTCTCCAAGATCGAGGCCGGCAAGATGGGGATGGAGCGCCTCGACTTCCGGCTGGAGGACGTACTCGACCACGTAGCCAATCTGGTGTCGATGAAGGCGGAGGATAAAGGGCTCGAACTTCTGTTCAGCTGCGCTGCGGACGTCCCTACGGCGCTGGTCGGCGACGCGCTTCGTCTTGGCCAGGTGCTGCTGAACCTGTGCAGCAACGCGCTCAAGTTCACCGAGCGTGGCGAAGTGATCCTGGGCATTGAAACCGCGGCCCGCACCGAGGACGGTATCGCGCTGCACTTCTGGGTGAAGGACACCGGCATCGGGATGACCCCGGAGCAATGCGCCCGCATGTTCCAGTCCTTCAGCCAGGCCGACGGTTCGACAACGCGCCGGTACGGCGGCACCGGGCTGGGGCTGGCGATCTCGCGCACCCTGGTGGAGCTGATGGGTGGCCGGATCTGGGTGGACAGCATGCCGGACCAAGGCTCCACCTTCCACTTCCATGCGCACTTTGGCCTGCAGGCGGACCCTGCCCCGCGCCGCATGTTCCGGGCGGAGGAACTGCAGGGGCTGCGCGTACTCGTGGTCGACGACAACGCGGCGGCGCGCGAGATCCTGTCGACGATGGCCAGGCAGTTCGGGCTGGAGGTGGATACCGCGCGCAACGGCACGCAGGGGCTGCGCATGGTGCGCCAGGCCTACGCAAAGCAGCTTGCCTACGACCTGGTACTGATGGACTGGAAAATGCCGGCGATGGACGGCGTGGAAGTCGTCCGCAGGCTGCAGTCGCTCAGCGAGGGCGAGGCACCGGCGGTCATCATGGTGACCGCCTTCGGGCGGGACGAAGCGATTGCCGAAGCGGCGACCACCGGGGCGCGCCTGAAGGGTGTGCTGACCAAGCCGGTTACGCCGTCAACCCTGCTTGAGTCGATCGGCCAGGCACTCGGCACGGGCACCGTTGGCGATGACCGCATTGAACTCAAGGCGTCAGCCGGTTCAACGCGGTTCGAGCAGCTGCGGGGTTCGCGTGTGCTGCTGGTCGAGGACAATGAACTGAACCAGGAGGTTGCGCGCGAATTCCTTGGTCAGGCCGGCATCGAGGTCACGTTGGCGGTCAACGGGCAGGAAGCATTGGACATCCTGTCGCGCGAATCCACGTTTGATGGCGTGCTGATGGACTGCCAGATGCCGGTGATGGACGGCTACGAGGCGACCCGTCGCCTGCGCGCCCAGCCGCGGTTCCAGCACCTTCCCATCATCGCCATGACCGCCAATGCGATGGCAGGCGACCGCGAAAAGGTCCTGGCCGCTGGAATGGTCGACCATATCGCCAAGCCCCTGCGCATGGAGGCCATGTTTGCGTGCATGGCAAAGTGGATCGGCACCGACCGCGCCTTCAGTGCGGCGTCCGCGGTCCGCGTCAGCGCCCCCCCCGCTTCCGCGTTCCCCGCCATCACGGGCATTGATGTCGCCCGGAGCCTGGCCGGCGTCGATAACGATGTGAAGTTCTACCGTCGCCTGCTGGGCCTGTTCCGGACCGAGAACATGAGCTTTCTGGGCGATTTCACCCGGGCCCTGCGCGAGGGCGATGCCGAAGCCACGATGCGCCGTGCCCACACGCTTCGAGGGACGGCCGGAACCGTGGGCGCCACTGGCGTTGCGGAAGCGGCGGCCAGGCTGGAAAGGGCGTGCCTCGACCGCGCCGACACGGACAGCTTGGAAGCCCTCCTGGCCGAGACGGTGGGGCGGCTGCAGCCGGTACTTGACGCGATTGCGTCGGCAGGCATCGATGAACGCCGGACAGCAGCCGACGCTCCCGTGACTGGCGTGCCAACGGCCGCTCCCGGGCCAGCCGCGGCGCTGCTGCTGACGCGCCTGCGCGCGCTGCTGTCGGAGAACGATGCCGACGCCCAGGAGGTATTCGAACGCCTCACGCATCAACTGCACGCAGAAGGCAATCCATTGGCTGCAGCGTTGGCGCCGATGGCCCGCTTGATCGACACCATCCGCTTTGTCGAAGCGCTCGACTGTCTGGATGCAGCGATGCGCGCCGATGGGCCATGACCCGTTTCGGCAGGGCGCAGCGGGGCAGAGCCCCGCTCTACCGGGTGGTTACTCCCACTCGATGGTTGCCGGCGGCTTGCCGGAAATGTCGTAGACCACGCGCGAGACGCCACGCAGCTCATTGATGATCCGGTTGCTCACCGTGCCCAGGAAGTCATACGGCAGGTGCGCCCAGTGCGCGGTCATGAAGTCGATGGTTTCCACCGCGCGCAGCGCGATCACCCACTCATACGCGCGGGCATCGCCCACCACGCCCACCGACTTCACCGGCAGGAACACCGCGAAGGCCTGGCTGGTCTTGTCGTACAGGTCGGCCTTGCGCAGCTCGTCGATGAAGATCGCATCGGCCTTGGCCAGCAGCTCGGCGTACTCACGCTTCACTTCGCCCAGGATGCGCACGCCCAGGCCCGGGCCCGGGAACGGATGGCGGTAGACCATGCTGCGCGGCAGGCCGAGTTCGACGCCGAGGCGGCGCACTTCGTCCTTGAACAACTCGCGCAGCGGTTCCACCAGGCCCAGCTTCATGTGCTCGGGCAGGCCGCCGACGTTGTGGTGGCTCTTGATCACGTGGGCCTTGCCGGTCTTGCTGCCGGCCGACTCGATCACGTCGGGGTAGATGGTGCCCTGCGCCAGCCACTTGGCGTTGCTGAGCTTGTTGGACTCTTCATCGAAGATGTCCACGAACAGGTTGCCGATGATCTTGCGCTTGGCTTCCGGGTCGCTCACGCCTTCCAGCTTGCTGAAGTAGCGGTCCGCTGCATTTACGCGGATCACCTTGACGCCCATGTGCTCGGCGAACATCGCCATCACCTGGTCGCCTTCCTGCCAGCGCAGCAGGCCGGTGTCGACGAACACGCAGGTCAGCTTGTCGCCGATCGCCTTGTGCAGCAGCGCGGCAACCACCGACGAATCGACGCCGCCGGACAGGCCCAGGATCACTTCGTCATCGCCCACCTGCTCGCGCACGCGCGCGATCTGGTCGTCGATGATGTTGGCCGCGGTCCACAGGGTCTGGCAGCCGCACACGTCCACCACGAAGCGGCGCAGCAGCGCCTGGCCCTGCAGGGTGTGGGTGACTTCCGGGTGGAACTGCACGCCGTACCAGCGCTTTTCCTCGTTGGCCATCGCGGCCACGGGAATGCGATCGGTGGTGGCGGTGATGGTGAAGCCCGGGGGCGCCACCGAAACGTGGTCGCCGTGGCTCATCCACACATTCAACTTCGGCTCGCCGCCGTGGTCGCTCAGGCCCTTGAACAGCGCGTCCGGGTGCACGACGTTGACTTCGGCATGGCCGAACTCGCGCTGGTCGGCCGCTTCGGTAGCGCCGCCGAGCTGGGCCGCCAGGGTCTGCATGCCATAGCAGATGCCGAAGATCGGCAGCCCGCTGTCGAACACTTCCTGCGGCGCGGCCGGCGCGCCCGGCAGCGTGGTGGATTCGGGGCCGCCAGACAGGATGATGCCCTTGGCGCCGAACGCGGCAATGTCCGCCGGGTTGTGGTCCCACGCCCAGATTTCGCAGTACACGCCGAGCTCGCGGATGCGGCGCGCGATCAGCTGGGTGTACTGCGCGCCGAAATCGAGGATGAGGATCTTGTCGTTATGGATGTTGGTCATGGCGCCCGGCAATGCTGGATGGAAAACGGAGAAACGAAAATCAGGCAACGAATGGCAGATAGAGAAAGAGGAACGGGAATCAGCTTCCTCGTTCCTCTTCGCTCATGCCGCGTCAGGCGCGGTAGTTCGGCGGCTCTTTGGTGATCTGCACGTCATGGACGTGGCTCTCACGTTGGCCGGCGCCACTGATCTTGACGAACTTCGGCTTGCTGCGCATGTCTTCGATGGTGCCGCAGCCCACGTAGCCCATGGTGGCGCGCAGGCCGCCCATCAGCTGGTGGATGATGCCGCCGACCGGGCCGCGATACGGCACGCGGCCTTCGATGCCTTCGGGCACCAGCTTGTCGGCACTGGAAGCATCCTGGAAGTAGCGGTCCTTGGACCCCTTCTCCATCGCCGCCAGCGAACCCATGCCGCGGTAGCTCTTGTACGAACGGCCCTGGAACAGCTCGGTTTCACCGGGCGATTCCTCGGTACCGGCCAGCAGGCCGCCGATCATGATGGTCGATGCACCGGCGGCCAGCGCCTTGCCGATGTCGCCGGAGTAGCGGATGCCACCGTCGGCGATCAGCGGGATGCGGTCCTGCAGCGCTTCGGCCACCAGGTCGATGGCGGTGATCTGCGGCACGCCGACACCGGCGACCACGCGGGTGGTGCAGATCGAGCCCGGGCCGATGCCGACCTTGACCGCGTCTGCGCCGCTGTCCAGCAGCGCCAGTGCGGCTTCGCCGGTGCAGATGTTGCCCCCCACGACCTGCACCTGCGGGAAGTGCTTCTTGACCCAGCTGACGCGGTCCAGCACGCCCTGCGAATGGCCGTGCGCGGTGTCCACCACCAGCACGTCCACGCCGGCAGCGACCAGCGCTTCGACGCGGCGATCGGTATCGCCGCCGACGCCCACCGCGGCACCCACCAGCAGGCGCGTGGCGACGTCCTTGGCGGCGTTGGGGTAATCGGTGTTCTTCTGGATGTCCTTGACGGTGATCAGGCCGCGCAGGGCGAAATCATCGTTGACCACCAGGATCTTTTCGATGCGGTTGCGATGCAGCAGCTGCAGCACTTCCTCGGACGCGGCGCCTTCCTTGACCGTGATCAGGCGATCCTTCTTGGTCATGATGTGGCGGACCGGATCGTCCAGCTCGGTTTCAAAGCGCATGTCGCGGTGGGTCACGATGCCCACCAGCTGGCCGCCATCGACCACCGGCACGCCGGAGATGTTGCGCGCCTGGGTCAGCGCCAGCACGTCGCGGATGGTGGTTTCCGGGCCGACCGTGATCGGATCGCGGATGACACCCGCTTCGAACTTCTTGACCTTGGCCACTTCGGCGGCCTGCTGGTCCACGCTCAGGTTCTTGTGGATGATGCCCATGCCGCCGAGCTGGGCCATGGCGATGGCCAGGCGTGCTTCGGTGACGGTATCCATGGCAGCCGACAGGATCGGAAGCTTCAGCCGCAGGTCTCGCGTCAGGCGCGTTTCCAGGGTGACATCCTTCGGCAGGATGATGGAATGGGCGGGGACGAGCGAGACGTCGTCGTAAGTCAGTGCTTCAGCCTGGATGCGCAGCATCGGCATACCCGAGATGTGGGGAAGCGCGACATTTTACCCTGATTTCGCCCCGTTGGGCAGGGGGCGGATGCGACGCTGTGTCGCGCCGGCGCGGCGCGTTCATGCAGCGGTTCGGCGGCCGGGCCGCACGACCAACGGTCGTGCGCTACCGGTAGGTGACGACCGTTGGTCGCCACGGCGGTCCGGCGTCAGGACGCTTCAGCAGCTTCGATGGTGTTCTGCATGAGGGTGGCCACGGTCATCGGCCCTACCCCGCCCGGGACCGGGGTGATCCAGCTGGCCCGTGCGGCCGCCGCCTCGAAGCCCACGTCGCCGACCAGGCGGCCATCGTCCAGGCGGTTGATGCCCACGTCGATCACCACCGCGCCCGGCTTGACCCACTCGCCCGGCACGATGCCGGGGCGGCCTACCGCCACCACCAGGATGTCGGCATTGCGCACCGACTGCTCCAGCACGTCCTTGGGGGTGAACTTGTGGCAGCTGGTGACGGTGCAGCCGGCGATCAGCAGCTCCAGGCCCATCGGCCGGCCCACGTGGTTGCTCACGCCGACGATGGTGGCGTTGCGGCCGCGCACCGGCTGGTCGGTATGGCCCAGCAGCGTGGTGATGCCACGCGGGGTGCACGGGCGCAGGCCGAATTCGCGCAGGGCCAGGTGGCCGACGTTCTCCGGGTGGAAGCCGTCCACGTCCTTGCGCGGGTCGATGCGGTGGATCAGGCGGCTGGCGTCGGGGATCCCCGGCAGCGGCAGCTGGACCAGGATGCCGTGGATCTTCGGGTCGGCATTGAGCTGGTCGATCAGGGTCAGCAGCTCGGCTTCACCGGTGCCGGCCGGCAGGTCGTAATCGAACGCCTCGATCCCGACCTTTTCGGCGGCACGGCGCTTGTTGCGCACATACACCGTCGAGGCCGGGTCGCCGCCCACCAGCACCACGGCCAGCCCCGGCCGACTGCCACCGGCCGCCAGGCGGGCGTCTACGCGCACCTTCAGGCTGTCCAGCAGGTCTTCGGCGATGCGGCGTCCGTCCAGGATGCGGGCGGAATGACGGGGGGCGGAATCGTTCATCGAATGCGGGGCGTGCGGCGGCGGGGACGGTATTGTCCCCTATTCCTCTTCTTCCGGCACTTCGTCGGCGTTGAGGGTGCGTGCCTTGCGCTTGGGCGCGGTGAACGGGGTCGGCGTGGGCACGCCCGGCAGCGCGGTGCCGAACACCATGTGCGCACCGGCACGCAGGTCGCCGCCGGCCATCTCCAGCTCGAAGCGCTCGGCGTCGCGTTCGCGGATCTGCTCGGCGATGTCGCGTGCGTCGTCCTCGTCGGCGCCCAGCTCGACCAGCGCGGCCTGGCCGAACATCAGCGCGGATTCGAAGGTTTCGCGGATCTGGAAGTCCACCCCGGCGTGGATCAGGCGCAGCGAGTGCTCACGGTCGAACGAACGCACCAGCAGCTTGGCCTGCGGGAACTCGTGCGCGACCAGTTCGACGATGCGGTCCGCATCCTGTGCGTTGTTGACGCACACCGCGATCGCGCGCGCGGTGGCCGCGCCCGATGCATGCAGCACGTCCAGGCGGGTGCCGTCGCCGTAGTAGATCTTGAAGCCGAAGCGCTCGGCGTTGTGGATCATGTCCACGTCGTTGTCGATGATGGTCACGTCCACGTCGCGGGCCAGCAGCGACTGGCTGGCCACCTGGCCGAAGCGGCCGAAGCCGATCATCAGCACGCTGCCGGACATGCCCTCGGCGGTGTCCACGCCTTCCAGCGAGACTTCCCGCGCCGGCATCAGCTTGTCGTGCAGCAGCACGAACAGCGGGGTGAGCGCCATCGACAGCACCACGATGGCGGTCAGGTTGGCGTTGACCTCGATACCGATGACACCGGCAGCAGCGGCGGCCGAGAACAGCACGAAGGCGAATTCGCCGCCCTGTGCCATCACCACGCCACGATCCAGCGCCTGCCGGTGGTCGCTGCCCAGGATGCGCGCCACGGTGTAGATGCACACCGCCTTGGCCAGCATCAGCGCCAGCACGCCGGACACGATCAGCGGCCAGTTGTTGGCCACCACGGTCAGGTCCAGCGCCATGCCCACGCTGAGGAAGAACAACCCGAGCAGGATGCCGCGGAACGGTTCGATGTCGGCTTCGATCTGGTGGCGGAAGGTGGATTCGCTGAGCAGCACGCCGGCCAGGAACGCGCCCATTGCCATCGACAGCCCGCCCAGCTGCATCAGCAGTGCCGCGCCCAGCACCACCAGCAATGCGGCGGCGGTCATCACCTCGCGCGCCTTGGCGGCGGCCAGGATGCGGAACAGCGGGTTGAGCAGGAAGCGGCCGACCAGCACCAGCCCGATGATCGCGCCGGCGGCGATGGCCACGCTGATCCAGCGCGAGCCGGTACCGGCATCGGCCTGCACCGGCGCCATGAAGGCGACCACCGCCAGCAGCGGCACGATCAGCAGGTCCTCGAACAACAGGATCGAGACGATCTTCTGCCCGGACGGCAGCGCGATATCCCCGCGCTCGGCCAGCAGCTGCATCACTACGGCGGTGGAGGTCAGCACGAAACCGGCCGCACCGATGAAGGCCACCGGCAGCGGGAAGCCGAACAGCATGCACACGCCGGTGAGTACCGCACCGCAGACCACGATCTGCAGCGTGCCCAGTCCGAAGATTTCCCTGCGCAGGCTCCACAGGTGCGAAGGTCGCATTTCCAGTCCGATCACGAACAGGAACATCACCACGCCCAGTTCGGCCGTATGCAGGATCGCCTGCGGATCGGAGAACCAGCCGAAGCCGAATGGACCGATCGCCAGCCCGGCCGCGAAATAGCCCAGCACCGAGCCCAATCCCAGCCGGCGGAACAACGGCACCATCACCACTGCCGCCCCCAGCAGGGCGACTACTTTCACCAGTTCACTGGCACCTGCTTCCACCGCCATGCGGTTTGTTCCTTGCAACTCCGATCAGCCATCACGATAGGACAAGTTGATGCAGGGACATAGCACGCAGGTGCGCAAGATCGTGCCGGGAATGGAACGATCGGTCAGCAAATCGCCATATCGTCCTACGGACCTGCGCAGAATGCGGCGAAGTCGATGTAACCCGGGAACGCCTGCCCGGGCGCACACAGTGGGCAGGCGGGGTCCGGCCCGAGGCGGATCTCGCGGAACCGCATGCCCAGCGCGTCGAACGTCAGCAGGCGCCCCACCAGCGGCTCACCGATCCCAAGCAGCAGCTTGAGCACTTCCGTGGCCTGCAGCAGGCCGACCATGCCCGGCAGCACGCCCAGCACCCCGGCCTCGGCACAGTTGGGCGCGAACTCCGGCGGCGGCGGCTCGGGGAACAGGCAGCGGTAGCACGGCGCCTGTCCGCGATGGCGGCCGGCGTCGAATACCGACACCTGGCCGGTGAAACGCTCGACCGCGCCGTAGACCAGCGGGATCGCGTGCTGGATGCAGGCATCGTTGAGCAGGTAGCGCAGCGGGAAGTTGTCCGAGCCGTCCAGCACCACGTCCACGCGGTCGAGCAGCGCGTCGATGTTGTCCGAGGTCACCCGCGCCTGCACCGCTTCCACGTCCAGCCGGGGGTTGAGCGCCAGCAGCCGCGCGCGGGCCGAATGCACCTTGGGTTCGCCGATGCTGGCGTCGGTATGCAGGATCTGCCGCTGCAGGTTGCTGCGCTCCACCACGTCGTCGTCGGCGATGCGCAGGTGCCCTACCCCGGCGGCGGCGAGGTAGAAGGCGGCCGGCGAGCCAAGCCCGCCCGCGCCAAGCAGCAGTACCCGGGCGCCGAGCAGCGCCTGCTGGCCGGCAACGCCGACCTGCGGCAGCAGCAGGTGGCGTGAGTAGCGTTCGTTGAAATCGCGCTCGTCGTCGCTCTGCAGCGGCTGCACGAGTGGCAGCCCGGCAGCACGCCAGGCAGTGGTGCCGCCGTGGACGGACGCGATGTGGGTGTAGCCGAGATCGAGCAGGGCCTGCGCGGCGTCCATGGAGCGTTTGCCGCTCTGGCAGATCAGCAGGATCTCGCGGTCAAGCGCTGGGAGCTGCGTGCTGGCTTCGCTCAGGAGATCGCCCTGCGCGACTCCCCTTGCGCCCTCGGCCATGCCGGTAGCGCGCTCGTGCGGTTCACGCACGTCGATCAGCAGCGCGCCGTGGAGGGTGCGTTGGCGGGCGTGCTCGGGGCTGAGTTCGGGTACTGCGGTCATGGCCCATTATGGGCGGGTTGGGTCCGCCTGGGACACGCGTGGCGTGTCGCTACCGTGGGATGGCGCCCCGGTGTGCCGGGACGCCATGGGCTTCAGCGACCCTTGACGTGCTTGATCAGGCGCTTCTTCTTGGCAATCTGGCGTTCGCTCAGCACGTTCTTCTTGCCTTCGTACGGGTTGGCACCCTCGCGGAAGATGAACTGTACCGGCGTGCCGATCAGCTTGAAGCGCTTGCGGAAGAAGTTTTCCAGGTAGCGCTTGTACGACTCCGGCAGCTCCTTCAGGCGCGTGCCATGCACGATGAAGGTCGGCGGATTGGAGCCGCCCGGGTGCACGTAACGCAGCTTGGACACGTGACCCCGGATCGCCGGCGGCGGGTTGGTCTCGTAGGCGATTTCCAGCGCCTTGTTGACTTCGCTGGTGCTGAACTCGTGGGTCGCCGAGGCATGCGCCTGGTGGATCGCACGGAACAGCTCGCGCAGGCCCGAGCCGTGCTTGGCCGAGATGCGCACCGTTTCAGCCCACGGCACGAAGCCGAGCTTGCGCGAGACCAGCGCTTCGGCCTGTTCGCGCTGGTAATCGGTCAGGCCATCCCACTTGTTGATCGCCACCACCAACGCGCGGCCGGCATCCAGCACCGCGCCCAGCACGGTAGCGTCCTGATCGGTCACGCCTTCGCTGGCGTCCAGCATCAGCACCGCCACCTGGCATTGCTCGATGGCCTGCAGGGTCTTGATGACGCTGAACTTTTCCACCACCTCTTCGACCCGGCCGCGGCGACGCAGGCCGGCGGTGTCGATCAGGCGGTATTCGCGGCCGTCACGCTCCAGGTCCACCGCGATCGAGTCGCGGGTGGTGCCGGGCACTTCCGAGGCGATCATCCGTTCTTCGCCGAGAATGCGGTTGACCAGGGTCGACTTGCCCACGTTGGGGCGGCCGACGAAGGCAATGCGCATCCGGTTCGGATCGTTGTCCATCTCCTCGCCGCTGCCCTCTTCGGGCAGGCGCTGGACCACTTCTTCAAGCAGGTCGTCCAGGCCCTGGCGGTGGGCAGCGGACACGGTCAGCATTTCGCTGAACCCGTAGCGGGCGAATTCCGCGCGCACGGTGTCTTCGTTGGTGCCGTCGATCTTGTTGATCAACAGCAGGGTCGGCCGCGACAGCTTGCGCAGCCACGACAGGATCTCGTCATCCAGCGCGGAGGTCCCGTCACGGGCATCCACCACGAACAGGATCAGATCGGCTTCGCCGGCGGCAGCACGTGCCTGGTCGGCGGTTGCGCCGGCCAGGCCTTCGTCATCCTCCGAGATACCGCCCGTGTCGACGACGAGGAACGGGTTGTCCTCGTCCAGACGGCAAACACCATAGTTGCGGTCCCGGGTGACGCCGGGCTGGTCATGGACCAGGGCGTCACGGGTACGGGTCAGCGCATTGAAGATGGTGGACTTGCCGACGTTCGGCCGTCCAACCAGGGCGACCAAGGGCAGCATCGCGGTAACTCCTTATTGTGCCAACCGGAATGCGGTCAGCTTTCCATCAACGTTCTGCACCAGCAGAATCCCATCGGCGACCACCGGCTGCGCCAGCAGGGCATCGCCGCCACTCTTGGCGCGCGCGGCCAGTTCACCATTGTCTGTCCGCAACCAGTGCAGATAACCCTTGTAGTCACCCACCACAACGTAATCGCCGTGGATGGCCGGCCCGGTCAACGAGCGGCGGGCCAGGCCGGTCTGCGACCACATGGCGCTGCCGCTGGCCTTGTCCAGGCCGAACACGCCGCCCTTGTTGTCGGTGACGATCACATTGCCCGAGGTCAGGGCCACGCCACCGGCGCCGCCATGGTCACGTGCCCACAGCGGGCGGCCGGTCGGGCCTTCGATCGCCATGGTCTGGTTCTTGAAGCTGCTCACGAACAGGGTATTGCCTTCCAGCACCGGCGCGCCGTCCACGTCGGACATGCGCTCCAGTTCGGTACGGCCTTCACCGTTGGAGACCGTCTGGTCCCACACGGTACGGCCGTCCTGCATGCCCAACGCGGCCACGCTGCCGTCATCGTTGCCGATGAACAGCACGCCCGGGCCGGCCACCACCGGCGCGTTGCCGCGCACCGTCAGCATGGGCAGCTCACGCGGGTTGAACCACTTCTGGGTGCCGTTGCCGGCATCAAAGGCGGTCACCCGGCCATCGTTGCTGCGCACGAACACGATGCCCTGGGCGATCGCCGGCGCGGCGATCACTTCGCCCGGCACCTTGGCGCGCCACTTTTCGCTGCCGTCGTTGGCGTCCAGCGCGATGACCTGGCCATCCAGCGTACCGATCACCACCAGGCCTTCGCCGACGCCCGGGCCACCGGACAGACGCAGCTTGGGCTGCTTCTTGACCTTGGCCGGCTCGTAGGTCCAGACCGTCTTGCCGGTCTGCAGGTCCAGCGCATGCACGCCGCCGGTGATCGCGGCCGCGTACACGCGGCCATCGGCCACGACCGGGCCCTGGCGCACGCCGATGCGCTTCTCGCCCTTGCCCAGGTTGGCGCTCCAGATCCGGTCGACCTTGGCGGTCGGCTCGAACTTGACCAGCTCTGCCGGTTCCAGCGCCTTCTTCGCCTCCGCGTCCTTGCCGGCGAACCAGCCCTTGACGGTGGTGCAGCCGGACAATGCCACGCCCATCAATACCAGGGTGGCTACGCGCTTGATCATGACCATCTGCTTCATTACACCGACTCCGCAGGCTCGGTGACGGTGCCACCGGCATCCATCACTTTGGTTTCCAGCACGCGCCGCTGGGGCGCTGCCACATCCAGCGTCTTGAGCGCCTTCTCATACTGCCCGCGGGCTTCGTCACGCTTGCCCAGCGCCATCAAGGCGTCGCCATGGATTTCCAGGCTCGCACTGTCGGTGGCACTGCCCAGCAGCGCGATGGCTTCATCGTTCTTGCCGGTGGCGATCAGCAGGCGCGCAATGCGCTGATCGATCGCCGCCTTGTATTCCGGGTCGGCCTTGATGGCACGAAGGGTGGCCAGGGCCTCCTCGTTCTTGCCTGCATCGACCTGCGCCTTGGCCAGCTGCAGCGCTGCGAGGTCGCCGTAGACCTGGACCTTGCCGCCTTCCAGCGTCTTCACGCCCTTGGCCGCTTCGTCCAGTTTCTTGTCCTCCAGCTGCTTGAGCACCACCTGGTACTCACCGTGGGCACCCGCCAGGTGGCTGCCCTGTTCTTTCTGCCACCACTGCCAGCCGGCGATGCCGCCGATGGCAATCGCCACGCCGGCGATGATGCTGACACCATTCTTCCGCAGCCAGCTGCGGACGCGTTCACTTTGTTCGTGCTCGTCGAGCAGGTCGTCGATCGCCATGCGTACTCTCGCCCCTGCCCGTCAGGAGGGACTGTTTGAATTGGATTGTCGAAATGAATCGGGAAACGCGGCTCAGTGTGAAACCGGAGCCACGGAGCCGTCAGAGGATACCGTAAAGCGTGCCACGTTGGCTCGCTGGTAGGGCGAAAGGTCGATGATGGTACCGGCCTGCTGAACCTCCACCGCCGACGCATTGCCGAGCACCATGCGGGCCACCTGGCCCGGGCTGAAGGCGCGGGTTTCGCCTGACTTGATCAGGGCTTTCTCGACGGTGCTGCCGTCGGGCGCGACGATATCCACCCAGCTGTCGCCCTTGAACTGCAGGCTGAGGGCACCGGCCGGCGCCGGCGCCGGCGCGGCGGCCGTCGGACGGGGCACCGGGGTCAACGAGGCCAGGTAAGGGGCCGACGGCGCCGTCGACGGCGCAGGCGTCACCACCGGCGCTGCCTGGTCAGACGGCGCGGTGCCCGCCACCGGTACGGCAGCGGGAATCACATCCAGCGAAGCGGTATTGGGGGTGGTCGAGGCACTGTCGAAGTGGCCGCGTGTAGCGAACCACACCGGCACGGCCAGCACCGCGGTGATGCCGACATACAGGGCACGGCGGCCGAGGCTCTCGGCGATTCGGCGGGCCCGCGGGGTATGGGTGTGGCTGACCAGCTGCGGCGGCACCACCGGCCCGATGTGGGCCTGGTCCAGCACATCGCCCAGGTCGACCTTGAGCAGGCGCGCGTAGCTTTTGAGCTGGCCGCGGACGAACACCGGCGCACCGAGGCGGTCCCACTGCTCGGCTTCCAGTGACTTCACCACCTGCACCGGCATGCGCAACTGCTGCCCCACTGCTTCGAGCGTCAGTCCTGCCGCTTCCCGCGCCTGCCGGAGACGTGCTCCACAGCCGGCTGCGGTGTCAAAAGCGTTCACAGTCTGGTCATCAATCACAATGCTTCAACCCCGGGAATTAGGAGCCGCATCCTGCGGAAATTCGTCGCGAATTCGCTGCAGATAACGACCGGATGCCACTGTGTCGCCAAGCTGCGCCTCGATTTGAGAGGCAAGTTGTAACACGGAACGTGTGGCCGGTGCAGCCGCAAGACGCCGTTGCACGAAGGCCCGGGCCTCGAAAAAGCGTCCCTGGGCGTGCTCGTTGCGGGCCATGGCCTCCAGCGCATAGGGGTTGGCCGGATCCAGCGCCAGGGCCCGGCGCAGGTCACGCACGGCGCGCTCGGGCTGGCCGGCGTCAAGCGCACAGCCGCCTGCATTGGCCAAGGCTGCGGCCGGCGTGCGGTAACCCGGCGCGGCAACGGCCCGGTCGAACAGTGGCAACGCTTCGGTGGCGCGGCCATGACCACATAACCAGGCGCCATAGTTGTTGAGCACCTCGCCGCTGTCCGGCGCCAGTTCGGCCGCCTTCTGGAACAGCGGACCGGCGGCGGCATCGTCACCGCGCCGGTTGGCCAGCGCCGCCAGCATGATGTAGGCATCCGGCCGGCCCGCGTCGAGCTTGAGCGCGCTTCGGGCGCGCTTTTCGGAAGCATCCAGCGCTCCGGCGCGGAACGCCTCGGCCGACAATGTCATCTGGTCCTGGTAGCTGACCCGGCGACGGGTGTCAGCGTTGTCGCGCGCCACATACTCGGGCGCTACGCCCAGCGGAGCGGTCATGGGTTTGACGCCTTTGTTGCCACACCCGGCGAGTGCCAGCGCGACGAAAAAAACGGCTGGCAATCGGCGGTCAGGCAGCGGCATCCCGGTTTTTCCCGTCCTGGAGCGTTTTGTTGAACTCGGCCTGGCGGCGGGTACGATCCATCACCTGGCCCTTGAGCTGGCCACAGGCGGCATCGATGTCGTCGCCACGGGTCCGCCGCACCATCGTCAGCACCTGCTGGTCGAGCAGGATCTTCTGGAAGGCGCGGATCTCCGCATCACCGGAGCGCTCATAGCGGGTACCGGGGAACGGATTGAACGGAATCAGGTTGACCTTGCCCGAATGCGAGGCCTGTACGGCATTGTCGAACTGGCGCATCAACCGCGCCAGCTGGCGGGCGTGCTCGGGCTGGTCGTTGATGCCCTTCATCAGGGTGTATTCGAAGGTGACCGATTCGCGGCGCTTGTTCGCACGCAGGTAGCGCGCGCACGAGGCCATCAGTTCCACGATCGGGTACTTCTTGTTGAGCGGCACCAGGGTCTCGCGCAGCGCATCGTTCGGCGCATGCAGCGACACCGCCAGCGACACATCGCT
Source organism: Stenotrophomonas sp. CFBP8994 (assembly GCF_034044835.1). Taxonomy (NCBI): domain Bacteria; kingdom Pseudomonadati; phylum Pseudomonadota; class Gammaproteobacteria; order Lysobacterales; family Lysobacteraceae; genus Stenotrophomonas; species Stenotrophomonas sp. CFBP8994. The sequence continues at coordinate 186,289 of NZ_JAXCWT010000004.1, read as the reverse complement.
TTCGGCCGACAGGCGGTCGATCTGCGGCACCAGGCCGGAGGTCGACAGGGTCACGCGCTTGTTGGCCAGGCCGTAGCCCAGGTCGTCGCGCATCACGCTCATGGCGCGCACGACGTTGTCGAAATTCATCAACGGCTCGCCCATGCCCATCATCACCACGTTGGTGAGGCGACGCTGCTTGTGCGGGATGTTGCCCAGGTGGCGCGCTGCCACCCACACCTGCCCGATGATCTCGGCGGTGGAGAGGTTGCGGTTGAAGCCCTGGGTGGCGGTGGAGCAGAACGTGCAGTTCAGTGCACAGCCCACCTGCGACGACACGCACAGCGTGCCGCGGTTCTTGTCCGGGATGTAGACCGCTTCGATCGCGTTCTTGCCATCGGTGCCCATGGCCAGCAGCCACTTGTGGGTACCGTCGGCCGACGGCTTGTCGAAGACGATGTTCGGCACGCGGACTTCGGCGTGCTGCTGCAGCTTGCTGCGCAGCGCCTTGCCCAGGTCGGTCATCTGGTCGAAATCGGTGACGTAGTGGTGGTGGATCCACTTCATGACCTGGTGGGCACGGTAGCGCGCTTCGCCGAGTGTCTCGGCGAAGAAGCGCTCCAATCCCTCGCGATCGAGGTCGAGCAGGTTCTGCTTGGCCACCGGCGCGCCCTGGGCGAGCACGATGGGGATGGCGTTGGGCTGTACGACCTCGTTCACGGCATTACTCTCAGCGCGAGACCACTTCGGTCGCGGCGAAGAAGTACGCGATTTCAATCGCGGCATTCTCGACCGAGTCCGAGCCGTGGGCAGCATTGGCATCGATGGAATCGGCGAAGTCGGCGCGGATGGTGCCCGGCGCAGCGTCCTTCGGATTGGTGGCGCCCAGCAGGTCGCGGTGGGCCAGCACGGCGTTGTCGCCTTCCAGCGCCTGGATCATCACCGGGCCGGAGATCATGAACTCGACCAGCGCGTTGAAGAACGGACGCTCCTTGTGCACGGCGTAGAAGCCTTCGGCTTCACGGCGCGACAGCTGCTTGTACTTGGCAGCCACGACCTTCAGGCCAGCCTTTTCGAAGCGGGCGTAGATTTCACCGATGACGTTCTTGGCGACGGCGTCCGGCTTGATGATGGAAAGGGTGCGCTCCAGCGCCATGGGAATTCTCCGTTGGGCGGGCCACTGATCGGCCCGAGAGTAACATGAAAAAAACCCGCGTCGAAACGCGGGCTTAGCCTATATACGTGGCGTGATTCTACAACCTCTCGGTACGTCTTGCCACGCCCTGCGCGGCAACCTCGCGCTGGCGGCGACTGCCCGCCGTTCAGGTTGATGGGCATGAACGAGGACCAACATCTTGTGCGCCGCAGCATGCCACCGAGGATGCCGGGGTCTAATATCAAACAATCGTTTGATTGAACCCCTGCCCGCCCATGGCCAAACCCGCCCACTTTTCCACCAAGGACCGCATTCTCGGCGCCGCCGAGGAGCTGTTCGCCCTGCACGGGTTCGCCGGGACATCGCTGCGCCAGGTGACCAGCCAGGCCGATGTGAACATCGCTGCGGTGAATTACCACTTCGGATCCAAGGAAAACCTGGTCAACGAGGTGTTCCGCCGGCGCATGGACGAAATGACCGCCGCCCGGCTGTCGCAGCTGGACACCGCCCGGCGCGACCACCCCGGGCAGCTGCGGCCGGTGCTGGCTGCGTTCGTCGAACCGGCGCTGGCCATGGCCCAGGACCGCCAGACCGGGGGCGCGTTCGTGCGTGTCATCGCCCGCGCGTACGCGGAAAAGAACGACAACCTGCGCAAGTTCCTCTCCGACCACTACGGCCACGTCCTGCGCGAGTTCGGCAAGGCGATCGCCGCCAGCGTGCCGGGCCTGAGCAAGGAAGAGCTGTATTGGCGACTGGACTTCCTGGCCGGCGCACTGACCTACGCCATGGCCGATTTCGGGCTGATCAAGCGACCCGCCGGTGTCACCGAAGCGGCGCATCGTGCCCATGCAGCCCAGGAACTCATCCATTTCGCCGAAGCCGGTTTCCGCGCCAGCGCGGCCACCGCCCCTGCGGCGGCGACCCTTGCCACCCCGTAACGCCGGGCCCCATATCACCCCCGTAGAGCCGGGCCCTGCCCGGCTTCCAGACCAACAAAGGCTTATCGACATGTCCAATTCCCTGCTAGTCCGCCGCGCCGCCGTGCTGGGTGCCGGCGTCATGGGTGCCCAGATCGCGGCCCACCTGACCAATGCCGGCGTCGACACCGTGCTGTTCGACCTTCCCGCCAAGGAAGGTCCTGCCGACGGCATCGTGCTCAAGGCCATCGCCAACCTGGGCAAGCTCAGCCCTGCCCCGCTCGCCAGCAAGTCCTACGCCGAAGCGATCACCCCGGCCAACTATGAAACCGGCCTGGAACAGCTGCGCGACTGCGACCTGATCATCGAAGCCATCGCAGAACGGATGGACTGGAAGCAGGACCTGTACAAGAAGATCGCCCCGTTCGTGGCCGATCATGCCGTGCTGGCCTCCAACACCTCCGGCCTGGGCATCAACAAGCTCGCCGACGTGCTGCCCGAACAGCTGCGCCACCGCTTCTGCGGCGTTCATTTCTTCAACCCGCCGCGCTACATGCACCTGGCCGAGCTGATCCCGGCCACCACCACCGACGCCGCCGTGCTGGAAGGCCTGGAAAGCTTCCTGGTCACCACCCTGGGCAAGGGCGTGGTGTACGCCAAGGACACCCCGAACTTCATCGGCAACCGCATCGGCGTGTTCTCGATCCTGTCCACCATCTTCCACACCCAGCAGTTCGGCCTGGGCTTCGATGAAGTCGATGGCCTGACCGGCCCGCTGGTCGGCCGCCCGAAGTCGGCCACCTACCGCACCTCCGACGTGGTCGGCCTGGACACCATGGCCCACGTCATCAAGACCATGGGCGACACCCTGCCCAACGACCCGTGGCACCAGTACTTCGCCTCGCCGAAGTGGCTGGACGCGCTGATCGCCAAGGGTGCGCTGGGCCAGAAGACCGGCGCCGGCATCTTCCGCAAGGTTGGCAAGGACATCGTGGTGCTGGACCTGGAGAAGCAGGACTACCGCGCTGCCGATCGCACCGCCGCCCCGGAAGTGGTCGAGATCCTGAAGATCAAGAACCCGGCCGAGAAGTTCGCCAAGCTGCGCGAAAGCCAGCACCCGCAGGCGCAGTTCCTGTGGGCGACCTTCCGCGACCTGTTCCATTACAGCGCCTACCACCTGGCCGACATCGCCGAAACCGCGCGCGACGTCGACCTGGCCATCCGCTGGGGCTACGGCTGGTCGCTGGGCCCGTTCGAAACCTGGCAGGCCGCCGGCTGGAAGCAGGTCGCGCAGTGGATCGCCGATGACATCGTGGCCGGCAAGAGCATGAGCAACGCCCCGCTGCCGGACTGGGTGTTCGATGGCCGCGATGGCGTGCACGCCGCCGAAGGCAGCTACAGCCCGACCCGCAACGCCAAGCTGCCGCGTTCGGCGCTGCCGGTGTACCAGCGCCAGCGCTTCCCGGATCCGCTGCTGGGCGAAACCTTCAGCCCGGGCGAAACCGTGTTCGAGAACGACGGCGTGCGCATGTGGCACGACGGCGACGGCATCGCCGTGGTCAGCTTCAAGACCAAGATGAACACCGTGTCCGACCACGTGCTCAACGGCCTGCAGGAAGCCATCAAGCGCGCCGAGCAGGGCTTCAAGGGGCTGGTGATCTGGCAGCAGAAGGAACCCTTCTCCGCCGGTGCCGACCTGGCCGGCGCGCTCGGCCTGCTGCAGGCCGGCAAGGTCGACCAGTTCGAAGAAATGGTGCACAACTTCCAGCGCACCAGCCAGGCCATCAAGTACGCGCTGGTGCCGGTGGTGACCGCCGTGCGCGGGCTGGCCCTGGGCGGCGGCTGCGAATTCCAGATGCACAGCGCCAAGAGCGTGGCCGCACTGGAAAGCTACATCGGCCTGGTCGAAGCCGGCGTCGGCCTGCTGCCGGCCGGTGGTGGCCTGAAGGAACTGGCGGTACGCGCCTCCCAGGCCGCCGGCCCGGGCGGTGATGTATTCGCCGAACTGAAGAAGACCTTCGAAACCGTGGCCATGGCCAAGGTCTCCAACTCCGCGGTCAACGCCAAGGAACTGGGCCTGATGCGCGCCACCGACAAGGTGGTGTTCAACAGCTTCGAAGCGCTGCACATCGCCAAGGCCGAAGTGCAGGCGCTGGCCGAAGGCGGCTACCGTCCGCCGATGCCGGCCCGCCGCATCCAGGTGGCCGGTGACGTGGGTATCGCCACCTTCAAGATGATGCTGGTGAACATGCTTGAGGGCCGTTTCATCAGCCCGTACGACTACGAAATCGCCGTGCGTATCGCCACCGTGCTGTGTGGTGGCGAAGTGGACCGCGGCACGCTGGTGGACGAAGAGTGGCTGCTGACCCTGGAGCGCAAGCACTTCGTCGAACTGGCCCAGCAGGAAAAGACCCAGGCCCGCATCGCGCACATGCTGAAGACCGGCAAGCCGCTGCGCAACTGACCCATAAGAGACCACCACAATGACCAAGCAGATCCAGGACGCCTACATCGTCGCCGCCACCCGTACCCCGGTTGGCAAGGCGCCCAAGGGCGTGTTCCGCAATACCCGTCCCGACGACATGCTGGCCCACGTGCTCAAGTCCGTGGTCGCGCAGGCACCGGGCATCGACGTCAACCGCATCGATGACGCCATCATCGGCTGCGCCATGCCCGAAGCCGAGCAGGGCATGAACGTGGCGCGCATCGGCGTGCTGCTGGCCGGCCTGCCGGACACCATCGCCGCGCAGACCGTCAACCGCTTCTGCTCGTCCGGCCTGCAGGCCGTGGCGATGGCAGCCGACCAGATCCGTCTCGGCAACGCCGACCTGATGCTGGCCGGCGGCACCGAATCGATGTCGATGGTGCCGATGATGGGCAACAAGATCGCGATGGCGCCGAGCGTGTTCGACAACGACCACGTGGCCATCGCCTACGGCATGGGCATCACCGCCGAGAAGGTCGCCGAGGAATGGAAGGTCTCCCGCGAAGAGCAGGATGCGTTCGCCCTGGCCTCGCACCAGAAGGCCATCGCCGCGATCCAGAACGGCGACTTCAAGGATGAGATCAGCCCGTATGACGTGCGCACCCGCCAGCCGGACCTGGCCGACGGCCGCCGCATCATCACCCGCGACCGCATCGTCGACACCGACGAAGGCCCGCGCCTGGACTCGTCCGCCGAAGGCCTGGCCAAGCTGCGCCCGGTGTTCCGCAACGGCCAGTTCGGCGGCACGGTGACCGCCGGCAACTCCTCGCAGATGAGCGACGGCGCCGGTGCGGTGCTGCTGGCATCGGAACAGGCGGTCAAGGACTACGGCCTGAAGCCGCTGGCCCGCTTCGTGAGTTTCTCGGTCGCCGGTGTGCGCCCGGAAGTGATGGGCATCGGCCCGATCGCGGCCATTCCCAAGGCGCTCAAGCAGGCTGGCCTGACCCAGGACCAGCTGGACTGGATCGAGCTCAATGAAGCGTTCGCCGCGCAGTCGCTGGCGGTGATCCGTGATTGCGGGCTGGACCCGTCCAAGGTCAACCCGCTGGGCGGCGCCATCGCACTGGGCCACCCGCTGGGCGCCACCGGCGCGATCCGGACCGCCACGCTGCTGCATGGCCTGCGCCGTCGCCAGCAGAAGTACGGCATGGTCACCATGTGCATCGGCACCGGCATGGGCGCAGCGGGTATTTTCGAATCGCTGTGATCCGGGATCCAGGTACCGACCAACGGTCGGTACCTGCCGGCCGGAAGAGATGGCCGCCTGCCGTTGTCGGGCGGGCGGAGAAGCAAAAAGGCGACCCGTCCGGGTCGCCTTTTTCATGCGCGTGCATGGGACGCGGGGCTTACCCCTCGTCTTCTTCCAGCATCTGCGCCAGCTTCTCGCGCGCCGGCTTGCCCAGTTTGTGGCTTTCCAGCGCGAAGCGGATGGTGGCTTCCACCAGCCCGAGGTGGGTGCCGCAGTCGAACCGGGTACCTTCGAAACGGTACGCGTTGACCTCTTCGGTTTTCAGCAGGTCGGCAATGGCGTCGGTCAGCTGGATCTCACCGCCCGCGCCCTTGCCGGTGGCTTCAAGCAGTTCGAAGATCTTCGGGCTGAGCACGTAGCGGCCAACCACGGCCAGATCGCTCGGCGCGTCTTCCGGCTTGGGCTTTTCCACGATCTGCGCGATGCGCCCCTTGCGGCCGTCGAAGGCCTCGGTCGCCACGATGCCGTAGCTGGCCGTGTTCTCGTGGGGCACGTCTTCAACCGCGATCACGCTGGCGCCCGTGGCCTGGTTGAGATCGGCCATCTGCTTGAGGGCGCCGTCGCCGCGGTTCCAGATCAGGTCATCAGGCAGCAGCACCGCGAAGGGCTCGTCGCCCACCACGGATTTGGCACACAGCACCGCATGGCCCAGGCCCAGCGCTTCGGTCTGGGTCACGAACACCGCGCGCACGCCTTCCGGCAGCACGTTGCGCACCAGTTCCAGCAGCTCGGTCTTGCCCGCGCGCTCGAGCTTCTGCTCCAGCTCGTACGCCTTGTCGAAATAGTCCGCGACCGCGTGCTTGTAACGATTGGTGACGAAGATCAGGGTGTCGCACCCTGCTTCGATCGCCTCATCGACGGCGTACTGGATCAACGGCCGGTCGATGATCGGCAGCATTTCCTTGGGAACCGTCTTGGTTGCGGGAAGGAACCGGGTGCCCAGCCCCGCCACCGGGAAAACCGCCTTGCGAATGCGCTTGTTCGTCACAGCCTGTTGGCCTCTCGTGCCGGAAAGGGAAGCACCTTAGCCGACTCGACGTGAGATTCGTGTTGCAACGGCGCAAATTCCGGCATGGTCGCGAACAGGATGCTGTTGATCTCATCGGTATCGTAGTTGGCGATGGCCTCGCGCAGGCGCGGCACGTTGCCCAGCACCTGCTCGCGGGCGAAGGTGCGCACACCGGCCTCGAGGATCTTGGGATGCGCGGTCGGGCGGTAGTCCTCGTCCGAATAGAACAGGGTCTCGTGCAGCTTTTCGCCGGGACGAAGGCCGGTGTAGATGATGGCGATGTCCTTGTACGGCTGCTTGCCGGCCAGGCGGATCATCTGCTCGGCCAGCACCCGGATCGGCACCGGTTCGCCCATGTCGAGCGTATAGATCGCGCCGTGCGAGGCTGATGCCGCCGCCTGCAGGATCAGCTGGCAGGCTTCGGGAATCGTCATGAAGTAGCGGGTTACTTCCGGGTCGGTGACCGTGACCGGGCCGCCCTTGAGGATCTGCTCGCGGAATACCGGCACCACGCTCCCCGCCGAGGCGAGCACGTTGCCGAAGCGCACGGTGACGAAGCGGGTATGGCTGGTCTTCTGGTCCAGGCTCTGGCAGATCATCTCGGCGTAGCGCTTGCTGGCACCCAGGGCGTTGACCGGGTCAACCGCCTTGTCGGTGGAGATGAACACGAAATGTTCGATCCGCGCTTCCACGCAGGCCCGGGCCACCGTTTCGGTGGACAGGATGTTGTTGCGCACCGCTTCGCGCAGCTGCCGTTCCAGCACGGGCACCTGCTTGTAGGCCGCCGCATGGAACACGGCATCCACCTGCGACAGTGACAAGGCGTGGCGGATCACCGCCGGGTCGCCACAGTCGCCCAGTACTGCCTCCACGACCAGGTCGGGGAAGCTGCGCTTGAGTTCGGCCTCGATGGTGAGCAGCAGCAGCTCGCTCATTTCAAGCAGTACGACCCGCCCTGCCCCGTGGCGCGCGCACTGGCGGCACAGTTCCGAGCCGATCGAACCACCGGCGCCGGTCACCAGCACGGTGCGCCCGCCCAGCCAGCCGCGGATCAGCGACCAGTCCGGCAGGATCGGCTTGCGCCCCAGCAGGTCCTCGATCGCCACTTCCTTCAGCTCACCGGGCAGCGAATGGCCCAGCAGCACGTCGTTGAGCTTGGGCACCATGCGGAACGGCACCCCGGTGCTTTCGCAGATGGCCACCACGCGCTGCATGCCGGCGGCATCCAGCGACGGAATGGCGATCACCAGCAGCTTGGCCGCGGTTTCGCGTACCACCGAGGCGGCATCGTCCAGCGTGCCCAGGATAGGCAGGCCCTGAAGCTTCGCCCCCTGCAGGTGCGGCGCGTCGTCGAGCAGGCCAACCGGTTCGAAATCCCCCGACCGGCGCAGGTCGCGGACCAGCGCTTCGGCAGCCTGGCCGGCGCCCAGGATGAGCACCCGGCGCGCGGTCGCATCCGACTGCAGCGCCTGGTAGTCCTTCCATGCCCGGTACAGCAGGCGGGGCGCGCCCAGCAGGGCCGACAGCGCGAAGGGATAGATCACCAGCACCGACATCGGCACGCCATTGAAGCGCTTGTAAGCCAGCACCACCACGATGGCCAGCAACCCGATGAAGCTGGATTTGAAGATGTGCAGCAGGTCGGCCACGCTGGCGAACCGCCACAGCCCGCGGTACAGGCCCACTCGCCAGAAGACGATGGCCTGGATCACCAGCACCAGCGAGGTATCGATGTTCCACAGCGGCAACGAGGGCGCATCGGCCAGCATCGAATAGCGGCCGGCATGCAGCAACTGCCAGCACGCCCAGACCATGAACAGGTCGTGGACCACGATGGCGGCACGGGGAAGCAGACTCGTGAAACGGTCCTGCCAAGGCGTCATAAAGCAAACAATCCTTCTAGTAGCGCATTCCCTTGCGCAGGAGCAGCCAAAGACCGGTCGCGAGGAACATCCACGCTACGGCTACGGCAGCCTCCCACCTCGGCTGCAAATACGTGCAAGCATTAAACACTGTAATACTGAACAGACCAAAAACAAAGTACGTCCCTGTAACCGAAGTGTGCGTTGCACCACTTTTGACGGCACGTTGATACAGATGTTGGGTGTGGGGCTCCATCCATCTTTGCCCCGACAGCATGCGCGAAAGCAGTGTGAAGCCAGCGTCCACGAGGAAAGCCGTCAGCGGTACCAGCAGCAGCAGCCATGAGATGTCGGTTGCCACGCTGGCCAGGCAGACCAGGGCTGCGACGGCATAACCTAACGCCCCGCTGCCCACATCGCCCATGAAGATCCTTGCATTCGGAAAATTGAATGGCAGGAAACCCAGGCAGGCCAGTGCCAGGACAATCCCGGCCAACGCCAGCGGACCCGGCAGGACAAGCGCGAACGCGGCGCCGGCCAGAATGGCCTGGCTGGTCGCGATCCCGTTGATCCCATCCATGAAGTTCCAGATGTTGATCAGGGATGTCGTAAACAGCAGCGCCAGCAGCGCCTGCCAGGGGTTGCCCGTTGCATCCCACACCAGACCTGCCAGCAGGCCGGCGGCCAGCAGATGGACCAGCAACCGGCGCACCGCCGGCAGCGGCCGGTGGTCGTCCCACCAGCCGATCCCGGCCACCAGCACCAGGCCCAGCCCCGACACCAGCAACGGCGTCCGGGCGCCCGGCCAGATGACCGCCGCCGCGGCCAGCGCCAGCAGCAGGGTCACCACGATGGCAATGCCGCCCCCGCGCGGGGTCGCCACGACATGGCTACGGCGTTCCCCGGGCTGGTCGAACAGCTTGCGCCGCAGCGCGTACCGGCGGGCGCACCACGTGAGCACCGCCGCCACCGCCAGCACGGCCGGCAGCCCCATCCACCACCCTGCCGGCATGGCTCAGAGCACCGCGTAGTTCAACAGCGGCTTGACCGTACCCCACTCCTTGCAGCTGGGGCATTGCCAGTGGTGGGTGCGCGCACCGAAGCCACAACGCGTGCAGCGATAGGCCGGATTGCGGACCAGCAGCTGGTCGGTGATGTGCTTGAGGTCATGCAGGGTGGCGGTGGAGTCGGCGCCTTCGGCCAGGGTGAGGTCGATCAATGCCGACTCGCCGCGTACCGACGGGCGATCCTTCAGCTGCCGGCCCAGGTAGGCGCGGGCCGGGGCCACGCCCTCCTGCTCTTCCATCAGCTGGGTCAGGGCCAGTACCGGGGCGATGCCACGATAGTGCTCGGTCATTTCCGACAGGAACGCGCGCGCGCCGCCCAGATCGCCGACCTTGCGGTAGTTCTGCATCAACGGCTGCAGCACCTCGGGCAGGTATTCGGGATCGTTGCGGGCGGCCCGCTCGAACGCGCGCACCGCGGCTTCGGCATTGCCGGCATCGGTTTCCAGGCGCCCTTCAATGATGCCGGCACGCACCGACATCGCATCGGCCTGGTAGGCACGGGCAATGGCCGCGCGGGCTTCATCGATCTTGCCGGCGCCACGGAAGCGTTCGGCCAGCTCGCACTCGAACTGCCCCACCAGCTTGCCCATCGGCTCGCCGGTGACTTCTTCGTAACGGGTGGCGTTGTCGATCGCCTTTTCCCAGTCACGCTCGGCCTGGTAGATGCCGATCAGGTGCTTGAGCGCCTGCGGGGCGCGCTGGTCGATCTGGGCCAGTTCGGTAAAGACGGTTTCGGCACGGTCGAGCAGGCCGGACTTCATGTAATCCTCGCCCAGCGCCAGCAGGGCCTGGACGCGCTGTGCGTCGCTGAGGTCGGTACGGTTGACCAGCCCCTGGTGCAGGCGGATGGCGCGATCAACCTCGCCCCGGCGGCGGAACAGGTGGCCCAGCGCGACCTGGGTCTCGAAGGTTTCCTTGTCCAGCTCGGCAATGTGCAGGAACAGTTCGATGGCCTTGTCGGGCTGCTCGTTGAGCAGGTAGTTCAAGCCACGGAAGTAGGTGCTGGACAGGTGGCTGACCTGGTTGTCGCCATGGCGCTGGCCACCGCGACGGCCGATCACCCAGCCCGACAGTGCTGCCAGCGGCAGGAACAGGAAAAACCAGAACCACTCGGATACAAATTCCATCGGCGCTCAACGTCCGTCGAAAGGTGAAGAAGAAGACGCCACGGGGGCGGCGGCCGGAGCCGCTTTCTGCGCTTTGCGCAGTCGGGAATACAACGGAATCACCAGCCCCACCAGGACGAGCCCGGCACCGATGATCGCACCGGTCAACAGGGCCACGGTAATGGCCAGGCCGGTGCTGGAATGGATGGCAGTGAACCCCAGGTTGAGGGTCATGTCCTGCGAATTGAGGGCACCGATGACGAGCCCGGCCACCAGCACGGCGAGCAGGATCAACAGACGTGCGACTTTCATTGTGGCAGCTCCCATTCCCTTTGAGGTAGAGAGTAGCGGACTAACCATCCGCTCTACTAGGCCGGATCGCTTTCCAGCGGCACCACGGCGCTTACGCGCTCACGGAGTTCCTTGCCCGGCTTGAAATGCGGGACATGCTTGCCCGGCAGTGCGACCGATTCCCCGGTCTTGGGGTTGCGCCCCAGCCGCGGCGGCCGGTAGTGCAACGAAAAACTGCCGAACCCGCGGATCTCGATGCGATCCCCGCCGGCCAGCGCCCCGCCCATCATTTCCAGCAACGACTTCACCGCCAGATCGACATCGTCCGACTTCAGATGCGCCTGTCGGCGCGCCAGGATTTCGATCAACTCGGATTTGGTCATTGCGGACTCGCGTCGAGGGTCTCAAACCCTGAAACGGCCCGGACAATTGTCCGGGCCGTCCAGGAAACTACTGCTACGGGTAAAGGCCGATTACTCGGACTTGTTGCCGTTCAGCTGTGCACGCAGCAGCGCGCCGAGCTGGGTGGTGCCGCTGGAAGCCGAAGAGGACTGGTATTCCTCCAGCACTTCGCGCATTTCCGCGTCGTCCTTGGCCTTGATCGACAGCTGCAGGGTACGACCCTTGCGATCCATGCCCACGAACTTCGCTTCAACCTTGTCGCCGACCTTCAGGAACTGGGTCGCGTCGTCGACGCGCTCGTTGGCAACGTCACGCGCAGCGACATAGCCTTCGATGCCGTCAGCCAGTTCGATGGTAGCGCCCTTGGCGTCCACTTCCTTGACCACGCCTTCGACCTTCGAACCCTTCGGGTTGGCAGCCATGTACTGACCGAACGGATCCTGCTCCAGCTGCTTGACGCCCAGGCTGATGCGCTCGCGCTCCGGATCGACGGCCAGGACGACGGCGTCCAGGTTGTCGCCCTTCTTGAAGTTGCGGACCACGTCTTCGCCGGTGGTGTTCCAGCTGATGTCGGACAGGTGCACCAGGCCGTCAATACCGCCGTCCAGGCCGATGAAGATGCCGAAGTCGGTGATCGACTTGATCTGGCCCGACACCTTGTCGCCCTTCTTGTGGATGGCAGCGAAGGTTTCCCACGGATTGGCGGCAACCTGCTTCATGCCCAGCGAGATGCGGCGACGCTCCTCGTCGACGTCCAGGACCATGACTTCAACTTCGTCACCGACCTGCACAACCTTGGACGGGTTGACGTTCTTGTTGGTCCAATCCATCTCGGAGACGTGCACCAGGCCTTCGACGCCCGGCTCGATCTCGACGAACGCGCCGTAATCGGTGACGTTGGAGACCTTGCCGAACACGCGGCTGTTGGCCGGGTAACGGCGGGCGATGTTGTCCCACGGATCCTCGCCCAGCTGCTTCAGGCCGAGCGAAACGCGGTTGCGCTCGCGGTCGAACTTCAGCACGCGCACGTCCAGCTCGTCGCCGACGTTCACGACTTCGGACGGATGGCGCACGCGCTTCCAGGCCATGTCGGTGATGTGCAGCAGGCCGTCGATGCCGCCCAGGTCCACGAATGCGCCGTAATCGGTCAGGTTCTTGACGACACCCTTCAGGATCGCGCCTTCCTGCAGCTTGTCCATCAGCTGCTCGCGCTCTTCCGAGTGCTCGCTTTCGACGACAGCGCGGCGCGAGACCACGACGTTGTTACGCTTGCGGTCCAGCTTGATGAGCTTGAATTCCAGCTCCTTGCCTTCCAGGTAGGCCGGGTCGCGCACCGGGCGCACATCCACCAGCGAACCGGGCAGGAACGCGCGGACATCCTTGATGTCCACGGTGAAACCACCCTTGACCTTGCCGCTGATGCGGCCGGTGATGGTTTCGTTCTTTTCCAGGGCTTCTTCCAGCTCGTCCCACACCATGGCGCGCTTGGCTTTCTCGCGCGACAGGACGGTTTCACCGAAGCCGTTCTCGATCGAGTCGAGGGCGACCTTGACGACATCGCCTTCGGCGACGTCGATTTCGCCGGCGTCGTTACGGAACTGTTCGATCGGCACGATGCCTTCGGACTTCAGGCCGGCGTTGATCACCACGACGTCGCCGCGGACTTCAACGACAACACCGCTGACGATGGCGCCCGGCTTCAGCTTGGCCAGATTGGCCTGGCTGGCTTCAAACAGTTCGGCAAATGATTCGGTCATTAGATTTACTCTGTTGGACACATGGGCATTGGTCCCCGCGAGGGTTCCGTTTACTGCCCGCCTGTTGGTCGACCCCGGAAACGCAGGTCGTGTGTGAAGTAGGAAAACCGCCACGCATCATTGCGGGACGGAGCTTTTACTGCATTGCATTGGTGCGACTACCGCCGATGGATTGGCGGCCTCCTTGCCACGGATCAGGCACCCGAAACCGGAAGCAGATCCAGTACCTTGGCAACGACTTCGTCGATGCCGATACCACTGGTGTCGATGACGACGGCATCGTCTGCCGGCTTCAGGGGCGCCACTGTGCGCTGTGCATCACGGGCGTCGCGGGCCATGATCTCGCGCAGGAGGTCATCAAAGTTAACAGAAACCCCCTTGTCTTTCAACTGGTTATGCCGGCGCTCGGCGCGCTCCTCGGCACTGGCCGTCAGGAAGACCTTGAATGGGGCGTCGGGGAAGATGACCGTCCCCATGTCCCGCCCGTCGGCTACCAGGCCCGGGAGAACCCTGAATGCGCGTTGACGCTCTTTAAGGGCGGCCCGGACCTCGGGAATGGCGGCAATGGCCGAGGCCAGGGCCCCGGTGGTTTCCAGCCGCAGCTCGTCGGTGGCGTCGGTCTCATTGACGATGACACGCAGGCTGCCATCGTCGGCCTCGACGAAGCGGACATGGGTGTCGAAGGTGCAGCGGACCAGCGCCGAGGCGTCGGAGGTGTCGATATCGGCCCAGCTGGCAGCCACGCCCACGGCGCGGTACAGGGCGCCCGAATCCAGGTAATGCCAGCCCAGCCGGCGTGCGACAATGCGGCTGACGGTCCCCTTGCCGGCCCCGGACGGGCCGTCGATGGTGAGCACGGGAGAAGGCTGGTTCATGGGGTTCCCTGTGGATTTGACCCCCCATTCTAGCCCCTGCCCGGCCCCGTCCAAGACATTTTTAGTGCAAGCACTTGAAAGGATGGAAAAAAGCCCGGTAGAATGGCGGGCTTGAACGGGCGTCACCTGCCGATTGTCATCTGCATATCGCGGCCGCGCTCCAACCGAATCCACGTTTACGCCGAGGTATGCAATGAAAGTCCTGTCTTCCCTGAAGTCGGCCAAGTCCCGTCACCGTGACTGCAAGGTCGTCCGTCGTCGCGGCAAGATCTTCGTGATCTGCAAGTCGAACCCGCGTTTCAAGGCTCGCCAGCGCTGAGCCTGGGCCGTCGCGACCACCGGTCGCGACCTGCCTGAATAAAAAGCCGCCTCCGGGCGGTTTTTTATTGCCAATTTTGTTGTAATCGCCGGATAAGTCACGACCGTCGGTCGTGGTTCCTTTCTTGACCACTGGGGAGTAGATCGAGATGAAGCGTTACCTGACCACACTGCCGTTGCTTGCCCTGCTGGCCTGCGCCAGCGCCCACGCCGACACCCTGCTGATCGACCGCACCAAGGAACAGGTGGCGCCGGTAGTGCCGGTGCGCGGCGAGACCACCAGCCAGGTCCTGAGCCGCTTCGGTGAGCCCAGCGAGAAGCTGGAGCCGCGCGGCGGCCAGAAGCGCCAGTGGCCGACCATCAACCGCTGGGTCTACCCGATGTTCACCGTCTACTTCGAGAAGCAGAAGGTGATCGACGTGGTGGCCAACAAGGCTGACAGCAACGAAGTCGGCCCGAAGCCGCCGATCCGCTGATCCATCAGAACGCCCGCCGCCCGGCGGGCCATCGCACCGAGACCATGAACGATACGCTCCGCTTTCCGGCCGAATGGGAATCCCAGTCCGCCATCCTGATCGCCTGGCCCCACGCCGACACCGACTGGGCCGACCGCCTGGGTGACGTCGAGGACACCTACATCGCGCTGGTCGCGGCCATCACCCGCTTCCAGCCGGTGGTGATCATCGTGGCCGATGACGACCTGGAGGCGTACGCCGACGCGCGCCTGCGCTCCAACCGGATCGACACCGACCGCGTGCGTTTCGTCACCGCGCCGTACGACGACACCTGGCTGCGCGATTCGGGCCCGATCACGCTGCGCCGCGCCGACGGCGGCTTCCGGCTGCTGGACTTCCGCTTCACCGGCTGGGGCGGCAAGTTCGAGGCCAGCCTGGACGACCAGCTGGTAGGCGTGCTGCACGCCGCCAACCTGTTCGCCGACGCGGAGCTGCAGAGCATTCCGTTCGCGCTGGAAGGCGGCGCCATCGAAACCGACGGTGCGGGCACCCTGCTCACCACCTGGAAGTGCCTGCACGAACGCCACCCGGACCGGGATCGTGCGTCGCTGAGCGCGGACATGGCGAGCTGGCTGGCGCAGGACCGGGTGCTGTGGCTGGACCACGGCTACCTGGAAGGTGACGACACCGACGCGCACATCGACACGCTGGCGCGTTTCGCGTCGGTGGACAGCATTGTCTACCAGGCCTGCGATGACGCCAGCGATTCGCACCATGCCGAGCTGCAGGCGATGGGCAACGAACTGGCCGCGCTGCGCACCGCCGACGGCCAGCCGTACCGCCTGTTCCCGCTGCCGTGGGCACGCCCGGTGATCGACGAAGGCCGCCGCCTGGCCGCGTCCTACGCCAATTACCTGATCCTCAACGGCGCGGTGCTGATGCCGGCCTACGGTGACGTGGCCGACGACGCGGCACGCGACGTGCTGGCCCAGGCGTATCCGAACCACGAGATCGTGCAGGTGCCCTGCCGCTCGCTGATCTGGCAGAACGGCAGCCTGCATTGCATCACCATGCAGTTGCCGGCTGGGTTGCTGGCGGCGTAACGCACTTCGGCAATCGCGAGTTTCCCAGGCGCCGGGCTTTGCCCGGCGCTTTTGGTTTTGGGCGAACAGCCGGTGGGCACCGCATGGCCTGAGCTGGGTCGGCGGGTGCGGGTTTGCGGGACACGCCGTAAACCCATCCATGGGGGCTTGGCAAAAACATCCATGTTTTTGACAGTCCCGCAAACCCGCCCCCGCCGACCCTCGACGGTGTATTGGTGGCCATGGAAGATCAAATGCCAGATCCCAGAACGAAGACGCAGTCGATGTTGGCTGCGGCCGTTGCTTTCCCCTGGCCTCCGGCCAACGTCGAAGGCGGGTCGGGGCGGGTTTGCGGGGGTGTGAGCCGCATGGATGCGGCGACCAAGCCCCCATGGATGGGTTCACGGCGTCCCCCGCAAACCCGCACCGTCCCGCCAAGCCTCGGAGCCGCTGCACCAAGGCTGTTCGCCTGGATCCACCAGCAGCCGGGCAACGCCCGGCGATCCGCAAACCCGGCTACTTAAGGCGTTAACAGCACCGGTTTAACAACCAGCACGCCGCACACACCCATCCGCGATAAACTGCGTTTTTCCCCCTGCAGGACCCGCCCCGGATGAGCTCACGCCACACCCTTTCCGTCGCCCTGATCCAGGAGCGCAACCACGGTGACGCGGCCGCCAACCTGGCCGTGATCGAAACGCGCGTGGCTGAAGCGGCTGCCCAGGGTGCCAAGCTGGTCCTGCTGCAGGAACTGCACAACGGCGCGTACTTCTGCCAGCACGAATCGGTGGATGAGTTCGACCTGGCCGAACCGATCCCCGGGCCGAGCACCGAGCGCCTTGGCGCGCTTGCGAAGAAGCATGGCGTGGTGATCGTCGGCTCGCTGTTCGAGCGCCGCGCCGCCGGCCTGTACCACAACACCGCCGTGGTGTTCGAAAAGGACGGCACCCTGCTGGGCAAGTATCGCAAGATGCACATCCCGGACGATCCCGGCTTCTATGAGAAGTTCTACTTCACCCCCGGCGACATCGGCTTCAAGCCGATCGATACCTCGGTGGGTCGCCTTGGCGTGCTTGTCTGCTGGGACCAGTGGTACCCCGAAGCCGCGCGCCTGATGGCGCTGGCCGGTGCCGAACTGCTGCTCTACCCCACCGCCATCGGCTGGGATCCGGATGACCAGAAGGACGAACAGGGCCGCCAGCGCGATGCCTGGGTGCTCAGCCACCGCGGCCATGCCGTGGCCAACGGCGTGCCCGTGCTGAGCTGCAACCGCGTCGGCCATGAGCCGTCGCCGCTCGGCGCCTCGGGCATCCAGTTCTGGGGCAACAGCCACGTGCTGGGCCCGCAGGGCGAGTTCATCGCCGAAGCCGGTGGCGAACCGACCGTTCTGGTCTGCGATGTCGACCTGCAGCGCAGCGAACACGTGCGCCGCATCTGGCCGTTCCTGCGCGACCGCCGCATCGACGCCTATGGCGACCTGCTCAAGCGCTACATCGACTGACCTTCCCACAGGAACCCTGCCCCGTGACCGTGCTGCTGCGCGACGCCACCGATGCCGACATTGCGGCCATCACCGCCATCTACGCGGTGGAAGTAACCGATTTCGTCAACACCTATGAGTACGACGTTCCGGATGCGGCCGAGATGCAGCGGCGCATGCGCGACATCGTCGCACGCGGTTTCCCGTACATCGTGGCCGAGGTTGACGGCCACGTGGCCGGCTACGCCTATGCCAACACCTACCGTGGGCGTATCGCCTACCAGTGGACGGTCGAAAACTCCGTCTACGTCGATGCCGCGCTCCAGGGCAAGGGCGTCGGCACCGCGCTGATGCAGGGCCTGATCGACGCCTGCGTCGCGCGCGGCTACCGGCAGATGGTGGCGGTGATCGGCGAACCGACCAATACCGCATCGATCAAGCTGCACGAACGCTTCGGCTTCCACCTGGTCGGCATTTTCCGTGGCCTGGGCCGCAAGCATGGGCGCTGGCTGGATACGGTGCAGATGCAGCGCGCGCTCGGCGACGGTGTCGACAGCGCCCCTTCGAATGAATGATGAAATGACTGAAAACCTGATGGACGACAACGGCGACACCCTGTTCGCCGGCCAGCCCGTGCGCGTGGTCGAGCGCGACGGCGTGCGCTACACTCTGCTGGGCACCGCGCACGTCTCGCAGGCCAGCGTGGAGGTGGTGGAACGGGCCATCAACAGCGGCCGCTTCGATGCGGTCGCGGTGGAGCTGGATCCGCAGCGCCTGCAGGCGCTGACCAATCCCGATGCGTTGGCCAAACTGGACCTGGTCGAAGTGATCCGCAAGGGCCGCGTGGCGCTGTTCGCCGCGAACCTCGCCCTGGCCGCCTACCAGCGGCGGCTGGCCGAGCAGCTGGGCATCGAGCCCGGTGCCGAGCTCAAGCGCGCGGTCGGCCTGGCCAACGCGCACAACCTGCCGGTGCACCTGATCGACCGCGAAGTGGGCCTGACCTTCAAGCGCGCCTCGCAGCGGCTGGGCTTCTTCGGCAAGATCAAACTGGTCATGGGCCTGGGCGCCGGCCTGTTCGCCTCCGACGACGTCGGCGAAGACGAGATCGAGAAACTCAAGCAGGGCGACATGCTGGAAGCCAGCTTCGGCGAGTTCGCCAGCGAAAGCCCGGCCCTGTACGAAACCATCATCGGCGAGCGCGACCGCTACATGGCCACCCGCCTGCGCGAAGTGCACGATCCGGCCCAGCGCGAAGTGCTGGCCGTGGTCGGTGCCGGCCACCTGGCCGGGCTGGCGAAGTACCTGGAATCGGACACCGAAGCGCCCGGCCCGCTGCGCGCGTCGCTGGAAGACGTGCCGAAGAAGCGCAACATTCCGTGGATCACGCTGACCATCCTGGCGGTGGTGTTGGCCGGTATTGCCGTGGGGTTCTATCGCGGCGGACTGGGCGTGGGCACCGAGCTGCTGGCGGTGTGGGCGATGTACACCGGCGGCCTGGCGGGTTTGGGCTGCCTGCTGGCCGGCAGCCACCCGCTGAGCATCCTCACCGCGATCGTGGTGGCACCATTCAAGCCATTCCGCCTGAGCATCCCGACCGGCGCCTTTGCCGCGCTGGTCGAGGCGCGCCTGCGCAAGCCGGCGTACGAGGATTTCCTCAAGTTGCGCGATGACGCGCAGAGCGTGCGCGGCTGGTACCGCAACCGCGTCACCCGGGTGGTGCTGACCTTCATGCTGACCAACCTGGGCAGCATGCTGGGCTTGTGGCTCACCGGCTTCCAGGTCTGGAACAAGGTCGGCGGCTGACGGCGCCGTACCGACCAACGGTCGGTACCTACCAGTGCGGAACAATGTTGTTCGACCTCGGTAGGTATCGACCGTTGGTCGATACGAAAAGGGCCACGCATTGCGTGGCCCTTTTCGTTCATGCCGGTTCGATCACCGCGCCGCTGCCCTTGGGCGGCAATCCCCTCGCCCGCCGCACGATGCGGGCCACGTTGATGCTCATGTCGTCGAGCATGGCGTAAATGGTCGGCAGGAACAGCAGGCTGACCACGGTGGAGAACGCCAGGCCGCCGGCAATGGCACGCGCCATCGGGTAGTACGGCGGGCCATCGCCCAGCAGCTGGGTGTCGGTGAGCGAGATCGGGACCATCGCCAGGATCGCCGTGCCCATCGTCATCATGATCGGGCGCAGGCGCTCGCGCGAGCCTTCCACCAGCGCCTGGGTGCGCGCCAGGCCGCGCCGGCGCAGGTTGTTGATGTGCTCGATCATCACGATGCCGTTGTTCACCACCACCCCCATCAGCACCAGGATGCCGATGAAGGACATGATGCCGAACGAGGTACCGGTGAGCCAGAACAACCAGAACACCCCGAAGATCGAGAACAGCACCCCGCTCATGATGGCGGCCGGGAACAGCAGCGATTCGAACACCGCCGCCATCACCACGTAGATCATCACCAGCGCGATGACCAGGTTGAACAGCATCTGCTGCATGGCCTCGTTGTCGTCACCGAAGTCGCCGCCGTCGAAGGTGAAGTTGTAGCCGGCCGGGAAGCTCATCGGCTTGAGCGTTTCCTCCATCGCCTTGCGGCCTTCCGGCGCGGTCACCTTCTCGGCCAGGTTGGCCTTGATGGTCAACGTGGTCTGGCGGTTGGTACGGCCCACGCGGGTGGCGGAGGGCTTGATGCTGACATCGACCAGGCTCAGCAGCGGCACCGAGCGACCGTCGCCGGTGCGCACGGTGAAGCTGGCCAGGTCTTCCGGGCTGCTCTGTTCGGCACCGGCAAAGCGCACCCACACCGGCACTTCACTGTCACCGCGACGGAACTCGCGCAGCGGTGCACCGCGCAGCGCCAGGCCGACGAAGCTGGCAACCTGCTCGGCATTGAAGCCGAACGCAGCGGCGCGCTCGCGGTCCACGTGGATGGACAACTCGCTGCCCTTCTCGCCATTGTCGATGCGTACATCGCGCAGTTCCTTGCGCTGGGCAAGCAACGGCACCACGTCTTCGCCGATCTCCTGCAGCATCTGGGTCGAATCACCGACCAGCTGCACTTCCACGCCCTTGCTGCCACCGGCACCGCCGCCATCGCCGCCCTGGTTGCCGACGATGTAATCGGCGCGCGCCGAGCGCGGCAGTCCCTTGCGCAGCGACTCCTGCACGGCGGCCATGTTGCCCGCGTGCTTCTGGTCCAGAGTGACAATCGTGCTGCTGCCTTCCTGTTCGCTGTACCAGGAATACACCTGGGTGATGTGCAGCTTCTCGCGGTTCTGGTCCAGGTACTGCTCCACCCGCATGATCTCGTCGGACATCTGCGCGCGGGTGAAGGCCCCCTTCCAGTTGTAGCCGATGAAGACATCGGTGCCACCTTCGCCACCGAACATGTCGATCTTGGTCAGCTTCATCGGCACCAGGCTGACCAGCACCACCATGATGATGCCGAACACGCTCCAGCCGCGGTGTTCCAACGTCCATTGCAGCAGCTGGGCATAGCGGCGCTGCAGGCGGGCGATCACGCCGGTCTGCGAATGCACCAGCTTGGGCGTCTGCATGCGCGCGGACAGCATCGGGATCAGGCTCACCGCCACCAGCCACGAGGCCATCAGCGAGACCGAGATGGTGATCGCGATCTGCGCCATGAAGATGCTGATGTTGTTGGTTTCGCCAAACAGGTTGGGCACGAAAACGATGCAGTGGCACAGGGTGCCGGCGCTGAGTGCGATGGCCACGTTGCGGGTGCCGATGATCGAGGCCTGAACCGGCTGGTCGGGCATGCGCTCGCGTTCCTGGTAGATGCTTTCCACCACCACCACGGCGTTGTCCACCAGCATGCCGACCGCCAGCAGCAGGCCCATCATGGTCAGGATGTTGAGGGTCACCCCGACGAAGTACATGAAGCCCAGGGTGATCACGAAACAGATCGGGATCGCCAGCGTCACCATCAGCGTCGATGGCCAATGGCGCAGGAAGAAGAACAGCACCGTCACCGACAGCAGCAGGCCGACCGCGCCGGCTTCGGCCAGCTCCAGCAGCGAGGACGTCACCGTCTTGCCCTGGTTGTCGATCACCTTGATGTTCACATCGCGCATCGACGGCTGCCGGCGGATGGCTTCCACCTCGGCCAGCGCGCCTCGCGAGACTTCCACCAGGTTGGCGCTGCGCTCCTTGTAGATGTCCAGGCCCACTGCCGGATTGCCATCCAGGCGACGGCCGTAGTTCATGCGCGCTGCCTTGAGCCGCACGTCGGCAATGTCGCCCAAGCGCAGGCCCTTCGTATCGATGACCAGATCGCGCAGTTCCTGCAGGTCGGTGATCTCGCCGACCGGCTGGATCCGGACCCGCTGGCCGTTATCGTCGATCTGCCCGGCCGAGATGGAGAAGTTGAGCGTGCGCAGGCGGTCGCTGAGTTCGTTGATGCTCAGGTTGTGTGCGGTCAGGCGATCGGCATCGATCGCGATCTCCACCTCATTGGGTGGCGCGCCCGAAATCTCCACCCGGGCCACGCCGGGAATGCGCTCGATCCGCCGCTTGAACTCGCGGTCGAGCATGTCGTAGGCACCGGTCAGGTCCGATGCACTGGCCAGGCGCACCTTGAGTACCGGCTCGTCGCTGCTGGACCACTTGAACACGTTGTAGCGCTGCAGGTCATCGGGCAGGTCGCTGCGGATCGCGTCGATGCGCTCGCGTGCGTCGGAGGCGGCGATGGCGATGTCGCGGTCCCAGTCGGTGAACTCGATGAAGATGCTGGCGCCTTCGGCGGTCGCCTGGGAGCGCATGCGCTTGATCCCGGTCATCGTGGCCAAGGCTTCCTCGGTCGGCCGGATGATGGTGCGCTCCACTTCTTCCGGTGTCGAGCCGCTGTAGGGCACCTGCACGAACAGGAACGGCGCGGAGATGTCCGGCAGCGCCTCCAGCGGCAACCGGAACGAGGCGATCAGGCCCACCACCACCAGTGAGACGAAGCACATGATGGTGGTGATGGGGCGGCGGATGGAGAACTCGGCGATGCTCATGCCGGCTCCTGGGCCGCACTACCGGCGCTGCCGGCATCGGGCGTACCGCGGTGGTGATGGCGGCCACGTTCGCGGTAATAGGCATCGCCACGGCGATCAAGCAGGTCGTACACCACCGGGATCACCAGCAGGGTGAGCAGCGTGGACACCAGCAGGCCGCCGATCACGGTGATCGCCATCGGGGCGCGCACTTCGGCACCCTCGCCCATCGCCACCGCCAGCGGCAGGAAGCCGAACAGCGTGCACAGGGTGGTCATGATGATCGGGCGCAGGCGCGAGCGGGCGCCTTCCACCAGCGCTTCATGCTTGGCCACGCCGGCCTCGCGCAGCTGGTTGACCTTGTCGATCAGGATGATCGCGTTCTTGGTCACCAGCCCCACCAGCAGGATCAGGCCGATGAACACCACCACCGAGATCGGCTTGCCGGTGAGCATCAGCGCCAGGATCGCACCGACCAGCGCCAGCGGGATGGTGAACAGGATGACGAACGGGTGCAGCAGCGATTCGAACTGCGAGGCCATCACCAGGTAGACCAGGAAGATCGCCAGGCCGAAGGCGAAGATCAGCGAGCGCGCCGATTCGGCCAGCTCCTCGCCCTGCCCACCGATGTGCATGCTGACGCCGGCACCCAGCGGGTCGTTGGCGACCATGTCCTGCACTTCGCGCACCGCGCCGCCCAGGTCGATGTCGCGCAGGTTGGCCGACACCACCGCCACGCGGGTCTGGTCGGCCCGGTGGATCTCGCTGGGGCCGTTGGTGGCCACCACGTCGGCCACCGCGTCCAGCGTCACCGGGCGCGTGCTGCCCGGGTTGACGATCAACCGGCGGATGCTCTCCACGCTGGCGCGGTCGCCTTCCTGGGCGCGCACCAGCACGTCGATCTTGCGGTCACGGAAGCTGTAGCGCGTGGCCACGTCGCCGCGCACCTTCTTGACCACCACGTCGGCGATCTGCCGCGTGGTCAGGCCCAGCGCACCGGCGCGCTCCTGGTCGAAGCGGATCTGGATCTCCGGGAAGCCCTCTTCCACGGTCGATTTCACGTCGGCGTAGTGCGGGTTGCTGCGCAGGCGCGCGGCCAGCGCCTGCCCGGCACGTTCCAGCGTGGCCATGTCCTGCCCGCGCAGCTCCACTTCCAGCGGCGTTGAGAAGCTGAACAGTGCCGGCCGCGCGAAGTCGACCTGCACGCCCGGGTGGTCCTGCATCGAAGCGCGCAGGCGCTCGGTGATGGCCGCCTCGGTGCGGGCACTGCCGCCGTCGGCCATCACCACGGTGAGCTTGCCGATGTTCTCGCCGCTCTCGGTCGGGCTGGCATCCAGCCGCGTGCCGCTGCCGCTCACCCCGTACAGCGAGGTGATGCTGTCGTCCTTGGCGTGGGCCAGCTGCAGCTCGCGCACCAGCGCATCGGTCTGCTTCAGCGGCGTGCCGGCCGGCAGCTTTGCGGTCATCTCAAAGCGATCCTGGGCCAGCTGCGGAATCAGGTCCGCGCCCAACATCGGCACCAGCGCCAGCGTGGCCACGAAGGCCAGCGCCGCCATGCCCAGTACTTTGCCCGGGTGGGCCAGTGCGTTCGGCAGCAGGCGCAGGTAACCGCGCTCGGCACCGGCGTACGGCTTCATGGCCAGGTCGCTGGCCTTGCGCATCACCGGGCCGATCACCGCCACCAGCAGGCGCCATACGCGCACGATGGCCCACGCGATGCCGAACACGGTCCAGCGGACCAGTGCGCCGAAACCACGGCGGCTGCCGGCGACCGGCTTGAGCCAGCGACGCTGCGGCTGCCATGCGGCATGCGCGGGCTCTTCCGGGAACGCCAGCGGCGGACGGCCCTTGAGCGAGCTCAGCATCGGGATCAGGGTCATCGCCACCAGCAGCGAGATCGCGATGGCGATCGCCACGGTCAGCGCCTGGTCGCGGAACAGCTGGCCGGCGATGCCGTCAACGAACACCAGCGGCAGGAACACCGCGATGGTGGTCAGGGTGGAGGCGACCACGGCCATGCTGACTTCGCGGGTGCCGGTGATGGCCGCCTGCAGGATGCCCAGGCCGCGTTCGCGCGCCTTGGCGATGCTTTCCAGCACCACGATGGAATCGTCCACCACCAGGCCGGTGGCCAGCGCCAGCCCGCCCAGCGACATCACGTTCAAGCTCAGCCCCAGCTGGCCCATGAAGAAGAACGTAGTGATGATCGAGACCGGCAGCGACAGGCTGATCACGAACGTGCTCCAGCCATCGCGCAGGAACAGGAAGATGATCAGGATGGCCAGCAGGCCGCCGATCACCGCATCTTTCTTGACGTCGCTGATGGCGTGCTCGATGAAGCGCGACTGGTCTTCGATGGTGGTCAGTTCGGCATCACCGGGAATCTGCGCCTTGATCTGCTCAAGCTTGGCGCGCAGTGCTTCGGCGGTGGCCACCGTGTTGGCATCGCCTTCCTTGTAGATGGCCAGTTCCACCGCTTCGCGGCCGCCCAGGCGGATGATCGCTTCGCGTTCCTTGAAGCCCTGGCGCACCGTGGCCACGTCCTTCAGCCGCACCGGCACGCCGTTGGCCACCGTGGTGGAGCTGCTGCTGGAAGCGCTCTGCGCGGCGGACGCGGCGGCGACCGCGGCATCCGAACCGGTCGAGGCGGCGATGGCGAACATCTGCTGCATGGCCGCGTCGGCGGCACTGCCGTTGCTGCCCTGGGTGGTCACCAGCAGGTTGCGGATGTCTTCCAGGTCGGCGAACTGGTTGACGGTACGCACCAGGAAGCGCTGCGACCCTTCTTCCAGGCGGCCGCCGGAAATGTTGATGTTCTCTTCCTTCAGCCGCTTGATGACGGTATCGATCGGCAGGTTGAGCTGGGCCAGCTTCTGCTGGTCGATGTCGACCTGGATTTCATCTTCCAGGCCGCCGCCCACCTTCACCGCCGCCACGCCGGCCACCGGTTCGAGCTTCTTCTTCAGGTCTTCATCGGCATAGCGGCGCAGCGCGGTGAGCTGGCGCACGGCGTCGGCATCGCTGGCCGGGTCGTCCTTGGCCGCGATCACCAGGCGCATGATCGGCGCGGTGGAGGGATTGAAGCGCAGCAGCACCGGGGCCTTGGCCTCCAGTGGCAGGTTCAGCGCTTCCATCTTGTCGCGCACCTCCAGGCTGGCCTGGTCCATGTTGGTGCCCCAGGCGAACTCCAGCACCACATCGCTCTGCCCGGTGCGCGAGATCGACTTCAGCTTGCGCAGGTTCTTGACCACGCCCACCGCCTCTTCGACCGGTTCGGTGATCAGCGTTTCGATCTCGGTCGGTGCCGCGCCGGTGTATTCGGTGCGCACGGTCAACGTGGGATAGCTCAGGTCCGGCAGCAGGTTGACCTTGAGGTTGCCCAGCGCGATCAGGCCGAACAGCACCAGGGTGATCATGAACATGAAGATGGTGACGCGGCGGCGGGTGGCGAATTCCACCAGGCCGCCACCAGGCGCCGCCGGGCCTTCGCCCGGCTGCGGATCGTTACCGTGGTCGTGCCCGACCGAACTCATTGACGGGTCTCCGCCTTGGCCGGGGCGGCCTTGCTGGCCACCGCGGTGGCCGGCTTGTCGCCGATCACCTGCACAGCGGTGCCGTCGCGCAGGGCGACCTTGCCGGCCGTCACCACCTTGTCTCCCTCGGCCAGGCCCTCGCGGATCTCCACCCACGGGCCTTCGGCGTAGCCCAGCTTGACCGGCACGCGGGCAACCTTGCCCGCGCGCACGCGGAACACCGCCGGGTCACCGTCGTCGAGCAGCGCCAGGCGCGGCACCACCAGCGCGTCGGCGCGCTGGTCGTAGTCGATGCGGATCCGCCCGAACATGCCCGGCTGCAGGCCGGCGGCATCTTCGCCGAAGCCGCTGACCACGCGGAAGGTGCCGCTGCCGGCGTCGACCACCGGGGAAATGCGGTCCACGGTGCCGGGGAAGGACTTACCCGGCAGCGCGTCGGCCACCAGGGTTACCGGCTGCCCGGCACGCAGCGTGGCCAGTTCGCGCTCGGGCACGTTGAGCGTGGCTTCCAGCCGCGAGTTGTCGACGATGCGGAAGATCGGCGTATTGATCTGCACGAAGTTGCCGGTCTTGATCGAGCGCGATGCGATCACGCCGGAGATCGGCGCCACCACCGTGGTGTAGGACAGCTCAAGGGTCGCCAGGCGGTACTGCGCGCGCGCGTTTTCCAGGTCGTAGCGCAGCTGGTCGACATCGGCGGCGCTGACCATCTGCTGGCCCACCAGTTTCTGGGCGCGCTGGTAGCTGTTCTCCAGCTTGCGCATCTGCGCTTCGCTCTGGGCCACGGCCAGGCGCGCCCGGTCCGGGTCCAGCCGCACCAGCGGCTGCCCGGCGCGGACCTGCTGGCCTTCCTCGACCATCACGGCCAGGGCCACGCCCGACGTTTTTGCCACCACCTGCGATTCGGCGCGCGCCTCGAGCGCGGCCGTGCCGGTGTAGCTGGCCGCAACCGCACGGCGGCTGGCCGCCACGGCCTCCACCGGGACGGCGTCGGGGGCTTTTTCGGCCTTGGGATCCTTCTCGGCCGCCGCGGCATCGCCGGCGGGGCCACCGGCGCCGCAACCGCCCAGCAGCAGGGTCGTAGTGATCAGCAGCGCCGCGGCGCAGGTTCCGGTGCGGCCGGGCAGAAGAGAGATTCGCAACATCGTCGTGTCCCTGAAGGATGCGTGAGCAGGTGTGGTAGCAAAGTAATGCACCACGTCACGACAACACCATATCCCAAAGGTCATGGTGACCTGCGACCACTCGTCGGCATTGCCCGGTTTCAGCTAGATGAAAACGCAGGCTATACTCGGGACAGTTCCGTACCCCACGCCGGAACGACCAGAACCCGTATACCGGAAACGACATCATGCGCCCGCAGCCGCTCGCCGCTTGTCTTGCTCTGGCCGTCCTCCTGCCCTTCGGGGTTGCCGTCCAGGCCGCACCTGCTCCTGCCGTACCCGCGCCACCCGCCGCTGCCCCGGCAGCCGCGCCCGCCGCCCCGCCTGCCCTGACCGGCAGCTTCGACAATGGCCGCGTGCTGGCCTACACCTGCCAGGGGTGCCACGGCATCACCGGCTACAAGAACGCGTACCCCAGCTACCGGGTGCCCAAGATCGGTGGGCAGACCCAGCAGTACCTCAGCCAGGCGCTGAGCGAGTACCGCCAGGGCAAACGCCGGCATCCCACGATGCAGGCGCAGTCCATGAGTTTCTCTGAACAGGAGATCGCCGATCTCGCTGTTTACCTGTCCACCGTCAAATAAGCGCGCTCATGACGAAAGCCACGCCCTTCAAGCGTCACGCCATCGCCCTGTCCGTTGCCCTGCTGCTGGCTGCCTGTTCGCAGTCGCAGGTGGAAAACAGCGCAGATTCCGCCGCCGACCCGGGCCACGCCAGTGGCGAGCACGGGTCAGGCTCCTCCGCCGGCCTGCCGGCAGGCCGCATCGCCGCCGGTGAAGCGCGGGCCAAGGTCAAGGGCAAGGCGACCGGGCAGAGCTGCATCGACTGCCACGGCGCCGACGGCAACCAGCCGATCGATCCGACCTACCCGAAGCTGGGTGGGCAGTACGGCGATTACCTGGCCCACGCCCTGCAGGCCTACCGCGCCGGGGACCGCCAGCATCCGCTGATGACCGGGCAGGCCACTGACCTGAGTGATCAGGATATTGCCGACCTGGCCGCGTATTTCGGTTCGCGGCCGAGCCAGCTCAGGGATCTGCACGGGGTCAAATGATCTGCGCGCCATGTGTGATCCCACGGGGTCCGTGGGACACGCATGGCGTGTCGCTACGATCCAACGCCATGGTCCTGCGCACATAAGAATTCGTAGGGACACGCCATGCGTGTCCACCGCGCGCAGCGCGGCCCAAGCATCCGAAGGCATTACAACGCCGCCCCCGGCACCGGGACCGGCGTTTGGATCCGCCGAAGCCGCAGATCAGGCGTCCAGTTCTTCCCACCGCGCGTAGGCCGCATCCAGCTCAGCCTGCACCGCCCCCAGCTTCTGGGTATGCGCCGCCATGTCCGGCGCGCTGCGCTGGTAGAACGCGGGATCGTTCATCGCGGCGGTCAGGCCTTCGACATCCTTTTCCAGCGTTTCGATCTTCAACGGCAGCTGCTCCAGCTCGCGCGCGTCCTTGTAGCTGAGCTTGCGCTTGGGCGCGGCCGGTTCGGCGCTGGCCGCCGGCGCCGGTGCCGCTGCGGGACGCGGTCCGGCAACCGCTGCCGGTGCTGCTGCAGCCGCCGCTTCCACGCGTGCCGCATGCCGTTGCCAGTCGGTGTAGCCACCCACGTACTCGCCGACCACGCCATCGCCTTCCATCACCATCGTGGAGGTCACCACGTTGTCGAGGAAGTCGCGGTCATGGCTGACCAGCAGCAGCGTGCCGGTGTAATCACCAAGCAGCTCTTCGAGCAGCTCCAGCGTTTCCACGTCGAGATCGTTGGTCGGTTCGTCCATCACCAGCAGGTTGGACGGCTGCGCGAACAGCTTGGCCAGCAGCAGCCGGTTGCGCTCGCCGCCGGACAGGCGGGTGATCGGCGCGCGCGCACGCTCGGGCGTGAACAGGAAATCCTGCAGGTACGCATGCACGTGCTTGCGCTTGCCGTTGACCTCGAGGAAATCGCGGCCTTCGGCCACGTTCTCGATCGCGGTCCAGTCCTCGCGCAGCACCGAACGGTACTGGTCGAAGTAGGCGATCTGCAGGTTGGTGCCGGCGCGCACTTCGCCGCTGTCCGGCGCCAGGTCGCCCAGCAGCAGCTTGAGCAGCGTGGTCTTGCCGCTGCCGTTGGGACCGATCAGGCCGATCCGGTCGCCGCGCAGGATGGTGGTGCTGAAATCCTTGACCATCACCCGCTCGCCGAACGCGAACGAAATGTCCTTGACGTCGATGACCTTCTTGCCGGAATTCTCCGCCTGCGAGGCTTCCATGCGCACGTTGCCGCCGAGTTCACGGCGCTGCGAACGCTCGCTGCGCATCGCCTTCAGGCGGCGCACGCGGCCTTCGTCGCGGGTGCGGCGGGCCTTGATGCCCTGGCGGATCCAGACTTCTTCCTGTGCCAGCATCTTGTCGAAGCGCGCGTTTTCCTGTGCCTGCGCGTTCAAGCGCTCTTCGCGGCGGCGTTCGTAGTTGG
Source organism: Stenotrophomonas sp. CFBP8994 (assembly GCF_034044835.1). NCBI lineage: Bacteria > Pseudomonadati > Pseudomonadota > Gammaproteobacteria > Lysobacterales > Lysobacteraceae > Stenotrophomonas > Stenotrophomonas sp. CFBP8994. The sequence continues at coordinate 156,653 of NZ_JAXCWT010000004.1, read as the reverse complement.
CCCAGTCGCCCGGCCAGCTGGTGACCTGGCCGCGATCGATCTCGACGATGCGGGTGGCCAGCGCACGCAGGAAGCGACGGTCATGGGTGACGAACACCACGCTGCCGTTCCAGTTTTTGAGGAACATTTCCAGCCAGTCGATGGCTTCGATGTCCAGGTGGTTGGTCGGTTCGTCCAGCAGCAGCAGGTCCGGCGCGGACACCAGCGCGCGGCCGAGCAGCACGCGGCGCTTCATGCCGCCGGACAGGCGCGCGAATTCGGCATCGCCGTCCAGGTCGAGCTTCGTCAGCGTTTCGCTCACGCGCTGGTCCAGGCCCCAGCCGTTGGCGGCATCGATCTTGGCCTGCACCGCCGACAGCGCATCGCCATCGAACTCGTCGGCCACGCTGAGGTGGTGGAACTCGGCCAGCCACTGGCCCAGCTCGCCCAGGCCATCGGCGACCACGTCGAACACGCTGCCGGCCGCGCCGTGCGGCACTTCCTGCTCCAGCCGGGTGATGCGCACCCCCTGCTGCACGCGCACTTCTCCGTCGTCGGGCTTGTGGTCGCCGGACAGCAGCTTGAGCAGGGTGGATTTGCCGGCGCCGTTGCGGCCGATCAGGGCGATGCGTTCGCCCGGCTCGATCGACAGTTCGGCTTTTTCCAGCAACAGCGGGCCGCCGACGCTGAAGTCGACGTTTTGCAGAGTAATCAGAGGCATCCCGCCATTGTACGGGCTGGCGGCCTGCGGCGTCGCTCAGCCGGACGCAAAAGCGGATGCCGGCAGCCCCAGCAGTGCGGCCAGTTCCGCCGGCACCCGCTTGCCCGGATGGCGCACCACCCACAGCTGGCGCGCCAGGGGCGGCAGCGGGGTCTGCAGGACCCGCAGGCTGCCCAGCGCGACCAGGTCGGCCACCGCGTGCCGCGACAGGCAGGCCAGGCCCAGCCCCGCCGCCGCCGCCTGCTTGATTGCCTCGGTGCTGCCCAGCTGCATGGCGCGCCCGAAGTGGTGCAGGTGCGGCAGCAGGGCCTGTTCAACCGCCTCGCGGGTGCCCGAACCGGGCTCGCGCAGCAGCCAGCGCGCCGCGGCCAGTGACGCGACATCCACCGCATCCGGCAACGGCGAGGCGGCCGCCGCCACGATGACCAGGGCATCGCGCTGCCAGGGCAGCACCTCCAGGCCGCTTTCGTGGCACGGTCCTTCGATCACGCCCAGGTCGACCTCCAACCGCTGCACCGCCGCCACCACGTCGGCGCTGTTGCCGATCCGCAGGTCCACCTGGGCCTGCGGATTGGCCGCCAGCAACGAAGCCACCCGGGTCGGCAGCAGGTAATTGCCGATGGTGGTGCTCGCGCCTATCCGCAACTGCAGGGCCAGTGTGCCAGCCGCGTGCGACTGCCCTGCCCCGGCCTGCTGTTCCAGCTCCCTCGCCGCCACCAGCAGCGCGCGGGCCGGGTCCAGCAGCGCGCGTCCGGTGGCGTTGAGCACCAGCCGGCGCCCGATCCGGTCAAACAGCGGTGCGAGAAGCTGCCCCTCCAGTTCGTTGAGGGCGGCGCTGGTGGCCGACTGCGACAGCTGGAGCTGGGCGCCGGCCGCAGCGGTGGATCCGGCATCGGCCACGCTCACGAAAACCTGCCATTGGCGCAGCGTCAGACGCATCGTGGATTAACCTTCTTTGTCGGTTGATTCGACACAAACAATGCGTTTTACCAGTTGAATCGTCAAGGGCACGCTGTAGCCCTGTTTCGACGAGAACGAGCCGTGACCACTTCAATGGCGAGCGCCCCCACCCCGGGTGCATTCCAACGCTGGCGCCGCCGGGTGCCCGGCCTGCTGCTGACCGCCAGCCTGGCGGCGGCGGGCATCGGCCTGTCCTCCGTGCCATGGCTGCAGGCGCACGGCATCAGTGCACTCACCCTGGCCATCGTGCTGGGCATCGCACTGGGCAACACCGTGTACCCGCACCTGGCCGCATCGTCGGCAGACGGTGTGGGCTTCGCCAAGCACTGGCTGCTGCGCGCCGGCATCGTCCTGTACGGCATGCGCCTGACCTTCCAGGACATCGGCCAGGTCGGCGCAGGCGGCGTGCTGATGGACGCACTGGTACTGACCAGCACCTTCGGGCTGGCGTGGTGGGCCGGGACCCGCTGGTTCGGGGTAGACCGCGATACCGCGATGCTGATCGGCGCCGGCAGCGCGATCTGCGGGGCGGCCGCGGTGATGGCCGCCGAGCCGGTGGTACGTGGCCGCGCCGAACAGGCCACCGTGGCGGTGTCGACCGTGGTGGTGTTCGGCACGCTGGCAATGTTCCTGTATCCGGCGCTGTACCAGCTGAACCTGGAACACGCCTGGCTGGCGCTGGGTGAACAGGCCTATGGGGTGTTCACCGGCTCGACGGTGCATGAAGTGGCCCAGGTGGTGGCGGCCGGGCGCGCGGTCAGCGAAGGGGCCGCCGATACCGCCGTGATTGCCAAGATGGTGCGCGTGATGATGCTCGCCCCGTTCCTGGTAGCGCTGTCGCTGCTGCTGGCCCGCGGCCATGCGACGCAGCCCGGCACGGCGCGGGCCAGGATCGTGGTGCCCTGGTTTGCGTTCGGTTTCGTGGCGGTGGCAGGCATCAACTCGCTGCACCTGCTGCCGCCCGCCGTGGTCGGCGCGGCCATCGATCTGGATACCGTGCTGCTGGCCATGGCGATGGCCGCGCTGGGCCTGACCACCCACGTGTCCGCCCTGCGCCGGGCGGGGCCGAAGCCACTGCTGCTGGCGCTGCTGCTGTTTGCATGGCTGCTCGTTGGTGGGTTGGGGATCAACCTGGCGGTTCACTGGCTGATCGGCTGAGCGGGTAGAATGTGGCATGAACGAATTCTCCGAACTGCCCCTGTCGGCCTCGCTGGCGGCGGGCATCGACGCGCTGGGCTATACCCAGATGACTCCCGTGCAGGCGCAGGCGCTGCCCGCCATCCTCGCCCGTCGCGACCTGATCGCCCAGGCGCCCACCGGCAGCGGCAAGACCGCCGCCTTCGGACTGGGGCTGCTGCAGGCGCTGGACCCGGCGGTGATCCGCGCGCAGGCGCTGGTACTGTGCCCCACCCGCGAACTGGCCGACCAGGTCGGCAAGCAGATCCGCAAGCTGGCCACCGGCATTCCCAACCTCAAGCTGGTGGTGCTGACCGGTGGCATGCCGCTGGCGCCCCAGCTGGCGTCGCTGGAAGCACACGACCCGCACGTGGTGGTCGGCACACCCGGTCGCATCCAGGAACTGGGTCGCAAGCGCGCCCTGAAGCTGGGCGGGGTGACCACGCTGGTGCTGGACGAAGCCGACCGCATGCTCGACATGGGCTTTGAAGAACCGATCCGCGAAATCGCCGGCCGCACCAGCAAGGACCGCCAGACGCTGCTGTTCTCGGCCACCTACCCCGACGAGATCCGCGAGATCGCGCGCGTGCTGCTGCGCGATCCGGTGGAAGTGACCGTGGAAGGCGCCGACCACGCCCCGGCGATCCGCCACCTGTTCTGCGAAGTGGACCTGGCCAGCAAGCAGAAGGCGCTGGCCGGCCTGCTGCTGAAGTACACGCCGGAATCGACCGTGGTGTTCTGCAACACCCGCCGCGACGTGGATGACGTGGCCGTATCGCTGCAGCAGTTCGGCTTCTCCGCGTTGCCGCTGCATGGCGAAATGGAGCAGCGCGACCGTGACGAAGTGCTGGTGCGCTTCGCCAACCGCAGCTGCAACGTGCTGGTGGCCAGCGACGTGGCCGCGCGCGGGCTGGACGTGCAGGACCTGGCGGCGGTGATCAATTACGAGCTGCCCACCGACATTGAAACCTACGAACACCGCGTGGGCCGCACCGGCCGCGCCGGCGCCACCGGGCTGGCGATCAGCCTGGTGACCCACCGCGAGCGCAACCGCGCCGATGCGCTGGAAGCGGCGCAGGGCAAGCCGCTGGACTGGCAGAAGACCCCGCTGGCCACCGCACGCCCGGCGGTACTGCCGCAGGCGGCGATGGAAACGCTGCGCATCGACGGCGGCAAGACCGACAAGCTGCGTCCCGGCGACATCCTGGGTGCATTGACCGGCGATGCCGGGCTGTCGGCCAAGGTGATCGGCAAGATCGACATCTACGCCACCCGTTCCTACGTGGCGATCGCCCGCGAACACGTGGGCAAGGCCATCGCCCGCCTGGAAGCGGGCAAGATCAAGGGCCGGCGTTTCCGCGTGCGGAAGATGTAATCAGTACACCAGGTTCGCGACCAGCGGCACATCGCTGGTCCAACGTTCGCGGCCGCCGAGGCCAGCCAGTTCGACCAGCACGGCGGCGCCGAGCACCTCGACCTGCAGCTGCCTGGCCAGCGACAGCGCGGCCAGCAGCGTGCCGCCGGTGGCGAGCACATCGTCCACCACCAGCACGCGCGCGCCCGGCGGCAATGCATCGGCATGCACTTCGATGCAGTCGGTGCGGTATTCCAGCGTGTAGTCCTGCTTCAGCGTGCGGCCGGGCAGCTTGCCCGGCTTGCGCACGGGCACGAAGCCCACGCCCAGTACGCGGGCCATCGCCGCGCCGAGGATGAAGCCGCGCGACTCGATCCCCATCACCGCATCCAGCCGTGCCTCGCGCCACGGCGCGACCATCGCATCGATGGCGGCGGCAAAATCATCGCCATCGGCCAGCAGCGGCATGATGTCCTTGAACAGGATGCCCGGCTTGGGGAAATCAGCGACGTCGCGCAGGCGGCCGGCCCAGGCGGGCGTGGCGGGAAGATCGGTCATGGCGGGAAACAACGAATGGGTGGCATAGGGTAACCCGGCCTCATGAACTGCAGGACAGCATCGAGCAGCCGGCCTTGTTGCGCGCCCACTCCGGCCGCTTGGCCGCATAGTGTTCACGCCCGGGCTGGACCTCATACGGACGGCGCAGCACCTCCTGCAGCGTGTGCACGCCACTGAGGTCGCCCTGCCCCGCCAGCTCGATGGCTTCCTGCGCCAGCCAGTTGCGCAGCACGTACAGCGGATTGGCTGCGGCCATGCGCTCCCGGCGCTGCACGGGGTCGAGGGCGTCCGCCTGCAGCCTGGCCACATACCGCTGCAACCACTGCTGGAGCGCAGGCAGCACGGCCTCACGTCGTGCCTCGCTGTAGAACGCCTCTTCCAGTACGGCGAGCCGGGGCGCCTGCGGATCGAGGTCGATCAGGCCACGGAACGCGAGCGTCATGTCCATCTCGCCATCGTGCAGGAGGGTCAGCCAATCGGCCATCAATGCCAGGTCCGCATCCTGGCACTCGGCAAGGCCCAGCTTGGCGGCAATGTCGTCACGCTCGCAGCGCGCATGCACGGCCTGGAAACGCGCCAGTCCTTCGTGCAGCGGGGCCACGTCGTCGAACAGCGGCGCCAGCGCCTGCGCCAGCCGGGTCAGGTTCCAGTACGCCACCTGCGGCTGGGTGCCGAAGCGGTAACGCCGGCCCTGCGCATCGGTGGTGTTGGGGGTCCAGTCCGGATCGTAGTCGTCCACCCAGCCATACGGGCCGTAATCGATGGTGAGGCCGAGGATGGACAGGTTGTCGGTGTTCATCACCCCATGCACGAAGCCGACCCGCATCCAGTGCGCCACCAGCACCGCCGTGCGCTCGCAGACCTGCGCGAACCAGGCGGCGTACCGTTGTTCGCCGGCATCGTCCAGTTCGGGAAAATCGCGCGCGATGCACAGGTCGACAAGCTGCCGCAGCAACGTCACGTCACCGCGCGACGCGGGCAGCTCGAAGCTGCCAAAGCGCAGGAACGAGGGCGCCACCCGGCACACCACCGCACCCGGTTCCGCTTCGGGATGGCCGTCGTAGAACATGTCGCGCACCACGCTGTCACCCGTGGCAACCAGGCTGAGCGCACGCGTCGTCGGCACGCCAAGGTGATGCATCGCTTCGCTGCACAGGAATTCGCGGATCGACGAGCGCAGCACGGCACGGCCGTCGGCGCCGCGCGAATAGGGCGTGCGCCCCGCCCCCTTCAGCTGCAGCTCCCAGCGCGCACCCTCCGGCGCGACCAGCTCGCCCAGTGAAATGGCGCGGCCGTCGCCGAGCTGGCCGGCCCAGTGCCCGAACTGGTGCCCGCCATAGTTGGCGGCCCAGGGCTGCATGCCGTCATACAGGGCGTTGCCGCCGAACACGCGGGCAAAATCCGGGCTGTCCAGCAGATCCTGGCCCAGACCCAACTGCTCCGCGAGTCCAGGCGAGTACGCCAGCAGCGTGGGCGCGGCCACCGGCGTGGGCATCACCGCCGACCACGCCGCGCCGCGCACCTCGCGCACGCGGGGGCCGGTTTCGTCGTCGCCGGGCAGGTCCCGGATGAATCGGTTGTCGAAGCGCAGCGGTTCAGTGCTCATCACGACAAGGTGGGGGCGTCGGAACGCCCCCGCAAGCTCAGGCCGCGCCCGCGCCCAGGTCGAGCGGGCCACCGCGCTCCACGGCACGCTGGAACGCGGGGCGCTGTGCGATCCGGGCCAGGTATGCCTGCAGCTTGGGATAGCGCTCCATGCTGCCGGCGCGCGCGGCCGCGGCCTGGATCGGGAAGCTCATCTGGATGTCGGCGGCGGTGAAGCGCTCACCCGCGAACCAGGGCGAGCTGGCCAGTTCGCGCTCCATCCAGTCCAGGTGCAGCTTCAGCTGCGGGCCTACGAAACCCTTCATCACCTTGTCGGCGATTCCGCGCGCGATCGGTTTGGCGAAGAACGGCATCGGTGCCTTGCGCACCCGCGCGAACACCAGGCTCATCAGCAATGGCGGCATCGCCGAGCCTTCGGCGTAATGCATCCAGTAGCGATAGCGCACGCGCTCGGCGGCCTGCGCCGGCATCGGCTCGGGCGACAGCTGGCGGCCACTGTCGTAGCGGTCAGCGAGGTATTCCAGGATCGCGCCGGATTCCGCCAGGACCAGGGCATCGTCCTGCAGCACGGGCGATTTGCCCAGCGGATGGATGTCGCGCAGCGCCTGCGGGGCCAGCCAGGTTTTCGGGTCACGCTGGTAGGTAACCAGCTGGTACGGCAGGTTCAGCTCTTCAAGCATCCACAGCACGCGCTGTGAGCGCGAGTGGTCCAGATGGTGCACCTTGATCATCGGCAGGTCCGCAGGGGGGCAAACGCCCATGCTACCCGCAATAAAAAACGCCGGAAGCTTTCGCTTCCGGCGTTCTTGGCACCTTGCGGTGGCAGGAGCCTATTAGGCGGCCTGCACCTGGTCAGCCTGCATGCCCTTCTGGCCCTGCACGGCGACGAAGGTCACCTTCTGGCCTTCCTGCAGCGACTTGAAGCCGGTGCCCTGGATGGCACGGAAGTGCACGAACAGGTCCGGGCCGCTTTCCGGGGTGATGAAGCCGAAGCCCTTGGCATCGTTGAACCACTTGACGGTACCGCTCTGACGATCAGACATGTAACTAACTCCTGAAACATAAGTTGAAATAATCGCGACCACCGGATTTCCGGAGCCGAGACTGAGTTGCAGGCGTTGGTAAAGCGGATCGATGAGCGGATCGTGAGATCAACCGCATCAGGCCACGATTCACGGTGACCCTAGCAAACACAGTGTGGGGGACGATACGCGTCTTTTACCGAAAAAGCGATAGCTGGGTTATTCAGCCACCTCCCCCCTCCCGCCTGACAGGACAAGGGATTGGGGAATGCTACACGAATTCCGACACCCTATTCATGTATTTTCCGCCTTAATTGCAGCCAAACGGCAGGCCCAGCGGCCCTAAAGGTTCAGCCCGCTGCTGAACTGTCTGGACTCGCCGGTCAGCGGGTCCTCGAACGCGAGGGCCTTCGCCAGCAGTTGAAGCACAGGTGCAGCAGCGCCCTGCCCGGCCGGGTTCAGTTCCGGATACAGGTCATCCCCGCAGATCGGCGCCCCAAGCGCGGCCATATGCACGCGCAGCTGGTGTTTGCGGCCGGTCTCCGGATGCAGGCGATAGCGCCAGAACGGGCCCGCCGCGTCGATCACCTCGACCCGCGTCCGCGCATTCGGCTCGCCCGGGGCCTCGGTCATGCGGAAGAACGGCTCGCCCGGCACCAGCCGGCTGTGCCGCTCCAGCGGGAACGCCCGCCCGGGCAGTCCCGGCGCAATGGCCTCATAGGTCTTTACGATGCGCCGCTCCCGGAACAGCCGCTGGTATGCATCGCGCGTCTCAGGGCATGTAGAGAAAAGCACCAGACCGGCCGTCAATCGGTCCAATCGATGCAATGGCACCAGGTCGGGATTGCCGGTCCGCGCCACCAGCCGCGCCAGCAGGGTCTGCTGCACGTACCCGCCGGCCGGGGTCACCGGCAGAAAGTGCGGTTTGTCCGCCACCAGCAGGTGCGCGTCGACATGCACGATGGCCTCCTGGTGCGGAATCACCGGCTCGTCCGCCACCTCACGGAAGTAGTGGATCTCCAGCCCCACCTGCCAGGGGTGCTCGGCCGCCAGCGCCCTGCCCTGCGCATCGCGCACCCGGCCGCGGGCGAACCGGTCCTGCCATTGGCCACGGTCGATGCGCGGGAACCGCGCGCACAGCCCATCCAGCAGGCAGCGCCAGTCGCCCGGGGGCAACTGCAGGCGGCTGGCGGCAACGTGGCCGGTAATCGGATCGGACGGGTGCATACCCCACGCATTATCATGGTGCTCTTTGTTTACGGTACCCCCATGGCCCTCACCGCCACCATCCGCAAGGCCCAACTGCAGATCAGCGACATGGATCGTGGCTACTACGCCACCCATAACCTGACCCTGGCCCAGCACCCGTCGGAAACCGATGAGCGCCTGATGGTGCGCATGCTGACCTTTGCCCTGAACGCCGACGAACGGCTGGAATTCGGCCGCGGGCTGAGCGTGGACGACGAGCCGGACCTGTGGCGCCGGGACTACACCGGCGACATCGAACTGTGGATCGATCTGGGCCAACCGGACGAATCCCGCCTGCGCAAGGCCAGTGGGCGTGCCCGCGCGGTGCAGCTGGTGATGTACGGCAGCAGCAACCTCACCGACACCTGGTGGAAGCGCAACAGCGCGGCGTTGAACAAGCTGGCGTCGCTGGAGGTCATGGACCTGCCGGGCGACCTCGTCACCGAGCTTGGCGAGCAGATCGAGCGCACCATGCGCTGGGACGTGATGATCCAGGACGGCGAAGTGCGGCTGATCTCGGACACGAAGGAACTGACCTTCACCCCGACCTGGCGCAAGCAGAAGCCGCAGGCCTGATCCAGCGCCGATGAGTACGATCCGCTGCGATGTCCTGGTGATCGGTGCCGGCGCTGCCGGGCTGATGTGCGCGCTCACCGCCGGCCGGCGCGGGCGCATGGTGCAGGTGATCGACCATGCCAACAAGGTCGGCAAGAAGATCCTGATGTCCGGCGGTGGCCGCTGCAATTTCACCAACACCGGCACCACCCCGGCCAACTTCCTGTCGGCCAACCCGCACTTCTGCAAGTCCGCGCTGGCGCGCTACACGCCATGGGACTTCATCGACATGGTCGAGCGGCACGGCATCGCCTACCACGAGAAGGAGCTGGGCCAGCTGTTCTGCGACATCTCGTCCAAGCAGATCGTGCGCATGCTGGTGGACGAATGCACGGCCGCCGGCGCGCAGATCCGGACCGACTGCGCGGTGGAGAAGGTCGAGCGCGGTGCGGACGGCTTCCACGTGCAGACCGCGCAGGGCCGCTTCCATGCCGCCTCGCTGGTGGTCGCCACCGGCGGCCTGTCCATCCCCAGCCTGGGGGCCACCGGCTTCGGCTACGAGCTGGCCCGCCAGTTCGGCCACGAGGTGCTGTCGACCCGCGCCGGGCTGGTGCCGCTGACCCTGAGCGGCAAGCACCAGGAGCGCTTCCATGACCTGAGCGGGGTGGCGCTGCCGATCGCGGCGCGCTGCAACGACATGGAGTTCCGCAACTCGATGCTGATTACCCATCGCGGCATCAGCGGCCCGGCGATCCTGCAGATCTCCTCGTTCTGGCAACCGGGCGACGACCTGCGCCTGGACCTGCTTCCGGGACAGGATGCCGAAGACTGGCTGCGCACCATGAAACGCGACCGGGGCGCGGCCGAGCTGCGCACGGTATTGTCCGAGGTGCTGCCGCGCCGGTTGGCGCTGCGCCTGTGCGAACACTGGCTGCCGGACCGTCCGGTGCGCCAGATCGACGAGCGCGAGCTGCGCCAGGCCGCCGCGCTGCTGCAGGATTTCCCACTGGTGGCCAGCGGCACCGAAGGGTACCGTACCGCGGAGGTCACGCTGGGGGGCGTGGACACCCGCAAGGTGTCGTCCAGCACGTTCGAGTCGCAGCTGGTGCCGGGTCTCCATTTCGTCGGCGAAGTGCTGGATGTCACCGGCTGGCTGGGGGGATACAACTTCCAGTGGGCCTGGGCCAGCGGCCATGCCGCCGGCCAGGTCGTGTAGCGGCCCCTTCATTCCGTGATCGGCGCCCGCCGCCGGCATGGACGAAGTCACATGCATCGTGTATCAAGTTTGCAGTCCGGGGAGTAGTGAATGCAGAACGCGAATGACATCACCGTCCGCCTGCTGATCGTGGATGACAGCGGCGAGAACGCCGAAACCATCGTCAGCATGCTGCGCAACAGCGGCATTGCCGTGCGCCCGGCGCGCCCGCAGAACGTCGAGGAGCTGGGCCAGATCATCGGCGGCCAGCCGATCGACCTGGTGCTGGCCGCGCCCGCGCAGAGCATCCCGCTGCTGCAGGTCACCCAGCAGATCGCGGCCAGCGGCAAGGACATTCCGATGATCCTGCTGGCCGAGACCATCAACGAAACCGAATGGGTGGAAGCCAGTGCCAACGGCATCCGCGCGGTGGCCCTGCGCAGCCGCCCCGAGCACCTGCTGGCGGTGGTGCGCAACGAGTGGACCGACCTGCACGCGCGCCGTGGCCTGCGCCGCATCGAGGCGCAGATGCGCGAGACCGAGCGCCGCTGCGACGCGCTGATCTCCTCCTCGCGCGACCCGATCGCCTACGTCCATGAAGGCATGCACATCCGCGCCAACGAGGCGTACCTGGAGATGTTCGGGTTCGAATCGTTCGACGACGTGGAAGGCATTTCGCTGCTGGACATGGTCGCCCCGCAGCACGTGGACGGCTTCAAGCAGCTGCTCAAGTCGCTGAGCAAGGGCGAAGCGCCGCCGCCGCAGTACCAGGTGGACGCGCGCAACCAGGACGGGGCGGTGTTCGCCGCCACGATGGAATTCACCCCGGCCACCTATGAAGGCGAAAGCTGCCTGCAGGTGGTGTTCCGCCGCCGCATGGAATTCGACCCGGAGCTGGCCCGCGAGGTCGAGGACCTGCGCCAGCGCGACCAGGTCACCGGCCTGCTCAACCGCCAGACCTTCATGCTGCACGTGGAAAACGCGGTGGCCCAGGCCGGCCGCAGCGAGGGCCGGTTCGGCCTGTTGCTGATCGAACCGGACCACTACGCGCGCCTGCTGCCGGATATCGGGCTGGACTCGGCCGATGCCCTGATCGCAGCGCTGGCGCGGGTGCTGGCCGACACCGTCGGCGACACCGCGCAGCTGGCCCGCTTCGGCGAGCACAGCCTGGCGGTGCTGACCGAAGGTGCGTTCGCCCAGACCGAGGCACTGGCGGACCGGATCCGCGAGGCGTTCGCGGCGCAGGTGTTCAGCATCGGCGAGCGTTCGGCCACGGTCACGGTCAGCATTGGCGGTGTACAGGTCGGCGAGAAGATCGCGAGCATCGGCCAGGTGCTGGCGCGCGCCACCGAATGCCAGCAGGCTGCATCGGAGCTGGGCAACACCAGCCGGATCTTCGATCCGGCGGCAGTGGACCGCGTGGAAGAAGAACGCATCCAGCGCTGGGTGGCCCGGATCAACGAGGCGCTGGCCGGCGACGGCTTCCAGCTGCATTACCAGCCGGTGCTCAACCTGGGCGGCGAACCGCTGGAGCTGTACGAGGCGTACCTGCGCCTGGACAACAACGGCGAGCTGCTCAGCCCGACCGCTTTCCTGGGCATTGCCGAGGAACATGGGCTGCTGGCAGACATCAACCGTTGGGTGGTGGCGCATGCGATCAGCGTGCTGGGCGAGCGCGAGCGCGCGGGCCATGCCACGCACATGATGGTGAAGATCACGCCGGAGTCATTCAACGACCCGCAGATGGTGGCCACCATCCGCCGCGAGCTGCAGGCGCACGGCGTACCGGGCGAGCGGCTGTGGCTGCATGCACCGGAAGCGAAGGTGTTCACCCATCTGCGCAACGCGCAGCAGTTCCTGGCCGACGTGGCGCCGCTGGGCTGCCGGATCGGCCTGGAGCAGTTCGGCTCGGGCCTGGATTCGTTCCAGCTGCTGGCACACTTCCAGCCCCAGTTCCTCAAGCTGGACCGCGACTTCACCAGCGACTTCGCCCGCACCCGCGAGAACAGCGAGAAGATCGCCGAAATCACCACGCGCGCGCAGGAAGCCAACATCCGCACCATCGCCGAGTTCGTCGCCGACAACGGCTCGATGAGCCTGCTGTTCAGCGCAGGCGTTGATTACGTGCAGGGTGAGTTCGTGGGGCCTGCCGCGCCTGCGATGAACTTTGATTTTGGTTGATTGCTGACAGCAAAAGCAGGGGCCTGCGGTTTCACTGTTTTGGGCCGGCGGGGGTGGGTTTGCGGGACACGCCGTGAACCCATCCATGGGGGCTTGTAGAAAACATCCATGTTTTCTACAGTCCCGCAAACCCACCCCCGCCGACCCATTGACGGTTGGCTGGTGGCCAGTGGTATAGAGCCGTAGAGCGACGCCCTGCGTCGCTGCTCTTGATCTTGATCTTCCAACCGCATGCGGCCATCTGTCGGGGGCGGTTGGCGGGCAGCCCTCGTAGGGACTGTCAAAAACATGGATGTTTTTGCCAAGCCCCCATGGATGGGTTTACGGCGTGTCCCGTAGAGGGCTGCCCGCCAGCCGACCCACTCGCAGGGATCGAGACGCTGCTCTACGCGGAACCAAAAAACAAAAATGCCGCCCAGACCGGGCGGCATTTTGCTTTTCAGCTTTTCAGCAGCCCAGACTCAGGTCAGATCAACCAGGTTCGGAATGGCCACATCGGTGGGCACGTCCGCGTCGTAATCCACGCCGTCCACGCCGAACCCGAACAGGCGCAGGAAGTCGGCCTTGTAGCCGGCCAGGTCGCTGATCTCGTACAGGTTCTCGTTGGTGACCTGCGGCCACAGCGCCACCACTTCGGCCTGCACGTCCGGCGCCATTTCCTTGTAGTCCGCACGCAGGCGTCCGGCTTCGTCGACCAGCTCCACCGTGCGGCCATCGGCCAACAGCTGGTGGCGAAGGCGCTCGACCGCCGCGCCGCTTTCCTTGCCGCCGTAGATGATGTCGTAGAGCGTGTCGAGCTGCTCGATGCAGCCCTCGTGCGTGCCGCGCTCCTTCATCACCTTGAACAGCAGCGACAGGTACAGCGGCATGGTCGGGATCGCCGAGCTGGCCTGGGTCACCACCGCCTTGAGCACCGACACGCGCGCGTCGCCGTTGATCGGCGCGAGCTTGGCGCGGATGCCCTGCACCTTCTGGTCCAGGTCCTTCTTGGCCGCACCGATCGAACCGTTCCAGTAGATCGCCTGGGTGATCTCTTCGCCCACGTAGGTGAAGGCCGTGGTGGTGGCGCCGTCCGCCAGTACGCCGGCTTCCAGCAGCGCGTCGATCCACATCTGCCAGTCTTCGCCGCCCATCACCGCCACCGTGCCGGCGATCTCTTCCGGCGTGGCCGGCTCGATCGTGGTTTCGGTGATCACTTCCTTGTCCGTATCCAGCCCGCGCAGCGTGATCGGCGCGCCGATCGGCTTGAGCGTGGAACTGATCACTTCGCCGGTCTTCGGGTGCTTGCGGCGCGGCGCCGCCAGGCTGTACACCACCTGGTCGACCTGGCCCAGGTCCTGCTTGATCAGCTCGATGACCTTGGCCTTGACCTCGTCCGAGAACGCATCGCCGTTCACGCTGCGCGCGTACAGGCCCGCCTGCTCGGCGTACTTCTGGAACGCGGCCGAGTTGTACCAGCCTGCCGTGCCCGGCTTGGTTTCGGTGCCCGGACGCTCGAAGAACACGCCCAGCGTGGCCGCACCGCTGCCGAACGCGGCGGTGATGCGCGCGGCCAGGCCATAACCGGTGGACGCACCCAGCACCAGCACCCGCTTGGGACCGTTCGGCACCTTCGGCTGGGCCTGGATGTAATCGATCTGCTGCTTGACGGCCGCGTCGCAGCCGACCGGATGGGTGGTGACGCAGATGAAGCCGCGCACACGCGGTTTGATGACCATGATGACCTCGATGGGAATGGTGGGCCTCGGGAACGGCCGCACGCAACCCGGGAATCGTAGTGCGCACGGCCAGACAGCACAACCGACGCCCCGGTACGGTAGACATGAAAAAACCGCGCAGCGCGCGGTTTCTTCATGTGCCACCGGAGTTGCCGGCCTGGGCCGGCAACCGTTACGGCCGGCGTTCCAGGGCTTCGACGTCCTTGGCCTTGGGCAGCAGGTCCTGCTTGCTCACGCGCAGGAAGCCGATGGTCAGCATCGGCACGGCCACCAGGATCGAGGACAGCACCACGATCACCGCACCCACCATGTGGGTTTCGGCCAGGCCTTCCAGCGAGGCGCCGCCGTACATGTACAGGGCGAGTGCCGACAGGAAGAACATCACCGCGGTGATCACCGTACGCGACAGCGTCTGGTTGATCGAGCGGTTCAGCACTTCCAGCGGGTCGGCACGCAGGCTGCGGAAGTTTTCGCGGACACGGTCGAACACCACGATGATGTCGTTGATCGCAAAGCCCATCACCGACAGCAGACCGGCCAGCAGGTTCAGGTCGAACTCGCGGCCCATCAGCGACATGTAGGCCAGCGTCACCAGCAGGTCGAACAGGGCCACGATGCTGGCAGTGACCGCGAACTTCCATTCGAAGCGGAAGCCGATGTAGATCAGGAAGCCGGCCAGCATGAAGATCGTCGCGTACAGGCCGTTCAACGCCAGGTCCTTGCCGATCTGCGGGCCCACGAACTCGTTGCGCAGGATCGTGGCCGGGTTCTCGCTGGTGGTGATCGCCTTGAGGACCGCGTCGCCGGTGGCCTTGTCTTCGGCGCTGGCCGCACCGGTACCCGGTGCATGTTCGCCGTGCGGGGCCAGGCGGATCAGCACGTCGGTGTTGCCACCGAAGCTCTGCACCTGGGTGCCCTCGAAGCCATTGGCTTCCAGGCGCGAGCGGACCTCCTCGACGTCCATCTGGCGATCGAAGCGCGCTTCGATCAGGGTGCCGCCGGTGAAGTCCAGTGCGAAGGTGAAGCCCTTGATGCCGATGATGGCAACCGAGGCCAGGAACAACGCGATCGTGACTGCCATGGCGACATGGCGCCAACGCATGAAGTCGATCTTGGTGTCGTTCGGGAGGATGTGCAGCGGAAACAGTTTCATTGTGCGTGTCGTCCCGTCAGATGGCCACGTTCTGGAGCTTCTTGCGACGGCCGTAGATCAGCGTCGCAAGTGCGCGCGATACGGTGATCGCGGTGAACATCGAGGCGAAGATACCGATGATCATCGTCAGGGCGAAGCCCTTCAGCGGACCGGTGCCGAAGGCGAACAGCGCCACACCGACGATCAGACCGGTCAGGTTGGCGTCGAGGATGGTGCCGCTGGCGCGTTCATAACCGGTCACAATCGCGGTCTTGCCCGGCATGCCCGCACGCAGTTCCTCGCGGATGCGCTCGTTGATCAGCACGTTGGCGTCGACCGACAGGCCCACCGACAACGCCAGGCCGGCAAAGCCCGGCAGGGTCATGGTGGCACCGAACAGCGACATCACCGCCACCACGATCAGCAGGTTGAACAGCATCGCCACCGAGGTGATCAGGCCGAACATGCGGTAGTAGATGGTGAAGAAGACCAGGGTGAACATGAAGGCGTAGACCACCGCCGTGATGCCGCGCTCCACGTTCTCCGCACCCAGGCTCGGGCCGACCACGCGCTCTTCCACGAAGTCCATCGGCGCAGCAAGCGAGCCGGACTTCAGCAGCTTGGCGAGTTCTTCCGATTCCTTCTTCTCCAGGCCGGTGGTCTGGAAGTTCTTGCCGAACACGCCGTTGATGTTGGCCACCGAGATCACTTCCTCGTTGACGCGGAAGCTGCGCACTTCCTTGCCATCAACCATGGTCACGGTCGGCACGCGCTCGGTGTACACCACCGCCATCGGCTTGCCGACATTGGCACTGGTGAAATCGAACATGCGCTGGCCGCCGACGCTGTTGAGCGTCACGCTCACCGACGGGGTGCCGGTGGTGGCGTCGTTGACCGCCTGCGCGGCCACCATCTGGTCACCGGTGACGATCACGCGCTTGTTCAGCAGGATCGGGACGCCGCTGTCGCGACGCTTGTAGACCTTGGCTTCCGGCGGAATGCGGCCGGTGTCGATGGCGTCCTGCGCGTTGCCATCGACCACCGCGCGGTATTCGAGCGTTGCGGTCGCGCCGATCATGCGCTTGGCTTCGGCGGTGTCCTGCACGCCCGGCAGCTGCACGACCACGCGGTCGGCACCCTGGCGCTGGATGATCGGTTCGGCCACGCCCAGCTGGTTGACGCGGTTGCGCAGCGTGTTGATGTTCTGCTCGATCGCACCGTTGGTGATCTGGCTCAGCTCGGCGTCCGGCACGGTCACCGTCAGGCGCTTGCCGGACACGTCATAACCGAGGGTCGGCTGTGCCTTTACCAGCGCCAGCCGTGCACGCTCGGCGGCGGCATCGTCGGTCGACGGGCTCAGCGTGGCGACGATCGAATTGTCAGGGCGTCGCTCCACCGACTGGAACGGAACGCGCGCCTCGCGCAGCGTGCCGCGCACGTCTTCGGCGTAGGCATCCATGCGCTTGTCGATGGCCGCCTTCTGGTCCACCTGCAGCACGAAGTGCACGCCACCCTGCAGGTCCAGGCCCAGCACCATCGGGCGACCGCCCAGGCGCTGCAGCCAGTCCGGCACGGTCGAGGCCAGGTTCAGGGCCACCGTGTAGTTCTCGCCGACGCTGTCGCGCAGCCGGGCGCTGGCCGCCGCCTGCGCCTGCAGGTCCGGCAGGCGCACGATCAGGCTCTCGCCTTCCTTGTCCGCGCCGATGGTGTTGATCCCGGCCTGCTTCAGGTCGGCCAGCACGCGGGTGCGAAGGGCGTCATCGACCTGGCCGCCACGGTTGGCGGTGATCTGGACGGCGGGGTCCTTCTGGTAGATGTTGGGCAGCGCGTACAGCGCGCTGAGCGCCAGTACGATCAGGATGACGACGTACTTCCAGCGTGGAAATTCAAGCATTGCCAGGTTCCTGCGCGGCGCCAGTCCCGGCGCCGCGGTTGTGCTTCGGAAAGGGAGTGGCTTAGTTGGCCGACTTCAGGGTGCCGGTCGGCAGCACGTTGCCCACGGCGCCCTTCTGCACGCGGATGTTCACGTTGTCGGACACTTCGATGGTGACGAAGTTGTCGCCGATGGCCTTGACGGTGCCGGCGATGCCGCCATTGGTCAGCACTTCGTCGCCGATCTTGATCTTCTCCAGCATCGCCTTGTGTTCCTTCTGGCGCTTCATCTGCGGGCGGATCATCAGGAAGTACATGATCGCGATCAGGATGATCGGGAACAGCAGCGTGGTCAGGCCCATGCCCTGCGGCTGGCCACCAGCGGCTTGGGCGTGGGCGGCGGGAATCAGGAAGGCGATCAGGTTCATGGTGTGTCCTTGGGTTGGGAGGCGCCCTACCCCTTATGGGGTCGGGAGTCGCCGCGAAACAGGGGTCAGCCGCGAAGTATGCCACGGCCCCGGGAGTTCGTCCTTGGGCCGTTTGGCAGGGTCCGCGCGCCGGATCGGGGCCGGGCCGGCCGCTTACAGCGGCGGCGTGGCCATGCCCCGGGCCGCATAGAAGGACTCGCGGAAGGCCTCGAAGGTTCCCGCCGCGATGGCCGCGCGCATGTCGGCCATCAGCTTCTCGTAGTAGTACAGGTTATGGAGGGTGCCCAGCATCGGCGCCAGCATTTCGTTGCAGCGGTCCAGGTGGCGCAGGTACGAGCGGGTGTAGCCACTGGTGCAGGCATGGCAGCCGCAGCCCGGCTCGATGGTGTCCATGTCGCGCTCATAGCGGGCGTTGCGGATGCGCACGGTGCCGAACGAGGTGAAATAGTGGCCGTTGCGTGCGTTGCGGGTCGGCATCACGCAATCGAACATGTCCACGCCGCGGGCGACGCCTTCGACCAGGTCTTCCGGCCGACCCACGCCCATCAGGTAACGCGGGCGGTCGGCGGGCAGGATCGGGTGCATGTGGTCGAGCATCGCGTTGCGCTCGTGCTCGGGCTCGCCCACGGCCAGGCCACCGATGGCGTAGCCGTCGAAGCCGATCTGCTGCAGGCCCTCGGCCGAGCGGCTGCGCAGGTCGTGGTGGACCCCGCCCTGGACGATGCCGAACAGCGCCGCGTCATTGCCCAGTGCGTCGTGCGCGTTGCGGCTGCGCTGGGCCCAGCGCAGGCTCAGCTCCATCGAGGTGCGCGCCACCGGCTCGGTGGCCGGGTACGGGGTGCACTCGTCGAAGATCATCACGATGTCCGAATCGAGCACCTTCTGGATCTTCATGCTCTCTTCCGGGCCCAGGAACACCCGGGCACCGTCGGTCGGCGAGGCGAAGGTGACGCCCTGTTCGGTGATCTTGCGGCGATGCGCCAGCGAAAACACCTGGAAACCACCGGAATCGGTCAGGATCGGCCCGTTCCAGCGCGCGAACCCGTGCAGGCCGCCGTGGTCGGCGATCACGTCCAGGCCCGGGCGCAGGTACAGATGGAAGGTGTTGCCCAGGATGATCTCGGCGCCCAGCGCGCGGATCTGCTCCGGCAGGATGCCCTTGACCGTCCCATAGGTACCCACCGGCATGAAGGCCGGGGTTTCCACCGTCCCGCGCGGGAAGGTCAGGCGGCCACGGCGGGCGCGCCCGTCGGTGGTCTGGAGCTGGAACTGGAGTCGGGACATGGAGCGGGCATTCGGGCAAATAATTGCCGATTATCGCCGAAAACCGCCGCCGACGCGCTCAATCCGCCTGCGGGAACAACAACATGGCGTCGCCATAGCTGAAGAAGCGGTACTTTTCCTCGATCGCGGCGCGGTAGGCCTCGAACACCCGCGCCTGCCCGGCGAAGGCGGAAATCATCATCAGCAGCGTGCTTTCGGGCAGGTGGAAGTTGGTGACCATCGCGTCCACGCTGCGGATCCGGTAGCCCGGGGTGATGAAGATCTGGGTTTCGCCCGCGTATGGCAGCAGCTCGCCGTCGCGCATGGCGCTTTCCAGCGCGCGCACCACGGTGGTGCCCACGCCGATCACCCGGCCACCGGCGGCGCGCGTGCGGCGTACCTGCTGGACCAGTTCGGGGCCCACGTTCAGCCACTCGCGGTGCATCACGTGGTCCTTGAGGTCGTCGGCACGGACCGGCTGGAAGGTACCCGCGCCCACATGCAGGGTCACGTGGCCGAAGCCCACGCCCTGCGCGGCCAGCGCCGCCAGCAGGCCTTCATCGAAGTGCAGGCCGGCCGTCGGTGCGGCCACCGCGCCCACTTCGCGCGCGAACACGGTCTGGTAGCGCTCGCGGTCGTCCAGCCCCGGCTCGCGCTGGATGTAGGGCGGCAATGGCAGCCTCCCCGCGTGGAGCAGCCACTGTTCCAGCGGCTCGGGCACGTGGAACCGCAGCACGTAGAACTCGCCATCGCGGCCCAGCACCTCGGCCTCGCCGCCGGCATCGAGCGCGATCCGGCTGCCTGGCTTCGGCGATTTGCTGGCGCCCACCTGGGCCCGGGCCTGCTGCCCGCCCAGCAGGCGTTCGATCAGGATTTCCACCCGGCCTCCGCTGGCCTTCTGGCCGAACAGCCGGGCCGGGATCACCCGGGTATCGTTGAAGACCAGCAGGTCGCCGGCCTGCAGCAGCGACGGCAGGTCGCGCACCTGGCGGTGTTCGAACGCGGCCGGGGCCTGCGGCACCACCATCAGGCGGCTGGCCGAGCGCTCGGCGAGCGGGGCCTGGGCGATCAGTTCAGCGGGAAGGTCGTAATGGAAGTCGGACTTCTTCAAGGGAGCGCACGGCAACGTGTAGACAATGTCGGGCATTGTACGACTGGCCCCCGGTGGCAACGCCAGAAGCGTTGAACGTCGCGCAAAATGCTGCTTTGCAACAGTTTTTTGCGGGGTTATCGCGCGAAAAACCGCGTGATAGCATCGAACCGGAAGTCTGATGCATGAGCCGCATTGCCCCAGGCGCGCGCCCCCGGTCGCGCGTTTTGCATTTGCGCCATGCCGCCAATCGTTTCAGGAGATCTGCAATGAGCTTCATCGAACGCCTCGCCCCCCTTCGCGCCCAGCCCGGCACCCGCCTCACCACCGGCCTGGATGACGCCACCCTTGAACGCCTGGCTACCGGCCACCCGCAGCTGGTGGCAGCCGTTGACGCCGCCGCCGCCGAATTCGAGCGCGTCCGCGCCGACCTGGAGGAGGTGCTGGCGCTGGATGAGCGTGCCCAGATCGATGCGATGCAGGACGGCTTCGTCAATTTCTACGCCGATGACGCCGTGACCCCGTACGTCGCCCTCGCCGCCCGCGGCGCCTGGGTGGTGACCCTCAAGGGTGCGGTGCTGTACGACGCCGGCGGCTACGGCATGCTCGGCTTCGGGCATACCCCGGAGGCGGTACTGGAGGCGATGGCCGCCCCGCAGGTCATGGCCAACGTGATGACGCCGAGCCTGTCGCAGCAGCGCTTCATCAAGGCGCTTCGCGCCGAGATCGGGCACCGCCGTGGCGGCTGCCCGTATGCGCGGTTCATGTGCCTGAACTCCGGCTCCGAAGCGGTCGGCCTGGCCGCGCGCATCGCCGATGTCAACGCCAAGCTGCAGACCGACCCGGGTGCGCGCCACGCCGGCGCGAAGATCAAGCGGGTGGTGGTCAAGGGCAGCTTCCACGGCCGTACCGACCGCCCCGGCCTGTACTCCGATTCCAGCCGCAAGACCTACCTGCAGCACCTGGCCAGCTACCGCGGCGAGGACACGGTGATCGCGATCGCGCCGTACGACGAGGAGGCCCTGAAGCGGGTCTTCGCCGAGGCCGAGCAGAACCACTGGTTCATCGAAGCGATCTTCCTGGAACCGGTGATGGGCGAAGGCGACCCGGGGCGTGCGGTGCCGCCGTCGTTCTATGCGCTGGCGCGTGAACTGACCCGCCAGCACGGCAGCCTGCTGCTGCTGGATTCGATCCAGGCCGGCCTGCGCGCGCACGGCGTGCTGTCGATCGTGGATTACCCCGGCTTCGAGGGCCTGGACGTGCCGGACATGGAGACCTATTCCAAGGCCCTGAACGCCGCGCAGTTCCCGCTGTCGGTGCTGGCGGTGACCGAGCATGCCGCGCAGCTGTACCGCAAGGGCATCTATGGCAACACGATGACCAGCAACCCGCGTGCGCTGGACGTGGCCTGCGCGACGCTGTCGTTGCTGACCCCGCAGGTGCGCGACAACATCCGCCAGCGCGGCGAAGAGGCCGTGCGCAAGCTGGAGCAGCTCAAGGCCGAACTGGGCGGACTGATCACCAAGGTGCAGGGCACCGGCCTGCTGTTCTCCTGCGAGCTGGCCCCGCAGTTCAAGTGCTACGGCACCCATTCCACTGAGGAATGGCTGCGCAACCATGGCATCAACGTGATCCATGGCGGCGAGAACTCGCTGCGCTTCACCCCGCATTTCGGGATGGACAGCGACGAACTGGACCTGCTGGTGAACCTGGTCGGCCGCGCCCTGAAAGAGGGCCCGCGCCGGGAACAATCGCAGGCCGCCTGACGGCCGTGCGAGAATGGGAGGTTTCCAGCGGAAACCTCCCCATGAAATCCATCTGCGTCTACTGCGGCTCCAACGCCGGCAGCAAGCCCATCTACACCGAACGTGCCATCGCACTGGGCGACCGCATCGCCCGCGATGGCCTGCGCCTGGTCTACGGCGGCGGCAACGTCGGCCTGATGGGCACCGTCGCCAATGCGGTGCTGGCCGGCGGCGGCGAAGTCACCGGGGTGATCCCGCAGCAGCTGGCGGACTGGGAAGTGGCCCACCGCGGCCTGACCGAACTGGAAATCGTCGGCTCCATGCATGAGCGCAAGTCGCGCATGTTCGAGCTCTCCGACGCGTTCGTGGCCCTGCCCGGCGGCTTCGGCACCATGGAAGAAATCTTCGAGATGCTCACCTGGCGCCAGCTCGGCATCGGCAACAAGCCGTGCGCCTTCCTGGACGTGGATGGCTTCTACGCGCCCCTGATCGGCATGATCGACCGCATGGTCGAAGAGCGCTTCCTGCACCCGGACCAGCGCGCGGACCTGTGGTACGGCTCGGACATCGACGCCATGCTGGACTGGATGCGCGCCTATGAGCCGGCGCAGGCCTCGAAGTGGATCGACGAGAAGCGCCGTACCGCGCTGATCAACCCGTAACGAAGGTATCCATCGGCGCGGGGCGACCCAGCAGGTAGCCCTGGCCGTAGTCACAGCCCAGCTGCAGCAGGGTCTGCCGCTGGGCCATGTTCTCGATGCCCTCGCCCACGGTTTCGATGCCCAGCGTGCGCGCCAGCGACAGCACGCCCTGCACCAGCGCGTAGGTGCTCTGCAGGTCCTGGCCATGCAGGCCGGCGATGAAGCTCTGGTCGATCTTGAGCGTGGAGATCGGGAAGCGGTGCAGGTAGGACAGCGCCGAGAAGCCGGTGCCGAAATCATCCAGCTGCACCAGCACGCCGCGTTCGCGCAGTGTCTGCAGGATCCGCAGGGTGCGCGGACCGTCGTCCAGCAGCGCCACCTCGGTGATCTCCAGCCGCAACCGGTGCGGGTCGGCACCCGCCGCTTCGATCAGGCCGAACAGGCGTGAGCTGAAATCGGCCGAACGGAAATGCCGCGGCGACACGTTCACCGACAGGTAGCCCTCGCCCCCACGTGCGAGCTGGCCAATCACGTCTTCGTAGAGCAGCCAGTCGACCTGCTCGATCAGCCCGCTTTCCTCGCCCAGGTCCAGGAACGCGCTGGGCAGCAGCAGCCCGCGCCGTTCGTGGCGCCAGCGCAACAGTGCTTCATAGCCCACCACCTGGCCGTCGGCCAGGCGCACGATCGGCTGGTAATACGGCAGGAAATCGCGGTTGTTGATCGCCCGGCGCAGGTCCGCTTCCAGGTCCAGGCTGCGCAGCGCTTCTTCGCGCATGGCTTCGTCGAACACCGCGAAGCGGTCCTTGCCCTGGGCCTTGGCCCGGTACATCGCCGCGTCGGCGTCGCGCACCATTTCCTCGCCGTTGCGGTAGCGTGGGCTCCACATCGCGATGCCCAGGCTGCCGGAGGGGAACAGCTCGCGGCCCTGCACCCACATCGATTCTTCCAGCGCCATCAGCATCCGCTGCGAGAACTCGCGCGCCGAGGCCAGCCCCTGCTCGCATTCGAGCAGGATCGCGAATTCGTCGCCGCCCAGCCGCGCGACCACGTCATCGCTTCCCACCATCGAGACGATGCGCTTGGCCACTTCCACCAGCATCTGGTCGCCGGCGGCGTGGCCGATGCTGTCGTTGACCAGCTTGAAGCGGTCCAGGTCCAGGAACAGCACGGCAAAGCGCAACCCGTCGCGCGAACGTGCACGGGCAATGGCATCTTCCAGCCGGTCCAGCAGATGCGCGCGGTTCGGCAACCCGGTCAGCGCGTCATGCAGCGCCTGGTGGGTGAGCCGCTGTTCGGCGCGCAGGCGCTCGCCGATCTGGCCCAGCAGCTTGCCGTTGACGTCGGCCAGCTCGCGGGTGCGTTCCTCCACCCGTTTCTCCAGCTCGGCATGCGCGTTGCGCAGGCGCTCCTGGTCGCGCTGGCGGGCCAGCCCGTTGCCGATGTTCTGGGCCACGAAGGTGAGCAGGCGCTGGTCGTGGGCGGTGAAGCTGATCTCCGGCGAATAGCTCTGCACCACGATCACGCCGACCACGTCGTCATCGCTCAGCAGCGGCACCCCCAGCCAGCAGTGCGAACGTGCACCGAACTCGTTCACCGTGCCCGACGCGCGCAGTGCATCGATGTGCTCGCGCGAGGCCAGCAGCGGCTGCCGGTTGCGCACGATGTATTCGGTAAGGCCCTTGCTGAACGGTCGTGGCGCACGCGCCGGGTTGTACTCGTCCACCGAGTAGACGAACTCCAGGCCTTCGCCGGATTCATCGACCAGGGCGATGTAGAAATTGCGCGCATCGAGCAGCGTGCCCACCACCCCATGCACCTGCACGTAGAACTGGGCCAGGCTTTCAGCGCTCATCGCCATCTCGGCGATGTTGAACAGGGCCAGCTGCAGCTTCTCGGCGCGGCGGCGTTCGATCACCTCGTCCTGCAGGCTGTGGTTGGCCCGCTGCAGTTCCAGCGTGCGTCGCTCCACCTGGCGCTCCAGCTGCACCTGCGCCTGGCGCCGGTCCATCGCGGTGAGGATGTGCTGGGCCACGTAGCCCAGCAGCGTGCGGTCGGCTTCGTTGTAGCGCACCCGGTGTTCGTAGCTCTGCACCACGATCGCACCGCACACGCGACCCTCGCGCAGCATCGGCACGCCGAGCCAGTCCAGGCTCTCCGGCCCGCGGCTGGGGTCGTATTCGTCGCTCATCGCCGCCAGCAGTTCATTGGACGGCCCGCTCAGCGGCTGCCCATGGCGCAGCAGCGCGAAGGTCAGGCTGCGCGGCATTTCGTGTTCTTCGTAGCTGCGATCGGGATCGGCCACGAAGCTGTCGCGCTGGTCGGCGAAATACAGGAAGCGGATCCGCCGGCGTACATCGTCGTACTCGACGATGTAGCAGTTCTGCGCGTACATCAGGGTATTGAGCACGCGATGGAAGTGCCGCAGCATCTCGGCCATTTCCAGATCGGCACCGGCCAGGTCGGCGATCTCGTACAGCGCCTGCTGCAACCGCTTTGACGTTTCCAGCGAACGGATCTGCTCACGTTGCCGGGCCAGCGCCAGGGCGTCCTGCAGGCCGGTGCGGGCCGCCGCCCACCAGGCGCCATGCGGCGCGGCGCCGTCGGGCAGCGCCACGCGGATGGCGAGCTCGCCGCCCTGGTGCTGCCAGCGGTACAGCGCAGCGGTGTCCGGCGCTGGCGGCGTGCCCAGCAGCGCTTCCAGCAGCGCGTGCTCCGGTTGGGCCGACGGCGGGTGGCTGATGCAGCCCTCGCCCAGCGCGGCGTCGGACCAGCCCAAGGTGAGCTGCGCCCCCTCGGGCAGCAACGCGCACAGCGTCCGCGCAAGCGCGGTGGACACCACCGCGCCACGGTCCGGATGCCCCGAGGTCGTCACTACCTGGCTGGACAACATGTTCATCTCTTCTGGCACCGGAGAACCGGCACCTCCCCTGTACCCCGAGCATAACGCGCTCCCCGGGGGGCAATGGAAGCCCTTGACCCCATTGCCTGCCCTGGGCCGTTGTTCGCTGTGTCTTCCGGCCGGGTCCACCCTTGTGATTTCCGCTGCAGCCCCCGCTCCGCGCCGCTATGCGCAGGCCCATTCAGCGCTTACTCTGTGCGCCGTGGATGCCGCCGCCCTGCCAACCGATGAATCGCTGATGCTGGCCTGGGCCGGCGGCGACCTGCCTGCGTTCGAGGCCTTGTACGCCCGCCACCGCAACCGCCTGTACAGCTTCCTGCTGCGCCAGCTGCGCGATGCGGCGCTGGCCGACGAAATGTTCCAGGACGTGTGGCAGCGGGTGATCGCGGCGCGTGCCGGCTGGCAGCCCGAAGCGGCCTTCACCACCTGGCTGTTCCGCATTGCCCATAATCGGCTCAATGATCATTGGCGGGCGTCACGCCATCGCCCCACGGCGCCCGGCGATGCCGAGGAGCGTGTGGCGCGGATGAGCGACACCCGCACCCCGGAGAGCCAGCTCTCTGATTTCGAACAGCGGCGCCGGCTGCAGCTGGCCATGGAGCAGCTGCCCGATGACCAGCGAACGGTGCTGCAGCTGCGGCTGGAGCAGGAACTGAGCCTGGAGGAGATCGCGCAGATCACCGGTGTCGGCCGTGAAACGGTCAAATCGCGGCTGCGCTACGCGATGGACAAGCTGCGCGCGGAGTTGAGCCCATGAACCGCCCTGATCCACTGACGCCGGAAGAACGCGAGCTGGCCCGCCTGCTCGGTCGCCCTGCGCCGGCGGCGCCGCCTGCGGCCGTGGACGAGGCGGTGCTGGCCGCCGCCCGCGCGGCGGTGCGCCCCGCCGCCGCTGCGGATGCCCCCGCGGCCGCAGCCGCCCCAATGCGCAGCGCCACCCGCCCGCGCTCGCGCCTGCCTGCGGTGTTCGGCCTGGCGGCATCGTTGGTGTTCGCGGTGGGCATCGCCTGGCAGCTCAAGCCCGAGGCGCCGCCGCCCGCTGCCCCGGTACCCGCGGCTGCGGAAGCTGCTGCGGATGCGCCTTCCGGTGACCCGGCAGCTGCCGGTGCAGACGCCGCTGCCGCAGCCACGGCTGAAGCCGCCGCGCCGGTGAGTGCCGAGCCGGCACCGCCCGCTGCCGCGGCGAAACCACGGGCCGCGCGCGCCGCGCCAGCGCCGAACGCCGTGCCAGCGCCCTTGCCGCCGCCTCCGCCCGCACCGCCGGTTGCGCTTCGGGCCGAGGCGCCCGCACCGCCGGCTCCCATGGCGGCGCCGATGGCAGCGCCCAGCCCGCCCGATGCCAGCGTGCAGGCCGATCAAGCCTCCGCACTCGACCGCGTGGTGGTGACCAGCAGCCGCGTCGACGAATCACGTGAACGTGCGCAGGCCAAGGGCGCCCCGGGTGTCATGCGGCGCGCTGCACCGACCCCCGCTGCGGCGCCGGGCGACAGCCCGCTGTCGGCCAGCGCGATCACCGTGGCGGTGGATGCCGACGCAGCGTTGCCCCGCCGGCAGTGGATCAAGCGCATCCGCGAGCGCCGCGACGACCGCGACCTGGATACCGCGCGGGCCAGCCTGGAGCGTTACCTGCAGCAGTATCCGGAAGCGCGTATTCCCGAGGATCTGCGCGAGCTGCTCGACCCCCACTAGAATGGCGGGGATGCCCGATACACTCGCCACCGCCGTCAACCACAGCCTGGAAATCAAGCACAGCCGGTTCGTCGCGCATGCCGCGCCGATCGGCTCTGCCGAAGACGCACTGGCGTTCCTGCAGCAGGTAGCGGTGCCCGACGCCACGCACAACTGCTGGGCCTACCGGCACGGCAACGAGTACCGTTCCAGCGACGACGGGGAACCGGCCGGCACCGCCGGCCGCCCGATCCTGGCGGCGATCGACGGCCAGGGCTTTGATCGCGTCATGGTGGTGGTGATCCGCTGGTACGGCGGCATCAAGCTGGGCGCGGGCGGGCTGGTGCGGGCCTATGGCGGCACTGCCGCCGAGTGCCTGCGCACCGCGCCACGGCTGCCGCTGGTGGCGCTGGCCGAGTTGACCGTGCAGGCCGCGTTCGAGGACCTGGGTGCGCTGCATGCCGCCCTGGCAGCGCACCTGGCCGAAAAACTGGACGAAACGTTCACCGCCTCGGGCGTGGAACTGCACGTCCGCCTTCCCGCCGATCAGGCCGACCCGTTGAAAACCCGCCTGCGCGACGCCACTCGTGATCGTATCCGCGTGCAACCGCGCACCGAACCAGGCCTTGTCCATGACTGAACCCTCTTCCGCGCCGGAACCGGCGCTGCGCCGGCTTGGCAGCCTGGGCACGCTGTGGCCGTTCGTGCGTCGGCACGGTGGGCTGTTTTCAGCGTGGCTGGTAGCGCTTGCCGTCTCTTCCACCGCCACGCTGAGCCTGCCCCCGGCGGTGAAGCTGATGATCGACCACGGGTTCAGCGGCAACGGGCAGATCAACCGCGCGTTCGCCCTGCTGTTGCTGGTGGCGGTGGTGCTGGGGCTGGCCACGGCCGCGCGCTTCTTCTTCGTTTCGCTGCTGGGCGAGAAGGTGGTGGCCGACCTGCGCAGCCGCCTGTATGCGCACCTGATCTCACTGGGCGCCGGCTTCCACGACCGCAGCCGCAGCGGCGAGCTGGTCTCGCGGCTGACCGCCGACAGCGAGCTGCTGCGCAGCGTGATTGGTTCCACCATGTCGGTCGCGCTGCGCAGCAGCGTCACCGTGGTCGGCAGCCTGGTGATGCTGTTCGTGACCAGCCCACGCCTGGCCGCATGGTCGCTGGTCGGCATTCCGCTGGCGGTGCTGCCGATCGTCATCGGGGCGCGGCGCGTGCGCGGCATTTCGCGCGCCAGCCAGGACCGCATCGCCGATGCCAACAGCCTGGCCGCCGAAACACTGGGCGCGGTGCGCACGGTGCAGGCGCACGCGCGCGAACCGTATGAACGCAACCGCTTCAATGAAGCACTGGCCGAATCCATCCGCGCCGCCCGACGCCGCATCGGCGCGCAGTCGCTGGTGACGGCCACCGCGATCGTGCTGGTGTTCGGTGCCATCGTGGGCGTGCTGTGGCTGGGTGCGCATGACGTCAACGATGGCCGGATGACGGCCGGGACCCTGGGCCAGTTCGTGCTGTACGCGCTGATCGGCGGTGGCTCGGTCGGTGCGCTGGCCGAAGTATGGAATGAACTGCAGCGCGCGTCCGGCGGCATGGGGCGCATCGCCGAGCTGCTGCACGAAGACATCGAAATCACCGCACCGACCGACCCGCTGCCGCTGCCCACCCCGCTGCGTGGCGAGATCCGCTTCCAGGACGTGGTCTTCCACTACCCGCAGCGCCCGGACACCGCGGCACTGGCCCATTTCGACCTGCATGTGCGCCCGGGCGAAACCGTGGCGCTGGTCGGGCCCTCGGGCGCCGGCAAGAGCACGGTGTTGTCGATGCTGCTGCGCTTCCATGATCCTGCCGCCGGCAGCGTGCTGGTGGATGGCGTGGACGTGCGCCGGGTCGATCCGGCGCAGCTGCGCGCACAGATGGCACTGGTGCCGCAGCAGCCCACGCTGTTTGCCAGCAGCGCGCTGGAGAACATCCGCTACGGCCGGCTGGAAGCCAGCAACGAAGAGGTGCAGCGTGCCGCGGAAGCGGCCGAAGCCGATGAGTTCCTGCAGGCACTGCCCGACGGCTACCTGAGCGAGCTGGGCGAGCGCGGTGCGCGCCTGTCCGGCGGCCAGCAGCAGCGCATCGCGATCGCGCGTGCGCTGCTCAAGGACGCGCCGATCCTGTTGCTGGACGAGGCCACCAGCGCGCTGGATGCGCAAAGCGAGCGTGCGGTGCAGCAGGCGCTGGAGCGCCTGATGGCGGGGCGCACCACGCTGGTGATCGCGCACCGGCTGGCCACGGTGCTCAAGGCCGACCGCATCGTGGTCATGGACCACGGGCGGATCGTGGCGCAGGGCACCCACGCCGAGCTGCTGGCCGAAGGTGGACTGTACGCTGAACTGGCCAAGCTGCAGTTCATCGATTGATGACGCACCGATAACGCGGCAGGTTGCATGGTGGCAGCGCCCCATGAACCTGCTGCAGGAGGTGTTTGATGTCGTTCCGTCAGTTTCCCGCGACCGATGCCAATGGCGAAGACCATGTGGTCATCGAATTCAAGGACGAGGCCGGCGATACCGCTGCCGACCCTCACGTCCGTTACGAGTTGGCCGATGGCCGTCACCTGGTGCGCGAGGGCCGGGTGTTCCGGACCAGCGGTGGCGAGCTCACCCTGACCACCTGACTGGTCAATTATTCGCCACCCATCTTGACAGCGTTGCCCCACGGGGGCTGCGCACGGTTATCCACATGCTTGTCCGCATTTCATCCACACCCCCTGTGGATGAATGCGACAGGCTGTCAGCGCGGCAGTACCCGCCCGATGCCGCTGGCGTCGATTTCCACCGCCGCCCGCTGCAGCGCATCCAGGTCACTGCCGGCCACGAACCCCATGCGGAAATGCACTTCGCCACCGGGGGTGCGCGAGGAATGGATTGACGCCAGGCTGACCCCGTGCCGCTCGAACACATGCAACAGCTCACGCAGTGAGCCGGGTCGATCTTCCGGCAGGTGCACGCTGATCGCGTTGCGCTCGGTCAGGTCGGCCAGCAGGTAGCCCACGCGTTCGAAGGTGTAATTGCCCGCCTGCAGCAGCGCCTTGCCCTGGTGATCGCGGTTGTCCTGCAGCAGCTGCTCACGGAACGCGGCGCGTGCGGCATCATCGCCCTGCTCCACCTGGCTGCGGAGGGCCTGCAACTGGCCCAGCAGGCGGTCCAGCATCGGCGCCACATGCGGGTTGCCGAACTGGATGTCTTCGTAGATGGCGGGGTTGAGCGAGAGGATGCGCGCGATGATCGCGGTATCCAGTTCGAATGAAGCCGACCGGTACGGCATCAGCTCCGACAGCGGCCCCAGCAGTGGCGCGTATTCGCGCAGCACCCCTGCCTGGGCCAGGTGGGTGGCATGCACCATGGCCTGCACCAGCGCCATCACCTGGTCGTGGTGTTCGGGCGTGGCGCGCACGCATTCGGCTTCCAGCGCCGCGCACAGCCCGCTTACCCACGGCTGCCACTGCGACAAGCGCGCTTCGCACACCACCATCACCCTGCCTTTCAGCGTGGGTGCCTTGGGCGGTGCGGTCATCGGGTGCAGCCCGACCACCTCGGCCCGTGAGGCCAGCATCGCAGCCACCGGCTCGCTCTTCACCGAGGTCACGTCCAGCCACAGCCGGCCGGCTTCGCGGCCGGCGGAACGCCTCACGTAATCGGCAATCAAGGCGGGCGTGTGCCGGATCGGCGCGGAGAACACCAGCACGTCCGCGCGCTCCAGCAGTGTTTCCGGATCGTCCGACTGCGGATCGGCCGGATCATGCCCGATCACTTCCAGCCCCAGGCGCTGCTCGAGGAACGTGCGCAGCCAGCGCCCATACGCGCCGGCGCTGCCGACGATGCCGACAACCGGGCGCAGGCTCACGCCAGCCGCTCGGCGCGGAAGCGGTGCGGCTGCGCCAGCGCGGCCGGTGCGGCGGCCAGCACGTCGAATTCTTCGTGGTCGTTGGCCAGGGTGGCCTCCAGCGCGGCGTGCACGCCCGAGATCGAGCGCGACAGCGCCTGCTCGAAGCGCTCACCGCGCAGCAGGAACGCCACCAGCAGCGACATCAGCACGTCGCCGGTGCCGGCCACGTCCACCGGCAGGTGCGGCGAGGACCAGCGCCAGATCGCATCGCGGCTGACCGCCAGCGTCACCAGCTCACCCGGGTCGCCGCCGACGCTGTGCGCCAGCACCCATTCCGGCCCGCGTGCCAGCAGCGCCTGCGCGGCGGCAATCGCATCGGCCTCGGCCAGGCTCGGCATGCCGGTCAGCCGGCCCAGCTCGAACGCGTTCGGGGTGACCAGCCAGGCATGCGGCAGCAGGCGCTCGGCGAAGATGGTTTCCAGGCCCGGCTCCACGTAAGGACCGGTGTGGGTATCGCCGATCACCGGGTCCAGGCAGTAGCGCAGCTGCGGCGACGCGGGCAACACCGTGTCCAGCCAGTCGGCGAACGCCGCGCCATTGCCGACGCTGCCGAAGTAACCGGACACCAGCATCTTCGCGCGCGCCGGCAGGCCGCGCTCGCTGGCGCCCAACAGCAGGTCGGCAAACCAGTCGGCCGGCAGCACGCGGCCGCGCGTGCTCGGATAGAACGGCGCATTGCTCAGCAGCGTGGTCGGCACTTCGGCCACGCGCACGCCCAGCGCACGCAGCGGCGGCACCGCCGCGCTGTTGCCGGCGTGGCCGTAGACCAGCTGCGACTGGACCGAGATGACGTCGACCGGCGACGGACCGTCCGGGCGCTGGCGGCGCCCATGGACCAGATGGCTTTCGAGGGTATCGTTCATGGCCCATTTTAGAGCGTACCGACCAACGGCCGGTACCTGCCCGCTGAATCGCAGGCACAAAAACGCCGGGACGTGCCCGGCGTTTTCGTTACCGATGGAACCAACCACTTACGAGGTCATGCGATCCCAGAAGCCCTTCACACCATCGATGAAGGTCGCCGACTTCGGCGAGTGCTTGCGCGCTTCTTCGCCAGTGAAGGTGGTTTCGAACTGTTCCAGCAGCTTGCGCTGCTCGGCGGTCAGGTTGACCGGGGTTTCCACCACCACGCGGCAGTACAGGTCGCCTTCACTGCGGCTGCGCACCGAACGCACGCCCTTGCCGCGCAGGCGGAACAGCTTGCCGGTCTGGGTTTCGGCCGGGATGCGGATTTCCGCATAGCCGCCCAGGGTGGCCACGCGCACGGTGTCGCCCAGCGCGGCCTGCGAGATGCGGATCGGCACTTCGCAGTGCAGGTCATCACCGTCGCGCTGGAAGATGGCGTGCTCGCGCACCCGCACTTCCACGTACAGGTCGCCCGGCGGCGTGCCGGCCGGACCGGCCTCACCCTCGCCCGCCAGGCGGATGCGGTCGCCGGTGTCGACGCCCGCGGGCACCTTGACCGACAACACCTTGTCTTCCTCTACCCGGCCATTGCCGTGGCAGGTCTTGCAGGGGTTCTGGATGATCTGGCCGCGGCCGTTGCAGTTGTGGCAGGCCTGCTGCATGGCGAAGATGCCACGCTGGATGCGCACCTGGCCCTGCCCGCGGCACACGCTGCAGGTTTCCACCTTGCCGTCGTCCGAACCGCTGCCGTGGCAGTCGTCGCACTCGGCCAGGGTCGGAATCTCGATGCGGCGCTCGATGCCACGCACCGCTTCTTCCAGGTCCAGCTCCATCACGTAGCCGATGTCGGCGCCGCGACGGGCCTGGCGCGGACCGCCGCCGGCACCGCCAAAGATGTTGCCGAAGATGTCGCCGAAGATGTCGCCCATGTCCGGGCCACCCGGGCCGCCGCCACCGCCCATGCCGTGCTCGAAGGCCGCGTGGCCGTGTGCATCGTACATGCGACGCTTGTTGGCATCGGACAGGGTTTCGTAGGCTTCCTTGCACTCCTTGAAGGCCGCTTCGGCGGCGCTGTCGCCGGGGTTGCGGTCAGGGTGGTGCTTCATCGCGCAACGGCGATAGGCCTTCTTCAGTTCTTCTTCGGTCGCCGTGCGGGTAACACCCAGCACTTCGTAGTAATCGCGCTTGCTCATGGTGTGAATCAGTATCCGGAAGTCGGGATTCGTCAAAGCGGAAGAGCGGAACCAGGTCCGCTCTTTCGTCGGGCGCCCCGGCACACCGGGGTACGGCGGTCAGGACCCAGTGGAATGACAACGGGACGTTGCCTGCGCAACGTCCCGCGTCGTGTCCGGATCAGGACTTCTTGTCGTCCTTGACTTCGGTGAACTCGGCGTCGACCACATCGTCATGCGCGCCGCCATTGTTGCCGGCGCCGGCATCGGCACCCGGTGCGGCACCGCCCTGCTCGGCCGCGGCCGACGCAGCGAACAGCGACTGGCCGGCTTCTTCCAGCACCTTCGACTTGGCTTCGATCTGGGCCTTGTCGTCACCCTTCATCGCGGTTTCCAGGTCGGCCAGGGCCGATTCAACCTTGCCGATGACATCGCCACCGACCTTGCTGCCGTGTTCGTTGATCGCGGTACGGGTACCGTGGATCAGCGCGTCGGCCTGGTTGCGGGCCTGGACCAGCTCGTGGAACTTCTTGTCTTCTTCGCGGTTGGCTTCCGCGTCGGCGACCATGCGCGCGATCTCGTCCTCGGACAGACCCGAACCGGCCTTGATCTCGACCTTCTGTTCCTTGTTGGTCTTCTTGTCCTTGGCCGACACGTGCAGGATGCCGTTGGCGTCGATGTCGAAGGACACTTCCACCTGCGGCAGGCCGCGCGGGGCCGGCTCGATGCCGGAGAGGTCGAACTTGGCCAGCGACTTGTTGTAGCGGGCCTGTTCGCGCTCACCCTGCAGCACGTGCACGGTCACCGCCGACTGGTTGTCCTCGGCGGTGGAGAACACCTGCGAGGCCTTGGTCGGGATGGTGGTGTTCTTTTCGATGATCTTGGTGAACACACCGCCCATGGTTTCGATGCCCAGCGACAGCGGGGTCACGTCCAGCAGCAGCACGTCCTTGACGTCGCCGCCAAGCACGCCGCCCTGGATCGCCGCACCCAGTGCCACGGCTTCGTCCGGGTTGACGTCCTTGCGCGGTTCCTTGCCGAAGAACTCGGTCACGGCCTGCTGCACCTTCGGCATGCGGGTCTGGCCGCCGACCAGGATCACTTCGCTGATGTCGCTCGAACGCAGGCCGGCATCGTTCAGGGCGATGCGGCACGGCTCGATCGACTTCTTGATCAGGTCTTCCACCAGCGCTTCCAGCTTGGCGCGGGTCAGCTTGATGTTCAGGTGCTTCGGACCGGACGCATCGGCGGTGACGTACGGCAGGTTCACTTCGGTCTGCTGGCTGGTCGACAGCTCGATCTTGGCGCGCTCGGCAGCATCCTTCAGGCGCTGCAGGGCGAGCGGATCCTTGCGCAGGTCGATGCCCTGGTCCTTGTTGAACTCGTCCACCAGGTATTCGATGACGCGGTTGTCGAAGTCTTCGCCGCCCAGGAAGGTGTCGCCATTGGTGGCCAGCACTTCGAACTGCTTCTCACCGTCGACGTTGGCGATTTCGATGATCGACACGTCGAAGGTGCCGCCGCCCAGGTCGTAAACCACGATCTTGCGGTCCTTGCCGTCACCCTTGTCCAGGCCATAGGCCAGGGCAGCAGCGGTCGGCTCGTTGATGATGCGCTTGACTTCCAGGCCCGCGATGCGGCCGGCGTCCTTGGTCGCCTGGCGCTGGCTGTCGTTGAAGTAGGCCGGCACGGTGATCACGGCCTCGGTGACGGTCTCACCCAGGAACGCTTCGGCGGTCTTCTTCATCTTCTCCAGCACGCGCGCGGAGATTTCCTGCGGCGCCATCTTCTTGGCATCGCTGGTCTGCACCCAGGCATCGCCGTTGTCGTGGGCCAGAATGCCGTAGGGCACGTGCGCGATGTCCTTCTGGACTTCAGCGTCGGTGAACTTGCGGCCGATCAGGCGCTTGACGGCGTAGAAGGTGTTCTTCGGATTGGTGACGGCCTGGCGCTTGGCCGAGGCGCCGACCAGCACTTCGCCATCCTTGGTGTAGGCGACGATGGACGGCGTGGTGCGGTCGCCTTCCGCGTTTTCGATGACGCGGGCCTTGCCGCCGTCCATGATCGCCACACACGAGTTGGTGGTGCCGAGGTCGATACCAATGATCTTGCCCATGAGGGAGACTCCTGAAAATTTGGGGAACATCCGGCAGCTGCCGGGTTATGAATGGGATGTGTGGGATGCTGCTGACACTTTCAACCCATCCATCGAACGCTGTGTCCGATGGCGGCCAAACGCGTTCAGGTCAGTCCCGGGCGACCACGACCAGGGCCGGCCGCAGCAGGCGATCGTTGAGCAGGTAGCCCTTCTGGAACACCTGGACCACGCTGCCCGGCGCCGCGCCGGGGGCGTCGACCTGGCTGATGGCCTGGTGGTGTTCGGGGTTGAAGGTCTGGCCGGTGGGGTCCAGCAGGGTCAGGCCGTTGTCGGCGGCGACCTTGAGCAGCTGCTTGTAGGTCAGCTCCAGGCCTTCGCGCAGCGGGCTGGGTTCGGCGCCGGCGGCATTGAGCCCGGCGTCCAGGCTGTCGAACACCGGCAGCAGCTCGCCCAGCAGTTTTTCGTTGGCGAAGCGGCGCGCCTGTTCAACGTCGCGGGCCACGCGCTTGCGCTGGTTGTCCAGGTCGGCGCGCTCACGCAGCGACTCGGACCGGAGCAGCGCCACTTCGTTGTGCAGGGCGTCGAGCTGCTGCTGCAGGGTATCGCCCGTGGCGGCGTCGCCGGCCGGGGTCTGGGATGCGATATCAGGCTGATCTTGGTTCATTTCCGGATCCTTGGCGGTGACTCTCCGCCTCCACCCACCCCAATGTGGGCGACCGGACCCGATTCAAGAGCTGGGGGCGTGTTTAGGTGCGATCCCGGGACAATCCGCCGCCGGCCGGGGCATCCAGGGCCGCACCGAGCACCTGGGCGGTGGCCTCCACCAGCGGAATCATGCGGTCGTAGGCCATCCGCTTGGGGCCGATCACCCCCAGCACGCCCAGCACCTGGCCGCCGGCCGAGTACGGGGCGGTCACCAGCGAGACGTTCTCCAGCGGCATCACCCCGGTTTCCTCGCCGATGAAGATGCGCACGCCCGGGGCCTGGATGGTGCGCTCAAGCAGCTGCAGGATCTCGCGTTTGCTGGCGAACAGGTCGAACAGCTCGCGCAGGCGGTCCAGGTCGGACAGGTCCTGGACCCCCATCAGCCGTGTCTGCCCGGCCAGCACCATGTCGTCGGCCGGCGGCGCCATCGCCTGCTCGGCCAGCTCCACGCTGTGGGCCAGCAGCTGCTCCATTTCCGTGCGCGCCTGGCGCAGCTCCACCAGCAGGGTGGCGCGGATCTCGGCCAGCGGGCGGCCGGCGCAATGGGCATTGAGGTAATTGGCCACCTTCTCCAGCTCGGCCGGCTCCCAGCTGCGCTTGGGCTCGATCACCCGGTTCTGCACCTCGTTGTCGGCGAACACCAGGATGGCCAGCACCCGGCGCGCATCCAACGCCACGAAATCGATGTGGCGGAACGCGAACTGTTCGCGCCGCGGCGCGCCGACCACGCCGACGAAATGGCTCATCGCCGACAGCAGCTCCGAGGCACTGCCGAGCAACGCCTGGGTGCCCGCCCCGGTGGACAGCTCGCTGCGCAGGCGGCTCAGCTCGCTTTCGCCGGGCGGCTGCATCTTGACCAGGCTGTCGACGAACACCCGGTAGCCGTGCGCGGTGGGCACCCGCCCGGCCGAGACGTGCGCCGAGCTGAGCAGGCCCAGGTCTTCCAGGTCACCCAGGATGTTGCGGATGGTGGCCGGACTGACGTCCAACCCGGCCAGCCGCGCCAGCGTCTGCGAGCCGACCGGCTCGCCGTCCTGGATGTGGCGCGCGATCAGCGTCCGCAGCAGATGGCGGGCGCGCGGCGCAAGATGGGGCGCGGAAGGGTGCATGGAATCAACCTGTGAGACGCGACGTTGGATAATGGCAGGAACACTGCCTGCCCCACCCATGCTAGCGTTGCGCGGCTCAAGAACCCAATACCATGCTCAGACATCTATCGATCAAGGATTTTGCCGTTGTCCGCGCCACCGAACTGGAATTCGGCGCAGGCATGACCGTGGTTTCCGGCGAGACGGGCGCAGGCAAGTCGCTGATGGTCGACGCGTTGGGCTTCCTGTCCGGGCTGCGCGCCGACAGCGGCGTGGTCCGCCACGGCGCGGCGCGCGCCGAGCTGTCGGCCGAATTCGCGCCGGGCGAACAGGCCCCGGCCCGGCAATGGCTGCGCGACAACGAACTGGATGACGAGGAGCAGTGCCAGTTGCGCCGGATCATCCGTGCCGACGGCGGCTCGCGCGCCTGGATCAACGGCCGCCCGGTGACCCTGTCCCAGCTCACCGAGCTGGCCGGCATGCTGGTGGAAATCCACGGCCAGCACGAACAGCAGGCGCTGCTGGCACGGCCCTCGCAGCTGGCGCTGCTGGACGCCTACGCCCGCAACGAGGCCGAGCGCGTCCAGGTGCGCCAGGCGGCTGGCCGTTGGCAGGCCCTGGTCGACGAAGCCGAGTCGCTGTCGCGACAGGGCGATGTCAGCGACCGCATCGGCTTCCTGGAACACCAGCTGGGCGAACTGCAGCGCGAAGACCTGGAGCCAGCCTCGATCGCCGCCCTGGGCAGCAGCCACCGCCGCCAGGCCCACGCCGGGGCGCTGGTGAGCGCCTGCGACGTGGCCGCCGCCCGGCTCAATGGCGAGGATGAGGTGTCGGTGCTGCAGCTGCTGCAGCAGACCCGGCATGACCTGGCCCGCGTGGCCGAACACGACACCCGCCTGGGCGAGGTGGACGCGCTGCTGGACAGCGCGGTCATCCAGCTGCACGAAGCGCTGGCCCTGCTCGACCGGGTCCACGACGACCTCGACGCCGATCCGGAGCAGTTCGAGGACATCGAACGCCGCCTCGGCCGCCTGCACGACCTGGCGCGCAAGCACCGCGTGCCGATGGAAGGCCTGGCCGAACACCGCGATGCGATGGAAGCCGAAGTCGAGCAGCTGCGCGGTGCCGATACCCGCCTGCAGGCGCTGGCCGGCGAGATCGACCGCGCGGCCGCCCAATGGCAGACCGTGGCGACCACGCTCAGTGCCAGCCGCGCCACCGCGGCCAAGGCGCTGTCGGAAACCACCACCACGCTGATCGGCGAGCTGGGCATGGGCGGGGGCCAGTTCCTGATCGAGATCGAACCGCACGCGGCCGCCAAACCGGACCCGAACGGGGCCGAGCGCGTTGAATTCCTGGTGGCCGCCAACGCCGGCCAACCGCCGCGCGCCCTGCGCAAGGTGGCCTCGGGCGGCGAACTCTCACGCATCTCGCTGGCCATTGAAGTGGCCGCACTGGGCCTGGATGCGGTGCCGACCATGGTGTTCGACGAAGTCGATTCCGGCATCGGCGGCGCGGTGGCCGATATCGTCGGCCAGAAGCTGCGCGCGCTCGGCGAGAAACGGCAGGTGTTGTGCGTCACCCACCTGCCGCAGGTCGCCTCCAAGGGCCACGCCCATTACCGGGTCAGCAAGGCACCGGTGGAAGGCATGACCCAGAGCGCGGTGGAGAAGCTGGATGCCAAGGCCCGCGAGGAAGAGCTGGCGCGCATGCTCGGCGGCGTGGAAGTCAGCAAGGAAGCCCGCGCGGCCGCGCGCAAACTCCTGCAGGAGACCTGACGGCGTACCCACCAACGGTGGGTACCTGCCGATGGCCTGACCGGGTTACGCCAACGGCTTGGCCAGGTCCACCTGTTCCACCAGGAAATCCAGGAACGCCCGCACCCGCAGGGGCAGGTAACCCCCCTGCCCGACGAACACCGCGTGCACATCTTCCAGGTCGCCCGGGTTGGCCTGTTCCAGTACCGGCAGCAGCCTCCCTGCGGCGACATCGGCCTGCACCTGGAACGCGGCCAGCCGCGCAATGCCCGCGCCGCCCAGCACCAGCCGCCGCAACGCCTCGCCATCGCTGGCACGTGCGTTGCCGCCGGTCGGCACTGTCTGCACCTGCCCCTGTTCGCGCAGCGGCCAGCCGGTCTGCGCACGTGCATGACCGATATCCAGCCGGTTGTGCGCCAACAGCGCAGCCGCATCCCCGGGCAGTCCATGCCTGGCTGCGTATGCCGGCGCCGCCACGATCATCATCCGGGTACTGCCCAGCCGCCGCGCAACCAGGCTGGAGCTCTTCAACGGGCCGGCCCGTACCGCCACATCGGTACGCTGCTCCAGCAGGTCGATCACCTCATCGGTCAGCATGAGGTCCACCCCCACCTGCGGGTGCCGCTCCAGGAAGGCCGGCAGCAGCGGCAGCAGGAAATGGTGGGCGAACGGCACGTTGCTGTTCACCCGCAGCCGCCCGCGCGGTTCGGCATGCGCGCTGGCGCAGCGTTCGGCCTCGTCCAGGTCGGCCAGCACGCGCAGGCCACGCTCATAGAACGCGCAGCCTTCCGGGGTCAGCTGCAGCTGGCGGGTGGAACGCTGCAGCAGGCGCGTGCCCAGCCGTTGTTCCAGCCGCGCTACCAGCTTGCTGACCGCGGAAGGACTCATGTCCAGCGCGCGGGCCGCCGCCGAGAAACTGCCGGCTTCGATCACCCGCACGAAGATCTCCAGCTGGCCGGAGCGATTGATGTCGGGTGTGGGCATTGGATGAATTCAGTTCACAGATGATTGTCCATGGCCAGTCTATTTCACAGATGGTCCGCCGCGCACCATGGCCTCCTCTTCCACGGGATGGCCCGCATGAACCGCTTGATCCGCTTTGCCACCGGCACTCTGCTCACCATTTCAGCCGCGACGTCCGCCGCCGCGTCTGGTGCCCCCGCGCCGCCGCACTGGGTTGCGAGCTGGCAGGCCAGCCCGCAGCCGGTGTGGGGCGCCGACTTCCTGTTTCCGACCGGTATCCCGCAGCTGCTGGACAACCAGACCTTCCGCCAGACCGCGCGGATCAGCCTGGGCGGGCCACGGCTGCGCGTGCGCTTGAGCAATGCCTACGGCACCACGCCCCTGCGGATCGGCGCAGCCAGCGTGGCCGGCAGCGCCGGGGCAGCGCCGGTCGCGCTGTCCTTTGATGGACACCCGGGCACGGACATCCCGCCCGGCCAGGACCGTCTGAGCGACCCGCTTGCCCTGCCCATTGCCGCCCAGCAGGCTGTGCAGGTCGACGTGTACGTTGCCGGTCCCACGCCCCTGCAGACCTTCCACTGGGATGGGCGCCAGACCAGTGCGATCGCCCCGGGCGACCAGACCGGCAGCGTTGCGCTGCGCGGCAGCGCCCCCACCACCGCGCGGCTGTTCCTGACCGGGATCGAGGTGGAAGCGCCAGCGGCGGCGCGCGCCGTGGTGGTGATCGGCGATTCGATCACCGACGGCGCCACCGCCAGTCTCGACCGCGACCAGCGCTGGACCGACCACCTGGCTGCCCGGCTGGCGCCGCAGGGGATGGCAGTGGTCAACGCTGGCATTTCCGGCGGGCGGCTGCTGCGTGACGGGATGGGCGACTCGGCGCTGGCCCGGTTCCAGCGCGACGTGCTGGGCGTACCTGGCGTGGCCAGCGTGGTGGTGCTGGTCGGCATCAATGACATCAGCTGGCCCGGCACCGCCTTCGCCCGCGAGCAGCCGCGACCGTCGCTGGCTGAACTCCAGGCTGGCTACCGCCAGTTGGTCGAGCGCGCGCATGCCCACGGCGTGCGGATCATCGGCG
This sequence comes from Stenotrophomonas sp. CFBP8994, assembly GCF_034044835.1. Lineage (NCBI taxonomy): Bacteria > Pseudomonadati > Pseudomonadota > Gammaproteobacteria > Lysobacterales > Lysobacteraceae > Stenotrophomonas > Stenotrophomonas sp. CFBP8994. The sequence continues at coordinate 115,949 of NZ_JAXCWT010000004.1, read as the reverse complement.
CCACCCTGACCCCGTTTGCCGGGGCGCTGCCGGGCACCCCGCTGGACGACTATTACGCCGCGGACAAGGACGCCCTGCGCCAGCAGCTCAATACCTGGCTGCGCGAGGAGGCCCCGTTCGATGCCGTGATCGACCTGGACGCCGCCCTGCGCGATCCGGCCGACCCGGCCCGGATGGCACCTGCGTTCGACTCCGGCGACCACCTGCACCCGGGCGATGCCGGCAACCGGGCGATGGCCGAGGCGGTGGACCTGGCGGTGTTCGGGCAATAAAAAACCCGGGCGCGGCCCGGGTTTTCAGATCGGAAGGCAACGGCGAAGCCGTTACTTCCTTTTCTTGCGCACGTAGAGCACCAGCGAGTGCTCTTCCAGCTCGTAGCCGTGGTCGGCGGCGATCTTGCGCTGAAGTTCTTCGATCTCGTGGCTTTCGAACTCGATGATCTTGCCCGAGTCCACATCCACCATATGGTCGTGGTGGCCGCCCCGGTCCAGTTCGTAAACGGCCTGGCCGCCTTCGAAATTGTGCTTCAGCACCAGGCCGGCGGCCTCGAACTGGGTCAGCACGCGGTACACCGTCGCCAGGCCGATCTCGTCACCGTGCTCCAGGAGCTGGCGGTAGATGTCTTCGGCCGTCATGTGGTGCTGGTGCTTCTGGGCGTCGCGCTGCTCAAGCAGGGCAAGGATCCGCATACGCGGATGGGTCACCTTCAGGCCAACTTTGCGCAGGTCGTGGGTTTCCATAAGTCTCCGTTCATTGGCGATTTAGCGCCAGCTGCCTCGGATTGGGTCGCGGCGACACGTTCGGAGTGTATCATCGACTGGATTTCCCAAAACGCCATTCCCCGATGCGCAATCTCCTGCTGGTCGCCGCCGTTGCCCTGTCCACCACGGGCTGCGGCATCATCTATAAGCAACCCATCTATCAGGGCAACCTGATCCGGGAGCAGGCCGTCGGTCAGCTGCAGGTGGGCCAGAGCAAGCAGCAGGTCAACGCGCTGCTCGGCACCCCCTCCATTGACGACCCCTTCCACGCCCAGCGCTGGGACTACACCGCCAGCCAGCGGCTCGACCGCCTCGGCCGCACCGAAGTGAAGAACTTCGTGGTGTTCTTCGAAGGCGACCAGGTCACCCGTTGGGAAGGCGACTACTTCCCCAACAACGATGCCCAGCTGGCCCGGGACCAGGTGCGCCAGTTCGGCCGCAACCTGGCCAAGGACAAGAAGAAGCAGCGCAGCCGCTGATCCGGCGCACCGCCCGGCACTTCACTGACCGGGCGGGTGGCGACGCGGCATCAGCGCGCGCGGGCCCGCTTGCGCCGGTTGTCCTTCGGATCGGCCAGCAGGGGCCGCAGCAATTCCACGCGGTCCCCGTCGTTGAGCACCTGGCTGGCCTTGGCCAGCAGCCCATGCACGGCCACGGCCGGGCAGGCCGCGCTGCCCTCGATGGCGGCGGCGGCAATGGCGTCGGCTACGGTGGCGCCTTCAGCCAGTTCCAGCGGGCGCGACTCGGCACGGTCGGGCCAGGCCAATACCACTTCCACCCGGATCACGGCTCAGTCCTGCTCGTCGGCGACGCGGACGAAGTCATTGACCATGCGGTCGGCCAGGCCCTGGAAGCCCAGTGCCAGCGCCGGCCCCAGCAGGCGTGAGTTGGGTTCGAACTCGAGCGTGAGGGTGACCTTGCAGGCATCTTCGGCCAGCGCATGGAATTCCCAGCGGCCGTGCAGGCGCTTGAACGGGCCATCGCGCAGCTGCATGTCGATGTGGTGCGGGCGCTGCAGGGTGTTTTCGGTCATGAACCAGGTGGAAAACGACCCCAACCCCAGGTCCAGCCGCGCCACCAGCCGGTCCGGACCGGATTCCAGGATCTGCGACGCCGAGCACCACCGGAAGCGGTGCGGGTAGGCCTCGATATCATTGACCAGGTCGAACATGCGGGCAGCCGAATGTTCGACCAGGGCACTACGTTTGATGGTTGGCATGCGAAGGCTTGGCTGGCGAATCGACCGCGGGGGCCCGAATCGGAGACAATAGGTAAATGAGCAAGAACAGCGGCAAGGATAAAGCAAAGAACGCGACGGCCAACAAAACCATCGCGCTCAACAAGCGTGCCCGCCACGAATACACACTCGAGGACCGTTTCGAGGCCGGCCTGGCCCTGCAGGGCTGGGAAGTGAAATCGATCCGCGCCGGGCGCGGCAACATCATCGACGCCTACGCCTACGTCAAAAGCGGCGAGATCTTCCTGATCGGCGCCCAGATCACCCCGTTGATCCAGGCCTCCACCCACGTGGTGGCCAATGACCGCCGCGAGCGCAAGCTGCTGCTCCACCGCAGCGAGATCGACAAGCTGGTCGGCAAGGTCGAACGTGACGGCTACACCATCGTCCCCACGGCGATGTACTGGAGCAAGAACAAGATCAAGCTGGAAGTGGCGCTGGCCAAGGGCAAGCAGACCCACGACAAGCGCGACGCCGAAAAGGACCGCGACTGGGCCCGCGAAAAGCAGCGCACCATGCGCCGCCACAACCGCGACGCCTGAGAGTCACCCCATCCGTAGAGCCGGGCCCTGCCCGGCTGCCCTACCCGCCCCAACTGTCCGGAGCACCGCGTGACCCAGGAAATCCCCCAGGAGACCGCCCCGAGCGCGGACCCCATCGCCACGCTGCAGGCCGACGTCGCCGCCTACGAGACCATCTTCGGCGAACTGGCCCGCGCCATGGACCCGGCCGCCCTGCTCAAGGTGCTGACTTACACCCTTCGCAACGCCAAACGCGTGGCCTCGGAGGCCCAGAGCTACGACTCGCTCGAGCACCGCCGCCTGGTCGCCCGGATCGAAGCCCTGATGGCGCGCGCCGAACCCGAAGCCCGCAAGCAGGCCATGACCCAGCGCAACGCCCAGAACCACGACCGCAAGGTCCGGGCCAAGCACCAGGCCGACAGCAAGCGCCAGCGCGAAGGCCGGTAGATCCGACAAGGCCGTGACGTTTTCAGGTGACTGTTCAGCTGAATCGGAGTAGGATCAGTCCCATCAAGTAACGTCTGGGTCGCCAGACGCCTTGCAGTTCTTGAAGAAACCGGGGGTGCATTGGTTTCGACGGGGGTTGTGAAGTCACTTGGTGCATGCCGAGGGGGCAGCTTTCCTCGTTAATCCAGCAGCAAACTTCTAGTTGCCAACGACGACAACTACGCTCCGGTCGCTCTCGCAGCCTAAAAGCTGTTTGAGTTACCTTCTGCCGACTTAGGCGGAGCCCCGAACCCACTTGTGTCCATGCTCGTCGGTGTAGGGTCATTATCATGGAATCGGTTGCGATGGCTGCCTGTCAGTTGCGACCTAACCTAAAGCAGGCTGATCCTGGGGTGCGTTTCGCACACCGTACTGCCACAGGACGACACCAAACGGTGAGCTAAGCATGTAGAACTGGGGATGGAGTGCCTTCGGACGGCGGTTCAATTCCGCCCACCTCCACCAATGCGGGGTCTGCGAAGACCCTGGAAAGCCGAGAGATCCTTTGGGACTCTCGGCTTTTTTATTGCCTTCAGGGCAGCGTGAACTTCCGCGCCATGCGGGTCGGCCACAGCGAGGTGAACTGCGCGCCGCCCTCCAGCCGGTAGGCGGCCGACACGCTGTGCAGCACGCCCAGCCGTTCCAGCACATCCTTGGCGCGACGGAAGGCCGGGCGCGGGTCGGCGGTGAACATGAAGAGGTTGATCTCCTTGGCGCTGACGTCGTACCCGTCCAGCTTGGCGGCGCTGCCCAGGGCGGTGCCCAGTTCGGCCTCGAGCGTGGCCAGGAAGGCTTCGTCGTCCAGCGACTTTCTCCAGAACTTGATGATCAGCTGGTAATCCATGCGGCGGGCCCGGGGTTGGCGATGGGGACTGCCCAGAGTACCCCCTGTTCCGGCACCCGGGTATTGCTGTCCGGGAACGCCTGCCTCGGTCGGCACGTCACTACAACAATTCCGATCCCGACACCGCCGCCCGATGGCGCACGGGTGATGACGGCCTGCCGGGATCCCGCGCCCTGCAACGACTTCTAAGCAGTGCTTGAATGGTTTAGTCAGGTTCGATGGATGTAGTGGATTGCAGCAGCAGAGCCCGTGGGTAGGATCGGCGCCCTTCCGCGCCCCCTGCGCCTGCCGCGACGCCCTGCCTGTGCCGACGATGTCTCCCTCCCCCGTCCTCTCCACTCGTTTACCTGGCGTGGCACGCGTGCCAGCCGTCGCGTCGCCGCCAACGCGCATGCCCAGCCCGCGCCAGGTGCACAACCGTACGGTGATGGGATCAGTGATCACGCTGCCGCTGCGCGGAGTACCCCACACGCAGCTGCGCGCGCTCGCCGACCGCCTGGCTGCGGCACCGATCGACACCACGCTGTTGCACGCGCTGATCGAGGGAGGGTTGCCGGGCACGCCACTTGGGGATGGCATTGCCGAGTGGCTGGCAGAGCGCTGCGTGCTGCCGGTGTGCGAAAAAGAAGAGGCGCTGGCATGGCGATGCGTGCTGCTGCATGCGCTTCGACTGCCAACTGCCCACTGGGAGGTTGAATGCATCACCGAACGGCAGCGGCTGACGGCCGCCACCGCCGCTGCAGACCCGTTTCTGCAGCGACTGCGCGACGCGCTTTATCGCCCGATGCACGTCACACCCGGGCAGTGGCAGGCACTGCTGCTTGAACGTCGCCAGCAGGACGGGCAGGCAGACGCGCGCGCGGTGGCGCTGGATGTTCAGAAGGACCTTCTCGGTGGAAAGAATGACCACCTCCGCTGGGCCTGGGCCCTGACCCAGCTTCAGACGCTGGCACCGGAAGCTTCGCAGCGAACGCTGCAGCGGGCACTACGGCATGTGCGGCAGCAGCGCGATGCCGGACTGGTCGAGCCGCGCGCCGGCCTGCCCAAGGTGTTCGACTCGCTGGATGCGTCCGCGATCAAGGCTATTTACGCGCGCCTGGCGGCGCTTCATGGGGGTGCAACCGATGCAGGCCACGCATCGTCCGCTGGTGTCACACCCCACGCGCTGGCCCTCGAGCTCCTGGCGGTATCCCATCAATCCAGCCTCGACTGCCAGGCACAGGTAATGCCGCTGGGCCGCTATGACAGCGTCGCCCGCGCGTTGGTCAGCCTGTTGAGCGCGCCGTTGCAGTTGCCGCAGATGCTGGGCACCGGCGCCGGCGTGGCGTATGCCGTTGCGGTGGGTGCGCGCCTGCTGGGTCACACCGCGCGGGCAGCGGATGCGGTTGTCGATGCCGCGCGGACGCTGGACCTCGATGCCGCCTGGATGCTTCCGTTGCAGACCGTTGCCTGTACACCGGCGGCTGGCGCCGCCACGCCTGCATCGAACAGCGATGCGCTGCTCGGTCGGCAGCGCCCCGGCACCGCGCTCGCGCAACCGGGCCAGTGCTGGGAAGAGCGGCGCACCGTGCCGGGCCTGCTGCGCGCGCAGGCGGCGGCGATGGGTGCGCTGCTGGCACGCCAAGCACAACCTGCTGCAACTTCACAGCGGACGCCGATGCAGGCGATGGTACCCACTGCAGAGGCGCGCTCTGTGCATCATCCCGCTGTGCTGCCACTGGCACTGTCCGGTGCACTCACCGACATGGGCGTGCCGGCGTTCGTCCCGACTGGCACGCCGTCGCTGCTCGGCAGCGCAGTCGCCCAAGCCATGGTGCCGATGCAAGGTGCGCTGCCACTGGCGGTACTGGTCCCGCTGATGGACCGCATTCCGCCGCGCGACTGGTGGGGGGCGCTGGACTGGCAGGTGCCGCGCACGCCCGCTGGGCTGCATGACGCCGTGACCGATGCCTTCGCCGTGGCCGGGCTCGACCTGCAGCAGCGCACGCCGACGCCGGCGGCGTTGGCAGCCTTCTTCGATGCTGCTCCCGCGCGCGCATGGTACGCCGCGCTGCAGGATTTCGCGCTGCTGCCCGAAGGCGCCAAGCGCACGCTTGCAGGCGGCGACAGTGCTGCCGCCCGCGCCTATGCCTTTACCCGCATGCTGGACGTGCTGACCCACGGCCCGCACGAGGACGCTGATGCTGCCGCGCTGCACCGGCTGGCCCGCATCGGCAGCGCTGCCGTCGGCCATCTGCAGGCGCAGGAGGATGTCCCACTGGCGGCAGCGCACGCGTATTTCGATGCACTGGCCTGGCAGACCGATACCGTCGCCGGACGCCTGGCGATGCCGATGACCGCGCCCCAGCTGGACGCCCACCATGCTCGCATGCGCCAGGCGTACGGCATGCCGGTCCCGCATCCTGGGGATCCGGCGCAGACCCGGCGCTGGCTGGTCGAGGCAGAGCCTGCGCTGTTGGATGCCACCGGCTTCGAGGTGCTGGACGCCGCCGACGCGCTCCTGGCCGACCTGCTGGTCAGCCTGCGCGGGATGGTCGATCCGTTGCGGTTCGGCGAAGGATGGGAGTGGCGCGGCAGTGCCCCCGCGGTTGCCGACTGGCGGGATCATCTGGAACGCCGCGCGGCGATGGCGGGCACGCACTGGGCGACCGAACTGGGCGCGCTGTTCCATCACATTGCCGCGTCGTTGGCGCGCTACGACGACCTGGAACCGGCGCTGCAGTCGGTCATCGATCCGCGCCGCAGCGATCTGCGCGTGCTGACCCGTGAGCTGATCGCACCGGTGGTGCAGCTGTATGCCGGACTGGACATGCCGATGGATCGTGCCGATCCCTGGTACCCGGTGGCGTACGCCACCTGCGCAGCGTTCTTTGCATGGGTGGGCGATACCCGTTCGTCGCCGGCACTGGACCTGCTCGAACGCATGGATCTGCGCGGCAACCCAGTGCCGCTGCGCCGGCTGCTGCCGCCGATCAGCATCGGGCGGCCGCTGCCTGGTGCGGTGATCCGCCATCTACTGGGCAGCGAGCGCTACCCGGCCACGGCAGCGGAGCAGGAGCCCGCCCTGCTGCGGCTGATGCGTGGCGATGAAAGCCGCGAGCTGATCGCCTCGACGCTGGGCATTGCCAGGGAAGCGGTCACGCCGGAGCTTGCACATGGCTTCTTCCGCACCCTGGCGGCGTTGCCCGGTGGTGAAACGCTGGGCGGCTGGCGAACGGCATTCGAGCGCGGTTCGATCTGGCACCTGTCACCCGCCGAATGGCTGACGCTGCAACCGGCCAGTGCGCTGGCCGCGTTATGGCGCGCCCCGGACGGCTACGACAACCGGCGCGGCCTGGTGAACGTGGTGAACCGCGCCAGCGCCTCGCGCGTGCAGACGCGCCAGGCGCAGGGCGTGCCGGAATTGTGGACGCGGATCATGGAAGGACCCGCTGCGCTCGATGACTGGTGCGGCAGCGACGACGCGCGCCACACGGTGTGGCGCCATCTGCTGCGCCCGCTGCCGGGCGGCACCGCGCCGTCGCGACTGGACCATGCCGCTCCGCTGACGGCCGCCACCTGTACCGCGCTGCTGTCGGCCTCGGCGCAGGCCCAGCTCGCAGTGCCTCCGGAACCGGGCGGATGGGGCGAGCGCACGGCTGCCGACGACGGCGCACCGGTATTGTCGTTGGCGATCGCGCTGCGTGCACGTTACCCGGCATTGACCACCGACGAGGCCATAGCCTTCAGTACCGTGCTGCTGCCGCCCGGTGCGCGTGCAGCAAGCGGGCCGGACGCACCCCTGCAGTTCCCGCTGCTGGCGACGCGCCGCGACCTTCCCGCACCCGCCGATGCCACCGAGCGGGCGCTGCCGGAATACGCACTGCGCGAAATGCCAACGCCCGCACCGGCCAGGTCCGGCCTTGACCCATCCCGCCTGCCCGAACTGGATACCCTGCTCGACCGTTTCGGGCTTTCGCTGCTGCACCCACGCAGTGAGCGCGACAGCGATGCGGCGCCATTGGCGGCCGTGGACGCGTGGGCGCTGATGAGCCGCACCCGCCAGTTCGCCGACTTCTGCCGGCCGCTGCTGGCCGAGGCCGGCTGGCACGGCGGCAGCGCGGGAGAGACAACGTCGCCGCGCGGCGCGCAGTCGCTGCTGGCAACGTTGATGCTGGAACGCTATGTGGGCCTTGACCGGATCGACGCCCTGCGTGATCGATTCGCCTCGCCCAGCGTCGTCGATGCGCGCTTTACCGAGCTAGCCCGGGAACTGCGCGATGCGGTGCTGCAGACCAACCCCGGCGCATCGCCGGCGGCTCTGGAGATCGTGTACTGGATGCTCGCCAGCGAGCTGGAGCAGCCTGCGCTGCTGGTCAGCGGCATTCCGGAGTGGCTGGGCTACGCAGGCTCGCCCCTGAGCGTGTCGCTGCTGCATGCCGCGACGTTCGTGAATGCCATGCAGCCCGGTGCCTGCGGTCGACTCGACTTCGACACGGTCACCGCCCTGCCCGCGCAGCTGGCGAAGCCCGTGGATGCCGCAGGCGAGCACGATGCACTGCATGAGGCGTGGGCACGCACGCTGGTGCCGGCGGCGGTGGCCTGTGCGAGCGCGCACGGCGTGATTCCCCCCAACACCCGGCTCGATGCGGTAAGCGGGCAGCAGATCAGCGACGCACTCGCCTTTCTGCAGGCGCAGCAGGGCCAGCACGCGTTGCATGTGGAGCAGCTGGGCAGCCCCGCACCGCGACGCATGGACGTTGCGGCACAAACGCTGCGCGAGGCCGGCGTGCCGCCAGCGCTGTGGTCGCAGCGCCCGGCGGATATCGGCGAGGACTACCTGGCGCAGCATGGCATCGTGCCGTCGCGCCTGGTGGCATTCGAATCGCATCTCTACGCGTTGGGCAAACCCTCGGCCGCGGGCGGTGATCCGCCCGACGATCCGCAGCAGCGGATCCTGGTCACCAACGATGATTCGCTGCAGGCACTGCTGGTGGCGGATGCCTATCTGTCCACCTCCGGACCCACCACCGCAGACCGCTACGCTGCCGAATTCGATACCTACCAGCGGCGCGTGGAGTCTGGCCTGGCCGGCCTGATCACCACGACACTGGAGGGCCTGCCCGCGGAGGACCGCCAGCTGCTGCAGGAGGCGACGTGCAGCACGCTGCGGGTCAGCTGCGATGGCCGCCAGGCCGACCAGGGCCTGCTGTTACGCTGCGATCCGGCCGGTAGCGATGACGCACCGGTGTATTACGAAATCGTGCCGCAGGCCGGCATGGCACGCCGGGCATGGGCGGACCCGGTGCTCGGGCCGCTGATCGATTTTGAAGGACTGATCAGCGGCGCGGTGCGGCGCACCCGCGATGGCAACGGCCTCAACCCGCTGCCGGGTCTGTCGCTGGCGTCTTCCGGCGTGGCCATCCGCGGCAGCGATGCGCAGAAGCTGAGCGGCATCGCCAAACTGGCCGCCACGCATCTGTGGCAGCCGGTGCTGGACCGCGTCCGCAACGAGGAGCTGGCCCGCCTGACCGGGCTGGAACAACGGCGGAAGCGCGAGCTGCATGTACTGAACGAGCTGGCCGAATTCGCGGTGCCGGGGTACGGCTGCGCCGAGCAGCTGCAGGCCGGTGACCTGTCATTGGGCACGCTCGCCAAGTGTGCGATGGACGCACCCGTGCTGGAGGTGGGCAGGTTCGTCGCCTGCACCGTGCGCATCGCGGAAGCGGCCGGCGAGCGCACCATCCAGTCGATTGCCGCCGAGGCCGGCAGCGCGCTGGTGACGCTGGGCAAGGACGTCGCGCGCAAGGGCGGCCTGGGCACGATCGAAACGGTTGGCAAGGGCGCCTTGTGGGCAGGCAGCCATGCCTGGAACAGTGCGCTGGAGGGCGCAGGTTGGCTGCGCCGGGCGCTGCGCAGCGGCACCGCGCTGGACGGATCAGCGCTGGCCGTGGAGCGCGCTGTCTCGCAAGGTGCTGCGCCGGCAGGCGCGGTGCAGGCCCTGAAGACACGAACGCCATTGCTGGCCGAGGCGCGGCTGGCCGACGGCAGCGTGGCGCTGGTTGTCGCGCAGCGCACGTCCTGGCACCGCTTCGACCTGATCACAGGTCACGCCTATGGGCCGCCACTGGAGGAATTCACCTTCGAACACGAGCTGCCGTCCATGATTCCGGCACGACGCACGGAACAGGGCCTGCAGGTATCGGTGGGCGATACGCCCGTGCAGTTCCTCGCACACGGGGATGACGAGTGGGACGTGCTGCTGCAAGGCCAACGCTACCGCCTCAACGCCGATGGCGACGCACTGGAAGCCCTGCCTGCCAACGCGCGGCCCACCGGGCCCGGTTACTGGCAACCGCTGCCGGCCAGCTGCCGCCCGCGGCGTTCGCTGGAGATGCTGCCGTGTGCGCGGCAGTCGCGACTGCGCTTCGTCCCGGATGCGGCCAGCGACCTGGACGTCGGCACCCTTCCACCGGAGCGTATGGACGCCCTTGCCGCTGCCACCCGCGAGTTCACCCTGGACCTGGCCCACGTCTCCCCCGACACCGGTGAAACGCTGCGCCTGATGGTGCACAAGGGCGAGTTCTGCGCGTGGCCCCCGTCGGCGAAGGGCGCACCTCCGACGTTGCCCCCGCTGCCGGCGGCGCTGCGCGACGCGCTCGGCCTGCCCGCCAGCGTGAGCTATCCCGACACGCTGCGCGGCACGCTGGTGGATGCGCCGGACTTCGGCCTGGGTGCGTCGGTGCAGGCGGCAGATCTGACGCGCCTGCGGCAGACGCTGCCGGTGGTGGACCTCGGCGCACTGGTTCCCGGTATCGCCGATGCGCGCCGCCTGCGTGCGATCCGGGTGGAAACACCGTTCCTGCGCGGGTTGTGCATCGAGCCCGATGATGGGGTGTTCTACCAGGCCGCGCTGCCGGATGCCCTCGAGGCCGGCGCCGAAGTGCAGTTCACCCGCCTGCAGGACGAGCGCGACGCGGCAGCCATCCATGCCTACCTGCGCACGTCAGAAGGCTACCGGATGAACCTGCTGCGCCCGTACCTGGAACAGGACCGGGAGAACATCGCGCGACTGGCGTACAGCTTCATCCGCCCCGGCCTGAGCGAGGACCAGCTGGCACAGTTCCCCACCTACGACGCGTACGTCGACTACTTCGCCGCGCACGGGCGCCCGGATGTGCTCAAGCGCTACGCCGACAGTGTGTTGACCGGCGAGCGCGAACAGCTCGGCTTCGTCCAGATCGCGCGTCGCCGCATCCCGGACTGGAAGGCGATGGGCAGCGCCACGGAGGAAGAACGCGGCCAGGTTGCCGACGTCCTCAATGCGCTGCTGCCGGCGACCGGTGGCAAGGGCACCTGGCAGCCGGTGGACGCGGCCGCGCTGGCCCTGCCGGATACCGGCCGGTTGATCCAGGCGCACCTGAAGGGCGCCAACCTGGCGTTCGCCGAGATCATCGACGATGACGGCAAGCGGACCATCGAGTACGCGCTCTCCGGTGGAAAGCGGGGGCGCAACGTTCAATTGCGGCAAGACGCATCGCTGGGTGACGGCACCCGCTTCGTCGATGCCCGCAAGGCGATGCAGGGCGTAGCACCCTTGAAGACGATCACCAGCCTGCCGGTGGTGCGCAACCTCGACAATCTCGAAGGGCGCCCGTTCGGCCGCGAGGTGGATTCGGAGCGGCTGATCGCCAGCGCCATGCAGGGCCACCCGCGCGCGATCTCGTTCAGGCTGTGGACGCTGCAGGACACCTGCCGCTCATGCGGCGGGGTGGTGATGCAACAGCTCCGCAACCGGTTCCCGGACGCCGAACCCTTCTCGGTGCGTTACATGGTGGACTACGGAGCCCCCGCGCGCGTGCCCGAGCCACTGCCGCCCGCTGCGGAGCGGCTGGAGCCCGACGCAGGGCTGGTCACCTATTTCGACCAGTGGCGTCAGGACGCTGGCATGAGCTAGCGCCATGGGCCATGCTGGTACCGGCGGCGGCGCCTCCTGCGGCGTCGCGCCCTGCCCCGCGCCCGAGGCCTGCATGGATTTCCTCAAGCTGCTGCGTTCGCTCGAAGAGTTCCTGTACGAGCTCTGCACCTGGTTCCTGTTCTTCCCGCGCACGCTGTACCGGGTGGTGATGCATCCGCGGCGGATGGCGCAGTACGTGAACACCGAACTGACCCAGAAGCTGGAGCGCCAGTTCGACGATGCGATCAGCCCGCCGATGTTCCTGATGCTGGCGGTGCTGGTCGCGCACGGGGTGGAGCTGCTGATGCACCAGACCGTGGCCGGCACCAGCGAGCTGTCGCGCACGGTGATGGGCAACGAGGAAAGCCTGCTGCTGTACCGCTCCATCACCTTCGCGATCTGGCCGCTGATCGCCACCGTGCACCTGCTGCGCCGCAAGCGCGTGCCGATGACCCGCGAATCGCTGCGCCGCCCGTTCTTCATGCAGTGCTACCTGACCGCGCCGTTCGCGGTGGCGCTGTCCACCAGCATGGTGTTCGTGCGCCTGCCTGGCGAGCTCTCCACCACGCTCGGGATCGCCACCGGCGTGGTCTCGGCCGGCTGGTACCTGGTGGTCCAGGCCAGCTGGCTGAAGGTCGCCCTGCAGCGCTCCTGGCTGAACTCGGTACTGTCGGCGCTGTGGGTGTTCGCGCTGGGGACGGCGATCAACATGACGGTGGGGATCGTGCTGCTGGGCAGCTGAGCCGCTGCCCGCCGCTGCCGCCAACGTCCGCATAGTCGGGCCCGGTCATTCCATGGCACCCTCTGCAAACGATTTCACGGAATGGAGGGATTCCCATGCTGTCTGCTTTTCGTCGTCCAGCCCTGCTGGCCCTGATCGCGCTGGCGTTGCCGCTCGGCTCCGCCCTGGCCAAGGCACCCGAGCCGCTGCGGGTGATGTCATTCAATGTCCGCACCCCGGTGGACACCGAGCCGAACAAGCGCTGGGAGGACCGTCGCGATGCGATGGTGGCGCTGCTGCGCGAGCAGCACCCGGTGGTGTTCGGTACCCAGGAGCTCAAGACCAACCAGGCCGACTACCTGGTGCAGCACCTGCCCGGCTACCGGTGGTTCGGCGAGCCGCGTGGGCCCGGCGACAATGAAGAGCACATGGGCGTGTTCTACGACAGCGCCGCATTGAAGGTGGTCGAATCGGGCAATTTCTGGCTGTCCGATACTCCGGAGGTCGCCGGCAGCATCACCTGGGGCAACCTGATGCCGCGCATGGTGACCTGGGCGCTGTTCGAACGTGCCGCCGACGGCAAGCGCTTCTACCTGTACAACACCCACCTGCCCTACCGCGATGAAGACGAGCCGCGCCGCGTACTGGGCGCCAAGCTGATCACCCAGCGCCTGGCCGCGCTGCCGAAGGACATTCCGGTGGTGGTCACCGGCGATTTCAACAGCGAACCGGGCAGCACCACGTATGCGGCGTTCACCACTGGGCTGGCCGATGCCCGCAAGCTGGCACGCAAGGTCGAAGGCCCGCGCCTGACCTTCCAGAACTTCAGCGATACGCCCACCGCCGAGATCGACTGGATCCTGGTCCGCGGCTTTGGTGTGAACCGATTCGTCACGCTGGACCAGAAACCGGGCGGCGTGGTGCCGTCGGACCACTACCCGGTCCTGGCAGAACTGGTGTTCCCGGCCGCGTCCACGCCTTGACCGGTAACGCGTGACGCTCAACGGAGCACAAGCGGTTCCCGGAAACCCAACGGCAGTCGATCGGGATGCGAAGCTACCCCCGGCGCAGGCCCTCGAGCGCTTTGCACAGGGCCTGGTGCTGTTCGCGCGCCTGGCAGATCCGGGCGCTGATGGCCAGGAATACGCCAACGCCCACTACGCCGATGCCGAGCAGGCTGTCGGGCAAGCGCGCGAAGCCAAGGCTCACGGTGAGGGCGGCGACAACCAGCAACACAATCACGCCTGGGGACAGTCCAGAGGACGCCGATGCCTGTTCTTCCTTTCCCGCACGTGGCGGCTTCCAGCAATTCCGTTGCATTACACATATCCCCGGGCAGGGACTGTTTTTAGCACCGGGTCGGTTCTACCCGGCAGAGGCAAAGCCGTCAGCGCGGGGTTCTCCGGTACGCCTTTGCGGCGAACCATTACAAAGTGTGCAGGGGGCGACTCTTGCCGCCCCCTGCCCTCCATCACCGCATCGTGCCGGCCACCGCCGGCGGGGTTGCATCCTGCTGCTGGCCCCAACCGCCCAGCGCCTTGTACACACCGACCACGCTGACGTTCACCGTCGACTCGGCCGCCGCCAACGCGTCATCCGCCGCCAGCTGGGTGCGCTGTGCATCCAGCAGGGTCAGGAAATCTTCCGACCCTTCGCGGTAGCGGATCTGCGCCAGCTGTTCGGCACGCCGCGCGGCCTGCGCCTGCTCGGCGACGATGGCCAGGCGGGCCTGCTGCTTGGCATAACGGGTCAACGCGTTCTCGGTATCTTCCAGCGCCAGCAGCACCGCCTTCTCATACTCGGCCGCCGCGCCATCGGCCTGGGCCTTGCTGGCCCGCAGGCGCGCCTTCACGGTACCGAAGTCGAACGCGGCCCAGCTGATCGACGGGGTCACCGACCACGCCTTGTTGTTGCCGTTGACCAGCCCGCTGGCATCGCCGGAGAGGAAGCCGACAAACCCGCTCAGGCTGATCCGCGGGAACAGATCGGCGGTGGCCACGCCAACCCGCGCCGTGGCGGCAGCCAGGCGACGCTCGGCCACGCGCACGTCGGCACGCTGGCGCAGCAGGTCGGTGGTATCGCCGAGCGGCAACGCCTTGGCATACGGCGCGGCATCACGCGGTTCCAGCAGCGTGTCCAACGCGTCCGGGCGCTGCCCCAGCAGCACCGCCAGGCGATGCCGCGACTGCACTTCGGCCACTTCCAGCAGAGGAATGTCGGCCTCGATCGCCTTCAACCGCGCCCGGCTGCTCTGCACGTCCAGTTCGCTGCCCGCCCCCAGGTCCCACCGGGTTTCGGTGAGCTTCTGGGTGTCGCGCAGGTTCACCAGCGTGCGCTTGGCGACTTCGATGCGCTTCTGGGTGCCGCGCAGTTCGAAGTAGTTGCGCGCCACTTCGGCGGCCACCGTGACCTGGGCGTCGGCCAGGTTGTCCTGCTCGGCGCCCAGGTCGGCACGCGCCGCTTCGGCGGCACGGCGCTGGCGACCGAACAGATCCAGCTCCCAGCCGGCGTCAAAACCAAGCTGGTAGGTCTCGCTGAAGACACGCTCGCCACCGGCGGTCAGGTCCGGCTGCTTGCGGCGGTCGTAGCTGCCGCCGCTGGTCACGTGCGGCAGCTGGTCCAGGCGCTGCTCGACGAACACCGCACGGGCTTCGCGCACGCGCGCCATCGCAATACGCAGGTCCAGGTTGTCGCCCAGGGCGTCGTGCACCAGCTGTTCCAGCACCGGGTCATCGAACTGCGCCCACCAGCTGGCCACCGGCGAGGTGGTGCTGAACACCGGCGCGGCGGCGCCCTGCAGGACCACCGGCTGCGCCGGTGGTGCCTGGTAGTTGGGGCCGACGCTGACGCAGCCGGCCAGCAGCGCGCTGGCAACGGCGGCGGTCAACACACGGATCACCATGGCAGCACCTCGCCCAGGTAGGTGAAGCTGCCGTTGGGGCCATCGGCACCGATCAGCGCCATGCCCACGCTGGAGCGCGCGCCATCGGCGATCTCGATCTCGCCTTCGCCGCGGTTCATGTCGGTCTTCACGTAGCCCGGGTGCACGGTGTTGACCTTGGTGGTGCCCTCGCGCAGCTCATAGGCCAGCTGCACGGTCCAGGCGTTCACCGCGCTCTTGGACGCGTTGTAGGCCGGCACCGCGAAACCGTAGATCGGCGAACCCGGCTGGCTGTGCAGGGTCAGCGAGCCGAGGATGCTGGAGACGTTGACGATACGCCCGGCCGGCGATGCCTTGATCAGCGGCAGGAACGCCTGGGTGACCGCAATCACGGCGAACACGTTGGTGTCGAAGGTCTGGCGCCACGTGTCCAGGGTCTGCGCCGACGGCGCCAGCGCGGGATCGTCGAGCAGGATGCCGGCATTGTTGACCAGGATGTCCAGCCGGCCATGGCGGTCGGTGACCTCCTGTACGGCGGCGGCGATGCTGGCGGCATCACCGACATCCAGCTGGATCGCCTCCACCGGCAGGCCTTCGGCCTGCAGCTTCAGCGCTTCGGCCACGGCGGTGTCGCGCTTGCGCCCGGCCAGCAGCGTGTGCACGCCGGCCTGGGCCAGCTGGCGGACGGTTTCCAGGCCGATGCCACGGGTGGCACCGGTGACCAGGGCGATCTTGGAAGTAGCGGTATTCATGGGTGATTCCTCGTAGGGGTCGGGATCAGTGATGCAGGGTGGATTCGCCATGGGTGACCAGCTTGCCGCCGCCATTGCGGCTGACGAACTTGCGCAGCGCCACGTAGAACACCGGGGTCAGGAACAGGCCGAACAGGGTCACACCGAGCATGCCGGCGAACACGGTGATACCGGTCACCGAGCGCACCTCCGCACCGGCGCCGTGCGACACCACCAGCGGGATGGTGCCGGCGATGAACGCGATGGAGGTCATCACGATCGGACGCAGACGCAGGCGGCACGCTTCCAGCGCGGCTTCCACGATCCCCTTGCCGCCCATTTCCAGCTCGCGGGCGAATTCGACGATCAGGATCGCGTTCTTGCACGCCAGGCCCATCAGCACCACCAGGCCCACCTGCACGAACACGTTGTTGTCACCGCCGGTCAACCATACGCCGAACAGGGCCGACAGCAGCGTCATCGGCACGATCAGGATCACCGCCAGCGGCAGCGACCAGCTCTCGTACAGGGCGGCCAGCACCAGGAACGCCAGCAGGATCGCCACCGGGAACACGATGAAGGCGGCCTTGCCCTGGGTGGCCTGCTGGTAGCTCAGGTCGGTCCATTCGGTGGTCATGCCCACCGGCAGCACCTTGGCGGCGATCTCGGTCAGGTTGTTCATCGCTTCGGCCGACGACAGCAGGCGCGGGTCGGCTTCGCCGGCCAGGTCCGCGGCCGGGTAGCCGTTGAAGCGCAGCACCGGGTCGGGGCCGTAGGTTTCCTTGACGGTCACCATCGAACCGATCGGCACCATCTCGCCACGGTCGTTGCGGGTACGCAGCTTGCCGATGTCTTCCACGCTGTTGCGGAACTGGCCGTCGGCCTGGGCGATCACCTGCCAGGTACGACCGAACTCGTTGAAGTCGTTGACGTAGGACGAACCCAGGTAGGTCTGCAGGGTGTCGAACAGCTCGGTGAGCTGCACGCCCTGCGCCTTGGCCTTGACCCGGTCCACTTCGGCATCCAGCTGCGGCACGTTGGCCTGGTAGCTGGTGATCGGGAAGGCCATGCCCGGGGTCTGCGCCACCGCGCCCTGCATCTGGCTCACCGCCGTCTGCAACGCACCGTAGCCCAGGTTGCCGCGGTCTTCGATGAACATCTGGTAGCCGTTGCCGTTGCCCAGGCCCAGGATCGGCGGCGGCATCATTGCGAAGGCGAAGCCTTCCTGCAGCCCGGCGATCTTCTGGTTGATCTCGGCGTTGATCTCGGCAGCGGTGCGACCATGGCGCTCGTTGAACGGCTTGAGCGGAATGAACGCCACGCCGGTGTTGGGCGTGTTGGTGAACTGCAGCGCGTTCAGGCCCGGGAACGAAATGGTGTGCGCCACGCCCTCGGTTTCCTGGGCGATCCTGGCCACCTTGCGCAGCATTTCATCGGTACGGGCAATGGACGACCCTTCCGGCAGCTTCACACCGGCGATCAGGTACAGCTTGTCCTGGGTCGGGATGAAGCCCGGCGGCACCACCTTGAAGATGAAACCGGTGGCGACCAGCAGCACCGCATACACCAGGAACACCGCACCACGACGACCCAGGATCTTCGACACGCCGCGCTCGTACTTCTCCGAGCTGGACTTGAAGAAGCGGTTGAACGGACGGAATACCCAGCCGAACAGGCGGTCGATGATGCGGGTGGGGCCATCCTTGGGCGCGTCATGCGGCTTGAGCAGGCGCGCGGCCAGGGCCGGCGACAGGGTCAGCGAGTTGATCGCCGAGATCACCGTGGAGATGGCGATGGTGACGGCGAACTGCTTGTAGAACTGGCCGGTCACACCGGACAGGAACGCCATCGGCACGAACACCGCACACAGCACCAGCGCGATCGCGACGATCGGCCCGGACACTTCCTTCATGGCCTGGTGCGCAGCGGCAAGCGGGGTCAGGCCCTCTTCGATGTTGCGTTCGACGTTTTCCACCACCACGATCGCGTCATCGACCACGATGCCGATCGCCAGCACCAGCCCGAACAGGCTCAGCGTGTTGATCGAGAAGCCCAGCACGTACAGCGCGGCGAACGTACCCACGATGGACACCGGCACGGCGATCAACGGAATGATCGAGGCGCGCCAGGTCTGCAGGAACAGGATCACCACCAGCACCACCAGCGCGATGGCTTCCAGCAGCGTGGAGACCACCGCCTTGATCGAGTCGCGCACGAAGATGGTGGTGTCGTACACCGCTTCGTACTTGACGTCGTCCGGGAAGGTCTTCTGCATCTCGTCCATCGTGCCGATCACCGCATCGCGGATCTCCAGCGCGTTGGCACCCGGGGCCTGGAAGATACCGATGCCCACCGCGTTCTTGCCATCCAGCTGAGAGCGCAGGGTGTAATCGCCGGCACCCAGTTCCACCCGGGCGACGTCGGACAGCCGCACCACTTCGCCATCGGTACCGGCCTTGAGCACGATGTCACCGAACTCCTGCTCGCTGCGCAGGCGGCCCTGGGCATTGATCAGGGTCAGGAACTGGCTGTTGGGCATCGGCTCGGCGCCGAGCTGGCCGGCCGAGACCTGCACGTTCTGCTCGCGCATGGCGCGCACCACGTCGCTGGCGGTCAGGCCGCGCGCGGCCACCTTGTCCGGGTCCAGCCAGGCACGCATGGCGTAGTCGCCGCCACCGAAGATCTGCGCGTCGCCCACGCCCTGGATGCGCGCGAGCGCGTCCTTGACGTGCAGGCGGGCGTAGTTGCGCAGGTACAGGGTGTCGTACTTGCCCTTCGGCGAGGTCAGGTGCACCACCATCAGGAAGGTGGGCGACTGCTTCTGGGTGGTCACACCCTGCCGCCGCACATCTTCCGGCAGGCGTGCCTGCGCCTGGGCCACGCGGTTCTGCACCTTCACCGCCGCATCGTCCGGGTCGGTGCCCGGGCGGAAGGTGACGGTCATCTGCAGCACGCCGTCCGAACCGGCCACCGACTTGAGGTACATCATGCCCTCAACGCCGTTGATCGCCTCTTCCAGCGGGGTGGCCACGGTTTCGGCGATCACCTTCGGGTTCGCACCCGGGTACACGGTGCGCACCACCACCGAGGGCGGCACCACTTCGGGGTACTCGCCGATCGGCAGCATGGGTATGGAGATCAGGCCGGCGGCGAAGATCACGATCGACAGCACCGCCGCGAAAATCGGCCTGTCGATGAAGAAACGGGAAAAGTCCATTAGGGGATTCCTGGGTTTTCACCAACGCCGGCGTGCAGCACCCCTGCCGCTGTCGAAGACGACAGCGGGAGCGGTGCCCCACGGGGCGTTGAAAGACACGGTAGAGCCGACCGTTGGTCGGCTGCTCTTCAATTCAATGCAACAGGCGCAGCCGCCGCAGCCGGCTGCATCGCAACCGCCTTGGCCTGCACCGGCATCCCCGGCATGAACACCTTCTGCACGCCATCGATGATCACCCGGTCGCCGGCCGCCAGCCCCTGCTGCACGATGCGCAGGCCTTCGGCGGTGCGGCCCAGCTGGATGTCGCGGCGCTGCGCCTTGCCTTCCTTGTCGACCACGTACACGTACTTGCGGTCCTGGTCGGTGAGCACGGCCTTGTCGTCGATCAGCATGGCCTGGAACTCGCCGCTGCCGAGCAGCTGCACGCGGGCGAACAGCCCCGGGGTGAAGGCGCGGTCGGCGTTGTCCAGCAGCGCACGCACGCGGATGGTGCCGGTGCTCCGGGTGACCTGGTTGTCCAGGAAGTCGACCTTGCCCGCATGCGGGAAGCCCTCTTCACCGGACAGGCCCACCTTCACCGGCAGCTCGCTGTCGCGCTCGCTCGGGCGCTCGCCCTTGCGTGCCATCTGCGCGTACCGCAGGAAGGTGCCCTCGTCGGCATCGAAGTACACGAACACGGTATCCAGCGAGACCAGCGTGGTCAGCACGCTTGCGCTGTCGCCCGCGGTGACCAGGTTGCCGGCAGTGACCATCGCGCGGCCCGCGCGGCCGTTGATGGGCGCGCGCACCTTGGTGAATTCCAGGTTCAGTGCCGCTGCATCCAACGCGGCCTGCGCGGCCTGCACGTTGGCACCGGCCTGGTCGGCGGCGGCGCGGCGCTGCTCCCAGGATTCGGTGGAGATGGCCTGCTGTTCGGACAGCTTCTTGGCGCGCTCGGACTCGCTGCGGGCCAGGGTGGACTGGGTGCGGGCGCGGGTGAGTTCGGCGCGGGCGCGGTCGTACTCGGCCTGGTAGCTGCGCGCGTCGATGGTGAAGAGCACATCGCCCTTCTTCACTTCGTCACCTTCGACGTAGTTGACCTTGTCGATGTAGCCGGACACGCGCGGGCGCAGTTCGACGCTCTGCACCGCCTCGACGCGGCCGCTGAAGTCGTCCCACTGGCTGACCGGCTTGACCAGCACCGGCGCGGCGCTGACCTGCGGCGGCGGCGGCCCGGCGGTTTCGGCCTGGCTGCCGCTGCACGCGGTCAGCACCGCGGCGGCCAGGATCGACACGCCGGCCATGGCCAGCCGTCGGGAGAAGCGATGCGGAGTGGAATTGGAGGAAGTCATGGAATGCATCCGTACGTAGGGGTGGTCAAAGAAAAACAAAATCACGTGGTACTGCCGGGGGCGGTAGCCTGGGACCTGAACCTAGGTAAAGGTCAAGCGACACCGGCGATGTCGCGCCAGGCGGGAGGTCGGTCCAGTTGCAGCAGTCCACGCGGAAGTTCCGCATCGCGGGTGTCGCAGCGCACGATGGCGCGGTTGTCGACGCAGTTGTCGAGCAGGGAAACCACGCGGCGGCCGACCAGCAGCGCGCTCGGCCATTCGATGCACGCGTTGGCGGCGTTGCTCGGCGTGCACACCGGGTTGCACACTTCCAGCATCTGCGCGCGCACGCCCAGGGCCTGCGCTTCCTGGTGCAGCACCTGCGCGTACATGCGCGTGGCGGCGCCGGTGATGGAGCTTTCGCCGTAGCCGGCCCACGGCTTGAAGCCGGCCGGGCTGCCGACCAGCACATAGCGGCGCGGGTGGCCTTCACTCTGCAACAGCGGCAGCAGGCGGCGGCCGGCGTGCACGTGCGGCATCACGTCGGCCTGCAGCGCCTGCAGCAGCGCATCGCCGCTGCGGTCGATGACCCGGCCGCGGTTATAGGGGCCGCCCATTGCATCGATGACCGCAGCAAGCGTGCGCGGCCGCTGCGCGATGCGTTCGGCCAGGGCCAGCGCCGAGCCATCGTCGGCGAGCGAGCCCAACAGCGTTTCCAGCCCCGGCTCGTCGGCAAACTGCTCGCGCAGCGCTGCAAGCCGGCCCGGGTCGCGGCCAACCACCAGGACCGGGCTGCCGGCCTCCAGCAGCGCAGCCACGATGCCCTGCCCGACGCTGCCGGTGCCGCCAAGCACCAGCACTTCGGGGGCCAGTGTCCCGTTCATGGGACTTTAACTCCCGTCGCCGGGATAATCCCAATTCGGCCCAGTCGGCCGCCGCTGCGGGCACCCAGGCGCAGGCTGCCGCCGCGCTGCAGGTTGGCGGGTGGCGTGAACTCGCGGAAAGCCTTGCCGGAGAAGGCCGAGGGACGCTTTTCAACGGTCAGGGCCAGGTCCAGCGAGGGCGTGCGGCCGCCGATGACGCGGCCTAGAATGTTCTGCAACCACATGGTTGGCGTCCTCCAATTCGGGAATGGCGCCAGATTAGTCCTCGAACTCCCCCTTGATTAGTCCGAATTAAGGGGAATAATCGTCCCGTACCCGGCACAATCTTTCGGGCACCCTACCCATCCCCCGATATGGACTCCGTCATGGCCCACGATCTCAACGACACGCTGATCTTCGTCAAGGTGGTCGAGCAAGGCAGTTTCATTGCCGCTGCCAACGCGCTCGGCCTGCCCAAGACCACCGTCAGCCGCAAGGTGCAGGAACTGGAAACGCGCCTGGGCGCACGCCTGCTGCACCGGACCACGCGCCGGCTGGGCCTGACCGAGGCCGGCTCGGTGTACCACGAACATTGCCAGCGCATCGCGCGCGAGCTGGAAGAGGCCGAAGGCGCGGTCAACCAGCTGCAGTCCGGCCCACGCGGCTGGCTGCGCTTCACCGTGCCCTATTCGATCGGCATCACCTGGATCGCACCGCTGCTGGGGCAGTTCCACGCCCAGTACCCGGAGATCCAGCTGGACATGCACCTGGGCAATGAAAAGCTCGACCTCATCGCCGGTGAAGCGGACCTCGCGCTGCGCGTGGGCGCCCTGCCCGATTCGAACCTGGTGGCGCGCAAGCTGGGCAGCCTGCGCACGCAGGTGTTCGCCAGCCCCGCCTACATCGAACGCTACGGCGAGCCGCTGCACCCGGACGAACTGCAGTTCCACCGCATCCTGGCGATGCGCAAGGCCCGCAACCTCAACAACAACCGGTTCTTCTGGCAGCTGGGCGAGAACGGCGGCGACCTGCGCGATTTCCCGGTCAATCCGCTGCTGGTGGCCAATGACCCGTCGGCGTTGAACGGCGCGCTGGTCTGCGGTGAGGGGCTGCTGCTCACCGGCGATGTGATGGCCAAGCCGTTCATCGAATCGGGCATGGTGCGCCGTGTGCTGGCGGGCTGGACCGGCCCGGAAGTGGACTTCAACGCGGTGTTCGCCGGCGGCCGGCTGGTGTCGCCGAAGGTGCGCGCGTTCGTCGATTTCCTGGTGGAAAAGCTCAACTTCGACGCGAACTACATGCTGGCCCAGTGCCCGGCGGCGAAGCTGGCCAAGCAGCAGCAGAAGGAAGCCGAAGCGGAGCTGCAGGAGACCGGAAAGCGGATCCTGGAGACGGTGACCGCCTGATCGTCGCGGTGGTGCGGCAGGCCGAGCCGACTTGTAGAGCCGACTGTTAGTCGGCTACGCGCGCAGCGCGTCTTCCTGCATGCGGACGGTGCAGCCGACTAACAGTCGGCTCTACAGAAAATGCCGCCCGTTGGGGCGGCATTTTTGCGTTGCATCGTCATGGCCGATGCAACGCAGCAATAAAAGGCGCTTGCGCCTTTTATTGCTGCAACGGAATCACGCGGATTTCCACGCGGCGGTTCTTGGCGCGGCCGGCGTCGGTGCTGTTGTCGGCGATCGGGTACGCCTTGCCGGCACCCAGCGTCTCGATACGCACGCTCTGCACACGCTGCCCGATCAGGTACTGCGCCACCGAATCGGCACGCTCCTTGGACAGCTTGTTGTTGACCGCATCGCTGCCGATGCTGTCGGTATGACCGACCACTTCGATCATGGTCTGGTTGTACTCATTGAGGGTACTGGCCACGCCGTTGAGCGCTCCATAGAACTGCGGCTTCAAGTCGGACTTGCCGAAGTCGAAGGTCACGCCATCGGGCAGGTTGAGCACGATGTTGTCGCCCTGACGCTGCACGTCAATACCAGTGTTGGCGGTGCGCTCGCGCAGCTCACGTTCCTGCTTGTTCTGATACGCACCCACGCCGGCGCCGGCAAGCGCGCCAATACCCGCACCCACCATCGCGTGCTGGCGACGTTCGGTCGCGCTGTCACCGGTCAGCAGGCCGGCGGCCACGCCGATGGCGGTACCGATCAACGCGTTGCGGCCGGTGCGGCTCTGCTGCTCGACCGGGTTGCCGTACTGGTCGCTCTGCACGTAGGAACCACCGGTGGCGCAGGCCGACAGGGCGGCAGCGGTCATCAGGGCCAGGGCCACGTTGCGGGGTGCGGATCGGATCATGTGTTTTCTCCTGAAGTGCCGGCGGTCGGCGTGCGAACGGCCAGAAGCATAAACACGCCGACGCGATGCCGGCATGATGAACACGCACGGATTCGGCATTTCGTTCAGCTTTGGGGCATCAGCCGGTGTGCCGATACGCGGCCAATGCCGCCTCGCGGCCGGCCGCCAGATCCACCAGTGGCACCGCTGGATAGCCCGGCGCCAGCTCTGCCAGCAACGACGGCGACTGCCACGGTGCGAAGCGTGCCTTCACTGGCAACGGCGCCAGTTCGGGCACCCAGCGGGTGATGTAGCGTGCATGCGGATCGAACTTCTGCGACTGCGTGACCGGGTTGAAGATGCGGAAATACGGCGCCGCATCCGCACCGGTGCCGGCCACCCACTGCCAGCCCATGGTGTTGTTGGCCAGGTCCGCGTCCACCAGTGTGTCCCAGAACCAGCGGGCGCCGTGCAGCCAGTGCTGGCGCATGTGCTTGCACAGGAAGCTGGCCACGATCATGCGCACGCGGTTGTGCATGTAGCCGGTGGCCCACAGCTCGCGCAGGCCCGCATCGACGATCGGCACGCCGGTACGCCCCTGCTGCCACGCCTGCAGTTGTGTCGCGTTCGGCTGGGCCCAGCTGAAGTTCGCGAACCGCGGGTTGAGGTTCTGTTCGGGGGTCTGCGGGAAGTGGTGCAGCAGGTGGTAGGAAAACTCACGCCAGCCCAGCTCGCGGATATAGCCATCGATGTCGCCATCGCGGCTGGCGTTGCGCTCGGCTTCCAGCCGCCGCACGATCTGCCACGGTGAGATTTCGCCGAAGTGCAGGTGCGGCGACAGCAGTGAGGTACCCACGCGGTCGGGCAGATCGCGCTGCTGGCGGTAGCCGTTCAACGCACCGTCGATGAACACCGACAGCGCTTCCTGGGCGCCGGTTTCGCCGGGTTGCCAGTGCTCCCAGAACTGCTTGTCCCAGTCCAGCGTCGGCGCCAGTCCCAAGGTGTTCAGTGCCACGCCTTTTGCAGCGTGCGCCGGCAGGGTCTGCGGCAGCCGGGTGGCCGCCGGAACGTTCATGCGGGTGAGCGCGTTGCGCCAGAACGGAGTGAATACCTTGTAAGGCCCGCCCTGCAGCGTGGCGATATCCCACGGCTCGAACATCAGGCTGCCGTTGCAGCTGGTCGCCTCGATGCCCTGCTCGCGCAGTTCGCGCTTGATCCGGGCATCGCGCGGTTGCGTGGCCGGTTCGTACTTCCGGTTCCAATACACCGCCTCGGCGCCGGTTTCTTCGATCAGCGCCTGCAGCTGCGCCCGGCTGTCGCCCTGGCGCAGCACCAGCGCCGACCCGCGCGCACGCAGGTCCGCATCCAGCGCGGCCAGCGAGCGGTGCAGCCAGGCGTTCGACGCACCGCCCGGCGCCCATGCGCCCTCCTCGTCCGGTGCATGGATGTAAACCGGCACCGGGGTATGCCCGGCCTCAAGCGCGGCCTGCAGTGCCGGGTTGTCCTGAAGACGCAGATCACGGCGGAACCAGACCAGAGCTACCGACACAAGCACTGCCTACGCTGAAAGAGAGCCACATGATAGCCATCTGGAGTGAAGGCATTGCACGCGCCCTTCGCGCCACGGCGATGTCCCCTGCACCGCTCGTGCACGGCTCAAGCGGGAAGGTGGGCACATGCCCCAGCCGGTCCCTGCCAAGGCAACACCTCGTGGTCGCCGGCGCCTTCTCTCCACTTTCCGGAACCATGCCCATGACGCCGATCCAGCCTGCTGTTGCTTATTCCGCTGACGTGGAGCAGCGCGCGCCTGACGAAGACGCCACCATCGCCGAACTGGTGGAGGTATTCACCCGCATGGCCGGCGTGGTTGCCGAGCATGAAGGCCATGCGCACCGTGCGGTGCATGCCAAGGGGCACGCGCTGCTGCGCGGGCGCTTCCGCGTACTGGATGGGCTCTCGCCCGAACTGAGCCAGGGCCTGTTCGCCGCACCCGGTGAGTACGACGCCCTGGTGCGGTTGTCCTCGCCGCCGGCCGAGCAGCTGCCCGATACCGTCTCTACGCCGCGCGCGATGGCCGTCAAGATCATGGATGTGCCCGGTGCGCGCGTGGAGGGAGGCGATGAGCAACACAGTCAGGACTTCCTGATGGTCAATGGACCGGCGTTCAACACGCCCGGCATCAGCGGTTTCCTCCGCTCGGCCAAGCTGCTGGCGGCCACCACCGAGCGCATGCCGAGGACCAAGCAGGTGCTCTCGGCCACGCTGCGCGGTACCGAGGCGGCGCTGGAGGCAGTGGGTGGCCAGAGCGCATCACTGAAGGCGCTCGGTGGCGAACCGCAGCACCATCCGCTCGGCGAAACGTTCTTCACCCAGGTCCCGTTCCGCTACGGGCCGTACATGGCCAAGTTCTCGTGGGTGCCGGTGTCACCGGCACTGGTCGCGCTGACCGGCCAGAAGCTGCCTTCCGAAGCCGATACGCAGCGTGAGGCGGTGGCCGCGTTCTTCGCCCAGCCCGGCGCCGTGGCCGAGTGGGAGCTGCGCGTGCAGCTCTGCCGCGATCTTGAAAAGATGCCGATCGAAGACGCCTCGGTGGTCTGGCCAGAGGAACTCAGCCCGTTCCAGCCGGTAGGTCGGCTGGTGGTCGGTGAGCAGTCATCCTGGAACACCGACGCCGAGGCCAGCGAAGACCGCCTCGCCTTCGCTCCCTGGCACGCGCTGGCGGCCCATCAACCGCTGGGCAACATCAACCGCGCACGCCGGATCGTGATGGCCGCCTCGCGCGACTTCCGCGCCCGCTTCAACCGTTGTCCCATCCACGAGCCTTCGGCACCCAACGTTTAGTGCCACGCCCTGCGTGGCGGCTTCACACGCGCACGCCAGAGCGCACGAGCCGAAGCTCATCCAACCCCTGCTCGCGCGTGATCGCGTCGCGCAAGTGCAGCTCACGCCGCGCCTTGCGCGTATCCAGCGTCACTTCGACCGCCGAGGCAGCGAACTGCTGCCGGGTCAGCGGACCGCGTACCCGTCCACCACTCACTGCCGCCAGTGCATCGCCCAGCGATGCCAGTGCCCACAGCAACGCGCGCGGGACCGACTTTTCCGGCGCGGCGATCCCCTGCGTTTCCAGCAGCGCGGTGATGAAGGCACGGAACTGGACAGGCTGCTCGTCGGCGATGAAATAGACCTCGCCCGGTCGTGCATGGCGCAGCGCTGCCGAGACAGCCGCGCACAGGGTCGCGATGTGGGTGGTGGAGGTCAGGTAGTTGCCGCCCGAAATCCAGGCAAGTTGTCCGCTCCGCGCCGCGTCGCACAGCTGTGGCAGTGCGGTGGTGTCGTCGCGGCCCCACACGAACCGAGGGCGCAGCACGCTGACCGCAAGGTGTTCGCTGTTGGCCGCCAACGCAACCCGCTCCGCCTCGGCCTTGCTGCGCGAGTAGCCACCGATGGAGCGGCGTGGCAGTGGCGTGCGCTCGTCCACGCCTGGCAACGCGCGCCCGCTGGCCAGCACCGACTCGGTGCTGAGCAGGAGCACGCGGGCGACGCCCGCCTGTCCGGCGGCGTCAATCACCCGGCGCGTGCCATCGACGTTGACACGATGCTGGCGCCCCCCACCGGCCACATGGTCGGTATCGGCGGCCGCATGGACAACGGCGTGGCAGCCCTGCATGCCCGTGGCCAGGTCACCCGAGAGCAGGTCGGCGCGGAATGCCCGTGCGCCGCGCTGTTCGACTGCGCGCGCCGCTGCTTCGCTGCGCGCCAAGGCCACCACGGCGTGGCCCTGGGAGACCAGTGAGGTGATGAGGTTGCGACCGACATAGCCACTGCCGCCGGTAAGGAAAATCCGCTGGAGAGAAGACATGGGGGGTCCTGCAGCCGCTGCCGGGCCGCATTGATGAGTGGGAGAGAAGACAGGTGGGCGTAACGTCGCCCCAAACCGATGGATCAGTCAGGCGGTACCTGCTCCACCAGCCACGCGATGTCCCGCAGCAGCTGTTCCCGCTGTTGCACGGGCCAGCGGTGGTAGTCGAGCGCTTCGAGAAGTTTCAGTCCTTCCAGCGCCAGGTACGCCAGCATCGCGCCACGAGGCTGCTGCGAGGTGGTTTCGACCGCCTCGATCACCTCGCGCTGGTGTTGCTGGAACGGCCCGCGCAGGCTCGAGTCGCCGGCCATGGCCGCCACCAGGCTCAGGGCGACCGGTCGGAAGGCGTCCGGCAGCGGCTGTGCAGCGGCCGCCAGCCGACCCTTGATGACCGGACTGTCATGCGCGGGCACCGCGTCAACCGCGGCCTGGTTCTGGGCACGGTCCCGCTGCAGCGCGCGCACCAGTACGGCCTGCACCAGTGCGGTCTTGCTGCCATGGTCGTACAGCACGCTGGCCTTGCTGATCCCGGCGTCGGCTGCAACGGCCTCCAGGGTAAGCCCGGGAACGCCATGGCGGGCCACCACCCGTTCGGCGGCGTCCAGCAGGTGATTCGGGTCGATGGAGCGCGGTCGGGCCATGCGTTTACCAATTAATATCCGTCCGGATGGATATTAATGGGTCGCCAACCAGGGGTCAATCCACGGAAAGCGCGGACCCCTGCAGGCTTTCCCGCGCGGTTTGGCCGAAGCAGCGCTGGTACTCGCGGCTGAACTGCGACAGGCTCTCGTACCCGACGGCAAGCGCCGCCGAGGTCACGTTGACGGCCTGGGTTTCGAGCAGCCGCCGTGCTTCGAGCAGACGCAGCTGCTTCTGGAACTGTAGTGGCGAGACCCCGGTGACCGCGCGGAAGCGCCGGTAGAACAGTGACACGGACATGTTGCTGGCCGCCGCCAGCGACTCCACCTGCAGCGGCTGACGGAAATGCCGGCGCAGGTGCACCACCGCTTCGGCAATCCGGTGCAGCGTGCCTTCCGGGCGCGCCATTGCCGCAACCTCCGGGCCGGTTGGCCCGGTCAACAGCCAGTAGCTGAGTTCGCGCAACAAGGTGGGCACCAGCACCGCCGCCGCATCGTCGATACGCACCGCTTCAACGATGCGTGCCACGCAGTCCAGCAGCGGCGCTGGCAGGGTATGTACGCTGAGGCCGGAGGCTGCGGCGAGGGCTGACGGCCCCGGATCCAGCCCGGCCAGCACCTGCTGCAGCACTCCCGTGTCCAGCTCGATCGAGACGCCCATGAACGGCTGTGCCCTGCTGGCCGTCAGCACGCGCCCGGTTGCCGGCATCGCGATCCCGGTCACCAGTCCCTGTCCGGCGCGGTAATCGAGGCTGCGTCTTCCGGCCAGGACCTGCTTTGCCCCCTGCACGACCACACCCAACGCAGGCCGGTACAGCGCATGGGAGGGCATCCGGGCACGGCGGGTGGTCGAAACGATCACGCCTGGCAGCGGCGACAGTACACGGTCGCCCTCTCCGGCCGAACGGCTCAGCAGGCTCTCCACTGCGTCATGCAGACGCGTCAGCATGCCACCCCCGCGCGGAGGGGTGCAGGATCAGGCAAATGCCTGCGCGTAACCGGCAAGAGCGCGGCGCGGCACCCCGCGATCATGCCTTCTCGTTCCCCTCGTCTGGTTATCGCATGCACACTGGCTCTCCACTTCTCCCCGCCCGCGTGGCCCTGGTCACCGGCGGCAACAAGGGCATTGGCCGCAGCATCGCGCTGCAGTTGGCCACGCGCGGTTGGGACGTGATCTTAACGTACCGCAGCGACCCCGCCGCCGCCCGCAGCGTGGCCGCGGACATCGCACGTCAGGGCCGCGACGTGATGACCCTGGCGCTCGACGTCACCGACAGCGGGAGCTTCCCGGCATGCCTGGCCGAGATGACCGGTTGGCTGCAGTCCCGAGGCCAGGGCCGGAAGCTCGACGCGCTCATCAACAATGCCGGCGCGCACGCACCGGCATCGTTCGGTGCAATCACCGCCGATGACATCGACCTTCTGCATGCGCTGCATTTCAAGGGGCCGCTGCTGCTGACCCAGGCGCTGTCACCGCTGCTGGCCGACGGGGCGCGCATTGTGAACCTGTCCAGCAGCCTCACCCGCCACACCGCCGCCGGCAGCCTCGTCTACGCCGCCATGAAGGGCGCGCTGGAGGTGATGACCCGCTACCTGGCGCTGGAACTGGGTCCGCGCGGCATCACCGTCAATGCGGTGGCACCCGGCCCCACGCAGACGGATTTCTTCGGCGGCGCGGTGCGCGACAACCCCGACGTGCAGCGTTATGTCAGCGACCACACCGCACTCGGGCGCCCGGGCCACGCCGAGGATATCGGGGCGATGGTGGCCGCGCTGGTCGGGCCCGACAACCACTGGGTGACCGCGCAGCGGATCGAGGTGGGCGGCGGGATCCTGCTGTAGGCCCGGGCGGTGCTGAAGCTCAATCGCCCTTGGCGCGGCGCTGCTGCGCGTCGAAGCGCTGCATTGATTCGCGGATCAGCACCTTCGCTTCGGCCGCGTTGCCCCAGCCGCTGAGTTCCACCGGATTGCGGCCTTCGGGCAGGTCCTTGTAGACGCGGAAGAACGCTTCGATGCGCTGGCGTTCGATCAGCGGCAGGTCCTGCAGGTCGCGGATGTTGGCGTAGGTCGGGTCGATCTTGTCCGTGGGCACGCCGATCACCTTCTCGTCGTGCTCGCCCTTGTCGACCATCTTCAGGTAGCCGATCGGGCGGAAGCGCACGATCACGCCCGGATGCAGCGGCTCGCGGGTCAATACCAGTGCATCCAGCGGGTCGTTGTCGCCGGCCAGGGTGCGCGGCATCGAGCCGTAGTTGGCCGGGTACGCGACCGGCATCGACTGGAAGCGGTCGACATGGACCAGGCCGTCTTCCTTGATTTCGTACTTGGTGAAGCTGCCGGCCAGGATTTCCACGGCCAGGTTGGCTTCCTCCGGCGCTTCCTTCGGCTGGGCGGCCAGGAACGGGTGCAGCACCGCGTTGCTGGCGAGGCTGGCGCCGGTGAGCAGCAGCAGTGCGGCGGCCAGGGCGATCAGGGCAAGCTTGGGTTGCGGGTTCATGGCAGTCCTTATTCCCAGCAGCGGTCGGCGCGACCCTTCAGGGTCTGGGTGCGCGTGCAGTCGCGGGGGGCGATGCGGCCCTCGGTGAGTTCGGTCCTGCGCTTGCTGCCGTCGGCCTCGCGGTTGAGTTCGAAGCCGTCGTACAGGCGGCCGGTGACCGTGCGTGCTTCATAGCGCAGGTGCCGTGGATCGATCGTGAGCACCTGGTACAGCTGGGTGTCCTCACCGACCGGCGCCATGGTGGCGCGCGCTTCATCGGAGAGGCGGTACTGCTTGGGGCCGGCCACGGTCACGATGTACTGCGGCGTGGCGGCCTGGCCTTCGCCACGGCGGCCGTAGGTGTGGTCGTGTCCCTGCAGCACCAGGTCGACCTGATGGCGGCGCACCACCGGCAGCAGCACATCGCGCAGCTCGGCGTTCTCGCGTCCTTCGCGCGGCGAATAGAACGGCTGGTGCAGCAGCACGATGCTCCACGGGTGTGGGTTGTCGGCCAGGACCTTGTCCAGCCAGGCTGCCTGCGCCTGCGCGGTGCCCAGGTCGAGCGCGGAGGTGCCATCCAGGACCGCGATGCGCACGCCCTGGTAGTCGAACCAGTAGGTGCTGGTATCGGCGGCATCGACGCCATTGCGCGGCAACGCGAACGTTACCGGCCAGTGCAGGCCCAGCACGCGGCGTTCCTGCGGGGTGTCCTCGAACTCCTCGAAGTACTCGTGGTTGCCGATCGCCGGGGCCACTGCGGTTTCCTGCGGCAGCCAGCCGGCGGCGGCAAACCACTCGCCCCACTCGCTGTCGTCCACGCCGTCACCGCCACTTACGAGGTCACCGGCAAAC
The DNA here is from genome assembly GCF_034044835.1 of Stenotrophomonas sp. CFBP8994. Lineage (NCBI taxonomy): Bacteria > Pseudomonadati > Pseudomonadota > Gammaproteobacteria > Lysobacterales > Lysobacteraceae > Stenotrophomonas > Stenotrophomonas sp. CFBP8994. The sequence goes on along the minus strand of NZ_JAXCWT010000004.1, from coordinate 84,336 downwards.
AGGGTCAGGCGCACATCCGGTGCGGCCTTGATGCCGGCACGCAGCACGCGCGAGACGTGGCTGACGTTCTTGTTCTGGGTGTCGCCGAAGTACAGCAGGGTCAATGGCTGGTCGGCCCGCCCGGCGGTACGCAGCTGGTTCCAGGCGCTCCAGGTGCCATTGCCCTGCACCCGCCACAGGTACAGCGTATCCGGCGCCAGGCCAGCGACGTCGGCACGGTGATGGTGCGAAGGGCCCAGTTCGGTGTCCAGCGTCGCGGTCACGGCGGTGACGCGCGTTGGCGTGCCGACATCGGGCGAGTCGCCTGCAACGACCCATTCCAGCAGCGGCGTGCTGACGCTGGTATCGGTACGCCACGCCACGGCGAAGCCCCGCGATGCGTCCTGCGTCGGCGATGCCACGATGCGGTCCGGGAAGCCGGTCGCCGCGTAATGCCGGTTGCCGGCCGGCACCTGGGTGTTCGGTTCGGCCTTGCCCTCCGGCCTTGCCCAGCTGGCGGCGCTGCCCAGCAGCAGCACGACCGCGAGCGCGCGGGCGCATGCATGGATACCGCTCACTTTGCACACTCCAGCGGCAGCGACAGCTGTTTGGCCACGCTGGCCCAGTCGAACGCGACCACGCCCTGGTCGTCATGCACGGCATACAGCGCGCCATGCGGGAAGCGCGGCGAGGCGGCCTGGTCCAGCCAGATGCCGTCGGTATTGGCCACCGTGTTGCCCTGGAACGCGCCGACATGCTTCAGCGTGTGGCGGTCGAACAGGTGGAACACGCTGCGATCCTTGCCCTGTTCGGTGGTGATCCACCAGCCGTCCTTGCCGCAGGTGCGCAGCATCACGCCTTCGGCCTGCGCCTTGAACGCATCGCGGCCGAAGGTGGTGCCGCTGAATTTCCCTTGCAGCGAGTACACCTTGATTTCGCTGGCATAGGTTTCGTCTTCTTCGGCGATCAGCAGGCGGTCGTTGGCCGGATCGCCCCAGATCGATTCAACCACGCGCAGGGCGCCCTTCCCGCTGGTGTCGCCGATGCTGCCGACCAGGCTGGCCTGCGCCTTGCCGTCCGCCACCTGCAGTGCGTAACGACGCACGCGCTTGTCCAGTTCGGCCAGCGGCGGCAGCACGTCGTTGCCCTGCGCATCTTCGCCGGCATCGTAGGAATCGGTCACGTACACGTCGTAGCCGCTGGCCTGCTTGTTGACCCACAGTCCATACGGCTTGCGCAGGTCATCGGCCGCGAACGTCCCCAGCGGGGTGAATGACGGCAGCTGCAGCACCTGCACGCGGTGGTTGTCGCGCTCCACGATCAGCACCAGGTCGTCGACCACGGCGATGCCGTTGGGGCGGACGAATTGGCCCGGGGCGGTGCCAGTGCTGCCGACATCGCGCAGGTGCGCGCCGGTCTGGCCGTCATAGACCACCAGCTTGTCAGTGGCCTTGGCGGTGGCGATCAGCCACACCTGCCCTTCCGGCGAGGTCCAGCTGGCCGGTGAATCGATGTTGTCGGCCGGGGTCATCGGGGTGAGGAACGCTTCGGCCACGGTGGCCACCGAGCGCCCGGTGGTCGCCGCCGCCGGGTCTGCTGCGGGTGCGTTCGATGCCGCCGGTACCGGCGTGACGGCCGGTCTGCAGCCGGCCAGCAGCGCCAGCGCGAGCAGGCCCAGTGCGGGACCTGCGCGCATCACAGCGCCACCTTCAGGCCGAGCGCGTAGGTGCGGCCGTATTCTTCGTTCTGCAGGGTGCGCGAACGCACGCCCTGGTAGAGCTCCAGCGGCTTGTCGAGCAGGTTCTGCGCTTCCAGGTACACGCTTACGTTGTCGGTGATCTTGTAGTCCAGGCTGAAATCGAGCTGCGTGTTGGGTGCCACGAAGATGTCGTAAGCGCGGCTGTCGCCCAGCGTATCCAGGTACTCGCTGCGGTAGACGGCGGCAAGGCGGGTGCTGAAGCCGGCCTTCTCGTAACCCAGGTGTGCGCTGCACACGTGCTTGGAGGCACGTGGCAGGGTGAAGTCCTCGTCGGCACGGCCATCCAGGCCCGGGTCGAAATCGGTGTCCAACCAGGTGCCGCTGGCACCGACCAGCAGGCCATCCCAGCCGGCGGGCAGGAAGCTGAGCTGCTGCTGCCAGTTGAACTCGGCGCCGTAGACCTTGGCCTTGTCGCCGTTGATCACGCGGGTGACGTCGAAGCCGGGGTATTCGGGATCGCTGTCGCTGACGGTGTTGACGATGTAGCCGTCGATGGATTTATGGAACAGGCCCAGCGAGAGGATGCCGGTGCTGCCGATGTAACGCTCGAACGAGAGGTCCACGTTGCTGGATTCGTACGGATCCAGTTCCGGGTTGCCCAGCCGCACTTCCTCGTCGCCGCGGTTGTAGCCGATGCGCGGGGCGATGTCGCCGAACGACGGGCGCGACACGGTCTTGTTGGCGGCTGCGCGCAGCACCCAGTCGCTGCCGGCGTCGTAACGCAGGTGCACGCCGGGCAGCACGTTGGTGTAGCTGCGGTCGGCGGTGAGCGGGGTCACGGTGTAGCTGCGGCCGTTGGCGGCCACGTCCACCTGGTTGCCGGTGGCCTGGAACTGGGTGTTTTCCACCCGCACGCCGCCGATGATGCGCAGGTTGCCGACGTCCCAGGTGCCCATGGCATAGCTGGCGAAGATGTCTTCGCTGGCCGTGTAATCCTCTTCCAGCGAGGTCATCGCATTGGCGCCGACATCCTGCGGGCGGGCACTGTACTGGCTGCCGAACCGGGCCCAGTAGCGACGCATCGCATCCGAGCTCATGCCCTGGCCGAGGCTGCCGCCACGGTGGTCGGGCGTGGTGGTGGTCCAGTCGGACAACGCCACGTCCGGACCCACGCGCAGTTCGCGCTCGTCGGTATCCACGTCGCGGTCGCGCCAGCGGCCCAGCAGGCCGAACTTGTAACTGCTGTTGTCGCCGTCGAAGCGGATGTTGACCTGGGCGCTATGCTCCTTGTCGTCCACGCGCTTGGGCGAGACCACGAAACGGTCGAAGTCGTAGTTGCCGTTGTCCATCCAGCGGGCATCGCTGAGCGTGTAGCGCGGGATGCCGCTGTTCTGGTCCACGGTAGCGGCCAGGTCATCGCCGTTGTACTCGAAGCGCGCTTCCATCTCGTCGTTGACGCGTTCTTCGGTACGGGTGTAACCAACCTTGTAATCCAGCACGGCGTTGGTCAGGCGGTTCTCGCCGCCCAGGCTGGCGGCGAACGTGTTTTCCTTCTTGGTGCGGTAGCGCATGCGCTTCTGGATCGCATCGGCCGGCAGGTCGTCGACCCGGAACTGGTTGTTGCCCAGCGCGGTGACCTCGCCATCGCCGAAGTTGAAAATGGTGCGCTGGCGGGTTTCGGCGTCGTCGAACTGGCTGTACAGGGTGCGCAGGTAGTACTGGCTGTCTTCGCTGGGGCGCCAGTCGACGTTGAGGTTGGCGCCGATGCGCTTGCGCTCGATCTCGTACTTGCGGTGCTGCAGGCTGTTGGCGAACAGCTCGTCTTCGCTGCCGCCGTCGAATTCGCCGTACTCCACTTCGCTGTTGTCGGACTCGAACCTGCGGTTCTGGTAGTTCACGCCCAGCGCCACGCCGAAGGTATCGGCGAACACTTCGCTGTAGTTGAACGCGGCCTTGGGGCTGGTGTGCCCGGACAGCTCCTGGTGGCTGGCTTCGATCTTGCCGCGCAGGCTGCGCCCGTCGCGGTCGAACGCCGAGGCGGACTCGACCAGGATCGCGCCGCCGATGGCGTCGCCGGGCATGTCCGGGGTCGGCGACTTGACCACGCGCAGGCGTTCGGTCGAGTCGGAGGGGATCACGTCCAGCGGTGCGGCGCGGCTGGAATCTTCGGGCGTGCCCACGGCGATGCCGTCGATGCTGACGCTGTTGAGGTTGGCATCCAAGCCGCGCACCACCACGAAACGGCCCTCGCCCTGGTCACGGGTGACGCTGACGCCGGGCAGGCGCTGCAGCGATTCGGCCACGTTCTTGTCCGGGTAGACGCCCATGGCATCGGACGATACCGCGTCCTGGATGGCGTCGCTGCTGCGCTTGAGGTCGACCGCGCGGGTCTGCGATTCCAGCTGCGGGCGCACTTCCACCCGGTCCAGCTCGGTGGCTGCGGCGGCGCCGGCGAGCTCCCCGCTCGCGGCGGCCACGGCAGGCGCGGTGGACAGGACCAGCAACGACAGGCTGATGGCCAGCCCCAACGGCGATTTGTTCTGCACGGCTTCCCCAACGGTGTAAAGGTTGGGTCAGCACGGTATGTCCGGGAGGTTGCATGAACGTGACACCGGTGGCGATAGTGACGCTCGGGGGCGGGCTATGGCCGGCCATGGCACCGGTGCGGCAAAATGGCGTTCTCCCCGTTTTGTTGGCATTCCCATGAAAATCGTCGAAGTTCGCCACCCGCTGGTGCAGCACAAGATCGGCCTGATGCGCGATGCGTCCCTGAGCACCAAGGACTTCCGCGAGCTGGCCAACGAGCTGGGCGGCCTGCTGGCCTACGAGGCCACCGCCGACCTGGACACCGAAGCGCACACCCTTTCCGGCTGGGCCGGGCCGGTGACCGTGCAGCGCATTGCGGGCGCGAAAATCACCGTGGTGCCGATCCTGCGCGCCGGGCTGGGCATGCTCAGCGGCGTGCTGTCGCTGATTCCGGCGGCGCGGGTCAGCGTGGTCGGCCTGCAGCGTGATGAGGAAACCCTGCAGCCGGTGCCCTACTTCGAGCGCCTCACCGGCCGCCTGGAAGAGCGCGATGCGCTGATCCTGGACCCGATGCTGGCCACTGGCGGCACCCTGATCGCCACCATCGACATGCTCAAGCGCGCCGGGGCGCGGCGGATCAAGGGTATTTTCCTGGTGGCCGCGCCGGAAGGCATCGCGGCCGTGCAGGCGGCGCACCCCGATGTGGAGATCTTCACTGCCGCGATCGATGCGCGGCTCAACGAGAAGGGCTACATCCTGCCGGGCCTGGGCGATGCCGGTGACCGCATCTTCGGGACCCGCGTGGCCGGTTGATCCGCGCGCCGTCAGGCCAACGCGCGGGCCTTCAATTCACCCTGTTCGTGGGCGGTACCGAACCGCCCTTTCTCATCGCGGGTGACCTGGGCCAGCGCGCATTCGGGGTCGTGGGTAAAGAACAGGTGCACGTTGCGCGCCAGCTTGTCTTCCAGGAAGCTGCGTTTCTCGTCGATCAGCAGTTCGGCGTTGCGGTCGTAGCCCATGGTGATCGGCACGTGCACCCATGAACGCCCGGGAATCAGGTCCGCACAGAACACCACGCCACCGCGCGGCTCGCCCTGGACCTGCTCGGGGCCGACGATCTCGGCCAGCATCAGGCCGGGGGTGTGCCCATCGCTGAAGCTGAAACGCACGCTTGTGCCCAGCGTGCGCGAATACGGTCCCTGCACGATCTCCAGCCGCCCGCTGTCGCGCAGCAGCTGCGGCAGTTCGGGAATGAAGCTGGCGCGGTCGCGCGGGTGTGGGTCCAGCGCGCGTTCCCAGTGTTCGGCACCGACCAGGAAGGTCGCGTTGGGGAACAGCAGCTCCGGCGCGCGGCCTTCGCTCCACGGCGCCAGCAGGCCACCGGCGTGGTCGAAATGCAGGTGGCTGAGCACCACCACGTCGATGTCCTCATGCTCGAAGCCGGCTTCGCGCAACGATTCGATCAGCACGTGGCTGGGTTCCTGCACGCCGTAACGATCGCGCAGCTTCGGCTCGAAGAACGCGCCGATACCGGTTTCGAACAGCACGGTCCTGCCGGCCAGCGGGCTGGCCAGCAGCGCACGGCAGGCCAGTTCGATCCGGTTGAGATCGTCCGGTGCCGCCCATTTTTCCCAGACCGCACGCGGCGCATTGCCGAACATCGCGCCGCCATCGAGCTTCTGTGAGTTACCGCGGATGGACCATAGTTTCATCGGTAAATTATCCGGCGGGCTGCGTTAATAATTCGCTATCCGCCGGCATGAAAAACCCCGCCGTGGCGGGGTTTTTGGTTTACCGTGCCGCCGCAGGAGCGACCGCTCCCGAACCGACCGGGTTGCGCGGGTCGCTGCCCACGCTGAGCTGGTTGCTGCGGCGGTTCCACTCCACCGTCTGCAGGTTGCCCCACACATGGCTGGAGCCGCGCCCGCCTTCGGCGCTGTCGCCGGGCAGGTCGATCTTGTGGCCCATCGCCTGCAGCTGCTGGATGGTGCCCGCATCGAACGCACCGGTTTCAGCCTCGATCACGTCCGGCAGCCACTGGTGGTGGAAGCGCGGCAACGCCGCAACCTGCTGGGCGTCGAGGCCATCGTCGTAGCCCAGCACGCCCAGCAGCACCATGGTGATGATGCGGCTGCCGCCCGGGGTGCCGAGCACCACGACCTTGTCGGCCGATTCCATGAAGGTCGGGGTCATCGAGCTGAGCATGCGCTTGCCCGGCTTGGGCGCGTTGGCCGCATAGCCCATCACGCCGAACGCGTTGGGCGTGCCCGGCTTGAGCGCGAAGTCGTCCATCTCGTTGTTGAGCAGCACGCCGGTGCCCGACGGAATCAGGCCCGAGCCGTACAGCAGGTTCACGGTCTGGGTGGCGCCCACGCGGTTGCCCTGCTGGTCGATGATCGAGAAGTGGGTGGTCTCGTCGTCTTCCAGCGGGGTCGGGTTGCCCGACAGCAGGTCGCTGGGGGTGGCCTTTTCCGGGTGGATGGTGGCGCGCAGGCCCTGGGCGTAATCGCGGCTGGTCAGCACTTTCTGCGGAATCTGCACGAAGTCCGGATCGCCCAGGAAGAAGGTGCGGTCACGGAACGCGCGGCGCATCGATTCCACCACCAGGTGGGTGCGGTGGGCCGGATCCATCGCCTTCAGGTCCCAGCCTTCCAGGATCTGCAGCATCGAGGCCAGTGCGATGCCACCGGACGACGGCGGCGAGGCGGTGGTGATCTTCCAGTCGCGGTAATTGAACACGATCGGTTCGCGCTGCTTGACCCGGTAGCCGGCCAGCTCGTCGGCCGTCCACTTGCCACCGGCCTGCTTCACCCCGGCCAGCAGGAGCTTGCCGGTCTGGCCCTTGTAGAAGCCATCGAACCCGCCTGCGGCCAGCCGCTCCAGCGTCTGCGCCAGCTCCGGCTGCTTGAACACATCACCTTCGGCGATCGGCTTGCCATTGCGCAGGTACACCTCGCGCGTGCCGGGGTAGCGCTCCATCACTTCACGGCGCGAGGCATAGCCCTTGGCCATGCGCGCATACACCGGGAAACCCTCGCGGGCGATGCGGATCGCCGGGGCCAGCGACGCCTGCAGCGGCAGCTTGCCGTGCTTGGCCGACAGCTCCACCAGCGCCGCCGGCAGGCCGGGAATGCCGGCCGACCACGGGCCGTTCACCGACCGGTCGCGGTCCAGCTCGCCCTTCCCGTCCAGGAATGCTTCGGGGGTCGCGGCGGCCGGCGCGGTCTCGCGCGCATCCAGCATCACGTCCTTGCCGGTCTTCGCATCGTGCAGCAGGAAGAAGCCACCGCCGCCCAGGCCGGAGCTGATCGGTTCGACCACTGCCAGGGTGGACGACACCGCTACTGCGGCGTCAAACGCGTTGCCGCCCTTGGCCAGGATCTCCATGCCCGCTTCGGTGGCCAGGTGATGCCCACTGGCGATGGCGACGCCTTCAGGATGCGCGGCCAGCGTGGCCTGCGGCGCAGGCTCGGCGGCCCACAGGGCCGGGGTCCACAGCAGGAGCAGCAGCAACCAGCGACGGGAGGGGGTGTTCATTCGGGCGCAGACTCCACATAGAGTTCGGGATGATCGCGCTGGAGCCCATGCAGCTTGGCCAGCAGCGCTTCCTGGGTTTCGGGAATGTCCGGATCGGGATCGATGCATTCCACCGGGCAGACGACCACGCATTGCGGTTCGTCGAAATGCCCCACGCATTCGGTGCAGCGTGCAGGGTCGATCACGTAGATGGTTTCACCCATCGAGATGGCCTGGTTGGGACAGGCGGGCTCGCATACGTCACAGTTGACGCAGAGCTCATTGATTTTCAGCGACATGGCGTTACTCCACGCCAGTGCCGGCAGAGGAAAACCGGCCTGCGCAGCTGCGCGGGCCGGTCAACGGCGGCGTCCACGAAGGACGCCGCCCGGGCCGCGCACACGTGCGCGGCCGCCATGGCACGGCTTACTTGGCTTCGACGAAGATGTACTCGGCGCCGGTCGGCTGGACGATCGACTGGACGCGGGCGTTGTCGGCCGCCTGGCCGATGAACACCACGCGCACACCCTTCATCGAGTCGGCGGACACGTCCTTGAACACGGCCTGGATCATGTCGGCCATCTTGCCCGAGGCGGACGAACCGAAGGCCAGCATGTTGCCCGGCTGCACGCCACGGGCGACAGCAGCGGTGGCGCTCTCGACCTGGCGGTCGTACTTGGCCTGGAACTCCGGATCCGATTCCGGGGACAGGTAGTACAGGAACGGGCTGTTGGTGATGTTGCCCATGTTCTGCACGGCGACGGACTGCAGGTACTTCTTCCAGCCCGCATCGTCATCCTTGGCCGGGGCGACGAGCGCCTGCTGGGCATCGGCGACCGGTGCGGCTTCTTCCTTCTTGCAGGCGGTGAACGCCAGCGCGAACGACGCGATCAACATGGCACGCATGGTGTTGTTCATGGAGTCTCCCTCTTGGTGATGCTTGGTATGTGTGGGTCTTGGGGTTTACGTGGGGCCAGACTTCGCTTCGCGGACCTTGCGCAGCGCCTCGAGCACCGAGGCCGGCACGAAGCCGGACACGTCGCCGCCAAGACGGGCGATCTCGCGGACCAGCGAGGACGAAATGAAGCTGTGCTGCTCGGCGGGGGTCAGGAACAACGTCTCGACCTCCGGAATCAGGTGGCGGTTCATGCTGGCCATCTGGAATTCGTATTCAAAATCGGAGACCGCGCGCAGGCCGCGCAGCAGCACCCCGCCCTGCTCGGAGCGCACGAAATGTGCCAGCAGGGTGTCGAAACCGCGCACTTCCACGTTGCGGTGGTGGGCCAGCGCATCGCGCGCCAGCGACACCCGCAGCTCCAGCGGCAGCGAAGGACCCTTGGACGGGCTCTGCGCCACGCCGACCACCAGCTTCTCGAACAACGGCGCGGCCCGGTTCACCAGGTCGATGTGACCGTTGGTGATCGGATCGAAGGTGCCCGGGTATACGGCGATGCGGCGGTTGGCTGCGGTCATGCGGAAGCTACGCGTTCTGATCTGGTGAAAGTGTAGCAGTGGCGCGCCTGTACAGGGCAAAGCGGACCTCGCGGGTACCGCCCTCCCGGTGCAGCAGCCAGCCCGGCGGCAGGCGCAGGGTCTGCCCGGCCGGCGACTCCAGGTACAGCCAGGCATCGGTCGCCAGGTGCGGCCCCAGCCCCGCCAGCACGGCCTCCCACAGCCCGTCGGCGAATGGCGGGTCGATGAAGGCAATGTCGGCCAGCCCCGATGGCCGCTGGCCCAGCCAGTGCAGCGCATCGCCCTGGACCACCTCGATCTGGCCCTGGGCGCCCAGTCTGGCCACCGATTCGCGCAGCTGGCGGGCCAGCACGGCATCGCGCTCCACCAGCGTGGCCTGGGCCGCCCCGCGCGACACCGCTTCCAGTCCCAGCGCGCCGCTGCCGGCGAACAGGTCCAGCACCCGGGCCCCGCCCAGGCGCGGCATCAGCCAGTTGAACAGGGTCTCGCGGACCCGGTCGCTGCTGGGCCGCAGGCCCGGCGCCAGCGGCACCGGCAGCTTGGTATTGCGCCATTTGCCGCCAATGATGCGGACCTGGCCTACGGGGTGGGATGCGGGGGAACGTGAATTCATCCGCCAAGAATACCGTGACCCCATTGAAACGCTGCCATCTTGAAATCGGGACAATCCGTCCTTACCCCTTGTGCAGCCGCCGCGCCGGGCGCGGCACCGTCCAAGGAGCACTCCCCGATGACCGAGCAGACCCACAAAGAAACCCTGGGCTTCCAGACCGAAGTGAAGCAGCTGCTGCAGCTGATGATCCACTCGCTGTACTCCAACAAGGAAATCTTCCTTCGCGAGCTCATCTCCAACGCCGCCGATGCCTCGGACAAACTGCGCTTCGAAGCGCTGACCCAGCCGGGCCTGCTCGAAAGCGATGGTGAACTGCGCATCCAGGTCAGCGTCGACCCGCAGGCGCATACCCTGACCATCGACGACAACGGCATCGGCATGAGCCGCGACGAGGCCGTCGCCCACCTGGGCACCATCGCCAAGTCCGGCACCGGCGACTTCCTGCGCCAGCTGTCCGGCGACCAGAAGAAGGATTCGCAGCTGATCGGCCAGTTCGGCGTCGGCTTCTACAGCGCCTTCATCGTGGCCGACCAGGTCGACGTGTACTCGCGCCGCGCCGGCCTGCCGGCCAGCGAGGGCGTGCACTGGTCCTCGCGTGGCGAGGGCGAGTTCGACGTGGAAACCATCGACAAGCCCGAACGCGGCACCCGCATCGTGCTGCACCTCAAGGATGACCAGCAGGACTTCGCCGATGCCTGGCGCCTGCGCGGCATCATCAAGAAGTACTCCGACCACATCGGCCTGCCGATCCAGATGGCCAGGGAACACCACGGCGACGACGCCCCGGCCGAGGTCGAGTGGGAGACCGTCAACCGCGCCAGTGCGCTGTGGACCCGCCCGCGCACCGAGATCAGCGACGCCGAGTACCAGGAGTTCTACAAGCACGCCGCGCACGACCACCAGGACCCGCTGGCATGGAGCCACAACAAGGTCGAAGGCAAGCTCGAATACACCTCGCTGCTGTACGTACCCGGCCACGCGCCGTTCGACCTGTACCACCGCGACGCGCCCAAGGGCCTGAAACTGTACGTGCAGCGCGTGTTCGTGATGGACCAGGCCGAGCAGTTCCTGCCGCTGTACCTGCGTTTCATCAAGGGCGTGGTCGATTCCAACGACCTGTCGCTCAATGTGTCGCGCGAAATCCTGCAGTCCGGACCGGTCATCGATTCGATGAAGTCGGCGCTGACCAAGCGCTCGCTGGACATGCTGGAGAAGCTGGCCGCCGACAAGCCCGAGGTGTATGCCGGGTTCTGGAAGCAGTTCGGCCAGGTGCTGAAGGAAGGCCCCGCCGAAGACTTCAACAACCGCGAGAAGATCGCCGGCCTGCTGCGCTTCGCCTCCACCCATGACGCCAGCGGCGAGCAGAACGTGTCGCTGGCCGATTACATCGGCCGCATGATCGAAGGCCAGGACAAGATCTACTTCCTGACCGGCGACAGCCACACCCAGGTCAAGGACAGCCCGCACCTGGAAGTGTTCCGCAAGAAGGGCATCGAAGTGCTGCTGCTCACCGACCGCATCGACGAGTGGCTGATGGGCTACCTGACCGAGTTCGACGGCAAGTCGTTCGTGGATGTGGCGCGTGGCGACCTCGACCTGGGCGCGCTGGAAACGGCCGAAGACAAGCAGGCGCAGGAAGCGGCCGCCAAGGACAAGCAGGGCCTGGTCGAGCGGATCAAGGGCGCGCTGGGCGATGACGTGGCCGATGTACGCGTGTCGCACCGCCTGACCGATTCGCCGGCCATCCTCGCCATCGGCGAACAGGACCTGGGCCTGCAGATGCGCCAGATCCTGGAGGCCAGCGGCCAGAAGGTGCCCGACAGCAAGCCGGTGTTCGAGTTCAACCCGGCCCACCCGCTGATCGGCAAGCTGGACCAGGAAGCCGATGCCGCCCGCTTCGGCGACCTGAGCCGGGTGCTGTTCGACCAGGCCGCGCTGGCTGCGGGCGATACGCTGAAGGACCCGGCGGCTTATGTGCGACGGTTGAACAAGTTGTTGCTGGAATTGTCGGCTTAAGGCGGTACGTGGTGGCCGGCACCGCTTGGGCCGGCCAACGGCCGGCGCTACGAATTGCTGCGTGGCCTTTGGGATCGCGTTTAACCAACCCTGGGCTTCGGACGCGTCTGCCTGGGCCGGCCAACGGCCGGCGCTACGAATTGCTACGTGGCCTTTGGGATCGCGTTTAACCAACCCTGGGCTTCGGTGCGTCTCGGTAGCGCCGGCCGTTGGCCGGCCCAGGCGGTCCGTCACCGTGCGATCCGTCCGCCGCTCCACGCGGGCCTTACGGGCCCGGGTGGTAGCATATCCCCCTGATTTCAGCGCCGAATCCCATGCTCAGTTTCTTCCGTCGCAAAAAGCCCCAGGACGCTCCGCAGGACGCGCCCAAGACCCAGCACTACACCGCTGAGGAACTGGCCGCCGCGTTCCCGTCCGCCGCCACCGAGGCCGAGCCGGTCGTACCGGCTGCAGCGCCCGCCGTCGAGCCCACGCCCATCGCAGCACCGGTGGCGACGCCCGGCGTCGACGCAGCCGCTCCCGTGAGCACGCCAGCGGCCCAGGCCGATGCACCCCGCATCGAAGCCGTGCAGGCGGCACCTACCCCGCTCTATCCGCCCGCCCCGGTCGTGGTCGCCACCGATATCGTGCAGGAAGCGGTGCAGCCGCTGGCCGCCCCGACCGCCTTCGATGAAGCGGCACCCGCCGCGCCCGGCAAGACCGGCTGGCGCGACCGCCTGCGCAACAGCGTCATCGCACGCAGCTTCGGCGGCCTGTTCTCGCGTAACCCCAAGCTCGACGACGACCTGCTTGATGAGCTGGAAACCGCCCTGATCACCGCTGATGTCGGCGTGGGTGCCACCACCGCACTGGTGGAAGGCCTGCGCAAGCGCATGAAGGCGCGCGAATTCACCGACGCCAACGCGTTGTTGAAGGCGCTGCGCGCCGACCTGATCGCGATCCTGCAGCCGGTCTCCCGCCCCTTGGTGATCGACCGCAGCGCAAAGCCGTTCGTGATCCTCACCGTCGGCGTCAACGGCGTCGGCAAGACCACCACCATCGGCAAGCTGGCCAAGCGCTTCAAGGACGATGGCCACAGCCTGATGCTGGCCGCCGGCGATACCTTCCGCGCCGCCGCCGTGGCGCAGCTGCAGGCCTGGGGCGAGCGCAACGGCGTGGCCGTGGTCGCCCAGGGCCAGAACGCCGATGCCGCCTCGGTGGCATTCGATGCGCTGCAGGCCGGCAAGGCACGCGGCACCGAGGTGCTGATCGCCGATACCGCCGGCCGCCTGCATACCCAGGGCGGGCTGATGAACGAGCTGGGCAAGATCCGCCGCGTCCTGGGCAAGATCGATGAAAGCGCGCCGCACGAGGTGCTGATGGTCATTGATGGCACCACCGGCCAGAACGCGCTCTCGCAGCTGCGCCAGTTCCATGCCGCGGTCAATGTGACCGGCCTGGTGGTGACCAAGCTCGATGGCACCGCCAAGGGCGGCGTGGTGTTCGCGCTGGCGCGCGAATTCGGCATTCCGATCCGCTTCGCCGGCATCGGCGAGCGCCCCGAAGACCTGCGCGTGTTTGACCCGGAAGCGTTCGTGGATGCGTTGCTGCCGGAAGCGCTGGGCGGTTGATGTCGCCCGCCAGCGCCGACGCGTTCGTCGGCCGGCTGCTGCCGTGGTTCGACGGCCATGGCCGGCATGACCTGCCCTGGCAGCATCCGCGCACGCCGTACCGGGTGTGGTTGTCGGAAATCATGCTGCAGCAGACCCAGGTCGCCACGGTCATTCCGTACTTCCTGAAGTTTCTTGCCGTGTTCCCCACCCTGCCCGACCTCGCCGCCGCCAGCAACGACGCGGTGATGGCGCAGTGGGCCGGCTTGGGCTACTACGCCCGCGCGCGCAACCTGCATGCCGCCGCGCAGCGCTGTGTCGAACTGCACGGCGGCGAGCTGCCGCGCGACGTCGATGCACTGCATGCACTGCCGGGCATCGGCCGCAGCACCGCCGGTGCGATCCTCAGCCAGGCCTGGAACGACCGCTTCGCGATCCTCGATGGCAACGTCAAGCGCGTGCTCACCCGCTACCACGGCATCGAAGGATTCCCCGGCCTGCCGGCGGTGGAAAAGGTGTTGTGGGCGCTGGCAGAGCTGCACGTGGAGCATGTCCCTGGCGGCCGTTTGGCCGATTACACCCAGGCGCAGATGGACCTGGGCGCCACGGTCTGCACCCGCAGCCGGCCGGCCTGCGTGATCTGCCCGCTGCAGGACGACTGCGTGGCGCGCCGCGAAGGCCGCAGCGACCAGCTGCCCACCCCGAAGCCCAGCAAGGTCCTGCCCGAACGCGAGGCGGTGGCGCTGCTGCTGCGCGATGCACAGGGCCGCGTGCTGCTGCAGAAGCGCCCGGACACCGGCATCTGGGCGCAGCTGTGGACGCTGCCGCAGGCCGACAGCGGCACCGCGCTGCAGGACTGGTTCGATGCGCACGTGTTGGGCTCACTGGAAGATGCCGAAGAGCTGCCGGTGCTGCAGCACACCTTCAGCCACTATCGCCTGCACCTGCAGATCCTGTCGCGGCAGGTGGATGGCCTGCGCAATGACATTGCTGGCCTGCGCTGGGTCCCGGCGCAGGAGCTGCCCAGCCTGGGTCTGCCCGCGCCGATCCGCAAACTGCTGGAAAACGGAAGTGGCCGTAAACTACGCGCTGCAACGACTTTGAAGAGGATCGACTAGCCCATGGCCCGCACCGTTTTCTGCCAGTACGAACAACGCGACACCGAAGGGCTGGATTTCGTGCCCTATCCCGGCGAGCTGGGCCAGCGCATCTTCAACGGCATCGGCAAGACCGCCTGGGCCGCGTGGCTGGCGCACCAGACGATGCTGATCAACGAGAACCGGTTGTCGCCGCGCGATCCGAAGCATCGCGCGTTCCTGGAAGACGAGCTGGTCAAGTACCTCTTCAGCGGTGGCGCCGAGAAGCCGGCCGGGTTCGTTCCCGAGGCCTGACAGCAGCGACCGGCCTATTCCGCAGGCGGCGTTTGCCCTGCTTCGCGCTCCTGCACCTGCGCCTGGCGCATTTCCTGCTCCGAGGAGCGCAGCGCCTTGACGTCCAGTGGGCGGATCGCGCCGATGAAGCACGGAACGCTCGGGCCGTGGTTGGGATCGCGGACCAGCACACGGTCGAAGCGCGATGACACCTGCCCGGTCTGGCTGGTCAGCCCGATCGCGGTAGCGTAACTGAGCCCGTAACACGGGCCGCGCAGTTCAATGAGATAGGCCTCGCTGGGGCGGGTCCACACCGCCAGCGCGCTGTCGCCCAGTTCGGTCCAGCCATTGAGCGAGCCGAAGTAGCGCATGGACGGCTGCGGCGGGCCGGCGTGGGCGCGGTACAGCTCCAGGCGTTCGGCGCTGCTCAGGCGGCCGGTGGCACAACCGGCCAGCACCAGACCCATTGCAACGATGGCGACAAGCGTTTTCATGGCACCTCCGCAGTAGGGAACAAGGCGATCATGCACCCGCTGCCGCCGGCCCGCAGGTTCGGGCGGGCGGCTGTTCAGCTGCCAGCTCAGACCTCGGCGTGGGCCAGGGCGTGCAGCCGGCCTTCGCGCAGTTCCAGCACGCGGTCCAGCTTGCGCGCCAGGCTGCGGTCGTGGGTCACCAGCACCAGGCTGGTGTGGTGGGCGCGGTTGAGGTCCAGCATCAGCTCGAACACGGTTGCGGCGGTCTTGTCGTCCAGGTTGCCGGTCGGTTCGTCGCCCAGCACGCAGGCCGGGCGGTTGACCAGCGCACGGGCCACGGCGGCCCGCTGGCGCTCGCCACCGGACAGCTCGCCCGGCTTGTGCTCCAGGCGGTGGCCCAGGCCCACCGATTCCAGCAGTGCCTTTGCGCGTGACCGGGCATCGGCCACCTCCTCGCCGCCGAGCAGCACCGGCATCATCACGTTTTCCAGCGCGGTGAATTCAGGCAGCAGGTGGTGGAACTGGTACACGAAGCCCAGCGCGCGATTGCGCAGGCGGCCGCGCTGGCTGTCGGACAGCGACGACATCTGGTTGCCGGCCACGAACACTTCGCCGGCGGTCGGCGTGTCCAGCCCGCCCAGCAGGTGCAGCAGCGTGCTCTTGCCGGCGCCGGAGGCACCGATGATGGCCACCGTCTCGCCGGCGGCCACGCTCAGGTCCAGGCCGTTGAACACCGGGGTCTGCATGCGGCCTTCGGCGTAGGTCTTGGCCAGCCCCTGCGCGCGGATCACTTCGTCGCCGCGGTTGATCGGCTCATTCATAGCGCAGGGCCTCCGCCGGCTGGGTGCGGGCAGCGCGCCACGCGGGGTACAGGGTGGCCAGGAAGCTCATGACCAGCGCAATGACCGTGATGATGACGATGTCCGGGGTCTGCATGTCGGTCGGCAGGCCGGTGATGTAATAAACGTCTTCGGGCAGCAGCTTGACGTTGAACAGGGTCTCGATCGCACCAAGGATGCGCTCCAGGTTCAAGGTCAGGGTGATGCCGCCGACCACGCCGAGCACGGTGCCGAAGATGCCGATCAGCGAGCCCTGCACCATGAAGACCTGCATCACCCCGCCCGGGGTCAGGCCCAGGGTGCGCAGGATCGCGATGTCGGCCTGCTTGTCGGTGACCAGCATCACCTGCGAGGAGACCAGGTTGAACGCGCCCATGGCGATGATCAGCGAGAGCAGGATGCCCATCACCACTTTTTCCATGCGCAGCGAGTGGTACAGGTTGGCGTTCTGCTGGGTCCAGTCGCTGACCCGGTAGCCGCCGCGGAGGTTGTGGGCCAGGTCCACGCCCACGTCCAGCGCCTTGTCCATGTCATGCAGCTTCAGGCGCACGCCGGTGACCCCGTCCATGCGCAGCACGCGCTCGAGGTCGGCCATGTTGGCGTAGGCCACGCCGCGGTCGATTTCGTTGTAGCCGGCCTCGAAGATGCCGCTGACGGTGAAGCGCTTCAGCCGGGGCATCGCGCCCATCGGGGTGCCCTGCACTTCAGCCAGGGTCACCAGCACGGTGTCGCCGACATCCACGCCCAGCCAGATCGCCAGTTCCTGGCCGACCAGCAGGTTGTAGCTGCCTTCCTTCAGGCTGTCGAAGCTGCCCTTCTTGAGCTTGGTGTTGAT
This sequence comes from Stenotrophomonas sp. CFBP8994, assembly GCF_034044835.1. Classification (NCBI taxonomy): domain Bacteria; kingdom Pseudomonadati; phylum Pseudomonadota; class Gammaproteobacteria; order Lysobacterales; family Lysobacteraceae; genus Stenotrophomonas; species Stenotrophomonas sp. CFBP8994. Next base: position 67,408 of record NZ_JAXCWT010000004.1, on the reverse strand, counting down.
CACCGACACCGCCGGCTCCAGCGCCGGGTCGATGCCCTGCACGATCGCACCCTGCACGCGGGCGCCGCTGAGCATGGCCTGGATCTCGATGTACGGCGCGGCACCGGCCACGCGCGGATCCTTGTGGGCCACCTCTACCGCATGCTGCCAGTCCGCCATGGGCGCGCCGTCGGCGGTGATCGTGGTATGTGCGGTCATCTGCAGCAGGCGGTCGCGGATTTCCTTCTGGAAACCGCTCATGACCGCCAGCGTGGTGATCAGCACGGTCACGCCCAGCGCGATGCCGAGGATCGAGGCCATGGAGATGAAGGAGATGAAGCCGTTGCGGCGCTTGGCCCGCAGGTAACGCAGGCCGATGGCTACTGGTATGGGTTTGAACATGCAGGTACGCCGGACAATTCAGCCTATGGTGCCATCACGGAGGTGAACGCGGAATGGGACGGGCCCGGATCGCCAGTCGCAGTTCACGTCGGCGCGGCGGCGGCAGGGTGTCGGGCCAGAACAGGCAGGCCTGCCGGCGGCCGTGCTGGCGCCAGCTGAGCTGCAGGAGCGGGCCGCGGTCATGCAGGGAGATCCCCTCCACCGGTTCGCCATCGACCTGGGCCGGGCTGTCGCCGGGCGGAATCACGAAGGCACGCGGCCGTCGGCGGGCATGGCGCCAGCCCTGCCAGGCGGTCCCCGCCCCGGCCGCCAGGCCCAGCGGCCACTGCGCGGCGGACGGCAGCGCGCTGGCCGTGGCTACCCAAGGCATCAGCAGCGCAAACAGAACGTGCGCGGCAACCTGCCAGCGCGAGGGGCGCCACTCAAGCCGGCAGGGCGCGGATCCGGGCGATGAGGTCGGTGAGCTCGGCATCCGGGCATACCTCGTAACCCATGAACCAGCGCCACAACTTATCGTCTTCGCAGTCGAGAAGCCGCAGGAAAACCTCGCGCTCTTCGGTGGGTGCAGTGGCCCATTCGCGGTCGAGGTAACGCTCGAAAAGCTGGTCGAGCTCGCGCATGCCGCGGCGGCAGCGCCAGCGGAGTTTCTTGAGGAGGGTGGCTTCGTCCATTTCGGTCATTCCAGACTGGAGCACGTCATCCGGGTGCGCGGCAGTACACGGGCGCGTGGCGACGCGCTGAAAACAAAGGCGCCCCCTATGTCAAGGGGGCGCGGCTCCGCCGTCATGCCTTGGCAGCCACGCAGGGCGTGGCTCTACGATCAGGCGCGGCGCGCCATCATGAGCTTCTTGATCTCGGCGATCGCCAGCGCCGGGTTCAAGCCCTTCGGGCAGGTCCGGGCGCAGTTCATGATGGTGTGGCAGCGATACAGCTTGAACGGGTCTTCCAGGTCGTCCAGGCGCGCACCGGTGTCTTCGTCGCGCGAGTCGACGATCCAACGGTAGGCCTGCAGCAGGATCGCCGGGCCCAGGTAACGCTCGCCGTTCCACCAGTAGCTCGGGCAGCTGGTCGAGCAGCACGCGCACAGGATGCACTCGTACAGGCCGTCCAGCTTCTTGCGGTCTTCCGGCGACTGCAGGCGCTCACGGTCCGGCGGCGGCGGGGTCTGGGTGCGGATCCACGGCTTGATCGAGGCGTACTGCGCGTAGAAGTGGGTCAGGTCCGGTACCAGGTCCTTGATCACGCTCATGTGCGGCAGCGGGTAGATCGGCACTTCGGCCTTGCCGCAGTCGGCGATGGCGCGGGTGCAGGCCAGCGTGTTGGTGCCGTCGATGTTCATCGCGCACGAACCGCAGATGCCCTCGCGGCACGAACGGCGGAAGGTCAGGGTCGGGTCGATCTCGTTCTTGATCTTGATCAGCGCGTCCAGGACCATCGGGCCGCAGGCGTCCAGATCGATCTCGTACGTATCGGTCCGCGGGTTGCTGTCGTCGTCGGGACTCCAGCGGTAGATCTTGAAGGTACGGGTATTCTTCGCACCGCTCTTGGCGGGGAAGTGCTTGCCCTTTCCGATCTTGGAATTCTTTGGGAGGGAAAACTCGGCCATGGCTGTTCTCGTTGGCTCAGGCGGCTCGCGCTGCAATGCAGGCGCGGCTGGCTCGGAAGGTGAGGAAGTCGATCCGCATGGCGCTTAGTAGACGCGCGGCTTGGGCGGGACCACGTCCACGTCCTTGCTCAGCGTGTACATGTGCACCGGGCGGTAATCGAAGCTGCACTTGCCGTTGTCGTCGACATTGACCAGCGTGTGCTTCTGCCAGTTGACGTCGTCGCGGTCCGGGAAGTCCTCGTGCGCGTGTGCGCCACGGCTTTCCTTGCGCTGTTCGGCCGAGTTGATCGTCGCCACCGCGTTGAGCAGCAGGTTGTTCAGCTCGTAGGTTTCGATCAGGTCCGAGTTCCACACCAGCGAACGGTCCGACACCTTGACGTCCTGGAAGGAGTCGAAGATCTCCGACATCTTGGCGCAGCCCTCTTCCAGCGTCTTGCTGGTACGGAACACCGCCGCGTCGTTCTGCATGGTGCGCTGCATGCGGTCGCGGATGACCGAGGTCGGGGTGTCGCCGTTGGCGTAACGCAGCTTGTCCAGCAGGCCCAGCGCCTTGTCGCACGCATCCGACGCCAGCGTCTTGTGCGGCTGGCCCGGCTTGATGGTGTCGGCGCAGCGGTTGGCCACCGCACGACCGAACACGACCAGGTCGAGCAGCGAGTTGGAGCCCAGGCGGTTGGCGCCGTGCACCGACACGCAGGCCGCTTCGCCGATGGCGTACAGGCCCGGCACCACGGCATCGGGGTTGTCGCCGACCTTGCGCACCACTTCACCGTGGTAGTTGGTCGGGATGCCACCCATGTTGTAGTGCACGGTCGGGATGACCGGGATCGGCTGCTTGTGCACGTCCACGCCGGCGAAGATCCGCGCGCTTTCGGCAATGCCCGGCAGCTTGTCGTCGATCACGCCCGGGCCGAGGTGGGTCAGGTCGAGCAGGATGTGGTCCTTGTGCTCGCCGACGCCGCGGCCTTCGCGGATTTCAATGGTCATCGAACGCGACACCACGTCGCGCGAGGCCAGGTCCTTGTAATGCGGTGCGTAGCGCTCCATGAAGCGCTCGCCGTTGCTGTTGCGCAGGATGCCGCCTTCGCCGCGCACGCCTTCGGTGATCAGGCAGCCCGCACCGTAGATGCCGGTGGGGTGGAACTGCACGAACTCCATGTCCTGCATCGGCAGGCCGGCACGCATGACCAGACCGCCGCCGTCGCCGGTGCAGGTGTGGGCCGAGGTGGCACTGAAGTAGGCGCGGCCGTAGCCGCCGGTGGCCAGCACCACGCCGTGGGCGCGGAACAGGTGCAGGGAGCCGTCGGCCATGTCCAGCGCGAGCACGCCGCGGCAGACGCCTTCCTCATCGAAGATCAGGTCGAGCGCGAAGTACTCGATCATGAAGCGCGCGTTGTGCGCCAGCGACTGCTGGTACAGCGTGTGCAGCATGGCGTGGCCGGTACGGTCGGCGGCGGCGCAGGTGCGCTGCGCGGACGGGCCTTCGCCGTACTTGGTGGTCATGCCACCGAACGGGCGCTGGTAGATCTTGCCGTCTTCGGTACGGCTGAACGGCACACCGTAGTGTTCGAGTTCGATGATGGCCGGAATCGCTTCGCGGCACATGTATTCGATCGCGTCCTGGTCGCCCAGCCAATCGGACCCCTTGATGGTGTCGAAGAAGTGGTAACGCCAGTCGTCTTCACCCATGTTGCCCAGCGCGGCGGAAATACCGCCCTGCGCGGCCACGGTGTGCGAACGGGTCGGGAAGACCTTGGTCAGGCAGACCGTCTGCAGGCCCTTGGCGGCCAGGCCGAACGTGGCACGCAGGCCGGCGCCGCCGGCGCCCACCACGACCATGTCGTATTTGTGTTCCGTAATCTTGTAAGCGGACATCTACTCTGGATTCCTGTCTTGGTGCCTGACTCAGGCAACGCCGAGCGCAATGCGGGCGACCGCAAAAACACTGACGATCGCGCCCAGCACGGCAATGAACTTCACCGTGGTCTGCAGCGCCAGGGCCAGCAACGAATTATGGATGTAGTCTTCCAGCACGACCTGCAGGCCCAGCTGGGCGTGCCAGAACATGGCCACCAGGAAGCCCACCAGCAGCACCGCGTTCCACGGCTTGGACACCGCGTCGGCGGCGGTCACGTAATCGGCGTTGACCAGGCTCAGCACGAAGATGAGGAACCAGATGGTCAGCGGGACCAGCGCGGTGGCGGTCAGGCGCTGCAGCACGAAGTGCTCGGTGCCGGTCTTGGCCGCGCCCAGGCCACGCACGTTCTTCAACGGGGTACGGAACTTGTTCATGCGGTCGCTCCGATGAAGACATAGGCCCAGACCAGCGCGGTGATCACCAGGCTGGCGATGACCGACATCCAGCTGCTGCGCACGAAGGCCGGAATGCTGAAGCCGATCGCGAAGTCCTGCACGATATGGCGGATGCCATTGCACAGGTGGTAGGCGAAGGACCAGGTCCAGGCGAACAGGAACAGCTTTCCGTACCAGCTGCCGGCGTGGCCGGTGAAGCAGTTCCAGGATTCAGGACCCATCATCAGGGCGAGCAGGCCGCCAGCGATGATCAGGGCTCCAACAGACAGAAAGATGCCGGTGGCTCGATGCAGGATCGAGGTGGCCATCTGAATCTGCCAGCGATACACCTGAAGGTGCGGGGAAAGGGGACGTTCTCTGGCGGCCATTCGCTGGGCTCGTTGTCTCGGCTGGGCGGCACAATTGCCGCGTTGGCTCAATGCTGATCAGAAATCGATGCAGCGTCCGTTTTTCTCCCAATCGCCATACCGCACCGGATCCAGTCCGCCGCGGCCACCGATCTCCACAGGCGCCACCGGCGTAACGGCGAGCGGCTGCTCCTCCGGTACCAGCGGGGCTTCAGGATCGATATCGGGAGTGGGGGTTGTTTGGCCTATCATGGGTGGTCTCGCAACGCACAAATTTTAGACCCCGTTCACGTGCCTGACAACCTGCCCTTCGATTTCAGTGGTTTTCCGCGCCTTTCCGGTCACGCGCTGCTCAGCCTGCGCGGTGTGGATGCGGCGGCGTTCGCCCATGCCCAGTTCGCCAGCGATGTCACCGCCCTGCCCGTCCAGCACTGGCAGTGGAGCGCCTGGCTGAGCGCCAAGGGCCGCACCCTTGCTGTGTTTCAGCTGTTGAAGCTGGACCAGGAGCACGTACTGCTGGTGCTGGCCGACGGCGACGCCGATGCGATTGCGTCGCAGTTACAGCGCTTCGTGTTCCGCCGCAAGGTCAAGATCGAGGTGCGTACCGATCTGACGGTGGCCGGCAGCTTCACCGCGCCGGAAGCGGCGTCTGGCGCGGCAATTGCGCTGGAGGCTGACGCGCTGGAGCTGGATGTGGGCAGCGATGCGTTGCCGCGCACCCTGAAGATCGCACCCGCGCCCGCGGATGCATCGCCGGCCGATGCCGCGTTCGAACTGGCCTGGCGCCAGTCCGACCTGCGCTACGGCGTGCCGCGCCTGGATGCCGGCCAGCGCGAAACCTGGACCCCGCAGCAGCTGGGGCTGGACCGCCTGAACGGCTACAGCGTCAAGAAGGGCTGCTACCCGGGCCAGGAAATCGTGGCCCGCACCCATTTCCTGGGCAAGGCCAAGCGCGCCCTGCAGCTGCTGCGCGTGGCCGATGGCACCGCCAGTGGCGCGAAGGTCGAGCAGAACGGCGCCACCGTTGGCACGGTGGCGAGCGTGGCCGGAGACCTGGCGCTGGCGGTGCTGCCGCTGGAGATGGCCGAGGGGGCATTGAGCGTTGGCGGCGTGGAAGCCCACGGCGTCCCATTGTTGGACGGCCTCGCCCGTTGACGGGCGACACGACCAACGGTCGTGTCCTACCGCACGCGACACGACCAACGGTCGTGTCCTACCAACTTTCCGTCTCCCGGTAGGTCACGACCGTTGGTCGTGACCGGATCCATCACGCGTCGTGGTTCAACCGCTCGCCGGACTCCGCATCGAAGAAATGCAGCCCCTGCGGCTGGATCGCCACGCGGATGGTGCCACCCACCGCCGGCAATGCCTGCGGCGCGACGCGCATCACCAGCGCCTGGTCGCCATGGGTCATGTTGACGAAGATCTCGTTGCCCACCGGCTCGATGCCGTCGATGGTCGCTTCAAACGCGTTGGCATCGCCCGGCACGGCCGGCTGCAGATGTTCCGGCCGGACCCCGACCGCCAACGTCCGCCCGATCCAGGATGGGTCGATGGTCGCAGCGCCCAGCGGCGCGCGCAGCGTGCCTTCCTGCACTACTACCCCGCCATCCACGCGCTGAAGCGTGCCGCGCAGCACGTTCATCGCCGGGCTGCCGAGGAAGCCGGCCACGAACAGGTTGGCCGGGCGGTCGTACAGCGCCATCGGCGTGTCGATCTGCTGGATCACCCCGTCCTTGAGCACCACGATCCGTTGGCCCAGGGTCATCGCTTCCACCTGGTCGTGGGTCACGTAGATCATCGTGGTGCCCAGCTTGCGGTGCAGCTGCGCGATCTCGGTGCGCACGCTGTGGCGCAGCTTGGCATCCAGGTTCGAGAGCGGCTCATCGAGCAGGAACACCGCCGGTTCGCGCACCAGCGCACGCCCCAGCGCCACGCGCTGGCGTTGGCCGCCGGACATCGCCTTGGGCAGCTTGTCGAGCATCTCGGTCAGGCCCAGCGTCTGCGCCGCTTCGTTCACGCGCTTGGCGATGGTCGCCTTGTCGTGGCCGCGCAGCTTCAGGCCGAAGGCCAGGTTCTCGGCCACGGTCATGTGCGGGTACAGCGCATAGCTCTGGAACACCATGGCGATATCACGGTCTTTCGGTGCCACGTCGTTGACCACGCGGTCGCCGATGCTCAGCGTGCCACCGCTGATTTCCTCAAGGCCGGCGACCATGCGCAGCAGGGTCGACTTGCCACACCCCGACGGCCCCACCAGGACCATCAATTCCCCATCGGCCACTTCAAAGGTCGCGCCCTGGACGGCCACCTGGCCGTTGTCATACACCTTGCGCACGCCCTGCAACTGCACTTTTGCCATATCACCCATTCCAGTCCGCCCGCTGCCGGGCTGTTGATGCGGAACTGCCTTCGGCCCTCCCGATGGCAGGTCGATGGCGTGGTGCCGCATGACGGCGACCACTGCAATCGAATACAGTCTGCTCATTCTGCCATGTAAACGTTTTCACGTGGCAGTATCCAATGGTCGGTCATGACCGCGTCGCCGTCAGGACGTGACATGCCCCATGATGGGCGGGCCCGCACCTGTTCATGTTGCGATTGCAGCAACCGGACACCGCGGCCAGCTTGACCCCCGAGAACATAGACGAGAAGCGATTGACAACGATGTCACCCGGATCTGAAACTCGAGCGATGCACGATACCCTCTTCCTGTTTGGCGCCACCGGCGACCTCGCCCAGCGCTACCTGTTCCCTTCGTTGCTGCGCCTGCTGGGTGACGGCCTGCTGCCGGAAGACTTCAAGGTCCGCGCCTTGGCACTGTCCCCGCACGACACCGACGCGTTCCGCCAGATCCTGCGCCCGCGCCTGCAGCAGGCGATGCCGGCGGCCAGCCTGGATGACATCCAGTCGCTGCTGGACCGCATCGACTACCGTTCGGTGGACCTGCGCGATCCGCAGTCGGTGGCCGACTCGGTCAGCGACCTGGTCGACCGCAAGTGCGTGAGCTACCTGGCCATTCCGCCGGGCCTGTACATCTCCACCTGCGAGGGCCTGGCCCTGGGGGGCGCGCTGGCCGCGCCGGCACGCCTGATGCTGGAAAAGCCGATCGGCAGCGACAGCGCCAGCGCCGAACAGATCCTGACCACCATCGGCCAGTGGATCGACGAAGACCGCGTGTTCCGCCTGGACCACTACCTGGGCAAGGCGGCGGTGCAGAACCTGATCGCCCTGCGCTTCGGCAACACGCTGCTTGAGGCGGTGTGGAACCGCAACTACATCGAATCGGTGCACATCCTGGTCGCCGAGAGCGAAGGCGTGGATGGCCGCGATGCCTACTACGCGCGTTCGGGCGCGCTGCGCGACATGGTCCAGAGCCACATCCTGCAGCTGTTGTGCCTGGTGGCGATGGAACCACCGGCGTCGCTCGAAGCCGACCGCATCCGCGATGAGAAGGTCAAGGTGCTGCGTGCGCTGCGACCGCTGGATGCCAAGCATGCCGCGCGCGACAGCGTGCGCGGCCGCTACACCGCCGGCACCATCAACGGCCAGCCCGCGCAGGCCTACCAGCCGCCGGAAGGCAGCGATGTGGAAACCTTCGCCGGGGTCACCGCGCATATCGACAACTGGCGCTGGTCCGGGGTGCCGTTCCACCTGGTCACCGGCAAGCGCCTGGCCGAGCGCACCACCCGCGTGGTGGTCAACCTCAAGCCGGTCACGCATTGGCTGTTCGAACGGCCCGACCGCGCAAACGCGACGCCCAACCGCATCACCTTCCAGCTGCAGCCGCAGGAAAACATCGAGCTCGGCCTGATGAGCAGCCTGGCCGGCCCGGAATGGGGCGCGCTGGAACTGCACCCGCTGGAACTGGAACTGTCCGTGCCGACCGGCCTGCACCGCCGCATCGCCTACGAGCGCCTGTTCCTGGATGCCTTCAACGGCAACCATGCGCTGTTCGTGCGCGACGATGAAGTGCGTGCCGCCTGGGCCTGGATCGACAGCGTCAGCGATGCCTGGAAGGAAGCGCAGCTGCCGCTGCAGCCCTACCCGGCCGGCGAATGGGGCCCGGAACAGGCGTTCGGCTTCCTGCCGGCCGATGTGGATGCCGAGGCCAACCGCAAGGAACGGGCATGACGGTGTCGACCCAACCGGCGCTGGTGGCCGATATCGGGGGCACCAACGCCCGCTTCGCGCTGGCCGACACCAGCCTGGCCGCGCCGCTGCTGAAGGACAGCATCCGCGAATTCGTGGTCGCTGATTTCCCGTCGCTGGGCGATGCCGCACGGCATTACCTGGAGCAGATCGGCGCCGAAGCACGCCGCGGCGTGTTCGCCGTGGCCGGCCGCGTCGATGGTGACGAGGCGCGCATCACCAACCACCCGTGGGTGATCTCGCGCATGCGCACCGCGCACATGCTCGGCTTCGATGGCCTGCACCTGATCAACGACTTCGCCGCGCAGGCGATGGCGATCTCGCTGCTGCAGCCGCAGGACGTGGTCCAGGTCGGCGGCGCGGCGTGGGTGCCGGGCCAGCCCGGCCAGCCGCGCAATTACGCGGTGATCGGCCCGGGCACCGGGCTGGGCGTGGGCGGGCTGATCCTGCGCCACGGCCGCTGCTACCCGCTGGAAACCGAAGGTGGCCACGTCAGCTTCCCGCCCGGCACGCCGGAGGAGATCCGCATCCTGGAGATCCTGTCCGAGCAGTTCGGCCGGGTCTCGAATGAACGCCTGATCTGCGGGCCGGGCCTGGTCAACATCCATCGCGCGGTGTGCGAGATGGCCGATGTCGACCCGGGCCAGCTGCAGCCGGTGGACGTCACCGCGCGCGCCCTGCATGGCGACCCGCAGGCGATGCGCACGGTGGACCTGTTCTGCGCGGTGTTCGGCGCCATTGCCGGCGACCTGGTGCTGATCCAGGGCGCGTGGGACGGCGTGTTCCTGACCGGCGGGCTGGTGCCGAAGATGCTCGATTCCCTTCAGCATTCCGGCTTCCGCCAGCGCTTCGAACACAAGGGCCGGTTCTCGTCGATCATGGCCCGGGTGCCGTCGCTGGCGGTGATGCACCCGCACGCGGGCCTGCTGGGCGCGGCCGCCTACGCAGCCGACCTCGAACGCGACCTGCCAGGAGGCGCCGCATGAACGCACTTGAAGATTCCAACCGCTTCACCCTGATCCGGCACACCGACGCCGATGCGTGGATCGAGACGATCGCAGCCGAAATGGCGCAGATCCTCAACCATGACATCGATGCTGCCGGCCGGGCCCGGATGCTGCTCTCCGGCGGCACCACGCCGGCACCGGTGTACCAGGCGCTGGCCGAACTGGACGTGCAGTGGGACCGGGTCGAAGTCAGCCTGGTCGACGAGCGCTGGCTGTCGCCGCAGGACCGCGACAGCAATGCCTGGCTGGTTCGCCAGAGCCTGCTCAACCGCGCCGAGGGCGCACACTTCGATCCGCTGGTGCGGGTGGGCAAGCCGTTGCCGGAATGTGTCTACACCGCCAACCTGCAGGCGCAGCACACCGAGGCACCGTCGTTGGCGGTGTTCGGCATGGGCAATGACGGGCATACGGCATCGCTGTTCCCCGGCTCGAAGGACCTGGCCCGTGCGCTGGAAAGCACCCTGCCCTACGCCGCGCTGGATGCCACCGGCTGCCCGGGCTCGAACCAGTGGCCGCTGCGCATCACGCTGACACCGCACGGCATGCGCCAGTGCCGCCAGCGGCTGCTGCTGCTGCGCGGCAAGCAGAAGCTGGAAGTGCTCAAGCAGGCGCTGGAAAGCAACAACGCAGCCCTGTATCCCATTCTCAACGCGATCGATCTCGATGGCCGCCCGACGCTGCGCATCCACTGGTGCGACTGATTCGATGCCGCTGTCACTCCGTTCGCCCTCTCATAGCCGGTAGCCAATGAGCCTGCACCCCAAACTCCATGCCATCACCGAGCGCATCGTCCAGCGCAGTGCCGCGTCGCGCGCTGCGTACCTGGCGGGCATCGACGCCGCGCTGCGCGACGGTCCGTTCCGTTCGCGCCTGAGCTGCGGCAACCTGGCCCACGGCTTTGCGGCCTGTGGCCCGACCGACAAGAGCCGCCTGCGCGGCGGGGTCACGCCGAACCTGGGCATCATCACTGCCTACAACGACATGCTGTCGGCGCACCAGCCGTTCGAGCATTACCCTGAAATCCTGCGCGAGACCGCACGTTCGGTAGGCGCGACGGCGCAGGTCGCCGGCGGCGTGCCGGCGATGTGCGACGGGGTCACGCAGGGCCGCGGCGGCATGGAGCTGTCGCTGTTCTCGCGCGATGTGATCGCGCAGTCCACGGCGATCGGGTTGAGCCATGACATGTTCGACAGCACGGTCTACCTGGGCGTGTGCGACAAGATCGTGCCGGGCCTGCTGATCGGCGCGCTGGCGTTCGGCCACCTGCCGGCGATCTTCCTGCCGGCCGGGCCGATGACGCCGGGCATTCCGAACAAGCAGAAGGCCGAGGTGCGCGAGCGCTACGCGGCGGGCCTGGCCACGCGCGAGGAGCTGCTGGAAGCCGAAGCGGCGTCGTACCACGGGGTGGGCACGTGCACGTTCTACGGCACGGCCAATTCGAACCAGACGCTGCTGGAGGCGATGGGCGTGCAGCTGCCGGGCGCGTCGTTCGTGAATCCGGAAACGCCGCTGCGCGATGCGCTGACGCGGCATGCGGCGGTGCGTGCGCTGGAAATCTGTGCGCTGGGCGATGATTTCCGGCCGCTGGGCCGGTTGATCGATGAGCGGGCGATCGTCAATGCGGTGGTCACGCTGATGGCCACGGGCGGTTCGACCAACCACACGATCCACTGGATCGCGGTGGCGCGGGCGGCGGGCATCGTGCTGACGTGGGACGACATGGACCAGCTGTCGCAGCTGGTGCCGCTGCTGGCGCGGGTGTACCCGAACGGCGAGGCGGACGTGAACCGCTTCGCGGCGGCAGGCGGCACGGCGTTCGTGTTCCGCGAGCTGATGGACGCGGGGCTGATGCACGCGGACCTGGTGACGGTGGCCGAAGGTGGCATGCGCCAGTACACGCAGGATCCGGCGCTGCGCGACGGTGCGCTGACGTGGATCGAGGGCATTGCCGAGAGCGCGGACCGTGAGGTGGTGCGTGGGGTGGCCGAGCCGTTCGAGGCACAGGGTGGGCTGCGGCTGCTGCGCGGCAACCTGGGCCGTTCGCTGATCAAGCTGTCGGCGGTGAAGCCGCAGTACCGGACGATCGAGGCGCCGGCGGTGGTGGTGGATGCGCCGCAGGTGCTGAACAAGCTGCATGCGGCGGGAATGTTGCCGCAGGATTTCGTGGCGGTGGTGCGTTACCAGGGGCCGCGTGCGAACGGGATGCCGGAACTGCATTCGCTGGCGCCATTGCTGGGGCTGCTGCAGAACCAGGGCCGGCGTGTTGCGCTGGTGACGGATGGTCGCTTGTCGGGCGCGTCGGGCAAGTTCCCGGCGGCAATCCACATGACGCCGGAAGCCTCGCGCGGTGGTCCGCTGGGGCGGGTGCGCGAGGGCGACATCATCCGGCTGGATGGTGAGGCGGGCACGCTGGAGGTGCTGGTGGACGCGGCCGAATGGGCAGCGCGCGAGCAGGCGCCGAACACGGCACCGGCGGCGAATGATCTGGGCCGCAACCTGTTTGCGATGAACCGCCGCCTGGTGGGTCCGGCCGACCAGGGCGCGATTTCGATTTCGTGCGGGCCGGCGGCTGACGACGGCGACATGTGGAATTACGACGCGGAGTATGAGCTCGGGAATGACGCTGCTGCTGCGCTTGCGCCGCACGAGTCGAAGGACGCCTGACGGTTCTACTGCGAAGAGCGGCGGTTGGGTCTGCGTGGGTGAGGCAGCGGCGGGGGTCCCCTACGGGACACGCCGTGAACCCATCCATGGGGGCTCGTAGAAAACATCCATGTTTTCTACGGTCCCTACGGGGACCCCCGCCGCTGCCTCACGACACATTGCGGCGCCTTCTTATCCCAGGAATCAAACGGCGCACCGCTCCCCCGGTAGCGCCGACCGTTGGTCGGCCCACGGGGTCTACGACAACACACCGGCAATCGGCAGGCGTTGAATCCTGCCATCCAATGCTTCGAACAACCGAAAGGCTTCCCTATGAACATCGCAGATCATCAGAAACGCGCTGAATCGCTGTTGCTTGCCGCCGGCATCCTGCCGGTCGTTACCGTGCATACCCTCGACCAGGCACGCGCGGTCAGCGCGGCGCTGTTGGAAGGGGGCCTGCCGGCGATCGAGCTGACCCTGCGCACGCCGGTGGCGATGGAGGCGTTGGCGATGCTCAAGCGCGAGCTGCCGGATGTGGTGGTGGGTGCGGGCACGGTGCTCACGGTCGAGCAGATGCAGCAGGCCATTGATGCGGGCGCGGATTTCCTGGTGACGCCGGGCACGCCGGCGTTCATGGCCGATGCGCTGGCGGAGGCGCCGTTGCCGGTGGTGCCGGGTGCGGCCTCGCCGACGGAGCTGCTGGCGCTGTACGCGCGCGGGTTCCGGGTGTGCAAGCTGTTCCCGGCCTCGGCGGTCGGCGGGCTGGCGATGATCAAGGGCCTGGCCGGTCCGATCCCGGACCTGAAGCTGTGCCCGACCGGCGGCATCACGGAAACCACGGCGGCCGAATACCTGGAGCAGAAGAACGTGGTCTGCATCGGCGGTTCGTGGATGGTGCCGGGCCCCTGGATCGAGAACGGCGAGTGGGACAAGGTGCGCGACAGCGCGGCGCAGGCGGCGAAGATCGTGGCGCGGGTCCGCTCGCGCTGAACGAAAAAAGCCCGGGAATTCCCGGGCTTTTTTCTGGAGCGCGAGGCGGGCTTACATCGGCCGTGACGGGTCCACCAGGCCGTACTGGCTGGCCATGCGCGCCAGCGCGATGTTGTCGTGGATGCCCATCTTCTCGAACAGGCGCGCCTTGTGGGTGTTGACCGTCTTGGCGCTCAGGCTCAGGCGCTTGGCGATGTCTTCCTGGCGCAGGCCCTGGGTCAGCAGCAACGCCACTTCCAGTTCGCGCGGGGACAGGCTGTCGAACGGCGACTGGCTGCCTTCGACGTTGGACAGGGCCAGGTTCTGGGCGATGCTGCTGCCGAGGTAACGCCGGCCGAGCGCGGCGTCGCGCACGGCGCGCAGCAGTTCCTGGGCGTCGCAGGCCTTGCCGATGTAGCCGGAGGCACCGGCTTCGAGCAGGCGTTTGGGCATCGGGCCGTCTTCCAGCACGGACACGATCACCACGCGGGTGCCGTGGTCGCCACGCACCACGCGTTCGGTGACTTCCATTCCGCTTACCCCGGGCAGGTGCAGGTCGCACAGCACCACGTCAGGGCGCAGCAGGCGGATCGCAGGCAGCGCGTCCTCGCCGGATTCGGCTTCCCCCACCACTTCGATGTCCGTCTCGTTGGACAGGATCATCTTCATGCCGGTTCGCACCAGCGCGTGGTCGTCCACCAGATACACTCGAATCGTCATCCCACCCACCTTCGTCCAAACGCTGCAAACCGGGGCCAGCCTAGCGACGGGGTCGGACGATAACAAGGAAGTATTTTCCCCATCAGCGCATTCTGATGCCCGCGTCACATCCGTGCCGGGCTACCCCTGCCCCATGCCTATCACCCCAGGCCATATCGGTTTATTGGACCTATGACGGTCCGCGGAAACCCCTGCCGCATCCGGCCCGCTCCCAGCAGGCCGGTCAGTGCCGGCGGCGCCAGGGATGGCGGCGGCGGAACATCACCAGGAAACACCCTACCACCCAAACCAGTGCGGCACACCATCCGGCCAGGATGTCGGACGGGTAATGCACGCCCAGGTAGATGCGTGACAGGCTGACCGAGCCGGCGAACAGCACGCCGAACACCAGCGCCGGCCAGCGCCAGCGGGTGTTCCAGGCCAGCAGCACCAGCACGGCGGCGAGGGTCATCGAGCCCATGGCGTGGCCGCTGGGGAAGCTGTAGGTACTTTCCGGGGCGATCGACTCCCACAGGGTCGGCCGGTCGCGCTGGAAGAACTGCTTGCTGCCGATGTTGAGCAGGGCCGAGCCGGCGAAGCTGAGCGCGGCAAAGCTGGCTTCACGCCAGCGCCGGCGCAGCAGCAGCACGGCCACGATCAGGATGTCGGCCGGGATCACGCCCCACTGGTAGCCGATCCGGGAAATGAACACGAACGCGGCATCCAGGCTGGGCCGGGCCACGTCATGCATTTTCCACAACAGCGGGGCATCGAAGTAGAACGCCTCCAGCTCGTGCACTTCGTCGGCCAGCGCCACGAACCCGGCCAGCGGCAGCAACACGCCGGCAAACAGCAGCACGAAGCGCCAGGCATTGCGCGCCATCCAGTGGCGGACGCCGGCGGCCGGCTCCGGCGCGGCCAGCACGGCGGGCTTATCCGACGCTTCGGACATACTTGCGTTCGACGTACTCGTCGATCAGCGCCACAAATTCCTGGGCGATGTTGTCACCGCGCAGGGTGACCGTCTTTTCGCCGTCGACGAACACCGGTGCGGCCGGGGTTTCACCGGTGCCGGGCAGCGAGATGCCGATGTTGGCGTGGCGCGATTCGCCCGGCCCGTTGACGATGCAGCCCATCACGGCCAGGGTCATGTTTTCCGCGCCGGGATGGCTCACTTTCCATTCGGGCATCTTGCCGCGCACGTGGTTCTGCACGACCTTGGCCAGCTCCTGGAAGAACTCGGAGGTGGTACGGCCGCAGCCCGGGCACGCGGTGACCAGCGGGGTGAAGGCGCGCTGGCCGGTGGTCTGCAGCAGTTCCTGGGCGACGATCACTTCCTGCGTGCGCGACTGGCCCGGTTCGGGCGTCAGCGAAATGCGGATGGTGTCGCCGATCCCTTCCTGCAGCAGCACGGCCAGCGCCGCCGAGGAAGCGACGATGCCCTTGCTGCCGATGCCGGCTTCGGTCAGGCCCAGGTGCAGGGCGAAGTCCGAACGCTGGGCCAGGTCGCGGTACACGGCGATCAGTTCCTGCACGCCGCTGACCTTGGCCGACAGCACGATGCGGTCGCGCGGCAGGCCCAGTTCCACGGCGGTGTGCGCCGAATCCAGCGCTGAACGGATCAGCGCTTCGCGCAGCACCCGGCCGGCGTCCCAGGGCTGGGCGCGCTGGCTGTTCTCATCCATCAGGCGCGCGGCCAGCGACTGGTCCAGCGAGCCCCAGTTGGCGCCGATGCGGACCGGCTTGTCGTAGCGGATCGCGAACTCGATGAGCTGCGCGAACTGGGTGTCCTTCTTTTTGCCAAAGCCGACGTTGCCCGGGTTGATCCGGTACTTGGCCAGCGCTTCGGCGCAGGCCGGCTCCTGGGTCAGCAGCTGGTGGCCGTTGTAATGGAAGTCGCCGATCAGCGGGACCTCGATCCCCATCATCCGCAGCTTTTCCACGATGCGCGGAATGGCGGCGGCCGACTCGGGATTGTTCACGGTCAGGCGCACCATTTCCGACCCGGCCCGCCACAGCTCGGCCACCTGCTTGACACTGGAGGCCACGTCGGCGGTGTCGGTGTTGGTCATCGACTGTACTACCACGGGCTGGCCCCCACCCACGACCACGCCGCCGATGCGGACAGGCTGGGTCTGGCGGCGGGCCCACACGGTGGTGTCGGAAGGTTGGGTCGGTTGGCTGACGGCGTCGTGCATTCCCCATTTTAACGCACCCGCGCGCCCCCGATGCGGCCGATTGTCGCAGGCAGCGAACCGCGCAAGCGCATACGATGGCAGCCGATGACCGGTACCGACGCCCCCTTCCTACGCACCCTGTGCAGCCTGCGCTGGCTGGCCGTGGCCGGCCAGGCCGCGACCATCCTGGTGGCCAGCTGGGTCCTGGGGCTGGAACTGCCGCAGCTGCCGCTGTGGTCCGGGGTGCTGGTGCTGATCCTGTTCAACCTTTACGCGCAGCTGCGCGTGCTGGATGCCGATACCGCGCCGCTGACCGCGTTCTGCCACATCCTGGTGGACGTGGCGGTGCTGACCTGGATGGTGGGCTGGAGCGGCGGGGTGGGCAATCCGTTCGGCTCGCTGTTCCTGATCCTGATCGCACTGGCCGCGCTGGCCCTGCCGGTGCGCTGGACGCTGGCCGTGGCCGCCGCCTGCCTGATCGGCTATGCGGTCAGCGGCATCTTCGGCAAGCCGCTGCCGCATGGTTACTTCACGGCCATGGACCTGCACCAGTGGGGCGTGGTGGCCAACTTCCTGCTGTCGGCGGCGGTGGTGCTGGCCTTCGCCACCCGGCTGGCGATGGCACTGCGCCGGCGCGAACACGAACTGGCCCTGCTGCGCGAACGCTTCGCGCGCAACGAGGGCATCGTGGCGCTGGCCACCCATGCCGCCTCGGTAGCGCATGAACTCAACACCCCGCTGGCGACCATGACCCTGCTGGCCGACGACATCGCCGACCAGACCGACAACCCGGAAGTACGTGACGATGTCGACACGCTGCGGGAGCTGCTGGTGCAGTGCCGCGAACGGGTGCTGGCGCTGGCGCGCCCGGCCGCCGGCCAGGCGCGCGGCAACGCGCCGGTGACCCTGCCGCAGGTGCTGGAGCAATGGCAGCTGGTACGCCCGACCATCACCCTCAAGCGCAACGAGGATGCCCCGCTGCAGCAGCCGCTGGACCCGGGCATCGGCCACCTGCTGATGGTGCTGCTCAACAACGCCGCCGATGCCGGCGAACAGGCCGAACGGCCGCAGGTGGACCTGACCCTGCGTATCGAAGGCAGCGACCTGATCGGCGAAGTGCGCGATTACGGGCGCGGCTTCGACGCACGCGATGCGGTGCTGCCCGGCACCTTGTTCAGCAGCGGCAAGACCCAGGGCATGGGCGTGGGCCTGGCCCTGTCCCATGCCACCATCGAGCGCCTGGACGGCGAGTTGTGGATGCGGCCGGCGCAGGGCGCCGGCACCCGCGTCGGCTTCCGCCTGCCCCTGGCTGCACCGGAGATTTCGCCATGAATACCCCCACCCTGCCCGCCTCCAGCCACGGCCTGCTGGTCGATGATGACGAACTGTACCTGCGCACGCTGCAGCGCAGCCTGGCCCGCAAGGGGCTGGAAACGGTGACCGCCAGCGACATCGCCTCGGCGTTGCTGCTGGCGCGGCAGCAGCCGCCGGCCTACGCCCTGATCGACCTGAAGCTGGGTTCGGAATCCGGCCTGTCGTTGATCCAGCCGCTGCGGGCACTGCGCGAGGACATGCGCATCCTGCTGGTGACCGGCTACGCCAGCATTGCCACCGCGGTGGAGGCGATCAAGCTGGGCGCCGATGACTACCTGCCCAAGCCGGCCACGGTGCCGATGATCCTGCGTGCGCTGGGCGAGGAAGACGACGGCCCGGCCGACGATGGCGAGATGGAGCCGCCGGATGCGATGACCCCGATCAGCCGCCTGCAGTGGGAACACATCCAGCAGGCGATGCATGAAACGGGCGGCAATGTGTCGGCGGCGGCGCGCCTGCTCGGCATGCACCGGCGGTCGCTGCAGCGCAAATTGGCCAAGCGGCCCAGCCCGGAGCGCGATCCGACGAGGTAATGGCGGGATCGCGGCGCGACGACCAACGGTCGTCGCCTACCGCGCATCACGATCGGCGAACCGGTAGGTATCGACCGTTGGTCGATACGCCGCTGGTAGGTATCGACCGTTGGTCGATACTGCTTGTCAGCGCAAACGCCCCAACAGCTCCAGCGTCACCGGATCGGTGATGCCATGCGCTTCACCCTGCAGCGCCGGCAACAGCTGGCTGGCCAACTGCTTGCCCAGCTCGACGCCGAACTGGTCGAAGGCGTTGATGTTCCAGATCAGCGACTGCACGTACACGGCGTGTTCGTACATCGCGATCAGCGCACCCAGCGACTGCGGGGTCAACGCGTCCAGCAGGATGAGCGTGCTCGGGCGTCCACCCGGGTACTCGCGGTGCGGATCGTCGCTGCCCTGGCCGTTGGCCAGTGCTTCGGTCTGCGCCAGCAGGTTGGCCATCAGCGCCTGGTGGTTGATTTCATACGGGTCGTCGTTGTGCACGCAGCCGATGAAATCGGCCGGAATCACGCTGGTGCCCTGGTGCAGCGCCTGGAAGAAGCTGTGCTGCACGTCGGTGCCCGCCCCGCCCCACCACACCGACACGGTGTCGCTGCCGACCGGGGTGCCGTCGAGCTGCACGCGCTTGCCCAGGCTTTCCATCACCAGCTGCTGCAGGTAGGCCGGCAGCAGCGCCAGGCGCTGGTCGTAGGTCATCACCGCATGCGTGGCATGGCCAAGCAGGTTGCGGTTCCAGATGTCGGTCAGGGCATGCAGGACCGGCAGGTTCTGCGCCAGCGGCGAACTGAGCGCATGCGCGTCCATCTCGGCCGCACCGGCCAGCAGCTGTTCGAAACGCTCGAAGCCGATTGCCAGCGCGATCGGGAAACCGACCGCCGACCACAGCGAATAGCGTCCGCCCACCCAGTCCCACATCGGCAGCACGCGGCCGGCGGCGATCGAGAACGCCTTGGCGGCACGCTCGGGATTGGCGCTGACGGCGTACAGGCGCTCGCTGCCGCCCAGCCAGTCATGCAGGATCTGCCCGTTGAGCAGGGTTTCCTGGGTGCCGAAGGTCTTGGAAATCAAGATGCCGGCGGTGGTGGCCGGGTCCAGCGTGGCCAGCGTGCGCTGCATGGCGGCGCCGTCCACGTTGGAAACGAAATGCACGCGGAAGCGCGCGCCGGTGACCGGACGCAGCGCGTCGGCGACCAGGCGCGGACCGAGGTCGGAACCGCCGATGCCGACGCTGACGATGTCGGTGACAGTGGTCTTTTCCAGCGCGGCGATCAGTTCGCCCATCTGCGCACGCACCTTGGCGGCGGTGGCGAAGGCTTCTGCGGCGACCGGGGCGCCACTGACATCGCCGCGCAGGGCGGTGTGCAGCGCGGCGCGGCCTTCGGTGACGTTGACCGTCTCACCGCGGAACAGGCGCTGGAAGCCGCCGGCGACATCGCGCTCGGCGGCGAGCTGCAGCAGCGCATCCAACGCCGCGCGGTCGTACTTCTGCCGCGCGAAGTTGGCATACAACGGACCGACCCGCAGCCCCAGCGATTGTGCGCGACCGGGTTCGGCGGCGATCAGTGCGGGGATGCTCGCGCCACGCAGGCGCTGGGCATGGGAGTGAAGCGGGTCGAATCCGTTGGTCTGTGTCATGCGGCCTGGGTCGGGATGCTGTCGTTGGTGTGGGAGATCTGGTTGTTGCCGTCCACATATACCAACTTCGGCCGGAAGCTGTCAGCTTCTTCTTCACTCATGCTGGCGAAGGCGGCAATGATGATGATGTCGCCGACCTGCACGTGGCGCGCGGCGCCGCCGTTGAGCGAGACCACGCCGCTGCCCGCTTCGGCGCGGATGGCATAGGTCGAGAAGCGCGCACCGTTGGTGACGTCCCAGATGTGCACCTGCTCGAACTCGCGGATGCCGGTGGCCAGCAGCAGGTTGTCATCGATGGCGATGGACCCTTCGTAGTTCAGCTCCGAATGGGTCACGGTGGCGCGGTGGATCTTGGTCTTGAGCAGGGAGAGGTGCATGGCACGGGACGACGTAAAGGAAAGGGAAATTCTAGCACCCGGGCACCGGGCGGCAGGGGTTTCCACCCACCCGCTGCCGGCGGTTCAGGCAGATGAGGGTCCCTACCGCCAATGGCGACTTTTTTGCGGCATTCGACGGTTGGCTGATTTGCCGGGCTTCGCCCGGCAGCTGACGATTTATGGCGAACAGCTGGTTGCCAGCAGTTTCCCTGGCTTGGCGGGACGGTGCGGGTTTGCGGGGGACGCCGTGAACCCATCCTTGGGGGCTTGGTCGCCGCATCCATGCGGCTCACACCCCCGCAAACCCGCCCCGACCCGCCATTGACAGTGTGTCGTTGCCATGGGAGAGCAAAAGCACACCTGGAGCGAGATGCACTGGCGCTGCTGTGGTTTTGGCTTTTTCCGTGGCAACCGACAGATTCAGGAGGGTCGGCCGGGGCGGGTTTGCGGGACCGTAGAAAACATGGATGTTTTCTACGAGCCCCCATGGAC
The DNA here is from genome assembly GCF_034044835.1 of Stenotrophomonas sp. CFBP8994. Taxonomy (NCBI): domain Bacteria; kingdom Pseudomonadati; phylum Pseudomonadota; class Gammaproteobacteria; order Lysobacterales; family Lysobacteraceae; genus Stenotrophomonas; species Stenotrophomonas sp. CFBP8994. The sequence continues at coordinate 46,697 of NZ_JAXCWT010000004.1, read as the reverse complement.
GGGTTCACGGCGTGTCCCGCAAACCCGCACCGGTCGGCCCAGCTCAGGCCAAGGCTCAGCTATCGGCTGTTTGCCAGATTGCGTGAAGCAGTCGGCCTCTGGGCCGACTGGCAGGGATCCAGCGCAATCCCTGGCCGGCGCTCACCCAATCGCTATCAAAACTCGAGGTTGTCGATCAGCCGGGTGTTGCCGATGCGCGCGGCGATCAGGGCGACGCGGTTGCCGTCTTCGCTGTCGGCCGGCTCGGACAGGTCCGGCTTGCGGACCACGGCGTAGTCGACTTGGAAGCCGGCGGCCTGCAGGGCCGCGGCGGCTTCTGCTTCGATCAGGCTGCGGGTCTTGGCGGTGATGAAGCCTTCGCGCATGCCCAGCAGCACCTGGTGGATGGTGGTCGAGACCGGGCGCTGTTCGGCGTTGAGGTACTGGTTGCGCGAGCTCATGGCCAGGCCGTCGGTTTCGCGCACGATGTCGCCGCCCACGATCTGGATCGGGAAGGCCAGGTCTTCCACCATCTGGCGGATCACCGCCAGCTGCTGGTAGTCCTTCTTGCCGAAGGCAGCCACGTCCGGCTGGACCTGGTTGAACAGGCGCGAGACTACGGTGCACACGCCGTCGAAGTGGCCCGGGCGGTGGGCGCCTTCGAGCAGGCTGGAAATGCCCGGCACGTTCACGCTGGCCGCCAGCTCCACCCCGAACGGGTACATCGATTCGACCGTAGGCAGCCACAGCACGTCACAGCCGGCCTGCTCCAGTCCGGTGGTGTCGGCTTCCGGGGTGCGCGGGTAGCGGGTGAAGTCTTCGTTCGGGCCGAACTGGGTCGGGTTGACGAACACGCTGGAGACCACGCGGTCAGCGTATTGCTTTGCCAGGGTGACCAGGGAGTAATGGCCGGCGTGCAGGTTGCCCATGGTGGGGACCAGCGCGACGCGCAGGCCCTCGCGCTTCCAGCCGTTGACGACGGCGCGCAGGCGGGACAGTTCGGTGACGGTGTCGATCATGAGGCGTAGGCGTGTTCTGCGTCGGGGAAGGAGCCGTCGCGCACGGCGTCGGCGTAGGCACGGACCGCGCCGGCGACCGACCCGCCTTCGGCAAGGAAATCCTTGACGAACTTGGGACGGCGGTGGCCGCTGTCCAGGCCGAGGAAATCGTGCAGCACCAGCACCTGGCCGTCGCACTGCGGGCCGGCGCCGATGCCGATGGTGGGCACCGACACCGCGGCGGTGACCTCTGCAGCCACCGGCGACGGCAGGCATTCGAGCACCATCATGCTGGCACCGGCCTCGACAACGGCCTTGGCGTCTTCAACCAGCTGGCGGGCCGCATCGCCGCGGCCCTGCACGCGGTACCCGCCCAGGCGCAGCACCGACTGCGGGGTCAGGCCGAGATGCGAGCAGACCGGGATCTCGCGATCCACCAGGTAACGGATGACGTCCAGCTTGAAGCCGGCGCCTTCGATCTTGACCATCTCCGCGCCGGCCTGGAGCAGGCGCAGCGAGGCCTCGAAGGCGCGCTCAGGGGTGGCGTCAGCGCCGAATGGCAGATCGGCGATCAGCAGCGCGCGGGTCAGCACCCGGGCCACGCAGGCGGTGTGGTAGACCATGTCGTCGGTGGTCACCGGCAGGGTCGAATCGTGCCCCTGCACCACCATGCCCAGTGAATCGCCGATCAGGATCAGGTCGACGCCATTGGCGTCGAACGCACGCGCGAAGCCGGCGTCGTAGGCGGTCAGCATGACCAGCTTCTGGCCGTTGCGCTTGGCCTCGGCCAGTGCGGGGACGGTCCAGGGCTTGCTGTCTGCGTGGGTACTCATGAGCTGATAACCGGTGGCGATAAGCCCCGCATTATCCTCCTATTGGCGCGATCCCGCAGGCCTCGATACGCATCGCAGCGTCCCGCACGCGGCCCTGCCCCGGAATCATCGCCTCCGGGGCGATCTCGGCCAGCGGCAGCAACGCGAACGCGCGCACGTGCAGGTAGGGGTGCGGCACCTTCAGCTGCGGCAGGTCGATCACCGCCTCGCCGTACAGCAGCAGGTCCAGGTCGAGCGTGCGCGGACCCCAGTGCACCGCCGCATCGCGGACCCGGCCGAAGTCGCGCTCGATGCCCAGCAGCGCCTCAAGCAGTGCGGTCGGTTCCAGCCCGGTGTCGAGCAGCGCGGCGGCATTGACGAACGCCGGCTGGTCTTCATTGCCCCAGGCCGGCGTGCTGTACAGCTGCGAGCGCGCCTGCAGCGTGGTCAGCGGCAGCGCGGCCATGGCGGCGAACGCCGCGCGCAGGGTCTGCGCGGCGTCGCCGAGGTTGGCGCCCAGTCCAATACAGGCCAGGGTCACGACTTACTCGCCTGCAGCGCCACCGGGACGACGACGACGGCGGCGGCGCTTGCGCGGCGCCCCATTCTCGTCCAGCTCGCCTTCGGCCTGCGCGGCGTCCAACGTGGAATCCAGCTCGGGCCCGGACTGCAGCTGGGCTTCGCGCCAGAACTCCACATCGGCCTGGTGCTCGCTGGAGGCCACCTGGCGCAGCGCAAGGAAGTCGAACGCGGCACGGAAGCGCGGGTGGGTCAGGGTGCGCACCACGCGCTTGCGCTGGCGCGAGCTGAAACGGCCCTGCAGCAGCCAGATTTCCTGCATCGGCAGCGAGAACCGACGCGGCAGCGCGATGGTGGTCAATTGGTGCAGGGTGACCCGGTCGGCGGCACGGCGCTGCGCTTCTTCCAGCTGCACGCCCTGCTTCTGCAGGGTCGCCAGCGCGCGGCAGAACGCCGGCCACAGCAGCAGCGCGAACAGGAACGAGGGCGAGACCGGCTCGTCGTTGGCCACGCGCTGGTCGGTGTTGTGCAGGCCTTCGATGACCATGCGGCGCAGCGCGCCACTGCGGTTGCTGCGCAGCGCGGCGGCACTTTCCGGGAACAGCACGTCGAGCAGCCCGTAACGCTCCAGCCCTTCGAAGCTGGCCACGCCGTGGCCGGACAGGAACAGCTTGAGCACTTCTTCGAACAGGCGCGCCGGCGCGGCTTCGCCCAGCAGGCTGGCCAGGCGCGGCAGCGGTTCGGCGCTGGCGTCGTCGATCTGGAAGCCGAGCTTCGCGGCCAGGCGCACCGCGCGCAGCATGCGCACGGGATCTTCCTGGTAGCGCTTTTCGGGATCGCCGATGAGTTTCATGAGGCGCGCCTGCACGTCTTCGAAGCCACCGGTGTAATCGCGCACCGAGAAATCCTCGATCGCGTAGTACAGGGCATTGCAGGTGAAGTCGCGGCGCACCGCATCGTCTTCGATGCTGCCGTACACGTTGTCGCGCACCAGCATGCCGTTTTCCATCTCGCGGTCGCCGCTGCCGTCGTCAATGTTGGCGCGGAAGGTGGCCACTTCGATGATTTCACGGCCGAACACCACGTGCGCCAGCCGGAAGCGGCGCCCGATCAGGCGGCAGTTGCGGAACAGCGACTTGACCTGCTCCGGCGTGGCATCGGTGGCCACGTCGAAATCCTTGGGGTTGCCGCCGACCAGCAGGTCGCGCACGGCGCCACCCACCAGGTAGGCGCCAAAGCCCGAGTCGCGCAGCCGGTACAGGACGCGCAACGCGTTGGGGCTGATGTCCTTGCGGGAGATGTTGTGCTGGTCGCGGGGGATCACGCGCAGACTGAACGGTGATGTAGCGGAGGAATTGATGTTGGCGCTTCCGGTTGAAGTTTCGGGATTGCCCAATGGCATCGAGGTCCATATACTAGCGCGCTGCGCAGTTCGCGACAAAGCATGCTCCCTTCGTCTAGAGGTTAGGACGTGGCCCTCTCAAGGCTAAAACAGGGGTTCGAGTCCCCTAGGGAGCACCATTTGCCGCGCCAGCCGACGAAAAACCCCGCCTTGGCGGGGTTTTTGCGTTGTGGGGCCGGGCCTCAGCCCTCCATCTGCTCCAGCTCCTTGCCCTTGGTCTCGCGCACGTAGCGCAGCACGAAGAAGATCGAAGCCACCGCCGCCACCGTATAGATGCCGTAGGCGCCGGCCAGGCCGATGCCGGCCAGCAGGATCGGGAAGGTCACGGTGATGGCGAAGTTCGAGGTCCACTGGGCCGCGCCGGCCACCGCCAGGCCCGAACCGCGGATCTGGTTGGGGAACATCTCGCCCAGCATCACCCACATGACCGGGCCCCAGGACATGTTGAAGAACACCACGTAGACGTTGGCCGCCACCAGCGCCAGCCGTCCCATGCCGTCGGACAGCTGCAGGTGGCCATCGGCCAGGGTGCCGCTGGCAAAAGCCACCACCATCAGCGCCAGCGCCACCGACATGCCGACCGAGCCGACCCACAGCAGCGGCTTGCGGCCGACCCGGTCGATCAGCACCACGGTCAGCAGGCAGGCGCCGATGCTGAGCGCGCCGGACAGCACATTGATCAGCAGTGCGTCGTTTTCGGAGAAGCCGACCGCCTGCCACAGCACCGCGCCGTAGTAGAACACCACGTTGATGCCAACCAGCTGCTGGAACACGGCCAGGCCGATGCCGACCCAGACGATGCCGCGCAGCTTGCCGGTGCCCTTGTCGACCAGATCCGACAGCCGCGGGCGATGCTGGTCCTGGGCCAGCGAGCCTTCGATCTCGGCGATCTTGGCCTGGGCCTCGGCCGCGCCGTACAGGCGGGTCATCACGGCCAGCGCATCGGCGCGACGCCCCTTCACCACCAGGTAGCGCGGGCTTTCCGGGATCCCCAGCAGCAGCACCAGGAACAGGGCCGACGGAATGGCCTGCATCCAGAACATCCAGCGCCAGGCTTCCTGGCCCAGCCACAGCGGCTCGGTGGAGGCCCCGGCAGCGCGGGCCAGCAGGAAGTTGCTCAGGAACGCGCAGAACAGCCCGCTGATGATGGCGATCTGCTGCACGGTGGCCAACCGCCCGCGATAGCGCGCCGAAGCCACCTCGGCGATGTACGCCGGCGACATCACGCTGGCGGCGCCCACCGCGAAGCCGCCGATCACGCGCGCGATCACGAACGCAAGCGAGCTGTGCGCCGAACCGGCGCCCAGTGCCGACAGCAGGAACATGACGGCGGCGATGATCAGCACCCCGCGCCGGCCGAGGCGGTCGCCCAGGCGGCCGGCGAAGAAGGCGCCAATCGCGCAGCCCAGCAGCATGGAGGCGACCTCGAAGCCGATCCCGGCCTCGCTGGACTGGAAGGTCTGCTTGAGGCCATCGACGGTGCCGTTGATGACGCCGCTGTCGAAGCCGAACAGGAAGCCGCCGATGGTGGCGACGCAGCTGATCAGCACGATGAAGGAGGTGTTCTCGCCGCGGGCGGCGTTGGCTGCAAGTGTGGTGGACATGAAGGGTCCTGGCAGGAGTGGGACAGCAACGGGTCAGCGCAGCGGGGTCTCGTCCGGCAGGTTCTCACACGCCCTGCCTGCCCACAAAGGGCTGCCAGGGCCTGATCTGCCTGCGTCTTGGCCCCCGGGTGTCTACCGGTAGGCATCGGCATCTAACCGCACCCACCGGCTCCGGCGCATCGTGCACTGCGACAAAGCCGCAACTGTTCTAGAATTGTCCGGCTTACTGTCGGATCCAGATCCAGCCATGCCCTTTGTCGTCACTGAAAACTGCATCAAGTGCAAACACACCGATTGCGTGGAAGTGTGCCCCGTGGATTGCTTCCACGAAGGCCCGAACTTCCTGGTGATCGACCCGGATGAGTGCATCGACTGCACCCTGTGCGAGCCCGAATGCCCGGTCAACGCGATCTTCCCCGAAGACGACGTGCCCGCCGGCCAGGAAAAGTTCGTGGAACTCAACGCCGAGCTGGCCAAGGCCTGGCCGGTACTGACCGTGCGCAAGGACCCGCCCGCCGACGCCGGCGAGTGGGACGGCAAGCCGGACAAGCTCCAGTATCTGGAGCGGGGATAGGAAAAAAGGCGCCGTCGGCGCCTTTTTTGTTTGGATCGGTGGCCATCTGGAACCCACCGGGCCTGTAACGGTTCGGGGCCCATGGTTGATTGATCCGGATCCCAATGGGGCCCGTAACAATTCGTAGCCCCGGCCGTTGGCCGGACACCGCGCGCAGCGCGGCCCAAGCGTCCGGAGCCGATGGGTTATCGCTTGCGGCCAACATCCCGGCGTTTAAAGGTTCCGAAACCGCCCGTCAGGCGTTCATGACGCCTGATGCACGGTTTCGTTTTGGTTGCACACCCGGATGTACGGTCGCGACCGACAGCATGTCAGGCTCCGGACCCTTGGGCCGCGCTGCGCGCGGTGTCCGGCCAACGGCCGGGGCTACGAACCGTTACGTAACGCCCGCAAATCGGGATCAATCAACCATGGGTGGGCAACCGTTACGGGCCCATTGGGAACTGGATCAACCCACCATCTGCCCGGGACCGTTACGGATTGCCCCGAACGTTTACCGGCCCACCCGGGCCCACAGGCCCGGCCGGCGGCCGGACCCATGTCAGCATCATTGCGCCAGCTTCGCCTTCAGCTCACCCAGCAGCTTGGTCGGCGCAGCACCGGTAGCCGGCAGGCCGCGCGGGTCGACGGCCGAAATGTAGGCGCCGGCTTCGACTGCGACCACGCGGATCAGGAAATCGCTGCCTTCGAAGGCCACGTCGTAGGAGCCCAGCAGCTGGGCCTTGCTGGCGACCTTCACGCCCTGAACCGACTCCAGCGCCGTGCCGACCTTGCCGAACACCTCGTCCTTGCTGCCCGGGACGGTGAAACCGGCATTGTTGGCGGCCGGCGCCTGGGACGAGGCCGGCTTGGCGGCCTGCGAGGCCAGTACCGGCACCTGCGCGGCCGGGCTGGCGCCCGGGGCGTTCAGATCCGGCGGGATTTCCAGCGGGCGCACTTCCGGCGCCAGTGCGTAGTCGCCCTTGACGCCGCGCTTGCAGCCGGTGACACCTGCCAGGGTGGCGGTGGCCAGAATCGCGAACGACAGCACGCGGATGGCGGAAACGGATTGACGCATGTGAATCTCCTGGGTCAGGCCACTGATGTCAGTGGCTGGAAAGGGCTTCGAGCGCACCGATGTCGGTGGCCAGGTGTTCGGCGGCGGCGTGGTGGGCGGCCGACAACGACAGCAGCGGCAGGCGCAGGCCGTGGCCGATGCCGATCCGGCGCAGCAGGTCTTTGACCGGGATGGGGTTGGGTTCCACCCCGCAGAATTCATGGAACGGCTCCAGCCGGGCATCCCAGGCCTCGGTGGCCTCGCGTTCGCCGGCCGCGGCCAGGTCGCACATGCGCCGGTAGGCACCGGGCAGCGCGTTCGAGCCGACCGAGATCAGCCCATCCACCCCCGACAGGATCGAACGGGCGGCCGTGCCGTCATCGCCACTGAGGATCGCAAAGGTCGGCGACCGCAGCGCCAGCAGCGCCTGGACCCGACCCACATCGCCCACCGCTTCCTTGATGCCCACGATGTTCGGGTGCGCGGCCAGCTCGGCCACCGTTTCCGGCAGCATGTCGCAGCCCGTGCGGCCCGGCACGTTGTACAGGATCACCGGCAGGCCGCCTTGGTCCGCCACCGCCCGGTAGTGGGCGATCAGCCCGGCCTGGGTCGGGCGCACGTACGGCGGGGTCACCACCAGCGCGTGGGTCGCGCCGCTGGCCGCCGCCCGGCGGGTCTGCTCGATCGTTTTGGCGGTTCCGGACAGGCCGGTACCCGCCAGCACCGGAACCCGCCCGGCCACGGTTTTGACCGCACTGCGCAGCAGCTGGTCATATTCGTCATCGGACAGGGTCGCGGCCTCGCCGGTCGACCCGGCCACCACCACCCCGTGAACGCCACCCTCCAGTTGCAGGTGCAGCAGGCGCTGCCAACCGTCGGGATCCAATGCGCCATTGGCCTGGAAAGGCGTGGCCAGCGCGGTGATGAGACCGGAAAGGGACAAGGAAACGATGCTCGGAAGTAAGGGGGACGAACGCCGCTGGAAGCGCGGTCGGACGTACGTTGCATGTTACTTGCGGGTCGAAAGCGCGGGCAAGTATGCTGGACTCCGGCGAACGCGCCGTCGTCGGCGCCGTTCAGACTCATCCCGCATTACCGGAACCACCTTGACCGACACCACGCCGCGGCCTGCGCCGACCGAAAACCATCTCCTGATCAACGCCTACACGACGCATCCGGAGTCCCCCCTGCTGCCCGTCACCCGGCGCATCGCCGACAGCGGCTGCAACCTGGTCGATGCCCGCCTTGCCACCGTGGGCCGCGATGTCTCCGTCACCGCCCTGGCCACCGGCTCCTGGGACTCGGTGGCCAAGCTGGAAGCCATGCTGACCCGGCTCGAGCGCGAGGAAGGCCTGAAGCTGGTGTGGTACCGCACCGGTGCCAAACAGGCACAGTCCAACCTGCTGCCCTACATCGTGGAAGTGATCGCCGCCGACAAGCCCGGCATCCTGTTCCAGCTGGCCGATTTCTTCGACCGCCAGGGCATCACCATCGAAAACCTGCAGAGCACCCGCTACCGGGCCATGCAGACCGGCGCGGAAATGTTCTCGGCGCAGGTCACCATCGGGGTGCCCGCCAACATGCACATCGCCGCCCTGCGCGACGATTTCCTCGAATTCTGCGACCACCTCAACCTGGACGCGATCATGGATCCGATGAAGTTCTGACGGCTTCGCGCGTTCATCACCAACGCGCGGTGTTTCATGCAGTTGTAAGACGCTTCACTCAGGCTCCGCAGCAAGGACCTCATGAACAACGGCGATACCCTGGACAGCACCACCCTCGCCCTCCCGCTGGCCCTGTCCGGCGGCGACCACACCACCCTCGGCGATCTCGCCGGCCAGTGGCTGGTGCTGTACTTCTACCCCAAGGACAGCACCCCGGGCTGCACCACCGAGGGCATCGACTTCAACGCCCTGCTGCCGGCGTTCAAGCGTGCCGGCGCCCGGGTGTTCGGCGTCTCCCGCGACTCGGTCAAATCCCACGACAACTTCTGCGCCAAGCAGGGCTTTGCCTTCCCGCTGGTCAGCGATGGCGACGAGGCGCTGTGCAACGCGTTTGATGTGATCAAGCTGAAGAACATGTACGGCAAGCAGGTGCGTGGCATCGAACGCAGCACCTTCCTCATTTCGCCCGACGGTCGTATCGTGCAGTCGTGGCGCAAGGTGAAAGTGGCCGGCCACGCCGAATCCGTCCTTGAAGCCCTGAAGGCCGCGAAAACCCAGTGATCCACCTGTACCCCACAATGGCCATCACCCTGCCCCGCAGGTCGTGATGGCTTGTCCCTGTTCTGCCACCAGGAAATGACGATGACCCGAGGCAAGCGCATCTACGTTCTGGATACCAACGTGCTCATGCACGATCCAACCGCGCTGTTCAAGTTCGAGGAGCATGATGTCTACCTGCCGATGCAGGTGATCGAAGAGCTGGACAACGGCAAGAAGGGCACGTCCGAAGCGAGCCGCAACGCCCGCCAGGTGAGCCGCTTCCTCAACGAGCTGGTGCAGGCCTCGGGCCTGGACAACCTGGCCGACGGCATTCCGCTGCAGCGCCCGAACGGGCTGCAGCTGCGCGGCAAGCAGAGCGTGGGCCTGCTGCGCTTCCAGACCAGCCATTTCGATGCCGGCAAGAGCTTCGGCGCGGTCATCCCGGACAACGCCATCCTCGGCGCGATCCTCGCCTTGAAGGAACAGGTGCCGGAGATTCCGGTGGTGTTCGTCTCCAAGGACATCAACCTGCGGATCAAGGCGGCCATCGCCGGGATCGTGTCGGAAGACTACGAGAATGATCGCGCACTGGACGATTTCAGCCTGCTCTACACCGGCGCCACCGAGCTGCCGGAAGACTTCTGGAAGAAGCACACCGACGACCTGCGCAGCTGGAGCGACAAGGGCCGCACCAGTTACGAAATCCTGGCCAAGGATGACGAAGACTGGCATCCCAACCAGTACGCCTACCTGCCGGGCGACGATGAAGTCGAACTGCGGGTGGCCAAGGTCGATGGCAGCGGCAAGGTGATCCTGTCGCTGGTCAACGATTTCCGGCATGGCAGCCATGCGGTATGGGGCATCAGCGCACGCAACCGCGAGCAGAATTTCGCGCTCAACGCGCTGATGGACCCGGAGATCGACTTCGTCACCCTGCTCGGCACCGCCGGCACCGGCAAGACCCTGCTGGCGCTGGCCGCCGGCCTGGCCCAGACCATGGACCAGCAGCGCTACCGCGAAATCATCATGACCCGCGCCACGGTCAGCGTGGGCGAGGACATCGGCTTCCTGCCCGGCACCGAGGAGGAAAAGATGACTCCGTGGATGGGCGCGCTCACCGACAACCTGGAAGTGCTCACCCACACCCAGGAAGGCGGCGCCTGGGGTCGCGCGGCGACCAACGACCTGATCGCCAGCCGGATCAAGATCCGCTCGTTGAACTTCATGCGCGGGCGTACCTTCCTGTCGCGCTACCTGATCCTGGACGAGGCGCAGAACCTCACCCCCAAGCAGATGAAGACGCTGATCACCCGTGCCGGCCCCGGCACCAAGATCGTCTGCCTGGGCAACGTCGAACAGATCGACACGCCCTACCTGACCGAAACCACCTCGGGCCTGACCTACGCGGTGGACCGCTTCAAGAACTGGCCGCACAGCGCGCACATCACGCTGCGCCGTGGCGAGCGTTCGCGCCTGGCCGATTACGCTTCGGAGGTGCTGTGAACCGTTCCCTGTCCCGTGCGTTGCTGCCACTGGCGCTGGCGGCCGTGGCAGCTGCCTGCACGCCTGCCAACACCCGCCCCGGCGCCACCGTGCCGACGGCGGTCAAGACCGGCCAGTCGTGGGTGGTCACCCGCCCGCTGGTGGTTGCCCAGGTCCTGGATACCTGCTCGCGTCCCAGCCCCGGCCAGACGCCGGGGCGGGTCACCGGCTACTGGGCACCCAGCCGCCAGCAGATCGAACAGCTGGAAAGCCGGTTGCCCACACTGGAAGCGCAGGTACCCAACGTCACCGATTTCGACCGCCAGTATGTCGGCATCGAAGTGGAAGGACGCAAGCTGATCTACCTCAACGCCTTCCACCTGCCCGACCACGGCGACATGGACCCCGCCCGCGAAGCGATCCGCGTGTGCGATGGTGGCAACCAGTTCTGGGGCGCGCTGTTCGATCCGACCAGTGGCGAGTTCTCCGAGCTGCAGTTCAACGGCGGCTTCGGCGGGTAGCGCCACGCCCTGCGCGGCTGCCGCTACGTCCGGGGCGGCATGGCACAATCGCGAAATGAGCCCTTCCACCCCCGTGTCCGTCCTCACCATCGCCGGTTCCGATTCCGGCGGTGGTGCCGGCATCCAGGCCGACCTGAAAGCCTTCGCCGCGCACCGCGTGCACGGATTGTCGGCGATTGCCGCGCTCACCGCGCAGAACACCCGCGGCGTGACCGCCGTGCACGTGCCGCCCCTGGATTTCCTGCAGGCGCAGATCGACGCCTGCTTTACCGACTTCGACATCCATGCGGTCAAGCTGGGCATGCTGGCCAACGCCGAGGTGATCGGGCTGGTCGCCGATGCGCTGGAGAAGCATCGCCCCACCCACGTGGTGCTGGATCCGGTGATGGTGGCCACCAGTGGCGCGCGCCTGCTAGAAGACAGCGCCCTGGACGCGCTGCGCACGCGGCTGCTGCCGCTGGCCACGCTGCTTACACCGAACACCCCGGAAGCCGAACTGCTGCTCGGCCGTCGCATCGTCAGCGCCGATGACGCGGAGGATGCCGCCATCGCACTGCTCGACCTCGGCGCCGGTGCGGTATTACTCAAGGGTGGCCACATGGCCGAAGGCGCGCGCGTGATCGATCGCTACTTCGATGGTGTCACCCGCGAGGAGTTCAGCCACGCCCGACTGCCGGTAGACGCGCACGGCACCGGCTGCACGCTGGCCTCGGCGATCGCCGCGCAGCTGTGCTGCGGCTTGTCGCTGCCCAACGCCTGCGAAGCCGCCATCGACTACGTCGCGCGCGGCCTGCAGGGCGGTTACACGCCGGGCCGCAGCGCGGTGCTGGTGCTGGATCACTTCGGCGCGGCGCGGCCGGCATGACGCGCGCGCTGGCGGTACCGGTCCAGAGCGACGATGGCCATCGCTTCGAACTGATCGGGCGCGTGCCCGCGCAGCCGCGCGCGCAGCTGCTGTGGCTGCCGGCGCTGGGCGTGTCGGCGCGCAATTACCAGGCGTTCGCTGATGCACTGGCGGCATGCGGCATCAGCGTGTTCCTGCACGAGTGGCGCGGCAACGGCAGCAGCAGCCTGCGCCCGTCGCGCACGCAGGATTGGGGCTATCGGGAAATCCTCGAGCAGGACCTGCCAGCCAGCCTGGCGGCGGTGCGCCTGCACGGCAACGTGCCGCTGATCATCGGTGGGCACAGCCTGGGCGGGCAGCTGGCCTGCGTGTTCGCCGGGCAGCACCCGGACCTGTTCGCCCGGTTCTGGCTGGTGGCCACCGGCACCCCGTTCTGGCGAACGTTCCCCGCCCCGCGCTGCTGGGCCCTGCCGCTGGTGTACCGGTTCCTGCCGTGGCTGGCGCAGCGCCAGGGCGTCCTGCACGGGCGCCGCCTCGGCTTCGGGGGCACCGAGGCGCGCGGCCTGATCCGCGACTGGGCACGCGTGGGCCTGAACAACCACTACGCCGGCACCGGCATCCACGCGGACCTGGAGGGCGGCATGCGGCGACTGCGCGGCCAGGCCAGCGCGGTGGTGATGGCCGACGACTGGTTCGCTCCGCCGGGCTCGATGCAGGGGCTGCTGGTGAAGCTGCCCCAGGTCGTTTCCACGTTGTCGGTCCTGCCCGCAGGCGCACTGGGAACCCGGGCAGATCACTTCGCATGGATGAAGTCGCCGGAGGCCGTGGTGAAGGCACTTTTTCATTCATTTGAATGAAGTCCTTCACAAAAGCGTTGACGGATGCGGCGTCGATCCGCATAATTCCGCTCCTGTTGACGCGCCCGTAGCTCAGTTGGATAGAGTACCTGGCTACGAACCAGGCGGTCGGGAGTTCGAATCTCTCCGGGCGCACCATCAACAGGCTGGCAGTTTCGCCTCTGCCGGAAGCAACACCACAACGTGATGTAAATGCGCCCGTAGCTCAGTTGGATAGAGTACCTGGCTACGAACCAGGCGGTCGGGAGTTCGAATCTCTCCGGGCGCACCATTACATCGCGGCAACAACCAGACAATGCAAGCGCGCCCGTAGCTCAGTTGGATAGAGTACCTGGCTACGAACCAGGCGGTCGGGAGTTCGAATCTCTCCGGGCGCACCATTGCATCGATGACGAAAAAAGGCAGCCACGGGCTGCCTTTTTCGTGTGCGCGTTCATGACCGGATCGGGTCGCCGGCACGTACCGCCGACATGGCCATCCGGTCCGCCTCGCGCGGGATCTCCGGCGCCGGGCAGCTGCCACCGGCATGCTCGTCATGCGCCAGCCAGTCATCGACCACGCCGCCGAGCAGGTCCAGCCGCAGTGGCAGGGTGATGTGGTCTTCGCCACGCATCTCGATGTAATGCACGCGCGGGCTGGCGGCGGCCAGTGCACGCCCCTGGTCCACCCGCACGTGTGCGTCATCCTGGCCGTGCAGCAGCAGCACGCAGGCGCGCGTATCGGCCAGCGCACGGGTCACGTCCACCGTGTCCAGATCCAGGTCCAGGCGCTGGCTGGCAGCGGCGATCACCGCATTGATGTCCTGTCCGCCGTAGCGCCAGCGACCATACGCGGCCATCGCCTGCGCCTTCCATGCGGTGGGCTGCAGCGACATCAGGTGCGGAATCATGCTGCGGATCGCATCGCCGGCATTGGCGAACGACTCCATCGCCACCACGCCGGTGACCCGGTCGCCCAGCTTGTCGGCGGTGAACAGCGCGGTGGCGGCGCCATAGGACACGCCGAACAGGTACAGCGGCCCGACCACTTCCCCACGGCGCTGCAGCGCGTCGATCACATCGATCACGTCATCGGATTCGAACGTCCCGTAGCCCGACGGCCCGGCACCGGAATGGCCATGGTTGCGCAGGTCGATGGTCACCACCCGGTAGCCGGATTCGGCCAACTGCAGCGACCACGGCAGCATCGAATCGCCGTTCATCATCCAGCCGTGCAGCAGCACCACGGTGCCACGCGGCGCCTGCGGCTGGAACGGCTGCGGCAGGGCCAGCTGCAGCCCGGTGCTCAGGGGCTCGCCGTTGTCATGCTGCTGCGCCAGGTAGTGATAGCGCAGCCCGTAGCGGCCCGGATCGAAGGCGCGCCAGAACAGCGGCACGCCGGCGCGGCCGGTCACGAACCCATGGCGGTTGGGGACCGCCTCCACCGCTTCGGCGATGCGCGCGGTATCGAGCAGCGTGGAAACGCCGCCGGGCGCGACCAGGCGGTCGCTGAGCGAGGTGGAGGCAGCGGATGAGGTGAGCGATGAGCACGCGGCCAGCCACAGGCCGGCCCCGGCCAGCGCGAGCAGCAGCAGGCGTTTCATGGGCACAGGAGTTCACATTGGGCCGCGCAGCGTAGCGACGGCGCGCCGGGCGCTCTACCGCAACCATATGACCAAACCGTGACACCCCAGCCGCGGTTCAGCCATCGGCGGTCACAGCCATGCCGACATCTGCCCCCACCATCCCTCCATCAACCCCGGCTGGCGCATCCGCTCGCGCCACCAGCGCAGCGCCGCCCCCTCCTCGCCGGTGCGCCAGGCCAGCCAGAAGGTCTCGTCCGGCTTGGGCTCCTCCACCTGCCGCACCACCAGCCGCCCCTGCGCCACCGCTGCCTGCACATAGGGTTCGGGCAGGAAGCCGAAGCCCAGCCCCGCGCTCTGCAGGCGGAACTTGCTGACCGTATCGGGCACGGTCACCGTCTCCTGCCCCATCAGCAGCCCGACCGTGCGCGGCAGCAGCCGGCGCGCGGAATCGGCCACGGCAATGGCGCAGTGCGCGGCCAGCTGTTCCCGCCCGAGTGGTTCCGGCAGCGCCGCCAGCGGGTGTCCCGGCGCCACCGCGAACACGAACCGCACCACGCCCAGCGGCTCCACCACGTAGCCACCGCCACTGGGGCCCTCCCCGGCTGCGCCGACCAGTAGATCCGCACGCCGGTCCAGCAGCGCCTCCCACGTACCCGACAGGGCTTCGCTGATCAGGCGGATCCGGGTCTGCTCGGCGACCGTGCTGAAGGCCCGGACATCCTCGGCCAGCAGCGCCGGCTGGAACAGCGAATCCACCGCCACGGTCAGCTCGGCCTCCCACCCGGAAGCCACCCGCCGTACCCGCATCTCAAGCTCGCGGGCGGCGCGCAGCAGGTGCCGGCCCTCGTCCAGCAGCGCGACCCCGGCCTCGGTCAAATGCGCGCGCGGGCCGATCCGGTCGAACAGCTGCACCCCCAGGTCCTGCTCCAGCTTGGAGACGGTGTAGGAGATGGTCGAGGGCACCTTGTGCAGCTCCTTGCCGGCAGACGCGAACGAGCCACGGCGGTCGATGGCATCCAGGATCTGCAGCGCGTCGAGGCTGAGCTTGAGCATTCGAATTTTTCGATGATGGCTTGCAAAACTATCCGTTTTTCAAGCGGCAGGCGCAAGCGGATACTGGCGCCAACAGGAAAGGGGCAGCCACTACGCCCCGGACCGCCATCGAAACCATCGAACACCCGAGGAGAACCACCATGCTGCAGATCCGCAAGAGCGCCACCCGTGGCCAGGCCAACCATGGCTGGCTGAACTCCCAGCACACCTTCTCCTTCGCCGGTTACTACGACGCGCGCTACACCAGCTTCGGCCCGCTGCGCGTGATCAACGAAGACAAGGTAATCGGCGGCCAGGGCTTCGGCACCCACAGCCACAGCAACATGGAGATCATCTCCTACGTGCTGGGCGGCGCGCTGGAGCACAAGGACTCGATGGGCACCGGCTCGGTGCTGCGTTACGGCGACGTGCAGCGCATGAGTGCCGGCAGCGGGGTCAGCCACAGCGAGTTCAACCACTCGGCCGACGAGACCGTGCATTTCCTGCAGATCTGGCTGTTCCCGGATACCGAGAACATCGCCCCGAGCTACCAGGAAACGCATTTCGCCCCGGACGCCAAGCGCGGCCAGTTGCGCCTGATCGCCTCGAAGGATGGCCGTGACGGTTCGCTGCTGATCCACCAGGACGCCAACATCTACGCCACGATCCTGGACGGCGACGACCGCGCCCACCTGGCCCTGGCCCCGCGCCGCGGCGCCTATGTGCAGGTTGCGCGCGGCCAGCTGCAGGTCAACGGCATCACCCTGGACACCGGCGACGCGCTGCAGATCACCGACGAAGCGCAGGTGACCCTGGAAAATGCCAGCGACGCCGAAGTGCTGGTGTTCGACCTGCCGCTGTAACCGCAGCGGCCCCCGCCAACGCCCCGAGCTGATCGGGGCGTTGTCATGTCTGGGCTCAGGACCCGGGCACCGGGGCGTCGTCGGCAATCAGCTTCGCCTGCTTCAACTCCGCCCAGAGCGCGGGCGGGATCGCCACCGACATGGATGCCACGTTGGCCTGCACCTGTCCGGGCGTGCGTGCACCCGGAATCACCGCAGACACGACCTCTGGCGCATCCGCGAACTGCAACGCCACGGTGCGCAGGTCGACGCCGTGGCGGTCGCAGATGGCCTGCACGGCCGCACGCTTCTTCGGCGCCCACTCGGGCACCTTGCCGTCGTAGAGGTACCGATCGCGGCCGGCCAGGTAGCCGGCGAGCAGCGGCGCACCCACCACCACCGACGCACCGTGCCGGGCGATGGCCGGGAAGGTGTCGTGCAACGCCTGATCGTGGTCGAGCAGCGAGTACTGGCAGGCGAGCAGGAAGATGTCCGGATCGGCTTCCTGGATCGCGCGCAGCGCCGGCTCCGGGCGGTTCACGCCAAATCCCCATCCCTTGATCAGACCCTCCTCGCGCATCCGGGTCAGCGCGGGCATCGCGCCCTTGGCCGCCTCGGCGAAGCGCTGCTCCCACGGCATGCCAAGGTCCTTCTCGTTATCCGGCGACAGGTCGTGGATGAAGACCACATCCAGCTGCGCGACCCCCAGCCGGTTGAGGCTGTCTTCCACCGAACGACGAACGCCGTCGGCGGAATAGTCATAGCGGTAGTGGAACGGCGACGGGTCTTTCCACATGGTGTCCTGCAGCTCGCCAGCGGTGGCGGTCAGCAGTCGGCCGACCTTGGTCGACAGCGTGTACTCACCCACCGGGTGGTTGTGCAGGTGATGCCCCATCCGTCGTTCGCTCAGGCCCAGGCCATACCAGGGCGACGTGTCGAAGTAGCGCACGCCTGCGGCGTAGGCTGCGGCCAGGGTCTGTTCGCTTTGCGCGTCGGTGGCCGGGGCAAAGCCGTTGCCGATGGCCACCCCGCCCAGCCCGAGGCGCGTGCGCGGCCGAAAGCGCTCGCCCTTGGCGGCGGCGTGGGTGGCCAGCGGCTGCGCGGCGCTGCGGCCACGTGTTGGCAGCACGCTGCCGGGCGCGGCGGCGCCGGACTGCGCCAGCAACGGTGAACTGGCCAATGCGGCGGTACCGGCAGCGGCGGCGGAAAGGAAGTGGCGACGTGCGTTCACGGCGACTCCGGGTGCGGGGGAGCAACCACCCTCGCAGAATGCCAGTGCACGGCGTGCGGGCAACACGTCAACGCTGCGGCAACAGCACACAAAGAAAAAGGCCTTCGTACTTGCGTACGAAGGCCTTTTCCATAACTGGCGGAGCGGGAGGGATTCGAACCCTCGATACAGTTTTTGGCCGTATACTCCCTTAGCAGGGGAGCCCCTTCAGCCACTCGGGCACCGCTCCAGTATTCTGGTTCCGCCGCTTCGATGTTTCTTCTCAGCGGGGGCGCGAAGAATAACGTTTTTCACACCCCGAGGTAAAGCCTTAATCGGAAGAATTTTCACTTCCCGATGCATTCGGCTCGTCGCCTCGCTGGATGCGCTGGTAAATCTCTTCGCGGTGCACGGCCACGTCCTTCGGGGCGGTGATGCCAATACGCACCTGATTGCCCTTGACGCCGAGCACGGTGACGCTGACGTCGTTACCGATCATCAGGGTTTCGCCAACACGGCGAGTCAGGATCAACATTTTTGCAAGTCTCCAGGGAACCGGTGGATTTTCCCGACCGGCTCGGCGCCCAGCCAAGGAACGCCACACGACAAAGGGAAAAGATTAGCCATAGTACCGTCAGCCCTCCTGCGCCATCAAGGAGCAGGAGGATTCAGGCGTTCAGATACGAGGGGTGACCCAGTCGACGACGGCAGCCAGTGCAGAAGCAAGGGCGGGCCCGTCCTCGCCACCACC
This sequence comes from Stenotrophomonas sp. CFBP8994, assembly GCF_034044835.1. NCBI lineage: Bacteria > Pseudomonadati > Pseudomonadota > Gammaproteobacteria > Lysobacterales > Lysobacteraceae > Stenotrophomonas > Stenotrophomonas sp. CFBP8994. The sequence goes on along the minus strand of NZ_JAXCWT010000004.1, from coordinate 28,463 downwards.
CTGGGCGAGGTCCGGGCGGCCGCCGCCCTTGCCCCCGATCTGACTGGCGATGTGGGACAACAGTTCCCCGGCCTTTACCTTGCCCGTTGCACTGCCGTTCACGCCGGCGACCAGGGCCGCCTTACCGTCCTGCGTGCCGGCCAGCACGATCACCGCATCGCCCAGCTGCTGCTTGAGGCGGTCGATCGCTTCGCGCAGTGCCTTGGCATCGAAACCTTCCAGGCGCGCGGCCAGCACCTTGACGCCTTTGACCTCAACTGCGCCAGCGCCGAGGTCGGCGGTCGCGCCCGCCGCCTGCTTGGCCTTCATGGCCTCCAGTTCGCGTTCCAGCTTCTTCTGGCGCTCGCCAAGCTGGCGGATCTTGTCGACCACTTCGCCCGCATTGCCGCCGAGCAGCGCGGCCGCTTCGGCCAGCTGGGCTTCTTCGTGGGCCACGTAGTCCAGCGCGCCCTGCCCGGTCACCGCTTCGATACGGCGCACGCCCGAAGACACGCCGCCTTCGGAGGTGATCTTGAACAGGCCGATGTCGCCGGTGCGCGTTACGTGCGTGCCACCACACAGTTCAGTGGAGTAATCGCCCATCTTCAGCACGCGCACGTTTTCGCCGTACTTCTCGCCGAACAGTGCCATCGCGCCGAAATCGAGCGCTTCCTGCATGCCCATGTTGTGCACTTCGGCCGCATTGTTGGCGCGCACCTGCTCGTTGACCTTGCGCTCGATCACGGCAAGGTCCGCGGCACTGATCGGCTGGAAGTGCGAGAAGTCGAAGCGCAGGCGGTCCGGTGCCACCAGCGAGCCCTTCTGCTGCACGTGGGTGCCCAGCACTTCACGCAGTGCGGCGTGCAGCAGGTGGGTGGCCGAGTGGTTGAGGATGGTGGCGCCGCGGCGCTGGTCGTCCACAACGCCGCCCAGCACATCGCCCACCTTCAGGCTGCCCTGGGTGACGGTGCCGACGTGGCCGTGGAACTGGCCCGCGAACTTCTGCGTATCGGTGATCTGCAGCCGCACGCCGTTGCCGGCCAGGCTGCCGGTGTCGCCCACCTGGCCACCCGATTCGGCATAGAACGGGGTCTGGTCGGTCAGCACGATGACCTCGTCACCGGCCTGCACCGCGTCCACCGGACGCCCGTCCTTGAGCAGGGCCACCACGGTCAGGCCGTCGGCCTGCAGGCGGTCGTAACCCAGGAACGTGGTGGGCTTGAGCGTGGCGACCAGCTCGGCCGACAGCGTGACGCCGCCGCCGAACTTGCCGCCCTTGCGGCCGTCCTCACGCTGCTTCTCCATTGCGGCATTGAAACCGTCGATGTCCACGGTCAGGTCGCGCTCGCGCGCGATGTCCTGGGTCAGGTCGAGCGGGAAGCCGTAGGTGTCATAGAGGCGGAAGGCATCCGCGCCCGGAATGACGCCATTGGTCACCTGCGCGGCAACGTCGTCGAAGATCTTCATGCCCGAATCGAGCGTCTGCGCGAAGCGCTCTTCCTCGGCCTGCAGCGCACGCACCACGGTGTCGGCCTGTGCCGGCAGTTCCGCGTAGGCCTCGCCCATCTGCTCGACCAGGGTCGGCACCAGCTTGCTGAAGAACGGCTGGCGCACGCCCAGCATCCAGCCATGGCGCAGGGCGCGGCGGATGATCCGGCGCAGCACGTAGCCGCGGCCTTCGTTGGACGGCAGCACGCCGTCGACGATCAGGAACGAACAGGCACGGATGTGATCGGCGATCACGCGCAGCGACTTGTTCTCCAGGTCGGCCATGCCGGTCAGTTCGCTGGCCTTGCGGATCAGCGCCTGGAACAGGTCGATCTCGTAGTTGGTATGCACGTGCTGCAGGATCGCGGCCAGGCGTTCCAGGCCCATGCCGGTGTCCACGCACGGCGCCGGCAGCGGCACCAGGGTGCCGTCCGGCTGGCGGTCGAACTGCATGAACACCAGATTCCAGATTTCGATGTAGCGGTCGCCGTCTTCATCCGGCGAACCCGGCGGGCCACCGGCGATATGGTCGCCATGGTCGTAGAAGATTTCGGTGCACGGGCCGCACGGACCGGTATCGGCCATCTGCCAGAAGTTGTCCGAGGCAAACGGCGCGCCCTTGTTGTCGCCGATGCGCACGATGCGTTCTTCCGGAATGCCGACCATGTCGCGCCACAGCGCGTAGGCCTCGTCATCGGTCTGGTAGACGGTGACCAGCAGGCGGTCGGCCGGCAGCTTCCAGACCTGGGTCAGCAGCTCCCAGGCCCAGGCGATGGCGTCCTTCTTGAAGTAGTCGCCGAACGACCAGTTGCCCAGCATTTCGAAGAAGGTGTGGTGGCGCGCGGTGTAGCCGACCTGGTCCAGGTCGTTGTGCTTGCCGCCGGCCCGCAGGCAGCGCTGCACGTCCGCCGCGCGCACGTAGCTGCGCTTCTCGGCGCCAAGGAACACGTCCTTGAACTGCACCATGCCGGAGTTGGTGAACAACAGGGTCGGATCATTGCCCGGCACCAGCGGTGCCGACGGCACGATGGTGTGGCCCTTGCCCTTGAAAAACTCAAGGAAATCGCTGCGGATCTGGGAGGTAGTGAATTTGACGGGTGCGTTCATGGGGGCTGGCTTCATGCGGGCCGGCCGGTCCTTCGCACACGGCCCCAATGGCCGGGTGTCGAGAGCAGGACCGCCGAAACCACAAAGGGTATCAGGCCCGGGCCCCCGGGACACGTCCGGGTGACGGGCTCGCTGTGCGCCCTTCAGTCATCCGGGTCGTAGCGGGTGGCACGACGGATGGTGTCGCCATCGAACCCGCGGCGGGCCAGCAGATCAGCGGCTTTGCGGCGCTGGGGCAGCTCCTGGGGGCCCGCCTCGCCAAAGCGGCGGCAGACCAGGTCCCGGGCGTTCTCTGTCCAGTCGCCTTCGAAGGTGTCCATGGCGGCGGCGACCTGATCGCTGTCCAGCCCATGGGTGCCCAGTTCGGCGCGGATGTGGAGGGGGCCATAGCCGGTGTTCGCACGGATGCGGACCAGGTTCTCTGCAAAGCGGGTGTCATCCTGCCAGCCGGCCTCGGTGAGCTTGTCCACGGCGGCAGTGGCGGCGTCGCTTTCGATGCCGCGGGCAGTGAGCTTGCGGGTCAATTCCTTGCGCGAATGCTCACGGCGTACCAGCAGGCCAAGCGCGCGTTGGACCGGGGTCTGTTCACGGACGCGGCGCTTGCGGCCGGGTGCCGGGGCGTCTGGGTCGTGCATGGGCACCTCGATGAAATGCGCCGTCCGTGGCGCTCCCCCCGTCGGGGGAAGGTTGAACCCCGGGACAGGGCGAGCGTCACTGACGGCGCTGCCCTGCCCCGCAGGAAACTTACTCGGCGTCGTCGTCACCGTCGCTGTCACCGCTCTCGCGGGCAGCCTCGGCCGGCTGGAACTTCTCGCGCAGCTCGGCTTCCAGGCGCTGGGCCACCTGCGGGTTGTCACGCAGGTAACCGCGGGCGTTGTCCTTGCCCTGGCCGATGCGCTCTTCGCCGTAGCTGTACCAGGCACCGGCCTTCTCGACCAGCTTGGCTTCCACGCCCATGTCGATCAGCTCGCCTTCGCGGCTGATGCCTTCGCCGTACAGGATTTCGGTGATGACCTGCTTGAACGGCGGCGCCAGCTTGTTCTTGACGACCTTGATCTTGGTCTGGTTGCCGATGATCTCGTCGCCCTTCTTGATCGCGCCGATGCGGCGGATGTCCAGGCGCACCGAGGCGTAGAACTTCAATGCGTTGCCGCCGGTGGTCACCTCCGGGCTCTGGCCCGGCATCATCACGCCGATCTTCATGCGCAGCTGGTTGATGAAGACCACCAGCGTGTTGGAGCGCTTGATGTTGCCGGTCAGCTTGCGCAGCGCCTGGCTCATCAGGCGGGCTTGCAGGCCCGGCAGCTGGTCGCCCATTTCGCCTTCGATTTCGGCCTTCGGGGTCAGCGCGGCGACCGAGTCGACCACCACGATGTCCACCGAGCCGGAACGGACCAGCATGTCGGCGATTTCCAGCGCCTGCTCACCGGTATCCGGCTGGGACAGCAGCAGGTCGTCCACGTTCACGCCCAGCTTGGCGGCGTAGATCGGGTCCAGCGCGTGCTCGGCGTCGATGAAGGCAGCGGTGCCGCCCTTCTTCTGGCATTCGGCGATCGCCTGCAGGGTCAGGGTGGTCTTGCCCGAGGACTCCGGACCATAGATTTCCACGACACGGCCCTTCGGCAGGCCGCCGATGCCGAGCGCGATGTCCAGCATCAGCGAACCGGTCGGGATGACCTCGACGGCCTCGATGACACGGTCGCCCATGCGCATGACGGAGCCCTTGCCGAACTGCTTTTCGATCTGGCTCAGGGCGGCGGTCAGGGCACGCTTTTTGTTCTCGTCCATCGGATTGGTCCTTGCAGAGGTCATGTCGTTGGAGGTGTTGTCTTTGGAGGTCTTCTTGGCCACGGGGTCACTTTAAGGTTGGCGTATCGCACAGGCTGAGATTCTGCCCGGCGTTCGGAAAAAAATTATCGGACATCCGTACCAACCTCAGCCAAACCAGAGAATCGCCACAAAAGACCGTGCATGTCGTGCGTTGAAGAGATCAGCGGTTCGGGCGCAGCAGCCCGCAATAGAGGCCTTCAATGGCGAAGTCCTGGTCGGGCAGCACTTCGATCGGCTTGTAATCGGGGTTGCGCGGCAGCAGCCGGATCCGGTCCTTGCCCATCTTCAGCAGCTTGACGGTGATCTCGTCATCGATGCGCGCCACCACGATCTGGCCCGAGCGGGCGTCGCGGGTACGGTGCACGCCGATCAGGTCGCCGTCGAAGATGCCTTCGTCGATCATCGAGTCGCCCTGGACTTTCAGCAGGTAGTCCGGCGCGGGCGAGAAGAACACCCGGTCCAGCACCACGAAATCGTCCGAGCCGATGTCCGCCCCGATCGGCAGGCCGGCCGCGACCCGGCCCAGCACCGGGAGGCGCAGCACGTGGTCGGGCAGCGCAGCGGCCGGCAGCGAGGCGGGCAGCCCGTCCTGCAGCGGCGGCACCTGCACCAGCCGGATGCCGCGGGCCTGGCCGGGAATGCGACGGATCGCCCCGGCCTGTTCCAGCGCTTCCAGGTGGTACTGCGCGGCCCGCACGCCCTTGAAGCCGAACGCACGGGCGATTTCCGTCTGCGACGGCGGCGCGCCGTCGGTCTCGATGCGCTCGGCGATCAACTGCAGGATCGCCTGCTGGGTATCGGTAAGGTCCATGGTTAGTAGTAATACTACTAACACCCGAAAGTTTCAAGGCTCCGGACGAAAAAGCGAAGCAGAACCCACCGTATCCAGATCCCAACGAAGGCCCGTAGCAATTCGTAGTGCCGACTGTCAGTCGGCAACCGCGCGCAGCGCGGCCGTGTGTCCGAAGCCGCACCCGCCCCTCTTCCGGCCATCCGTCCAACGTTTAGCGGTGCCGAAGCCGCCGGTCAGGTGTCATGACGCCGTCCGAAGAGCAGCCGACCAACGGTCGGCTCTACCGCCCCGACCGCCAGATCGACACCAGTATCCACACCCCGCAGAACCCCGCCCCCACGAACCCGGCCACGCCCAACGCCAGCAGCCAGCGGCTCGACAGCCCACCCACGCTGTGCATCACGATCGACGACCCAATGATCAGCGCAGCGGTGACGATCCCCACCACCAGCCGGTTCGCCGCCCGGTTGACCTGCTCGCCGAAGCCCTGCAGCGCAGTCGTCTCCACCTTCAACTGCAGACGCCCCCGCCGCGCCATCTGCACCAGCTGGCGCACATCGCGCGGCAGGTCACCGGCCAGGTCCAGCAGCCCGGCCACGCTGCGCTTGCCGCGCTTGAACAGGGCCGACGGCGCGAACCGTTGCCACATCACCCGCTCCAGGAACGGGCGCGCGGCGGTGGCCATGTCGAACTGCGGGTCGAGCTGGCGGCCCATGCCTTCCAGCGTCAGGAACGTCTTGATCATCAGCGCCAGGTCGGCCGGCAGGGTCAGCGCGTACTGGCGCAGCAGCTGGGTGATGTTGCCCAGCATCAGGCCCATGTGCAGGTCCTTCAGCGGCACGCCCCGGTACTGGTCGACGAAGGTACTGATGTCCTGCTGCAGCCGCGATTCATCCACGTCCACGCCACCCGACCAGTCCAGCAGCACGTCGGTGACCGACTCCGGCTCCTGGCTGACCAATCCGTGCAGCAGCTGCGCGACCTGGAAGCGGCGCTGCTCGGAGATCGCCCCGACCATGCCGAAGTCGATCACGCCGATCCGGCCATCCCGCAGGTAAATGATGTTGCCCGGGTGCGGGTCGGCGTGGAAGCAGCCGTCCTCGAGCACCATCTTGAGCACGATGCGTCCGCCGGTGCGGGCCAGCCGGACCCGGTCGAGCCCGGCCGCATCCACGCCGGCGAGGTCGCGGCCGGGGATGCCGTCCACGAAGTCCTGCACATTGAGACTCTCGCAGGTCCACTGCCAGTGCACCTTGGGAATCAGGATGTCGTTGCGGCCGGCGAAGTTGCGCGCGATGCGCTCGGCATTGCGGCACTCGGCGGCGAAATCCAGCTCGCGCCGCAGCGACACCTGAAACTGCTGGACTACCTCGGACGGCCGGTAGCGGCGCATGTCCGGCAACCGCGCTTCGACGATTTCGGCCAACCGCGCGAGCAGGCGCAGGTCGGCTTCGATCACCTCGCGGATGCCGGGGCGGCGGATCTTCAGCACCACCTCGCTGCCATCGTGCAGCGTGGCCCGGTGCGCCTGCGCCAGCGAGGCCGCCGCCAGAGGGGTTTCATCGAGCCAGGCGAACACCTCGGTAGCCGGCGCGCCGAGGTCGGCTTCCAGCTGCTCGCGGACCTGCGCATACGGCAACGCCGGCACCGCGTTCTGCAATTCGGAGAATTCGGCGATCCAGTCCGGCGGGAACAGATCCACGCGGGTGGCCAGCACCTGGCCGAGTTTGACGAAGGTAGGGCCGAGTTCTTCCATCGCCCGCCGCACCCGCACCGGGGCGGTCATGCGCAGGATCTGCTGGGTATCGTTCCAATGCAGCAGGCGGCCGGCACGTTCCAGCACGTCCGCCAGGCCGATGCGGCGCACCAGGTCGCCGAAGCCATAGCGGATCAGGACCGAGGCGATTTCCTGCAGACGCCCCAGGTCACGGACGGTTCCCAGCGTTTCCCACATCGGTGCACCCTCGTTCGACAGCAGGGCTCAGGATGTCACAGCGCCGGGAAAATTCCCGTCAGCGCCTGCTGCACGGTCTGCCGGCGGATGGCTTCGCGGTCGCCCTCGAACTGGAACAGCTGCGCGCGGGCATAGCCACCGCGCTGCTTCCAGCCGATCCAGACGCTGCCCACCGGCTTGTCCGGGCTGCCGCCACCGGGGCCGGCGATGCCGGTCACGGCCACGGCCATGCCGGCACCGGAATTGACCAGCGCGCCGGACACCATTTCCAGCACGGTTTCGCGGCTGACCGCGCCGAACTGCTCCAGGGTCTGCGCGCGCACGCCCAGCAGGCGCTGCTTGGCCTCGTAGCTGTACACCACCATGCCGCAGTCGAAGAACGCCGACGAGCCGGCGATGTCGGTCATCGCCTTGGCGATCCAGCCGCCGCTGCAGCTTTCGGCGGTGACCAGCTGCAGCGCAGCCTGCTGCAGGCGCTGTCCGACCTCGCGGGCGAGATCGGACAGTTCGGTGTCGGTGGGTACGGTCATGCCAGCGTTTTAACCCGGTTGCCTACCTGGTGTCACGTGCGCAGGGTCATGGCGTTGACACGCATGGCGGTGTGCGTGCGCAGGGGCATGGCGTTGACACGCATGGCGGTGTGCGTGCGCAGGGGCATGGCGTTGACACGCATGGCGTGTCACTACGATCCATGGTCGCTTGGCGTAGGGACACGCCATGCGTGTCCTTGGGACGCCTTCACCATTCGGGCAGTTTTTCCGGAAGCAGTGCGCGGATCGGGGCGCCGTCGTCGGCGGCAGCCAGTTTCTCGGCTTCGGCGATCGGGATCTCGACCTGCAGCAGCCAGCCGTCCTCGTCGCTGCGTTCGCCACGCACCACTTCCAGCTGGTGCAGGCGCGAACGCAGGCGACCGGCGGTCGGCGGCAGGCGCAGGTCGCCACTGACGTGCTGCAGGCCCAGGCGCTTGCCCAGCACCGATTGCAGCAGGTCCAGGCCCAGCCCATCGCGGGCCGAGATCCAGACGCGTTCACGGCGTGCGGTATCGGGAATGCCGTCCTGGGCGTCGTGGCGGACCTCGCTGCCTTCGATGCGGTCGATCTTGTTGAACACCAGCAGCTGCGGCAGTTCGCCCGCACCCACTTCGTTGAGCACTTCGTCGACCTGCGCGATGCGCTCCTCACGGTGCGGATCGGCCGCATCGACCACGTGCAGCAGGAAGTCGGCCTCGCGCGCTTCGCTCAGGGTCGCGCGGAACGCGGCCACCAGTTCGTGCGGCAGGTCGCGGACGAAGCCCACCGTATCGGCCAACACCACGTTGCCACCCGGCACCGCGATGCGGCGCACGGTCGGGTCCAGCGTGGCGAACAGCTTGTCGGCGGCGTACGCCTCCGCACCGGTCAGCGCATTGAACAGCGTCGACTTGCCGGCATTGGTATAGCCCACCAGCGCCACGCGCGGCAGTTCGCTGCGCACGCGGGCACGGCGCATCTGGGTGCGCTGCACTTCGACCTTTTCCAGCCGCTTCTGCAGCTGTTCCACCCGCTTCTGCAGCAGGCGGCGGTCGGTTTCGAGCTGGGTTTCACCCGGACCGCGCAGGCCGATGGCACCGCCGCGCTGGCGCTCCAGGTGGGTCCAGCCACGGACCAGCCGGGTGGACATGTGGCGCAGCTGCGCCAGTTCCACCTGCAGCTTGCCTTCGTGGCTGTGCGCACGCTGGGCGAAGATGTCCAGGATCAGGCCGGTGCGGTCGATCACCCGGCGCTCCAGGAAGCGCTCCAGGTTGCGCTCCTGCGAGGGCGAGAGCGCATGGTTGACCAGCACCAGGTCGGCGCCGGTGGCCTCGGCGGCCGCCTTGATCTCGTCCAGCTTGCCCGAGCCGATCAGGATCGACGGGTTGGGCCGGTCGATGCGCGCGGTCAAGGTGGCGGCGATGCTGGCCCCGGCAGAGCGGGCCAGATCGGTGAATTCTTCCAGCACATCGTCTTCCAGCCGGCCGGAATGCGGCTGGATCAGGAGCGCGTGTTCGCCTCGCTTGGAACGGTCAAACACGCGCGTCTCCGCAGTTGCTTACTTCATTCAACGTCGTCTTCTTCCTGGGCGCCGTCGGCGCCACCTTCATTGGACTGCACATAGCCACCACCGGGGCCCACCCGGACGTTGCGTGCCGGCACCACGGTCGAAATGGCGTGCTTGTACACCATCTGGCTGACCGTATTGCGCAGCAGGACAACGAACTGGTCGAACGATTCGATCGTTCCCTGCAATTTGATGCCATTGACCAGATACACCGACACCGGCACGCGTTCGCGCCGAAGTGCATTCAGAAACGGATCCTGCAGCGATTGCCCCTTGGACATTGCACACTCCTCATTATTGTTTTTATGGTCTTCCGGCAACTGCCACGGCCCCCGCCACCGGAACCCCCGATGGTACACGGGCCAAGGGCAAGGCGCTGTGGCTCAACGGGCAACAAAGGCCGCTACGGCATCTGCCAGGGAATCCCCGTCTACATGGGGATCGAACCAGCGTGCATCAAGCTCGCCGCGCAGCCAGGTCAACTGGCGCTTGGCCAGCTGCCGGGTGGCCTGGATGGCCTTGTCGCGGAAGTCACGGGCACTGCCCTGCCCGTCCAGGAACTCCCAGGCCTGGCGATAGCCGACCGCCCGGACCGCCGGCAGGTCCAGCGGCGCCGCCACCGCCGCCATCTCCGGCAGAGCACGCAGTGCCCGCACCTCGTCCAGGAAACCCTGGGCGAGCATGTTGTCGAACCGGGTTTCGATGCGCTGGTGGAGCACGCTGCGCTCGCGCGGGGCCAGCACCAGCTTCAGGCAGCGCACTGGCAGCCGATCCACGCCGGGCAGCTTCTGCCATTCGCTGATCGGCGTGCCGGTGAGGCGATACACCTCCAGCGCGCGCTGGATGCGCTGCGGGTCGGTCGCATGGATGCGCGCTGCAGCGGCGGGGTCGATCCCGGCCAGCTCAGCATGCAGGGCGGGCCATCCGCGTTCAGCGGCCTCGGCACCAATCGCCACGCGGGTAGCCGGGTCGGCCGGCGGCATCGGCGACAGCCCCTGCAGCAGCGCGTGGAAGTACAAGCCGGTGCCGCCTGCCAGGATCGGCATGCGTCCGCGCGCGACGATGTCGGCCACCACGCGGGCGGCATCAACGGCGAATTCCGCCGCTGAATAGGTCTGCCACGGATCGCGCAGGTCGAGCAGGTGGTGCGGCGCCTGCGCGCGCTCGGCGGCATCGGGCTTGGCCGAGCCGATATCCAGCCCGCGATACACCAGCGCCGAATCGACGCTGACGATCTCTCCGTCCAGCCGCCGCGCCAGTGCGATGGCGGTGGCGGTCTTGCCCGACGCGGTCGGGCCCATCACCGCGATCGCCAGCGGGCGCCGGTCGGCGCCCATCAGCCCTCGTCCGGCCAGCGCGGCATCGCCGGCGCGGCATCCACCCGCGGCATCGGCACCGCATCCACCGCTGCCCACACTTTCAGGGCGTCCACGGTGGCGGCGACGTCGTGCACGCGCAGGATCGTGGCGCCGCGTTGGGCGGCGATCAGGTGCGCGGCGACCGAGCCGGCCACGCGCTCGCGCGGCGCCTCGCGCCCGGTCAGTTCGCCAATGCTGCGCTTGCGCGACAGGCCGGCCAGCATCGGCACGCCCAGTTCCAGGAAGCGCGCCGAGCGCGCCAGCAGGATCATGTTGTGGTCGGTGGTCTTGCCGAAGCCGAAGCCCAGGTCGATCACCAGGTTCTTCTTTGCAATGCCGGCCATCTCGGCCGAGAACATCCGATCGACCAGGAAGCGGTGCACCTCGGCCACGACGTCGTCGTAGTGCGGGGTGTCCTGCATGCTGCCGGGCTCGCCCTGCATGTGCATCAGCACCACCGGCACGCCCAGTTCGGCGGCGGCGGCCAAGGCCCCGTCCTGCCGCAGTGCATGGATGTCGTTGATCATGCCGGCACCGGCGGCCACGGCCGCGCGCATCACCTCCGGCTTGAAGGTGTCAATGCTGATCGGCACCTGCGTCTGGCGCGCAAGCTGTTCGATCACCGGGACCACCCGGCGCAGCTCTTCTTCCAGTGGCACCGGTGCGGCCCCGGGGCGGGTCGATTCACCGCCGATGTCGAGCAGGTCAGCGCCTTCGGCCACCAGCTGCAAGCCGTGCGCGACCGCCGCTTCGGTATTGTCGTGCGCGCCGCCATCCGAGAAAGAATCCGGGGTGACGTTGACGATGCCCATGACGCGCGGGCGGTCCAGCCGCAACACGCGGCCGCCGCAGTCCAGCTGGGGAGAAGTATCGAACATGGGCCTTCCACGAAATACGCCAGCGCCTAGTTTACGCCGGCGTACTCCGATAACCCGCGGCCTGCGGGGTTTGGCCGGCTAGAAATCGCCCAGTTTGGCCTCGTCGGTCGGCTTGGCCAGCCATTCGGCAAGGTCGTTGCCGATGGCGGTGACAACCCGTTCCAGCACGTCGCAGGAGCCTTTGAACCCGCCGAATGCGCCGCCGCGGGAAACACGTCGCGCGGTCACGGTGGCAACCTTCTGGCCGTCCTGCGTCAGCACGCCGCGCACGGTTGCCGACTTGAAGTGACCGCTGAAGGCGTTGCCGGCACTCTGTGCCTCCACCAGCTCCAGCTTCAGCGCCCGGCCCGTGGAGACGGCCTCCGCATCGAACGCGATCGTATTGCCGAATTTCGGGGCGTTGCTGCCCAGCGAGGTTGCAAGCTGCGCCCCCATGCGGCATTCGGCCTTGATGTTATCGGCGATGTAAGCGGACTCCGAGAACGGAATCGGATCCTGCACGTGGATGGTGTCCGCCATGGCAGGCGTGGCAAGGCAGAGCAGCACGGCTGTCGCCGCGTACCGTGAGTGACGCATGGTATTCCCCCTGGAATGTTGGCCGCGGCTGCCTCATGCAACCGCGCCCGCGCATCGTGCCGATTGCCACGCAGCGGCGCAAGGGCTCAGCGGCGGCGGCGCTTGCGGTCGAGGTACAAGGTCTTGGCCACGCTCAGGCCGATGCCGATCACGATCCCTACGATGCCTCCGAGCAGGTAGTTTCCACTGAGCAGGCCTGCGGCGGCACCGACCACCGTGGCGATCACCATTTCCGTGGTGTGCGAGACCGGGGGTGGCGGCGTGGACATGGAGACTCCGGGACAGGTGTGGGGCAAGCCACATTGTCGCCCGGATCGCCCGCGCCAGAAACGATGAAGGCCGGGTTTCCCCGGCCTCCATGCGTTACCTGTTCATCGTCAGAGCTGTTCGGCAGGCCCGGCGATCGGCGTCACCGGACGGGCGTCGCCGCCCTTGTCGTTGTTGTTGCTGCCACCGTCCTTGTTGGACTTGCCCCAGCCCATCGGCGGCGGCGGATCGCGGCCTTCCATGATGGCGTCGATCTGCGGCGCATCGATGGTCTCGTACTGCAGCAGCAGCTGGGACATCGTGTGCAGCTTGTCGAGGTTGGCCGTGACCAGCTCGGTGGTGCGGGCGTAGGCCTTGTCCAGGATGCTGCGCACCACTTCATCGATGCGGCGCGCGGTATCGTCGGACACGCTCTTGTGCTGGGTCACCGAACGGCCCAGGAACACCTCATCGTCCTCTTCGCCATAGGCGATCGGGCCGAGCTCGTCGGACAGGCCCCACTTGGTGACCATGTTGCGGGCCATCTTGGTGGCGCGTTCGATGTCGTTGGAGGCACCGGTGGTGACCTTGTCGGCGCCGAAGATCAGCTCCTCGGCGACGCGGCCGCCGTACAGCGAGCACAGCTGCGATTCGATCGCCACGCGGTTCATCGAGTACTTGTCGCCTTCCGGCAGGTACATGGTCACGCCCAGCGCGCGACCGCGCGGGATGATGGTGACCTTGTAGACCGGATCGTGCTCGGGCACCAGGCGGCCGACGATCGCGTGGCCGGCTTCGTGGTAGGCAGTGAGCGTCTTTTCTTCCTCGCTCATGGCCATCGAACGACGCTCGGCACCCATCAGGATCTTGTCGCGGGCACGGTCGAAGTGCTCCATGCGCACTTCCTTCTCGTTGCCGCGTGCGGCAAACAGCGCCGCCTCGTTGCACAGGTTGGCCAGGTCGGCGCCGGAGAAGCCCGGGGTACCGCGCGCGATCACCATCGGCTCGACATCGTCGGCCAGCGGCAGCTTGCGCATGTGCACCTTGAGGATCTGCTCACGGCCCTTGACGTCGGCCAGCCCGACCACGACCTGGCGGTCGAAGCGGCCCGGGCGCAGCAGCGCCGGGTCCAGCACGTCGGGACGGTTGGTGGCGGCAATGACGATCACGCCCTCGCCCCCTTCGAAGCCGTCCATTTCCACCAGCAGCTGGTTCAGGGTCTGCTCGCGCTCGTCATGACCGCCACCCAGGCCGGCACCGCGATGGCGGCCAACGGCGTCGATTTCGTCGATGAAGATGATGCACGGGGCCTGCTTCTTGGCCTGCTCGAACATGTCGCGCACGCGGCTGGCGCCGACGCCGACGAACATTTCCACGAAGTCCGAGCCGGAGATCGAGAAGAACGGAACCTTGGCTTCGCCGGCGATGGCACGGGCCAGCAGGGTCTTGCCGGTACCGGGCGGGCCGACCATCAGCACGCCGCGCGGGATCTTGCCGCCCAGCTTGGTGAACTTGGTCGGATCGCGCAGGAAGTCGACCAGCTCGCCGACTTCTTCCTTGGCTTCGTCGCAGCCGGCGACGTCGGCGAAGGTGACCTTGATCTGGTCTTCGCCCTGCAGCTTGGCGCGCGACTTGCCGAAGGACATCGCGCCCTTGGCACCGCCGCCACCGCCCTGCATCTGGCGCATGATGAACAACCAGAAGCCGATGATCAGGATCACCGGGAGGAAGTTCATCAGGATCGCGCCCAGCGAGATGCCACTGGACGGCTCTTCCTGGACGATTTCCACATTCTTGGCGCGCAGGATGTTGATCAGGTCGCGGTCCATCGGCGCGGTGATCGTGGCCGACTGGCCGCTGCGCGTGGTGTACGAGATCTGGTTGGTGCCGCTGCGCATGTCGCCGCTGAAGGTGACCTTCTGGACGTTGCCGCCATCCACCTGGTCCAGGAACTGCGAATACGTGGCGCCCTGGGCACCGGCGCCGCTGCTCTTTGGCGAGAAGCTCTGGAACACCACCATGAGCACCACGGCGACGACCACCCATAGCAGGAGGTTCTTGGTCAAGTCGTTCATCCTCATTGGCTCCGGTGTTCCTCTAATGCCTGACGCAATTGGTATGGTTGAGCTTACTTGATCTGGGTGCGTTTGCCCTGCCCCAAGGCATACACCTCGGGCGAGCGCTTCCGGGACGCTTCAGGCTTGCGGATCACGACCTTGTCGTACCGGCGGCGCATCTCGCGCACGTAGTCGTCAAAGCCCACGCCCTGGAACAGCTTGATCAGGAACGCGCCACCCGGCTTGAGATGGTTGTCGGCAAAATCCAGCGCCAACTCGGCCAGGTGCATCATCCGCGGCTGGTCTACCGCGTCCATACCACTTTTATTGGGGGCCATATCCGAGAGCACAAGGTCTACCGGCTGGTCCCCGAGCATGGCTTCAAACTGCGATAGGACGGCCTGCTCCCTGAAGTCCCCGTGAAGGAACTCCACCCCGGCCAGCGGCGGCATCTCCAGGATGTCCAGGGCCAGCACCCTTCCGGTGTCGCCGATCTGGCGCCGGACCTGCTGGGACCAGCCCCCGGGGGCGGCGCCCAGGTCGACCACGACCATATGCGGCTTCAGCAGCCGGTCACGCGCGAGCAGCTCCTCCAGCTTGTAAGCCGCGCGCGAGCGCATCCCCTCGGCCTGGGCCTTCTTCACGAAGGGGTCGGCGAAGTGTTCTTTCAACCAGCGTTGGCTGCTCTTGCTGCGGGAAACCATTGGAGATAGGGCCGGACGGGGTGGTCATGATACCCTGATCGCCCCAGTTAACCGCTTGTTCCTGAATGTCTATTGTCCTGACCTCCTCCCAGACCCGCTTCCTCCGCGGCCAAGCCCATGGTCTGAACGCCCTGCTGCAGATCGGCGGCAAGGGGGTCACGCCGGCCTTCCTGGCCGAGCTGAACGAGGTGCTGGAGCGCCACGAACTGATCAAGGTGAAGGTGGCCGCGGAAGACCGCGATGCACGCGACGCCATGATCGCCGAGCTGGTCCAGGCCTCGGAAAGCGCGCTGGTGCAGCGCATCGGCCACGTGGCCGTGCTCTACCGCCCCAGCAAGGAACAGCGCCAGATCGTGCTTCCGCGCGGCTGATCGCCATGCAGCTGAACCACGAAATCCCGGATTTTGCCTATGCGTTCCGCATCGTCGGCGCCGACTCGGTGGTGTTCGAAGACCGCGTGAACGCCGGCACCCGGCGGGTGGTGAAGAGCTTCATCGTCACCCCGCAGGCATTGCTGGAAGATTGGCCCGCACCCGCCAGCGTCAAGGAGCTGACCCCGGACCACCTGGCCACGGTGCTGGCCCAGCAGCCGGAACTGGTCATCCTTGGAACGGGGGAAAAGCAGCAATTCCCATCCGCGGCGGTCATGGGGGCCTGTCTGACCCGCAACATCGGCATCGAGGTCATGGACAACGGAGCGGCCGCCAGGACATTCAACCTGCTTGCAGGTGAAGGCCGCAATGTAGCGGCGGCGATCCTCCTGCCGGGCTGAAATGGGTTGATTTCGTTCAGAAAAGGCTGCCGTTGGCAGCCTTTTTTGTGGGTTCCGCCGCGGTAGCGCCACGCCCTGCGTGGCTGCGCGATCACTTGGGGGGCAGGTACAGCAGCGGGTCGACCGGCTTGCCGTTGTAGCGGATCTCGAAGTGCAGCATGTCGCGGGTGGTACCGGTGCGGCCCATCTCGGCGATCTGCTCGCCGGCCTTCACGCTCTGGCCTTCGTTGACCAGCCGCTTGCGGTTGTGGCCGTAGGCCGACAACCACTGATCGTTGTGCTTGATGATGATCAGCTCACCGAAGCCGACCAGCCCGGCACCGGAATAGACCACCACGCCCGACGCGGTGGCGCGTACCGGCTGGCCGCTGCTGCCGGCGATATCCACGCCCTGCTTGGTGACATCGGCGCCGACGAAGCGGCCCACGAGCGCACCATCGGCCGGCCAGCGCCAGTCGATGTTGCTCTTGATGGCCGTGGTCGGCGACGGGGTCGGCGCAGGCGCAGGCGTCGAACCGGTGCCCGGACGCGGCGCAGTCACCACGGTGGTCGGCGCGCGGCCCGGGCTGCTGCCGGGGTACAGGCGGATGACCTGCCCGGGATAGATGGTGTACGGCTCGCCCAGCCCGTTCCAAGCGGCCAGGTCGCGCGGGGTGATGTTGTGGATGCGTGCCAGCGCGTAGAGGGTGTCGCCACGGCGAACCACGGCGGTCTGCCCCGGCTTGGCTACCGACGTCTGCGGCGTGGTGTGCGTGGTGCGCCCGCCGGACGGCTTGACCACCGTGGCGGTGCCGCAGGCACTCAGGGTGGACACCACCAGCAGCAGGGCGGTCAGCCGTGTGGCCCCGCGCATACGATCAGCACTCATGCGAACTTCGCTCTCCAGACAAGCCAGGCCACCAGACCCACCACCAGTACGGTGGCGATCCAGCCCAGCGGTTCAATCCAACGCCGCAGCGCGGCTTCGGCGCGCGCCCCGCCAATGCGGATGACGGCCGCCAGCACGTACACGCGCTTGCCCCGCCCGATCAACATGCTCAGGAAGTACTGCGGCAGCGGCACCCCGACGATACCCGATGCCCACGTGAAGACCTTCATCGGGATGGGCATGAAGCCGCCCAGCACCAGGAAGGTGAACACCGCCCACGGGGATTCGGCCATCTTGGCCTGCACGATGGCGATGCCGCCTTCAATGCTGGTCAGCATGCCCATCGCGGCGAACAGCGGCTTGACCGCTTCAAACGCGTAGTGGCCCAGCGCATAGCCGACCAGCGCACCGGCCATCGAGCCGGCCAGGCTGAGCGTGGCGAACCACCAGCCGCGCTTGGGTTGGGCCACGCACATCGGTGCCAGCATCACTTCGGGCATCACCGGGAAGATGATCGCCTCGATGAAGCTGAGCACCGTCAGGTAGGTCGGGGCGCGCTCATGCGCGGCCCACTTCATCGCCCGCTCGTACAGCGGACCAAAAATCTTCATGACGCAACGCTCCTTGGAATCAGTCCAGCATGCCAGACAGCAGCGGCACGAACGTGACCGGTGCCAGTACCTGCTGTTCAACGCTGCCGTCGTCGCGGCGGGTCAGCTGGATCAGCGACTGCGCCCCGGCCCCACCGACCGGCGCGACCAGGCGCCCGCCCACGGCCAGCTGCTCGACCAGCGCATCGACCAGCGCCGGCGCGGCCGCGGTCACCACGATGGCGTCGAACGGCCCGTGTTCGGCCCAGCCGATGCGGCCATCGTCGTGCTTGCTGCGGATGTTCATGCCCAGCGCACGGAAGCGCTTGCGCGCCTGGCGCAGCAGGTCACCGATGCGCTCGACGGTGTAGACCTCCAGCCCCAGCGCACCGAGTACGGCGGCTTGGTAGCCCGAGCCGGTGCCCACTTCGAGCACCTTCTTCGGCGCCGACTGCAGCACCGCTTCGGTCATCCGCGCCACCACCCACGGCTGGGAGATGGTCTGGCCGTGGCCGATCGGCAGTGCGGTGTCTTCGTAGGCGCGCGAGGCCAAGGCCTCGTCGATGAACAGATGCCGCGGCACCACCCGGATCGCATTGAGGGTGGCTTCGTCGGCAATGCCGCTCTCGCGCAGGCGTTCGACCAGGCGGTCGCGCACGCGCTGGGAGGTCATGCCAATCCCGACCGCTTCGGGCTGCAGGCGCAGGCGCTGGCTCATGCCGGCCGGTCCAGCGCGGCGGTCAGCCCGCCTACCCAGCTGGCGACCTTCTCCAGTGCCTGGTAGCGGGTCAGGTCGACCTGGATCGGCGTGATCGAGATGAATCCGTTGCGCACGGCATGGAAGTCCGTGCCCGGGCCCGAATCCTGTTCGCGGCCGGCCGGGCCGATCCAGAACACTTCATTGCCGCGCGGGTCGCGCTGGGCAATGCAGCCTTCGGCACGGTGGCGGTTGCCCAGCCGGGTCACTTCGAAGCCACGCACCTCCGCCCACGGCAGGTCGGGCACGTTGACGTTGAGGATGGTGTCGGCCGGCAGCGGGTCGGCCTTGAGCCGGGTGACGATCTCCACGGCGGCACGCGCGGCGGTTTCAAAATTGCGCGGGTCGTGGTTGTGGGTGACCAGCGACATCGCCACCGCCGGCAGGCCGAGGAAACGCCCTTCCATCGCCGCCGACACGGTCCCGGAGTAGATGACGTCATCGCCCAGGTTGGCTGCGTTGTTGATGCCCGACACCACGATGTCCGGGTCGTATTCGAGCAGGCCGGTCAGCGCCAGGTGCACGCAGTCGGTCGGGGTGCCGGCTACCGAACAGGTGTAGTGGTCGATGCGCTTGACCCGCACCGGCAGGTCCAGGGTCAGCGAGTTGCTGGCGCCGGAGCGGTCGCGGTCGGGGGCGACCACCATCACTTCGTGGCCGGCCTCGCGCAGCACGGAGGCGAGCATCCTGATGCCGGGGGCATCGACGCCGTCGTCGTTGCTGACCAGGATCCGCATCTGGGTTTTAACCGCTTGATTGTTCAAGACTTCATTTCCATCACTTTCCAGCGTTGGCGGGGCCGGCCTTCACCCGTTTCGGGATCACCGACCGCGCAAGTGCGTCAGCTATTGTGCCGCAAGCGGGCAGATCGGCCTACCCCGGCGGGAGGTAGGCACGGCCGATTCAGGGCATTAGGCTGTACGCATGTCACATCCTGAAGACGAAGATCCGGCCGCACTGTTCCGCGCCGCCATCGGCGAGGTCACGCCGCTGCGCAAACCGGTGGCTGCGCCACCGGCGACACCCCGACCGAAGCCGCGTGCGCGCATGGCCGAACAGGACGAGGACGCCGCGCGCGGGGAATTCGCCAGGCTGCTTCGCGACAGCAGCCCGCTGGAGGCCGGCGACACCGCCAGCTACCGGCGCGAGAACCTGCCGGCACGGATGTTCCAGCGGCTCAAGCGCGGGCAGTATTCGGTGCAGGACGAGCTGGACCTGCACGGTGCCACGGTGGCCCAGGCGGAGACGCTGCTGCGCCAGTTCCTGCTGGAAGCGCATGCGCACGAGCACGGCTGCGTGCGCATCATCCACGGCAAGGGGCTGCAGTCCGACGGCGGTGCACCGGTGTTGAAGAACCTGGTGGACCGGCTGCTGCGCCAGCGCAATGACGTGCTGGCGTTTCATTCGGCGCCCGCCGGGCAAGGCGGGACGGGGGCGGTGTTGGTGCTGTTGGCGCGACGGTGATCGCCCGCACCACGTAGAAATCACTCGTTCGACGAAGCGCTGCTGGCGTCGTCCACCGGACCCAGCTCGTGCAGCACGGCGGTGGCATAACACCCCGGCGGCAGCGCGAAGGTCAGCTCGAGCACATCGGCTTCCAGCCAGCGATGCTGCAGGTTGGACGGGCGCAACCGCAACGCGCGGCGCTCCTGCTTCAGGCGCGCGCCTTCCAGCCCGGTGCGCAGCTGCACCGACTGCTCGTCGCTGATCGCGCCCAGCTCCAGCTCAGCCGCTGCACCCGTGCTGCGCAGCTCACCCTCGCCCCACAGCGGACCGCTGGGATGGATGTCGAAGCGGCCCAGGCGATCCGCCAGCAGGTCGGTCCACGGTTCGGGACCGAACACGCTGCGGCTGCCATCGAGCATCCACACTTCACCCTCCAGCGGGCTGTCCCAGTTGCCCTGCGCCACGCGTTCGGCCAGCACCTGGTTGAACAGCGCCGAGCGCGCGGCCGAAAGCAGCAGCGAGCGCTGGTCGGGGCGCACGCGGCGGCCGCCGAACATGGCCAGTGCGGCCGGCACGTTGCCGCCATCGCGGCCGAAGCGCTGCTCGCCGAACCAGTTCGGCAGGCCACGCGCGGCGATCAGCGACAGCCGCTCGTCGATCGCCTTCGCCTCGCCCTGCACGCTGCGCAGCACCAGCCGGAACCGGTTGCCGGCCAGCGCGCCGCGCTGCAGCTTGCGGTTGTGCCAGGTGGACTCGACCACCTCCACTTCATCCGAGGCCAGCAGCGCGATGTCAGGCGCGATGCGCTTGGGCAGGTGCACGCTGAAGCGCTGGGTGGTGACCGCATGCCGGTCCTTCATGCCGGCATAACTGACCGCCATGTCCGGCAGCCCCGCCCACTTCGCCAGCAGCTTGGCCACATGCACGGTGTTGGCACCACGCTTGCGGATCGTCAGCAGCAGGTGCTCGCCTTCCCCGGTGGGCTCGAACGCCGGCAGTTCGTCCACCTGGAAATCTTCCGGGACGGTGCGGATGTCGGCGCGCAGCAGCGGCTCGCCGAAGGCCAGCGGCAAGGGGATCACAGCGCCACCAACAGTACGACGGCCTGTGCAGCGATTCCCTCGCCGCGCCCGGTGAAACCGAGCTTCTCGGAGGTGGTGGCCTTGACGCTCACCGCATCCAGCGAGATGCCAAGCAGTCCGGCAATGCGCTCGCGCATGGCCAAGGCATGCGGGCCGACCTTGGGCCGCTCGCAGATCACGGTGATGTCGGTGTTGCCGACCTGCCAGCCGCGTTCGCGCAGCAGGCTGTTGCAGTGGTCAAGGAAGCGGCTGCTGTCGGCATCCTTCCAGCGCATGTCCGACGGCGGGAAGTGCTGGCCGATGTCGCCGAGCGACAGCGCGCCCAGCATGGCATCGCACAAAGCGTGCAGGATCACATCGCCATCGCTGTGCGCCAGCACGCTACAGCTGTGCGCGACGCGCACGCCGCCGAGCATGATGTGGTCGCCCTCGCCGAAGGCGTGGACGTCATAACCCTGCCCGATGCGGACCGGAGGAAACGGGGTGTTCATGGCAAAAAACCTGCGGTGATGGCCGGCGCGGACGGGCTCAGGAGCCGCGGCGCGACAGCTCGAATTCGAATCGGGACAGATCGGCCGGGGTGGTGACCTTGAAGTTGTCCTCGTTGCCCTCGACCAGCAACGGGCGCAGGCCCTGGCGCTCCATCGCCATGGCGTCGTCGGTGACGTCCACGCCGGCGGCGGCCGCGTCCTGCAGCGCGCGGGCCAGCTGGTGTCGGCGGAACAGCTGCGGGGTCAGCGCGCGCCACAGGCGCGCACGCGGCTCGGTGCCATCAATGCCGCCGTCGTCGCCGGCCCGCTTGAGGGTATCGCGCACCGGCGCGGCCAGGATCGCGCCGACCGGATCGGCACGCCCCACTTCCAGCAGGCGACCGAGGTCGGCTGCGGCCAGGTTCGGCCGCGCAGCATCGTGGACCAGCACGAAATCGTCGGCCCGCACGCTGTCAGGCAGCGCCTGCAGGCCGGCCAGCACCGAGGCAGCGCGGGTCGCCCCGCCGATGCAGGTCAGGATCGGTTTGTCGGCCAACGACTGCCAGCCCGGCCAGTCGACATCGTTCTCGGCGATGACCACCATCACCCCGGCCACGACCGGGTGTGACAGCAGGGCTTCCAGGGTGTGCGCCAACAGCACCCGGTCGCCTGCGACCAGGTACTGCTTGGGCGTGTCGCTGCCGAAGCGGGTACCTCGGCCGGCGGCCGGAACCACGGCCCAGACACTGCCCATCAGGGCACGTCCGGGTGTGGCGCGTTCGGGTCGGCGGCCAGCGCCGGCGCACGCGGCGCCGCCACCGGTGCGTTCTCGACCACGCGGTAGAACTTCTCACCGGGCTTGATCATGCCCAGCTCGCTGCGCGCGCGCTCTTCGATGGCGGCCTCGCCTTCCTTGAGGTCCTTGACCTCGGCCGCCAGCGCATCATTGCGCTGTTGCAGGCCGGCGTTGTCGCGCTTCTGGGATTCGACCTGGGCTTCGAGCGACATCACTTCTCCCGAATTGCCCGGGCCGAACCAGAAGCGGTACTGCAGCCATGCCAGCAGTACCGCGAGCACCAGCAGCAGCCAGCGCCAGTTGCGCATGCGGATCAGCGCTTCAGCGACACGAACGCGTCACGCCCGGCGTAACGCGCGCCGGCACCAAGGGCTTCCTCGATGCGCAGCAGCTGGTTGTACTTGGCCACGCGGTCGCTGCGGCACAGCGAGCCGGTCTTGATCTGGGTGGCGGTGGTGGCCACGGCGATGTCGGCGATGGTGGTGTCTTCGGTTTCGCCCGAACGGTGCGAGACCACCGCAGCGTAGTTGGCGTGGTGCGCCATGGCGATCGCTTCCAGAGTCTCGGTCAGGGTGCCGATCTGGTTGACCTTGATCAGGATCGCGTTGGCGGTGCCGGACTCGATGCCTTCCTTGAAGATCTTCGGGTTGGTCACGAACAGGTCGTCGCCGACCAGCTGCACCTTCTTGCCGATGCGGTCGGTAAGCAGCTTCCAGCCGGCCCAGTCGTTCTCGGCCAGGCCGTCTTCGATGGTGATGATCGGGTACTGGGCGGCCCAGTCGGCCAGGAAATCGACGAACTGCTCGGAGGTCAGGCGCTTGTTCTCGCCCACCAGGTTGTACTTGCCGTTCTCGTAGAACTCGCTGGAGGCCACGTCCAGGCCCAGCAGCACGTCTTCGCCGGCGGTGTAGCCGGCCTTGCCGATCGCCTCGAGGATGGTGTCGAGCGCTTCGACGTTGCTGCGGAAGTCCGGCGCGAAGCCGCCTTCGTCGCCCACCGCCGTGCTCAGGCCATGGCCCTTGAGCACCGACTTGAGCGAATGGAAGATTTCGGTACCGGCACGCAGCGCTTCGGAGAACGAGGTGAAGCCGACCGGCAGCACCATGAATTCCTGGAAGTCGACGTTGTTGTCGGCATGCGCCCCGCCGTTGATGATGTTCATCATCGGCACCGGCAGGCTCACATCGGTGCTGCCCTTGGAAAGGTACTGCCACAGCGCCTGCTTGTTGGCGGCAGCGGCGGCATGGGCATTGGCCATGGACACGGCCAGCAGTGCGTTCGCGCCCAGGCGACCCTTGTTCTCGGTGCCATCCAGGTCGATCAGGCGCCGGTCGAGGCCTTCCTGGTCGGCCGCGTCGAAGCCCTTCAGCGCGGAGGCGATGGTGGTGTTGACGTTGTTGACGGCGTTGCGCACGCCCTTGCCCAGGTAACGGGTCTTGTCGCCATCGCGCAGTTCGACCGCTTCCTTGGTGCCGGTGGAGGCACCCGACGGCACGGCGGCACGGCCGAACGAGCCGTCCTCCAGGGTGACTTCGGCTTCCAGCGTGGGGTTGCCACGGCTGTCGAGGATTTCACGGGCGTGGATGCTGCGGATCGTGGTCATAGCGGGCCGGTTACCAGTCAGAAAGGGGGAACGCCAAAAATCAATGCGTTGAAACGTGCCGCGTGATTATCCCCACCTGCCCCCCGCTTGCCAAATCCGCGCGCGGAAAGCGCCAGGGGCTACAGCAGGGAGGGCAGCAGCAGCACCAGCAGCAGCAGGCCCAGCAGGCCCAGCGCGGCGCCGCCACCGGCCGGCTGGCGGCGCAGGCGCAACGCCAGCACGCCGGCCAGCACGGTGCCCAGCGCGCAGGTTGCGCCCAGCGCCAGGGTTAGGTTGATGGGCGTGGCGACGGCCTGGACGGCATGGCTGCCGTCACCGGGCGAACCCACTGCGGAAAACACCAGCACCATGAGCACGAACGCGCAGCCCCAGCTGGCTGTCGACAGGACCAACGCTGCCCAGCCCCAGGGCCACGCCCGCCAGTGGCGGCGCTGGCGACGGGCCAGCTGCGCCGCCCACGGGTCCTGGCTCAGGCGCTTGCTTCCTGCAGCAGCGCGCCGCCGGCCTTGCGCTCACGCGCGGCACGGATGAAGCCGATGAACAGCGGGTGGCCATCGCGCGGGGTGGACAGGAATTCCGGGTGCGCCTGGCAGGCGAGGAACCACGGATGCTGGTCGCGCGAGAGCTCCACCACTTCCACCAGGGTGTCGTCCATCGATTTGCCGGCAATCACCAGGCCGGCATCTTCCAGCTGGGTGCGGTAGCGGTTGTTGAACTCGTAGCGGTGACGATGGCGCTCGGACACCACGTCCTTGCCGTACAGCTCGCGGGCCAGCGTGCCGGGCTTCAGGCGCTGCTCCTGCAGGCCCAGGCGCATGGTGCCGCCGAGATCGCTCTTGTCATCGCGCTTTTCCACATCGCCGGTGGCGGTGCGCCATTCGGTGATGAGGCCGATCACCGGGTTGGGCGACTGGCGGTCGTTCTCGGTGCTGTTGGCACCCTCCAGGCCGACCACGTTGCGGGCGAAATCGACCACGGCGGCCTGCATGCCGTAGCAGATGCCGAAATACGGCAGCTGCTGTTCACGGGCGAACTGCGAGGTGAGCACCTTGCCCTCGAAGCCACGGTCGCCGAAGCCACCCGGCACCAGGATGCCATCGACATCCTTCAGCGCCGCCATGTCGGTGCCTTCCAGGTCCTGCGCTTCGAGCCACTTCAGGTTGACCCTGGTGCGCTGGCGCAGGCCGCCGTGCTTGAGCGCTTCGCCGACCGACTTGTAGGCGTCCTGGTGGTCGACGTACTTGCCGACCACGGCGATGGTGACTTCATCCACCGGGTGCAGGGTGGCATCCAGCGCGGCTTCCCATTCGTGCAGGTCGGCGGGACCGGCCTTGTCGCCGAGCTTGAGCTGGTTGATGACGATCTCGTCCAGGCCCTGCGCGTGCAGGCCCATCGGAATGCGGTACAGCACGTCGACGTCGGGCACGCTGATCACGGCGCGCTCGGAGACGTTGGTGAACTGGGCGATCTTGCGGCGCTCGGAGTCGGGCACCGGCTGCTCGGAACGGCACAGCAGCACGTCGGGCTGGATGCCGATCGAGCGCAGTTCCTTGACCGAGTGCTGGGTCGGCTTGGTCTTCAGCTCACCGGCGGCGGCGATGTACGGCACCAGGGTGAGGTGCATGAACAGGGCCTTCTCCGGGCCGCGCTCGGTGCGCACCTGGCGGATGGCTTCCAGGAACGGCAGGGATTCGATGTCGCCCACGGTGCCGCCGATTTCCACCAGCGCCACGTCGAAGCCTTCGGTGGCTTCGTCCATGCAGCGGCGGATCTCGTCGGTGATGTGCGGGATGACCTGCACGGTGGCGCCCAGGTAGTCACCGCGGCGCTCCTTGCGGATCACGTTCTCGTAGATGCGGCCGGTGGTGACCGAGTTCTTCCGGCTCAATCGGGTGCGCACGAAGCGCTCGTAGTGGCCCAGGTCCAGGTCGGTCTCGGCGCCGTCGTCGGTGACGTACACCTCGCCGTGCTGGAACGGGCTCATGGTGCCCGGGTCGACGTTGATGTACGGGTCGAGCTTCATCATCGTGACCTTCAGGCCACGGGCTTCGAGGATGGAGGCGAGCGAGGCGGCGGCAATGCCTTTGCCGAGCGAGGAAACCACGCCGCCGGTTACGAAGATCAAGGGAGTCATGGCTGGGGGTGTCCTGTCAGGAAGGGGGAAACGGCGCCGGCGCGCGGGGCGGCGGACGTCGTGAAGGGGGAATCGGGGAGGATCCGGGCGGCGGCGGCGGGATGTTCACGCGCCAGGGCCAGGATCAGGGGAGCGATGACGTGGCGGCCGGTCGGCGAGGTCGGGTCGGCCGTGCCGGTCGCCGTTGGGACCGTCACCTCCTGCCTACCCTGCTGGCGGCCGCGCACGACCAGACCAGTCCATTCGCTGATGGATGACACGTACTGCTCCCGGAAAGCCATAGTTTACAGATTGAGGGCGCCCAGCCCAAGGGGCACGAACGAAGACGCCCCGGCAAGCCGGGGCGTCGGGGAAGCCGAAACGCCGGTTCAGCGCTTCTTCTTGGCCTCTTCTTCCTCTTCCTGCTGGGGCGCCTGCTGGCCCTTGGCCTTCATTTCGGCGTTGGCGGCCGCGCGGCGCTTGGCCTTGGCGTCGGCTTCGGACTGCGCCTTGGCCTCGGCCTGCTCGCCCTGCTGCGCGGTGGACTGGCCCTGTCCGGCGTTCTGCGCCATTGCCAGCGGCACGGCCACGACGGCGGCGGCAATGGCAACGATGGTCAGCAACTTCTTCATGGGGGTCTCCTCGCGTATGGCTGGGGATGGGGTGCCGGGGTTCCGGTTTTCCCATCCCCTACAGTCTATCGCGCGCTCTTCGGCCGGCCCCTGAACGTGCGGCGTGCAAAAAAACCGGCCAGACCGCAAACTTCGCCGTCGCTATGCGCTTTATGAAGACAGATGAACACCCGCTATAACGCCGCCGATATTGAAGTCCTGTCCGGCCTGGACCCGGTCAAGCGCCGCCCGGGCATGTATACCGACACCGCGCGCCCGAACCACCTGGCGCAGGAAGTGATCGACAACGCCGTGGACGAAGCGCTGGCCGGGCACGCCCGGACGGTCGAGGTCACCCTGTACAAGGACGGCAGCTGCGAGGTCACCGATGACGGCCGCGGCATGCCGGTGGACATCCACCCGGAAGAGAAGGTGCCCGGCGTGGAGCTGATCCTGACCCGGCTGCATGCGGGCGGTAAGTTCAACAACAAGAACTACACCTTCTCCGGCGGCCTGCACGGCGTGGGCGTGAGCGTGGTCAATGCGCTGTCGACGCTGGTGGAAGTGCATATCCGGCGCGATGGCAGCGAGCACCGCATCACCTTCCGCAATGGCGACCGCGCCACGCCGCTGGAAGTGGTCGGCAGCGTGGGCAAGAAGAACACCGGTACGCGGGTGCGCTTCTGGGCCGACCCGAAGTACTTCGACACGCCCAAGTACAACCTGCGGGCGCTGCGCCACCTGTTGCGCGCCAAGGCGGTGCTGTGCCCGGGCCTGACAGTGAAGCTGCGCGACGAGGCCACCGACGAGCAGGACACCTGGTACTACGAAGATGGCCTGAGCGATTACCTGAAGGCTGAGCTGGGCGAGCGCGAAATGCTGCCGGCCGAGCTGTTCGTGGGCCAGCTGAAGAAAGATACCGAGGTGGTGGACTGGGCGGTGGCGTGGCTGCCGGAAGGCGAGCTGGTCCAGGAAAGCTATGTCAACCTGATTCCAACCGCGCAGCACGGCACCCACGCCAACGGGCTGCGCACGGGCCTGACCGAGGCGCTGCGCGAGTTCTGCGATTTCCGCAACCTGCTGCCGCGCGGGGTGAAGCTGGCCCCGGAAGACGTGTGGGACCGGGTGTCGTTCGTGCTGTCGCTGAAGATGACCGACCCGCAGTTCAGCGGGCAGACCAAGGAGCGGCTGTCGTCGCGCCAGGCCGCCGGGTTCGTCGAAGGCGCGGCACATGACGCCTTCAGCCTGCTGCTGAACCAGAACGTGGCGCTGGGCGAGCAGATCGCGCAGCTGGCGATCGAGCGTGCCAGTGCGCGCCTGAAGACCGAAAAGCTGGTGGTGCGCAAGAAGGTCACCCAGGGCCCTGCCCTGCCGGGCAAGCTGGCGGACTGCATCAGCCAGGACCTGTCGCGCACGGAGCTGTTCCTGGTGGAAGGTGATTCGGCCGGCGGCAGTGCCAAGCAGGCGCGTGACAAGGACTTCCAGGCGATCATGCCGCTGCGCGGCAAGATCCTGAACACCTGGGAAGTGTCGTCGGGCAGCGTGCTGGCGTCGGAAGAAGTGCACAACCTGGCCATTGCGATCGGCTGCGATCCGGGCAAGCAGGACATCAGCGGGCTGCGTTACGGCAAGGTGGTGATCCTGGCGGACGCGGACTCGGACGGCCTGCATATTGCGACGTTGCTGACGGCGCTGTTCCTGAAGCACTTCCCGTCGCTGGTGGATGCGGGCCACGTGTTCGTGGCGATGCCGCCGCTGTTCCGCGTGGACGTGGGCAAGCAGGTGTTCTACGCGCTGGACGAGGAAGAAAAGCGTTCGCTGCTGGACAAGATCGAGCGCGAGAAGATCAAGGGCCAGGTCAACGTGACCCGCTTCAAGGGCCTTGGCGAGATGAACCCGCACCAGTTGCGCGAGTCGACCATCCACCCCGACACCCGCCGCCTGGTGCAGCTGACGGTGGACGATGGCGAGCAGACCAGCGCGCTGATGGACATGCTGCTGGCCAAGAAGCGCGCGGGCGACCGCAAGCAGTGGCTGGAGAACAAGGGCGATCTGGCTTCGCTTGAGGTCTGATTGCTGATGAAAAATCCCGCTTCGGCGGGATTTTTTTTTGCGCCCGCTTGCGTGGCCTGCAAACGTCGGGGGTGCAGACACTCCCGTAGTGCCGGGCCCTGCCCGGCAGCTTCATGCTTCTGGGCGAACAGCCGGTGGCCGTCGCTTGGTCTGAGCTGGGCCGGCGGGTGCGGGGGTACGGGGGGCGCCGTGAATCTGTGGTGGTCAAGTTTTTCTGGACACTCTCAAGGGGCGTT
>NZ_JAXCWT010000003.1:297500-786630 GCF_034044835.1 Stenotrophomonas sp. CFBP8994 | reverse complement strand
GGCCTCAGCGCCTTTCTCCGTGTGCCCCGACGTTTCCGTCGTTGCGAGCCGCCCATTATAGCTGGCTTTTCCGCTTCGTCAACACCTTTTTTCGAGGTGTTTTGCGTATCGACTAACAGTCGATACCTACCTGGTGGTAGATCACGACCGTTGGTCGTGATGCCCGGAAGACCCGAGGGCCTTTCGTCGAAGCGAGCCGCCTATTATGTCAGGCTTTTCGTTTCCGTCAACACCTTCTTTCGAAGAAGTTGAAGTCCTGTTCCTTCGCGGTTGCCGCCTTGCGGTGGCCCCTACGTCGGGGGAGGGAAAGTATGTCCCCAACCGCCTCGTTTGTGAAGGGGGTGCATGACCTTTTTTCACGGTTTTGTGCATTCATTCATGCTGGTTCCGCGCCCGAAGGCGCGAAACCCTTGTGGCGCTTAGGCGGCGACCAACAGCACGCGTGCAAAGTTGCGCTTGCCGACCTGCAGCAGGCCCTCGAAGCCGGGCACGAACAGCTGCTGGGCATCGTCCACCACCTCGCCGTCCACCTTCACCGCACGCTCCTTGAGCTTGCGCGAGGCCTCCGAGTTGCTCGGGGTCAGGCCGGCTGCGGTGAGCAATGCACCAATACGCAGGCCTTCAGCGGGAATGGCCACTTCCTGCAGCGGCAACAGGGTCACATCGCCCTGCCCGGTCACGGCAGCGTTCCAGCCGGCAATGGCCAGCTCGGCCGCGTCGGCATCGTGGAAGCGGGTGGTCAGCTCACGCGCGAGGCGCAGCTTCACCTCACGCGGGTTCAGGGTGCCAGCGGCGACCTGCTCGCGCAGGCTGACCGCTTCGGCCTGGCTGATCTCGAAGGAAAGCAGCTCGATCCAGCGCCACATCAGGTCGTCGCCGATCTTCATGGTCTTGGTCACCATGTCGATCGCCGGTTCGCTGATGCCGATGTAGTTGTTGAGCGACTTGGACATCTTGGCCACGCCGTCCAGGCCTTCCAGCAGCGGCATGGTCAGCACGATCTGTGGCTTCTGCCCGTAGTGCTCCTGCAGGCCACGGCCCATGAGCAGGTTGAACTTCTGGTCGGTACCGCCCAGTTCGACGTCCGCTTCCAGGGCTACCGAGTCGTAACCCTGCACCAGCGGGTACAGGAACTCGTGCAGGGCGATGGACTGCTGGGCCGCATAGCGCTTGGCGAAGTCGTCGCGCTCGAGCATGCGCGCCACGGTGTGCTGGCCGGCCAGGCGGATCATGTCGGCCGCGCCCATCTTGCCGAACCACTCCGAATTGAAGCGCACTTCGGTCTTTTCCCGGTCCAGCACCTTGAACACCTGCTCTTCATAGGTGCGCGCATTGGCCAGCACGTCGTCCTTGCTGAGCGGCTTGCGGGTGACGTTCTTGCCGGAGGGGTCGCCGATCATCCCGGTGAAGTCGCCGATCAGGAAGATGACCTGGTGGCCGAGGTCCTGGAACTGGCGCAGCTTGTTCAGCAGCACGGTATGGCCCAGGTGCAGGTCCGGGGCGGTGGGGTCGAAACCAGCCTTGACCCGCAGCGGGCGGCCGCTTTCCAGCCGCTGGCGCAGCTCCTCGATCTTGAGGATTTCATCGGCGCCACGGCCGATCTGGGCAAGGGCTTGTTCAATCGAGGACACGTGCAACTCCCGGCGATGCCTTATTTACATGAATGACGTTAAGTACAAGTTAACCGCAAGCGCTTCACAAAAGCCAATAGGCACATGGGTTTGACGCGATATTTATACCTGTCTATGTTACCGACGTTTGGGCCCGCGCTCCCGGGCCAGCCAGGAACACACCGACGATGCTGAATACCGATCAAGGCCGCGCGCGCAAGCAGCGCTTCAAGGAACGCCTTCACGTTCTCCACGACACCGCCCTGCATCGGAAGCTTCGACAGCATCTTCCCGCTGCTTTCAATGAGCGCTGGACCCGCCGCCACTGGATGCACGCCAGCCTGTTCGCCACCATCGGCGCCCTGGTGGCCACCATTGTCCCCGGCTTCTCGCACACCATCGAGTCGCCCTACTCGGTCAGCCATTCCACGCTGGCCCTGCCCTTGCCGCCGCTGTCCCAGGAGCGCCTGCAGCAGGTGCCGGGCGACAGCTGGCAGGTACTGCGCGTGCAGCGCGGCCAGACCCTGAGCAACCTGTTCGACGAAGCCGGCATTTCGCCCACGGTGATGCACCAGGTGCTGGAGCATCCCGGTGCGCGCGACGCGCTGACCAAGCTGCGCCCCGGCGCCGAGATCGCCTTCGACCTGCCGCTGAGCGGGGAGCTGCGCACGATCCGCTTCGACCGCGATGCCGACAACCGGGTGGAGCTGTCGCTGAAGGGCGAACAGATCACCGAGAAGGTCAGCAAGCGTGAGAGCTCCACCCGCCGGGTGGTGACCAGCGGCGAGATCACCAGTTCGCTGTACGCGGCGGCGCGCAAGGCCGGGCTGTCGCCGTCGGCCATCGCGACGATGACCGACGAGATCTTCAAGTACGACATCGACTTCTCCAAGGACCTGCAGCCCGGCGACCGCTTCAGCGTGGTGATGGATGAGACCTGGCGCGAAGGCGAGAAGGTGGACACCAGCAAGATCCTGGCGGCGACCTTCACCTCCGGCGGCAAGACCTACAGCGGCTTCCGCTTCGACCGCAACGGCAAGTCCGAGTACTTCGACGTGAGCGGGCGCCCGCTGAAGAAGAGCTTCATCCGCATGCCGATTCCCTTCGCCCGCCTGAGCTCGACGTTCGGGGCGCGCAAGCACCCGGTGCTGGGCAAGATGCGCATGCACAAGGGCGTGGACTACGCCGCGCGCACCGGCACCCCGATCATGGCCGCCGGCGATGCACGCGTGCAGTTCGCCGGCGTGCAGCGCGGCTACGGCAACGTGGTGATCCTCGACCACGGCCGTGGCCACACCACCCTGTACGGGCACATGTCGCGCTTTGGCAAGATCAAGACCGGCCAGCGCGTGGCGCAGGGCACGGTGATCGGCTACGTGGGCTCGACCGGCCTGGCCACCGGCCCGCACCTGCACTACGAATTCCGCGTCAACGGCGTGCACCGCAACCCGCTGTCGGTGACGATGCCGCCGCCGGAGCCGCTGCAGGGCAGCGAGCTGGTCGCCTTCCGCGCGCAGACCGCGCCGGCGCTGGCCCGCATCCAGGGCATGGAGAAGCTGATCTACGCCGACGCCAGCCCGGCGCCGAAGGCCGACCAGGCCGCTACCACCACGGCCAGCGCGGCCAAGCCGGCCAAGGGCAGCCGCGGCTGATCGCATGCATTGACGGCGGCAACAGGTTGCGCGGAAGCTGCACGCACCCTGTTGAACCGCCTGGCCATGACTTCAGCTGATCCGCATACCCCGCTCTACCTGGGCCTGATGTCCGGCACCAGCGCCGATGGCATCGATGCCGCGCTGGTGCAGTTTCCCGCCGAGGGCGGCTGCCGCTACGTCGATGGGCTCACCCACCCCTGGGACCCCGCCATCCGCGCCGAGCTGGTGGCGCTGGGCGAAGGCGGCGAGCTGGGCTCACTGGATACGCTGGGCCGGATCGATGCGCAGATCGGCATCACCTTCGCGGCCGCCGCCAACCGCCTGCTGGAACAGGCCGGGGTGAGCCCGGCGCAGGTGCGGGCGATTGGTTCGCATGGGCAGACGGTGCGGCACCGGCCGCTGGCCGATCCGGCGTTCACCTGCCAACTGGGCGATGCCAACCGGATTGCCGAGCTGACCGGCATCACCACGGTGGCCGACTTCCGCCGCCGCGACGTGGCCGCCGGTGGGCACGGGGCGCCGCTGATGCCGGCCTTCCACCTGGCGATGCTGGGCACGGCCGATGAGGACCGGGCGGTGTTGAACCTGGGCGGGATCGCCAACCTGACCCTGATTCCGCGCGTGGGCACCCCGCGTGGCTTCGATACCGGGCCGGCCAACGCGCTGATGGATGCGTGGTGCGAGCGGCATACCGGCACGCCGTTCGATGCCGATGGCGCGTTTGCGGCCAGCGGGCAGGTGGATGAGGCGCTGCTGGAGCACTGGCGGGCCGAACCGTGGTTCGCGCTGCCGCCGCCGAAGAGCACCGGGCGCGAGCAGTTTCATCTGGCCTGGGCCGAGGCGGCGATGGCCGTCCGCACCGTGGCGCCTGCGGACGTGCAGGCGACGCTGCTGGAACTGACGGCGGCCACGGTAGCCGACGCGCTGCTGGCCCACCTGCCGGAAGCAACGCGGGTGCTGGTGTGCGGCGGCGGTGTTCGCAACCCGCAGCTGCTGCGCAGACTCACCGCGCGGTTGCCTGGGGTGGTGGTCGAGTCCAGTGCAGTGCACGGGCTGGACCCGGATTACCTGGAAGCGATGGGGTTTGCGTGGTTGGCGCACCGGACGCTGCAGGGGTTGCCGGGCAACCTGCCCAGCGTGACCGGGGCGCGCGGGCCGCGGATATTGGGCGCCATTCACCCAGCGTGATGGGGGCTGCCTAGAACGCCTTCACGTCCGGGAGGGCCTGGAGGGCGGCGATGGCTTCGGCCAGGGCGTTTACTTCGGGGTCGTGGAAGCCGCTGCGGACTTCCAGTTCGCTGGCGAACAGGCCCTGCTCGAGCAGGACCACGCAGGTGTGTTCGCGGGTCCAGCCGCGTGCGACAGCGACCCGCCGGATACGCTCGTTCAGCAGCGGATCGAGATCGCGCAGCACCAGATCAGCCATGTGTATTCCCCCGTTGGCAACGCACCGCCCCCACGGCACAACGGGTTCGATGATGGCCCAGCCGGGGGGTACGGGCAAGCACCCCTCAGCTGGCCGCGCGCAGGTGCCGGCGCTGCTGCACGATCAGCAGGGCGCACAGGATCACCACCGGGATGGCGATCAGCGCGGTGCCGACGAAGAACAGCGCGTAGCCTTCCAGCAGGGTGCGGCCCTGGGCCAACGACTGCACCGCCCAGCCTGAGAGACCCTTCAGCGCCTTGCCGGGCATGGCATAGAACGAGCTGAGCAGGGCGTACTGGGTGGCGGTGTAGCCGATGCTGGTGAGGCTGGACATGTAGGCGATCAGCGCGGTGCCGGCAAACCCGCCCGAGAGGTTGTCGATGGCCATGGCGATGGCGAAGCTGGTCGGGTCCGGCCCGACGTAGGCCAGCCAGGCAAACGCCAGATTCGAGGCCGGGCCCAGCACGGCGCCCACCAGAAGGGTAGCCAGCACGCCCCAGCGCACCGAGACCAGCCCGGCGGCGGCAATACCAACAAAGGTGGCGATCAGGCCGACCGAGCTGCGCACTGCGCCCACCGTCTCTTCGGTCAGGCCGAGGTCGACGTAGAACGGGTTGGCCATCGGGCCCATGATGAAATCGGCCATGCGGTACACGCTGATGGCCAGCAGGATCAGGATGGCGCCGCTGCGGTGCTCGCGGACGAAGGCAATGAATGGCCCGACCAGTGCATCGAACAACCCGCGCGGGGTCCACAGCGGGGCCGCCTGAGTCTGCACGGCGATCTGCGCGCGCACCGGTTCGCGCGCCATCACCACCGCCACCACGCCCAAGGCCATCAGGCCGGCCATGATTTCGTAGGACATCTGCCAGCCCACGCGGGCGGCGATCAGCAGGATCAGCGCATCGGTCACCAGCAGCGCGGTGCGGTAGCCGAGCGCGGCGGTGGAGGTGAGCAGGCCCAGCTGTTCGCTGTTGTCGGCGCTTTCAATGCGCCAGGCGTCGATGACGATGTCCTGGGTGGCCGAAGCGAAGGCCACCACGGTGGCCATGATCCCGAACACCAGCATGTGTTCCCAGGCGATGCCCAGAATCAGGATCTGGCCACCCTTGGGATGGACCACGGCCATGCCGATCAGGGCGGCGGCCACCACCGCCTGGGACAGCAGCATCCAGCCGCGGCGGCGGCCGAAGCGGCCCAGCAGCGGGGCGTCGACCTTGTCCACGATCGGCGCCCACAGGAACTTCATCGAATAGGCCAGGCCCACCCACGACAGGAAGCCGATGGTGTCCAGCTCGATGCCTTCCTTGCGCATCCAGAAGCCGAGCGTGTTGCCCACCAGGTAGATCGGCAGGCCGGAGCTGAAACCCAGCAGCAGCATGGCCAGCACCTTGCGCTCGCGCAGGTTGGCCAGCACCCGCTGCCACGGGCGACGGGGCTTGGCGGCCGCTTCACTCATGGGGCGTAGTCCACCGTGAACGGAGCATGGTCGGAGAAGCGTTCATCGCGGTAGATCGAGCATCCACGCAGGCGATCGCGCAGGCCGGGACTGACGAACTGGTAATCGATGCGCCAGCCGACGTTGTTGGCGCGGGCCGCGCCGCGGTTGCTCCACCAGGTGTAATCCTCGCCGGTGGGGTGCAGCAGGCGGTAGGCGTCGGTCCAGCCCTGGCCGCCAGCCACGTCCAGCGCCTGGCCGGCATCCACGCACTGGCCATTGAGCCAGTCACGCTCGGGCGGCAGGCAGCCGGAGTTCTTCTGGTTGGATTTCCAGTTCTTGATGTCCAGCGCGGAGCGGACGATGTTCCAGTCCCCGCACAGCACGTAGTCGCGGCCGCTGGCCAGCCACTGGGCCAGGATCGGGCGCAGCCACTCCATCACTTCGTACTTGAAGCCCTGGCGCAGGTCGCCGGAGCTGCCGGAGGGGATATAGAAGGACACCACGCTGAGGTTGCCGTAGCGGGCTTCGATGTAACGGCCTTCGTCGTCGAACGGCGCCCAGCCCAGCGAGGTGATGACCTGGTCGGGCTCACGCTTGCTGTAGATGGCCACGCCGCTGTAGCCCTTCTTGGTGATCGCGTCACGGTAGAAGCAGTGGTGGCCGTCCGGGCGGAACATGGGATCGGTCAGCTGGTCTTCCTGGGCCTTGGTCTCCTGGATGCAGAGCACGTCGGCATCCTGGGCACGGAACCACTCGAGGAAACCCTTGGTGGCGGCGGAACGGATGCCATTGGCGTTGAAACTGATGATGCGCATGCTGACCCGGGTCTGGTACGTAACGGGCAAAGCATACCGGGTTGCCCGGCCCATCGGCTGGCCGGATCCGGCCATTGCAGGGGCCTGCGGCGGCCGGTCGCGAGCCTGAATTGCCGGTCATGCTTTACGATCTGCGCTCCAAGAGAATTGAATAGAGCGTTAGATGAGCGACCACCGTCACCGTTTCCTGCAGCTGGCCTTGACCGCCGATGCGCTGCGTTTTGGCCAGTTCACCCTCAAGTCGGGCCGCCTGAGCCCCTACTTCTTCAATGCCGGCCGCTTCGATTCGGGCGCCAGCATGGTCCAGCTGGCCGCTTGCTACGCCGACGCGGTGGAAGCCACCGGGCTGAAGTTCGACGTGGTGTTCGGCCCAGCCTACAAAGGCATTCCGCTGGCCACCGCCACCGCCTGTGAATTCGCCCAGCGCGGCCGCGACCTGCCGTTGAGCTTCAACCGCAAGGAAGCCAAGACCCACGGTGAAGGCGGCAACCTGATCGGCGCGGACATGAACGGCAAGCGCGTGCTGATCGTGGACGATGTGATCACCGCCGGCACCGCCATCCGCGAGGCGCTGGGCATCATCAAGCAGGCTGGCGGTACCCCGGCCGGCATCGTGGTGGCGCTGGACCGCCAGGAGATCGCGTCGGAAGACGACCGCCGTTCGGCTGCCCAGGCCGTGGCCGAAGAGGCCGGCATTCCGGTGGTGGCCGTGGCCACGCTGGCCGACCTGCTTGATTTTGCCTCCGGAAATCCGGAACTTGTGGGGTACCGGCAGCCGCTGGAGGACTATCGGTCCCGTTACGGCAGCCGTCCTACGCGTTGAGAGCAGGGGGCTCCCATGTCCAGGATTGCCACGTTCACCATCATTGGCCTGTTGCTGGCCGCGCCTGTGCTCACGGCCCAGGCCCAAAGCAAACACAGCAACACGCCGGCCAAACCGAAGAAGCTGTTCTGCTGGAACGAGGGCAAGGAGCGGATCTGCAGCGATGCCCTGCCCCAGGACGCAGTGAACAGCGCCCGTGAGGAGTTCAGCGTCAACAGCGGCCTGCGCAAGGGCGGGGTGGACCGCACCCTGACCGAGCAGGAGCGCGCCGATGCCGCCGTGGCCGCCGCGCAGCGCCAGCTCGACCAGGCCGCTGAAGATACCCGCCAGCGTACCGAGCAGGCCATGCTGTCCACCTACCAGGACGAGGCCGACCTGCGCCGGGTGTTCGTGGAGCGCACCGGGATCCTGGACAACAACGTGCAGACGGCCAACTACAACGTGGCCAGCCTGCGCAGCGCGCTGGTGACCCTGCTCGGCAGCGCGGGCGACCGCGAACTGGCCGGCCAGCCGGTGGCCCCCAAGCAGGCCGAGGACATCCGCCTGCGCCACGCCGAACTGGTGGCGCAGAAGCGCATGCAGGACTCCTACGTGGAGCAGCGCAAGGCGCTGGATGTGGAGATCGAGGAAACCCTGCAGCGGTACCGGTTGTTGAAGGGCGTTTCTACCGACCCGCGCGGGTGAGTTGATAGCAGCGAAAGGGCGGATGCGCGGGCATCCGCCTTTTTTTATGCACTTTTTACGGGTTGGGCACGGGGCAGGCGTGGAGCGTTTACGCCGTTGGGGAACACGATGGCGGCCTCCCTTCCCTACTACTGAGAACGCCCCGTGCCTGCCTGGCTTTCCTTCGTGAGCGGCGTGCTGGTGCTCGTTGCCGCCGCCTACCTGCTGTACGTCGTGCTTGCGCCCGAAAAGTTCTGATCGGAGCCGACCATGACCGAGATTCTGTTGATTGTGCTGGCCAGCATCGTGCTGGCCTTTCCGCTTGGGCTGTATCTGGCCCGGGTGATGCGCGGTGGGCCGATGCGCGGCGACGCGCTGTTCGGCTGGATTGAAAAGCCGCTGTACCGCGTGCTGGGGGTGAACCCGGCGCGCGGGATGTCCTGGCGTGGCTATGTGGGCGCGTTCCTGCTCAGCAACCTGGTCATTGCCGTGCTGGTGCAGGCGGTCTTCATGACCCAGGCCTGGCTGCCGTTCAACCCCGACCAGATTCCCAACATGCGCTGGGACACGGCGCTGCACACGATGGTGTCATTCCTCACCAACACCAACCAGCAGCACTATTCCGGCCAGGCGCAGCTGTCGTACTTCTCGCAGATGACCGCGATCACCGGCCTGCAGGTGGTCACCCCGATGATGGGGCTGGCACTGGTGGTGGCCACGCTGCGTGCGCTGTTCGGCGCCGCACCGGCAGCCGATGCGAGTGCGGACACCCTGCCGGCAGACCGCCGGATCGACGTGGGCAACTACTACGCCGACGTGGTGCGTTCGTGCGTGCGCTTCATGCTGCCGCTGTGCCTGCTGTGGGCGGTGCTGCTGACCAGCCAGGGCGTGCCCTCGACACTGGCCGGTGGCCCGAGCGCCACGCCAATCGATGCAACCGCGGGCATGGAAACCCAGAAACTGCCACTGGGCCCGGTCGCGGCGATGGTGGCGGCCAAGCAGCTGGGCACCAATGGCGGTGGCTGGTACGGCCCCAACAGCAGCATGCCGCTGGAGAACCCGACCCCGCTGTCCAACGCGCTGGAGCTGATCGGCATCCTGCTGATCCCGATCGCGGTGGTGTTCATGCTGGGTGCGTTCACCGGTCGCAAGCGCCTGGCGGCGCTGGTGTTCGGCTGCATGCTGGCGATGTCGAGCGTGTCGATCGCCGCCACGGTGTGGCTGGAGGGCCATTCGGCCACCGCCGCCAGCCCGCTGCTGATGGAAGGCAAGGAAGTACGCTTGGGTGCGGACGGCACCGGGTTGTGGGCGGCGATCACCACCCAGGTGTCCAACGGCTCGGTCAACGGCATGCATGACTCGCTGAGCCCGCTGGCCGGCGCGGTGCCGATGGTCAACATGTTGATCAACGCGATCTGGGGCGGCATCGGCTGCGGCCTGCAGCAGTTCATCGTGTACCTGCTGCTGGGCGTGTTCCTGGCCGGGCTGATGACCGGGCGCACGCCCGAGCTGCTGGGCCGCAAACTGGAAACCCCGCAGGTGAAGCTGCTGGCGCTGCTGGTGCTGCTGCAGCCGATCACCATCCTGGCGTTCACCGCGATCACCCTGGCCATTCCGTCGATCACCGGCACCTCCAACCCCGCGTTCCATGGGGTGAGCCAGGTGTTCTACGAGTACGTATCGGCGTTCGCCAACAACGGCTCGGGTTTCGAAGGGCTGGGCGATGCCACCCCGTGGTGGAACCTGAGCTGCACCCTGGTGCTGCTGCTGGGCCGCTACCCGGTGCTGGTGATTCCGCTGATCGTCTGCGCCCAGCTGGCCGCCAAGCGGCGTGCGCCGGAATCGGCCGGCACGCTGCAGATTGAAACCCCGACCTTCGCGCTGACCCTGATCGCGCTGATCGTCATCCTGACCGTATTGCAGTTCATGCCGGCGCTGGTGCTGGGCCCGGTTGCCGACCACCTGTCGCTGACGCTGCGCTGAGACGTGAAACCATGAGTACCTATCCCTTGAATGCAGCTCCTTCCCGCCGCCCGAGCCTGCTCGACGCAGCCGGCCTGCGCCGGGCTTTGCGCGATGCGGTGATCAAACTGTCGCCGCGCCACCTGGTGCACAGCCCGGTGATGGCGGTGGTGATGGTGGGCACGCTGGTGAGCCTGCTGGTCACGCTGACCGGCAACGCGCCGCTGGGCTTCGGCCTGGTGGTGACCGCGATCCTGCTGTTGACCGTGCTGTTCGGCAACTTCGCCGAAGCGGTGGCCGAAGCGCGCGGCCGCGGCCAGGCCGCCTCGCTGCGGCGTGCCCGCCAGGACCTCAGCGCGCGGCGGCTGGCCGCCGCCCACGCCGGGGCCAGCGAAACCCAGGTGCCGGCCGCCGAGCTGCGCCCGGGCGACCACGTGATCGTCAGTGCCGGCGAGCTGGTGCCGGCCGATGGCGAGATCGTGCAGGGCCTTGCGACCATCAACGAAGCGGCGGTGACCGGTGAATCGGCACCGGTGCTGCGCGAGGCCGGTACCGACCGCAGTGGCGTAATCGGCGGCACCAAGGTGCTGTCGGACCAGATCATCGTGAAGATCACCGCCGAGCCGGGCCACAGCTTCCTGGACCGGATGATCGCGCTGGTGGAAGGCGCCAACCGGCAGAAGACGCCGAACGAAGTGGCGCTGACCCTGCTGCTGGCCGCGATGACGCTGACCTTCCTGGTGGTGGTGGCAACCCTGCCCGCCATCGGCGCGTTCGTTGGGGTCAAGGTCGACCCGCTGCTGCTGATCGCGCTGCTGGTGTGCCTGATTCCGACCACCATCGGCGGGCTGCTGCCGGCCATCGGGATCGCCGGCATGAACCGTGCGCTGGCGGCCAACATCCTGGCCAAATCGGGCAAGGCGGTGGAAGTGGCCGGCGACGTGGACGTGCTGCTGCTGGACAAGACCGGCACCATCACCCACGGCGACCGCCAGGCGACCCACTTCCATGCCTTGGCGGGCATTGAAGCCTCGCAGCTGCGCGAAGCGGCGCTGCTGTCTTCGCTGGCCGACCCGACCCCGGAAGGCAAGTCGGTGGTGCGGCTGGCACGCGAACAAGGGTGCACCACGAGCGAGCCTGACAAGGCGGAGTACTTCGCTTTCAGCGCACAGACCCGCATGTCCGGCGTGGACCTGGACGGCGGCCGGCGCATCCGCAAGGGCGCGGCTGATGCGATCACTGCATATGTCCGCGAGCTGGGCGGCACCGTGCCGGCCGAGCTGGCCGGGCGGGTGGAACAGGTGGCACGCAACGGCGCCACGCCGCTGGTGGTGTGCGAAGGCCGCCACGTGCTGGGCGTGATCGAGCTGAGTGACGTGGTCAAGCACGGCATGCGCGAGAAGTTCGCGCAGCTGCGCGCGATGGGCATCCGCACGGTGATGATCACCGGCGACAACCCGCTTACCGCCGCGGCGATTGCGGCCGAAGCCGGCGTGGACGATTACATCGCCGAAGCGCGCCCGGAAGACAAGCTGGCCCGCATCCGCGCCGAACAGGCCGGTGGCCGGCTGGTGGCGATGGTGGGCGACGGCACCAACGACGCCCCCGCACTGGCCCAGGCCGACATCGGCCTGGCGATGAACTCGGGCACGCAGGCGGCCAAGGAAGCCGGCAACATGGTGGACCTGGATTCGGACCCGACCAAGCTGCTGGCGGTGGTGGAAGTGGGCAAGCAGCAGCTGATCACGCGCGGTGCGCTGACCACGTTCTCGCTGGCCAACGACGTCTCCAAGTACTTCGCGATCCTGCCGGCGCTGTTCGCCGCCACCCTGCCGGCCATGGCCACGTTGAACGTGATGCACCTGTCCAGCCCGCGCAACGCGGTGCTGGCGGCGCTGATCTTCAACGCCCTGGTGATTCCGGCCCTGATTCCGCTCGCCCTGCGTGGCGTGCGCTTCCGCCCGGCCACGGCCACCGCGCTGCTGCGCCGGAACATGCTGGTGTACGGGCTGGGCGGCGTGCTGCTGCCGTTCGCGGCCATCAAGCTGATCGACCTCCTCCTCTTCTCGGTATTTGGCGCATGAACCGCTCCGCTGCTGCTTCGCTTTCCCGCCCGGCGCGTGCGCGCGCCGCCACTCCGGTGTCATTGCAGCACACCGGTGCGCTGCGCCCGGCCATCGGCCTGGGCGTGGCCAGCCTGCTGCTGCTCGGCCTGGCGTATGCCGTGGCCACCACCGGCCTCAGTGCCGCGTTGTTCCCCGTGCAGGCCGAAGGCAGCCTGCTGCTGGACAACCACCAGGTGCGCGGCTCGCGCCTGGTGGCCCAGCCGTTCGTGGGCGACGGCTACTTCCAGGCGCGCCCGTCGGCGGCCAACTACGACCCGATGGCCGCCGCCGGCAGCAACCTGGCGCGCAGCAACCCTGCCCTGCAGGAACGCGTCGCCGAGGCGACCCGGGCCGTGGCAGCGCGCGAAGGCATTGCCGTGGATGAGGTGCCCGGTGATCTTGTGACCCAGTCCGGCGCGGGCATGGACCCCGAGCTGTCGCCGGCTGCGGCTGCGGTGCAGGTCAAGCGCGTGGCGGGCAACCGCGGCCTCAGCGTGGAACAGATGCAGGCGCTGGTGAAGGCGCATACGCAGGGCCCGCAATGGGGCGTGTTCGGGCAGCCCCGGGTGAACGTGATGACGTTGAACCTTGCCTTGGACGGGTTGAAGAACACCCAGGCGGCACCCGGTGCGACGGAGACGACTACGCGATGATGTCGCCTTGCCACCGAACGGCGCACACTCTGCCCCCATGACCGACTCCCGCACCCGACAGGCCGACGCACTGGTGGAGAGCCTGCAGCGCGAGGCCGGCGGCAAGCTCACCGTGTTCCTGGGCGCCGCCCCCGGCGTGGGCAAGACCTACAGCATGCTCGGCCGTGCGCACGAGCAGCTGCGCCGCGGCGTGGACGTGGTGGTTGGGCTGGTGGAAACCCACGGCCGCGCCGAGACCTCGGCGCTGCTGGAGGGCCTGCCGCAGGTGCCGCTGCTGCAGCGCGAGTACCAGCAGCATGCGCTGCAGGAAATGGACCTGGATGCGGTGCTGGCGCGGCGCCCGGCGCTGGTGCTGGTGGATGAGCTGGCCCACCGCAACGTGCCGGGCAGCCGCCACGAGCGGCGCTGGCAGGATGTGATGGAGCTGCTGGACGCCGGAATCGACGTCTGGACCACGCTCAACATCCAGCACCTGGAAAGCCTCAACGATGTGGTGATGCGCATCACCGGGGTGCGGGTCAGCGAGACCGTGCCCGATGCGGTGCTGGACCGCCTGCACGATATCGTGCTGGTGGACCTGCCGCCGCGCGAGCTGATCGAGCGCCTGCAGCAGGGCAAGGTGTACGTGCCCGAACAAGCCGCGCAGGCGCTGCAGGCGTTCTTCTCGCCCGCCAACCTGACCGCGCTGCGCGAGCTGGCGATGCAGGAGGCGGCCGACCGGGTCGACAACAGCCTGCGTGAGACCCGCGCCGCGCGCGGGGAAGGCAACCTGCCGCTGCGCCGGCGGGTGCTGGTGGCGATCGATGGCGGCGGCCAGAGCGAGTACCTGGTGCGCGTGGGCCGGCGCATTGCCGAGCGCCGCGATGCGCCCTGGACAGTGGTGACCGTGCAGCGCCGCCGCGAAGACGACAGCACCCGCCGCGAGATCGACGCGGCCTTCGCACTGGCGCGGCGGCTGGGCGGCGAGGCCGAGCTGCTGCATGGGCCCAGCATTGCCGATGCGCTGCTCGACCACGCCGCGCACAACAGCGTGTCCACCCTGGTGCTGGGCCGCACCCGCGAACGGCCGTTCGCACGCATGCTCAACCGCACGCTGACCCAGCAGTTGATCCAGCGCGGCGCGCACTTTGAAATCACCATCATCGGCACCCCGCAGGCACGCGCGCGTGCGCGCCGCCATGGGTTGTCGATGCCCACGCTGAGCACCGGCCGCGACACCGTGCTGGCGCTGGTGGCCACCGCGCTGGCCTGCCTGGTGGCGCTGGTGGCCGAACGCTGGGTGGGGCTGTACGACCTGTCGATGGTGTTCATCGTGGCGGTGGTGGTGGTGGCCGCGCGCAGCCGCACCAGTGCGGCGGTGATGGCCGCGGCACTGTGTTTCCTGGCCTACAACTTCTTCTTCATCGCCCCGCGCTTCACCTTTGCGATCAGCGCGCGCCAGGGCGTGATCACGGTGTTCCTGTTCCTGGTGGCGGCACTGGTGGCCGGGCGGCTGGCCTCGCGCCTGCGCATGCAGGTGGTGGCGCTGCGCGCGGCCAACCGGCATGCGAACGCGCGCCAGGTGCTGGGGGGCCAGCTGACCCGTGCCCCCAACAACGAAGCGGTGGCGCAGGCCGGGCGCGAGGCGCTGGAGCAGGCACTGGATGCGCCCGCCTGGTTGCGCATCGGTGCCGACACCAGCACCAGCGGCAGTGCTGCGCCGGGCGACACCGATCTGGCCGCGGCCGACTGGGCGCACCGCCACGGCCAGCCCAGCGGCCGCTTCACCGACACGCTGGCCGGCGCGGAGTGGTGGTTCCTGCCCCTGCTGGATGGCGACGAGCGCGCCATCGGCGTGGCCGGCATGCGCTTCCCGCGCAGTGCGCCGCGCTTGACCCCGGAACAGCGCCAGCTGGCCGAGGCGATGGTGGATGACGTCGCGCAGGCCGCGCTGCGCACGCGGCTGGTGGCGGACCTGGAACAGGCGCACGTGAGCAACGAAACCGAGCGTCTGCGGTCGGCACTGCTGTCGTCGGTCTCGCACGACCTGCGCTCGCCGCTGGCGGCAATGATCGGCTCGGCCGACAGCCTGTCCAATTATGCCGAGGCGATGGATGCCAGCGACCGCCGCGCACTGCTGGATACCATCCTGGTGGAAGGTGAGCGGCTGGACCGCTACATCCAGAACCTTCTGGACATGACCCGGCTGGGCCACGAAGGGCTGAAGATCAACCGCGACTGGATAGGCGTGGACGAGCTGGTCGGCTCGGCCGCGCGCCGCCTGCAGCGCTACCAGCCCGACGTACGCCTGCAGCTGGATATTCCCAGCACGCTGGGGCCGATCTGGGTGCACCCGGCGCTGGTGGAACAGGCGGTGTTCAACGTGATGGAGAACGCAGCGAAGTTCTCCCCGCCCGGCGCGGCGGTGGAAGTACAGGCGCGGCTGGTGGACGGCGAGCTGCGCATCGATGTGCTCGACGCCGGCCCCGGCATTCCCGACGACGAACGCGCGCGCATCTTCGACATGTTCTACAGCGTGGAGCGCGGCGACCGCGGCCGGCATGGCACCGGGCTGGGCCTGACCATCACCCAGGGCATGGTCGGCGCGCACGGCGGCAGCGTGCAGGCGCTGCCGGGCCGCGACGGACGCGGTACCCTGATCCGCATCACGCTCCCCCTGCTGCAACCCCACCCTGCCGATGACCCCGACGATTCCTGACCCTTCCCATGGC
Organism: Stenotrophomonas sp. CFBP8994; assembly: GCF_034044835.1. Lineage (NCBI taxonomy): Bacteria > Pseudomonadati > Pseudomonadota > Gammaproteobacteria > Lysobacterales > Lysobacteraceae > Stenotrophomonas > Stenotrophomonas sp. CFBP8994. The sequence continues at coordinate 770,766 of NZ_JAXCWT010000003.1, read as the reverse complement.
GTGCCACCGGCGCGCGTGCTGGTGATCGACGATGAAGCGCAGATCCGCCGCTTCCTCGACATCAGCCTGCGCGCGCAGGGTTACCGGGTGCTGCAGGCCGCGACCGGGCAGGCGGGACTGGAACTGCTGGTGGGCGAAGGCGCCGACCTGGTGATCCTGGATATCGGCCTGCCGGACATGGAAGGCCACCAGGTGCTGGCCGAGCTGCGCCAGTGGAGCCAGGTGCCGGTGATCATGCTGACGGTGCGCGCCAGCGAAACCGAGAAGGTGCTGGCACTGGACAACGGCGCCAACGACTACGTGACCAAGCCGTTCGGCACCCAGGAGCTGATGGCGCGGGTGCGTGCGCTGCTGCGCACGCGCACGGTATCGGCCGATGGAGTGTTGCCGCATTTCGATGACGGCCACCTGCATATCGACCTGGTGCGCCGCGAAGTGCACCTGGACGACGCACCCGTGGCGTTGACCCGCAAGGAGTACGCGTTGCTTTCGCTGCTGCTGCGCAACGCCGGCCGGGTAGTGACCCAGCCGCAGATCCTGGCCGAGATCTGGGGGCCGACCCACCAGCACGACACGCACTATCTGCGCATCCTGGTGGGCAAGCTGCGCCACAAGCTGGGTGATTCGGCGCTGGACTCGCGCTACCTGTTCACCGAGCCCGGCGTGGGTTTGCGGTTCAAAGGGTGATGGCCGACCACAGGTCGGGCATCACCCGGTAGGTACCGACCGTTGGTCGGTACTCCTTTCAGAACCCCAGTTCGACGCCCGGCAGCAGCGGCTGCAGCTGCTCGCGGAACAGGGTCTTGATGCGCTCCAGCGCGGCCTCGTCGTTGCCTTCGAAACGCAGCACCAGCACCGGGGTGGTGTTGGAGGCGCGCAGCAGGCCCCAGCCGTCCGGGAAGTCCGCCCGCAGGCCATCGATGGTGGACAGGCGCGCGCCGGCGAACGGCGAATCCTGCACCTGCGCGGCCGACACGAACATCGACACCAGCGCGTGCGGAGTACCCGATTCCACCGGCACCTTCAGCTCCGGGGTGGACACGCTGTCGGGCAGCTCGTCGAGCACTTCGGACGGGGTTTCTTCGCGCTGGGCCAGGATTTCCAGCAGGCGCGAGGCGGCATACAACCCATCATCGAAGCCGAACCAGCGCTCCTTGAAGAAGAAGTGACCGCTCATCTCACCGGCCAGCTCGGCATCGGTTTCGCGCATCTTGGCCTTGATCAGCGAATGCCCGGTCTTCCACATCATCGGGCTGCCGCCGTTGCGCAGCACGTAATCGGACAGCTTGCCGCTGCACTTCACGTCGTAGATCACCAGCGCGCCGGGATTGCGCTGCAGCACATCGGCCGCGAACAGCATCAGCAGGCGGTCGGCGTAGATGATCTTGCCTTCGCGGGTAACCACGCCCAAACGGTCGCCATCGCCATCGAAGGCCAGGCCGATATCCGCATCGAAGCGCTTCACGGTCTGGATGAGGTCTTCCAGGTTGTCCGGGTCGCTCGGGTCGGGGTGGTGGTTGGGGAAGGTGCCATCCACATCGCAGTACAGCGGAATGACTTCGGCACCAATGGCTTCCAGCAGCGGCTGGGCCAGTTCGCCGGCCACGCCGTTGCCGGCATCGGCCACCACCTTGATCGGGCGGTCCAGCTGCACGTCATCGGCAATGCGCTGGATGTAATCGGCGTTGACGTCGCGCTGCTGCAGGCTGCCCGGTTCGGCGACCACGTGCAGCTGGCCATCGCGGATGCGCTGGTACAGCTCGGTGATGGCATCGCCGGAGAGGGTCTCGCCGCCGACCACGATCTTGAAGCCGTTGTAGTCAGGCGGGTTGTGGCTGCCGGTGACGGCAACGCAGCTGCCGGCGCGCAGGTGGTAGCTGGCGAAGTACACCACCGGGGTGGGCGCCAGGCCGATGTCGGTGACATCGCAGCCGGCGCGGCGCAGGCCTTCGATCAGGCTGGCGCTCAGTTCCGGGCCGGACAGGCGGCCATCGCGGCCCACCACGATGTCGCGCAGCCCCTGCACCTGCAGCACCGAGCCGATGGCCTGGCCGATCAGCACCGCCACCTGCGGGGTGAGCTCGCGACCGATCACGCCGCGGATGTCGTAGGCGCGGAAGATGCCCTCCGGCACCTCATGGCCCGGGCCGGTGGGCAGCGGCGGCGGTGCCACGCCCGAACCGGCGGCCGGGGCCGGCTCCAGCAGCGGTTCCTGTACCAGGCTTTCGCGCAGGGTCGGACCGTGGTCGGCTTCGCTGGCGGCGGCACGGCGGCGCGGCAGGGGCACGCGGCCCTTGCCGAACTGCAGCATGCCGGCGATGGCCAGCAGCAGCAGCGCGACGATGATGGACGGAATCGCGCCCAGGCCCAGCGGACCCGGTTCGATGTCAGGCACGGCGGCGGCCAGGCGCAGGCCGGTCTTGCCGATCGGACGGGCCAGGCCTTCGGCGCCCTGCGACAGGGCGGTGTCGCCCTGCTCAATGATGTTGTGGGTGCCTTGGCGCAGCGCCAGGTAGCCTGCGGACGGCACGCGCACCTGGTCGAAGGTGCCGGTCAGGCGCAGCAACGGCTGGCGTACGTAGATCACGGCCGGCCCCGTGGTGCCCAGCTGCACCGGCACGGCAAGGCCCAGGCGCTGGCCACCGGCGTCGCGCACCACGCGCGCCACCACGGTGTCGCCGGCAATGGCCGATTCCAGCAGGCCCAGGCGGGCGTACCCGAAGGCCTTCGGATCGGCATAGGCCTGGTCCAGGTCGGCGGTGAGCACCTGCACCTCTTCGGTGCCCGGCCAGCCTTCACGCACGGCCAGTGCGGTCGCATCGGCATCGCCGGCGGCCAGCGCGGTACTGACCCGTTCGCTTTTCACCAGGGTGCCCAGCTGGCTGCTCTGCCCTTTGAGTGCGGCGTCCACGCCCTGCACGATCTGGTCGCGGGACTGTTCCAGCGCCTGCCCTACCGAGGCCTGCCGCCATTGCCGCACCCCGCTCCAGGCAAACCACAGCGCCAGCAGGGTCAGCAACCCCACCAGCAACAGCCCGTTACGCTTGCTTGTCAATCGCGGCTGTCCTTCCGCCGTTGCCTTGCTCATTGATGTTCCCCCTGTCAGCGCACCCCGGTATGGCCGAATCCACCCGTTCCCCTGGCGCTGTCGGTGAAAGTATCCACTACCTGCAGGCCGACGCGTGCAATCGGCAGCACAACCAACTGTGCAATACGGTCACCGGGTTGCAGCGTGAAGGCCTCGCGGCCGCGGTTCCAGGCGCTGATCAGCAGCGGGCCTTGGTAATCGGCGTCGATCAGGCCGGTGCCGTTGCCCAGCACGATGCCGTGGCGATGGCCCAGCCCGGAGCGCGGCAGCACTACCGCGCACAGGTTCGGATCTTCGATGTGGATGGCGATACCGCTGGGAATCAGCGCCGTATCCCCCGGCTGCAGGGTGAGCTCGGTTTCCAGCGCGGCGCGCAGGTCCATGCCGGCGCTGGCTTCGGTGGCGTAGGCCGGCAGCGGCCAGGTATCACCGAAGCGGGGATCGAGCAGCTTCACCTGCAACGCGTGCAGGGACGGGGCTTGGGTCATGCGTGCAACCTCTGGGCAATCAGGGACAACAGTTGTTCGGCAAGCAGCGCCTTGGTGGTACCGGGGAACACCTGCTCCCCGCCCTGCCAATAGGCGGTGGCTGCATTCTCATCGCTTTCGAAGCCGCCGTTTGTGATGCCCACCTGATTGGCGATCACCAGATCCAGCCGCTTGTCGACCAGCTTGCCGCGCGCGTACTTCTCCACATCGTGGGTTTCGGCGGCAAAGCCGACCACCAGCTTGAGCGCGTTGGTCTGCTGGGCCACCTCGGCCAGGATGTCCTGGGTGCGCACCAGCTCCAGCGTGAGGGTCTGGGTGCCGGCGGTCTTCTTCAGCTTCTGCGGGGCCACCTGGCGGGGGGTGTAATCGGAGACGGCGGCGGCGCCTATATAGATGTCGGCCGGCAGCGCATCCAGCACGGCGCTGCGCATCTGCGCCGCCGAGCGCACGTCCACCCGCTGCACCCCGGCCGGGGTGGCCAGGTGCACCGGGCCACTGACCAGCACCACCTGCGCGCCCTGGCGCACGGCAGCGGCGGCCAGCGCGTAGCCCATCTTGCCGCTGCTGCGGTTGCCCACGTAGCGCACCGGGTCCAGATCTTCATAGGTGGGGCCGGCGCTGATCACCACGCGCAGGCCTTTCAGTTCCTGGGGGGATTCGGGCGCATCGGCGGGTCCCTGCAGGGCGGCCAGCGCGGCCACGATGGCATGAGGTTCGGTCAACCGGCCGGGACCGGATTCGCCCTCGGCCAGCGGGCCGTCTTCCGGGCCGACCACCTGCGCACCGCGTTCGCGCAGCAGGCTGATGTTGGCCTGGGTGGCCGGGTGGAGCCACATGCGGTGGTTCATCGCCGGGCACACGGTGAGCGGCGCGGTGGTGGCCAGGCACAGGGTGGTGACCAGGTCATCGGCATGGCCGTTGGCCAGCCGGGCCAGCAGATCGGCCGTGGCCGGGGCGACGATGACGCGGTCGGCCCAGCGGGCCAGCTCGATATGGCCCATGGCCTGTTCGGCCGCGCTGTCCCACAGGGTGGTGCGGGTGGGCTGGCCGGACAGGGCCTGGAAGCTCAGCGGGGTAACGAACTGCTGGGCCCCGGCGGTCATGGCGACCTGCACCTGGGCCCCGGCGTCGCGCAGGCGGCGCACCAGTTCCAGCGACTTGTAGGCCGCGATGCCGCCACCCACGCACAACAACAGCTTCTGGCCTGCCAGCGGGCGCGCCTGCGCCGGGGAAGCCTGGGGGGAGTCAGCCACCTGCGAATTTCCTGTCGAACCGAGGCGATTAGCTTACCCGATGGGGTGTGCGGGGCTGATGCGCCAGGGGCATAAGGAGTGGGTTTTTGGTCATGAAGGCCTGGCGGGTGCCTCTCGTGGGGCTGCCTGCCCTTGCGGTATGCGAACATCCTGCCCTGACGACCTACCGGCGGACGGGGAATTACTCCGGCAGGTCAGCTCTGAAGCGTGACAAGGGAAAATCACGATGCCTGTTGAAGAAATTGCAGGAAGCCTGCTCGGCGGCATTGGGAGATTCATTGCCTGGATGTTCGTTGACCTGCTGTTCCATACCATCATATTGGGCACCGGCTATATGGTCCTCAGTGTGCTGGCGCCGAATAAGGAGCGTTCGGAGAATGCCTGTGCTGCTGCCGGTCTGATCACATGGGCTCTGATTGCGCTGACCGTGTTCGGAATCTATCGCGCCACACTGGCATAGCCGTCCAGGCAAGTTGACAACTTGTCCAGTGCATCGCGCGTTGCGGTTGTTAGCATTGAATGCAGTAGATCAAGGATCGTGAACTGCCTGTGGCCACCTCGTCTTCCCCAGTTGTATTGGAAACCCCCCTTAGCTGCGAGGACGCGTTCGCGGAGATCGAACGACGCGTTCTTGCCGGCGTGCATCCCGACCGCATCCGGTTGGGCCATAACGAGCGCGCCCTGTATTGGGTGTGCAACAGCAGCCTGCTTCACCATGACGGTCCGGACGAGGCCACGATTGTCGGGCGCATCGAGGCGCACCTGACGCTGATCTCCCTGCTGCTGGCCAAGGGTGCGGATCCCAACAAGGCAGCCGGACGTGGCGCCACACCCCTCTCGACCACCTGCCGGGACTTCATCTTCAGCCCGGCCCCCTGGGCGGTAGAGAAACTGCGCCGGCTGCTCGCGGCCGGCGCGAACCCGCGCCTGACCAAAGATTCGCCGATCTGCACCGTGCTTGGCCTGCGCGACATGCGCGGCGAAGTGTGGAACTCGGCGTTTGATGCGGATGCAGACCCGGCGGAGATGGGCTACATCTTCGAGGCCATCGACGCGCTGCTGCAGGCCGGCGCCAGCATTGAAGCCATGGACCACCGGCAGATGTACACACCGCTGTTGATCGGCGCGTACCTGGGTAGTGTGCCGCTGCTGCGGTTCCTCGCCGAGCGCGGCGCCAACGTACACGTTGTCAATCCCGCCGGTTCCAACGCGCTGATGTATGCGGCGGGCGATGTGGACGGACTGAAAGCCAGCCGCGGTGGCATCTCCACCACATGGCACCGGATGGGCGACCCGGTGGCCGTTGCCCGGCTGTTGATCGAATGGGGCCTGGATCCCGCCGCTGCCAACGAGCGCGGCCGCACGCCGCTTACGCTGGCGTTGAACGCCGGCAATGTTGACGTGGCTGCGGTGGTGGCAGAAGCCCTTTCGGGACACGGCAAACTTCTGAAGGCGGATGTGCGCCGGTTCAAAGGTACGGAGTTGGAGGCGCAGGTGGCAGCACTGGCCACCAGCGGCCGCACGAGCAAGCCGCCCAGGACACAGGCGAAGCCGGTGGGTGCCGCGCAGGCCGCTTCATGGGACCGCGCGCGCCAGAAGATGAACCACCCTGATGCATGGCAGCGCCCTGCGTGGTTCTGCGCATATAACAAAGCATTGTTCGAACACCTGGCCAGCGGCAGCCACCCGGCCATTCCGGTAAATCTGCTGTACGCCGATTACACCGACGCGCTACGCACGCTGCACCTGTCGAAGACCAAGGACTGGATCAGCCGCAGCGGCGTGGTGACGGTGCGGCCGGACATCGTGACCTGGGGGAGCCTGCGAATCAGCTATGCGCAGCTTGATGGAGATGACCTTGTCTGCCGAGAGGAGATCGTCATGCCGATGTCTCCCGAGCAACAGCCCAGCATCGAAGCGGTGGTGGAAGCCGTTGGGCAGTTAGGCGCCCGGCACTTGAAAATTGGTGTTTGACCCAACTAGATGGTTTCGCACGTCGCAACGTCGCAAGATCGCAACGCTCGTCCCCCCAGAGAATGAGACTCCAAACAAATGAACGAACGCCCTATTCCGGAGGCCGCTCTGGCGGATGAGCATTCAGTCGAGATGCTGAGAGTCTGGATCGCCGCAAAAGGGCTTCACTGTTCCTTGAAAGTTGGGATGTACAAGGAAGGGAAGACATCATTGGAAGAAAACGCCTGGGGCACCATCTTGGCAGACGTTGCACGTCACATTGCTGCCGCTCTGGAGGATGGATATGGCGTGGATCCTGAGGAGTCACTTCGCCTCATCAGGGCCAAGTTCGATGCTGAGCTCGGTGCCTCGCCACCGCGCATGACAGGCGGCTTTGTGCAAAAGCAGTGACGCCTCGCCCCTCCTTATGCCCCCCTTCGCGCCCGCATCAGCATTCAATGCGCCGGGCCCGTATATCATGAGGCCTCGAACGCAGCCTTCGGCTCCCTTGCACCTTGCAGGGGCATCAACTCGGGATCATGGCGGGATGAGTTCCAGTATCGACTACAATGTCTTAGCGTCGTGGTGCCAAGATGCCATTTCGATCCTGGCCAGTACCGGTGTGCCAGATAAGATTGTTGGCATGCAACGGACCGCAGTCGTAAAGCTCGCTGGATCGCCCGCTCTGTACTCAATTGCCGACAGCCTGGCAGAGGGACTCAGCCACCTCCCTGACGAGGAGCGGGTGGATGCCAGTAAAGTGCTGATCGAACGGCATGGCTTCGATTTCAACTTGTTTGTCGACAGGAATATGAGGAAGGTCTGTGCAGTATTGAGGCGTGGATCAATCAAGAATGATTCAGAGTTCAGAGTACTGGCCGACTTTTCCAGTGACACCACACACGACAGAATGATAGTTGACTTGGCAGACGGCCTCCTTGCCAGCTACCAGACGTCGAAGCGTGCATCTGAAGACTCCGACTTGTTGCGTATCGCCAAACAGATGGCTGCGTTAAGCCCCCTGGTGTCGCTGATCGACTCACAGGCAGCCGAGGAAATCCTTGCGGCTGCAGGAAAGGTTCACACAGAGAATAGTGAGTCAGTTCATTGGTGGACGGCGCTTCGAAGCGCAGAGACCATCCACTATGGAGATGACGTAGCTGCATGGGAGAATATCCTCTCCCAGAAGATAGGGGAGATGGACGGGAATTCATTGTTCGTTGCCATAACGGATGATGAGCAAGGACCATGGCCGGTGTTGCGGCTCGCCGACAAGCTCATCCTTGTTGAGCTCATCCAGAGCCTGCACTACTTCGAGTACATGGCCTTTCAGGAGGACGGGCGCAGACTTCTGTTTGATACCCACCACAACACAATCGTGTTCTCTTCAGCTCATACTCTCTAGAGGCGGCCCATGACGAACGATCTGGAGTCGCAAGCCGATCTGCAAGCGGTGCTGGGCCAAGTCCTCGAAGCCGCCTGTCTCGAGAACGATGTTTGTGAGAGAGCGATGCTCGCACTTGCCTTCTGCGACCTCCTCAGCCCCCGCCTTGACCACGATCAGAGGTCGGCTGTTAAAGCCGCTCGCGAGTTCTGGACGTTTCAGCGTTCCGAAGCCCGTGACAGTTGGCTCAAAGCCTACTCCTCCAAGCTGGACAGCCAAGGTCGGCTGGACACGGTGGATCGCATTGTCTGGAGTGCGCTGACGGCCCCAGACGGCCTCAGCTCCTACATGGGCGAGTTCCTCGTCGGACTCGCGTTCGAAGCAGGATTGAGCAGGAGCGCTGTGCTACAAGCGCTTTCAAGTAGCGTACCGGGATTTGGCGACGCGTGGAAACACCGAACACACGGCACATTCTGATCATTCTCCCGTGATACGCCAAACGACCGCGATGTGTGTCAATCTGTCAGCGACCTATAGGGCTCGTAGCCGCCTCCATGCCATCTTGATGCCTTCGATGATCTCCCTTCCGATGCTCGGGTTGACGGCGCTTCCAGCCACCGAGGGAGAGTCTTGATGTTGCCAGCATCCAGATACGTCGAAGTGCTTCGTCACCACTACGCAGAGGCATGGAGGGGAACGATGCGGGACACTGAATTCCCGACCAGCCCACACTCCAGGCTTTCACCGCTATTCGAAATCCTCAGCCTGCCGCCGGGTTCCGGTCGTGACATGTGGACCTACGCAACGGTAGGCATGTCCGAAGGGATGCGTAACCCAATCGAGCTTCATATGTTGAGTTTGAGTGCCAGTGCTGAAGTCCCTGAGTTGTTGGCGGCAGTTGCCAGCTATCACCGTGAAATCGGAGGCATGCGACTAGGCGACACGGTCGACTTTGGCAAGCCGTGGATCGGTGAATCGCCGTGTGATCACGGCCTCGTGTCACTTCCCTATATCGACGGGCCCACCACTGAGATTGCTGATCTTGGCAACGGGGCCAGAATCAGCTGCTACTGGCTTCTTCCAGTCACCAGATCCGAGGTTGATTTCAAGAAGGAGAATGGCCTGGACGCGTTGGAGACGTTGTTCGAGGCATCCCTGTTCGACTATCTTGAACCTCTTCGGGGGCCAGTGGTGTAGCACACGGCACTGTAGGGAACTCTCCGGGCGGTGCATCGCGGAATGGCCGCTGGCCCGCTGGACTGGGGCATGACTCGCGGCAGCCTCCGTCAGCTCGAAATCGCCATTGTTGTTGAGGGGATGATGAATGAGTAATGGCCCAGCCACGACGAAGCTGCTGGAACTCAGCTCGCCAGCCCTGTCGCCTGGCGGTACGGAGATGATGCGGGAAGCCTGCGCGCGGCTTGGCGGCGTACCCAAGGAGTTGGCGGACATTCTGGGCGAGAAGAACGGCTTTTACGCGTTCGAATCCGCACTGCATTTCTTCCCAGTCAACGACTCTGCTTCGAGCGTGGGACTTGATGCTTGGAATAGTGACTCCGGCTGGCGTGTGGAGTACGGCGAACTCGCCAGCAGTTGCCTGTTCTTCGCAGAGGATGTCTTTGGCGGTCAATTCTGCTTAAAGGATGGCAAAGTTTGGCAATTTGATCCGGAGACCGGAGAGCTGACCTTGCTTGGCGAATCGCTTGAGGAATGGGCGGCTGCCGTGCTTGGTGACTTCGCGTTTCTGACTGGCCATCCGGTTGCAAGGGAATGGCAACTGCTCCACGGCCCCCTGCCTGCGAAGATGCGTCTGGTGCCCAAGGTTCCGTTCGTGCTTGGCGGGCCGTTCTCCGTTTCCAATTTGTCGCCCATGGACTCGGAGCGGGCCATGAGGGTGCGTGGAAATCTTGCCAGACAGATCAGCAACCTTCCCGATGGCGAGAAGATTCGCCTCGTGACTGGGGAAGGTCTCTAGGCTGATCGTCGGTTGTCCGGCTCAACCACGGTTCTCCCCGATTGGCCGCGCGACCGCTCTCCAATGTCGCTGACTGCGCGCACCGCGATGCTGGTTCCGACAGCTCCAAATTTGGTGTTCAGTACCAAGATGCCAGCGGAGCTACCATTAAGTCTTACAACTTCCTGCTGGATCAGAACGGGACTCCTTGATGGCCACGAGATTTTTTTTATTGGTCTTGTTGCTTGGTATCGGATCTGCGTGCGCTTCACCGAAACCAAAGCAACAAACGCGAAAGCTCATTCAGGCCACTATCGTGGAGCGATCAGCTATCCCGCCCGTTAGCGGCTACCTGCGCACCTATGTGGGGTTCAAGGTTAAGGCAGATAGTTCTGAGCTTGATTTTTTCTATCCGTATTTTGAAGAGGGCAAACGCGTGCCTGGGGTCGGCGATGTCTGTGATCTCGCATATCACACGGAGTCAGTTGATGGCCATGTTGGAAACATCGCCATCAACGTCAAGGGTGCGAAAGTGGTTGACAGTTTTGAATGCGAATCAAAGGGGACGGAGATGGTTGATTTCCACCCATAACGCACAAGGCCCGCATCGCGGGCCTTGTCGCTTACCGAGCAGGAAGTGGCGAGATTTCTTGCGCAGTCGATGCAGGAAGGCGTTCTTCAACCAGATTCCGGCACTCGCATGTACCGCCTTACTCAGCCCGGTTGATCCCCGGGCGAACTGCCTTCGCCGTCTGAAACGTGCCAGAATTTAAGCGCGCAGCCCGATGGCAGCTCGCACCCGCAGACTCCGATCTTATTGCTTATAGCCAAGCATACGCCTGCGCTGAGCCCACTGGTGTCGCTGATCGACTCACAGAGTGCTGGGCAATCCTTGCGACTGCAGGAAATACTTGCACAGAGAGTGGCCATGAGAACGGGTTCAAAACTAACCTCGCAACTCTGAATCCAGGCACATCAGGCCCATTTTCCAGAGCGGGGATGGACCTCGACCTTCCAGCAGATAGCCCGTGCTTCCGCGAACTTAGAGATCGACAAGAGCGTGCTCGTCCAGACCACGACCTAGGGGCCAGTCAGCCTAGGTAAGTCTTCTCATAGTCCCTGACATTCTTATTGGGCACTTCCCTATCGCCCAAAGTCGCGAAGTGGTTAACACTGATCGGCATGACCATCAAGCACTGGCCGAAAGAAGATCGTCCTCGCGAGAAGCTTATGGGGCGCGGACCGGGGGCCCTCACCGATGCAGAGCTATTGGCGCTCTTCCTTGGAACCGGCTGCAACGGACTGAATGCACTGGAGCAAGCGCAGCTCCTGGTGCAGGCGCACGGTCCCCTCCGCCGTCTATTGGACATGGACGTGCGGCAGCTGAAGAAACTGCCCGGACTTGGACTTGCCCGGGCCTGCGAATTGGTCGCCGCACTTGAACTGACCGACCGCTATCTGCTTGCTGACTTGGAACGCGGAGAGAGCATGCTCGATGCAACGACCTCCATGCGCTACTTCAAGCAGCGCTTGCGCGGACGAAAGCAGGAGATCTTTGCCGCACTGTTCGTGGACACTCGAAATCGGGCCATCGCCTTCGAGGAGCTTTTCACCGGGACCATCGACTCTGCCGTGGTGTACCCCCGCGAGGTCGCGCGCCGCGCCTTGCTCCACAACGCGGCAGCCGTGATCGTTGGGCACAACCACCCCTCGGGAAATTCCACTCCCTCAGAGGCAGACCGCCAGATCACCCGGCAGCTGGTGGAGGCACTGCCCTTGGTCGGCGTGCGATTGGTCGACCACATCGTGGTGGGGGATGGCGCCCCGGTTTCTCTGGCATCCCTTGGCTGGCTCCGACGAGACCTCTCTTTCCGAAGCTGAACGGGCGGGTCAGCCCAGTCCCCCTGTCCTTAAGGCCTCCCGCCCCACCCCACGCCCGCCTTCCCGCCCCCGCTGTGCCCCGGTTCAATGGATCGGGGCGGCTTCTGGGCTAAAATTACCGATTCCGCCGCTCCAGTCTCAAAGCAGGCCCTGTGAAAAATCTCCTCCGCGCCCTGATCAGCCAAGGCATCGAAGCCTTGCGCGCCAACGGCACTCTGCCGGCCGACACCCTGACCCCGGAATTCGTGGTGGAACGCCCGAAGACTCGTGAACACGGTGATTTCGCCACCAATGCCGCCATGCTGCTGGCCAAGCCGGCGCGCAGCAACCCGCGCGCCCTGGCCCAGGCCCTGCTCGATGCGCTGCCCAAGAGCGACGATGTGCTGCGCGTTGAGATCGCCGGCCCGGGCTTCATCAATTTCCACCTCGCCCCCAGCGCCTACCAGCGCGAAGCGGCCGGCGTGCTCAAGGAAGGGGCTGATTACGGCCACAACCTGAGCGGCAACGGCCGCACGGTGGGTGTGGAATACGTGTCGGCCAACCCGACCGGTCCGTTGCACGTGGGCCATGGCCGCGCGGCGGCCATCGGCGACTGCCTGGCCCGCCTGCTGGATGTGAACGGCTGGAACGCCAAGCGCGAGTTCTACTACAACGACGCCGGCGTGCAGATCGAGAACCTGGCCCTGTCCACCCAGGCACGCGCCAAGGGCATCAAGCCCGACGACGCCGGCTGGCCGGAAGGCGGCTACCGCGGCGATTACATCGAAGACGTGGCCAAGGCCTACCTGGCCGGCGCCACCGTGGAGCTGGAAGGCCATGCGGTGGTGGGCGAGCGCGACCCGGACAACCTGGACGCGATCCGCCGCTTTGCCGTGGCTTACCTGCGCAACGAGCAGAACCAGGACCTGGCCGCCTTCGGAGTGGATTTCGACATCTACTTCCTGGAGAGCTCGCTGTACAAGGACGGCAAGGTCGAAGAGACCGTGGCCCAGCTCACGGCCGCTGGCCATACCTACGAGGAAGGCGGCGCGCTGTGGCTGCGCTCCACCGATTTCGGTGACGACAAGGACCGCGTGATGCGCAAGTCCGACGGCACCTACACCTACTTCCTGCCGGACGTGGCCTACCACCTGAGCAAGTGGCAGCGCGGCTATGAGCGCGCCATCACCGAGCTGGGCGCGGACCACCACGGTTCGCTGGCGCGCGTGCGCGCCGGCCTGCAGGCGCTGGACGTGGGCATTCCCAAGGGCTGGCCGGAGTACGTGCTGCACCAGATGGTGACGGTGATGCGCGGCGGCGAGGAAGTGAAGCTGTCCAAGCGGGCCGGCAGCTACCTGACTCTTCGCGACCTGATCGAGGAAGCCGGCCGCGATGCCACCCGCTGGTTCCTGATTGCGCGCAAGCCCGATTCGCAGCTGACCTTCGATATCGACCTGGCCCGCCAGCAAAGCAATGACAACCCGGTGTTCTACGTGCAGTATGCGCACGCCCGCGTGTGCAGCCTGCTGCGCCAGGCACAGGAGAAGGGGCTGTCGTACACCCCGGCCGAGGGTCTTGCCGGGCTGTCGACGCTGCACGACGAGCCTTCGCTGTGGCTGATGGTGGAAATGTCGCGCTTCCCGGAAGTGGTGGAAGCGGCCGGCATCGCGCTGGAACCGCACCTGATCGCGCAGTACCTGCGTGAATTGGCGCACGCCTTCCACACGTGGTATCACGGCACGCAGGTGCTGGTGGCTGACGAGGCCGAGCGCAATGCCAAGCTGACGCTGGCGTGTGCCGCTCGCCAGGTGCTGGCCAATGGTCTGAACATCCTGGGCGTTTCCGCCCCGGAAAAAATGTAAGCAGTGGAGAAGCAGTAAATGGCAGCACGACGCGGCAAGACCCAGGCCCGACGCAACACCAGCCAAGGCACGCCCGGATGGGTGTGGCTGGTGGCTGGCGTGGCGATTGCCGCGGTGGTGTTCCTGGCGGCACCGAACCTGTTCAAGAACGATGGCGACGGCTTCCTGCGGGTAGGCCCGCAGCCGGACCCGAACGCGCAGCCGGCCCCGGTCAGCGACGCGGACACCGACGTGGGCGCCGAACTGCCCAAGCCGGGTGCGGCCGCCAAACCTGCCGAGCCGGCCAAGCCCGCCGCCACGCAGTACGACTTCTACACCCTGCTTCCGGGCAAGGAAGTGGAAATGTCCGATGCGGAGCTGGCCGCCAGCGCGCGTGCCGAAGACCAGCGCCGGGCCAAGGCCGAAGCGCAGCGCGCGCAGGCCGCGCTGGAAGGCCGCCCGGTTCCCGCGGCCACGCCGGCACAGACCACTGCAACGGCTACCACAGCCACCGCCACCACTGCACCGGCCCCGTTGCCGGCGCCGGTGGCCGAGCGCCCGGCGGCAGCCGCTGCACAGCCGAAGCCGGTTGCGGCTGCGGCCACGCCCAAGCCGGAAACCCCTGCTGCGGCCGCGCCGGTTACGGCGGCAGCAGAGCCGGCGAACAACGTGCGTTACATCCTGCAGGCCGGCGCCTTCGGGGCATCGGGCGATGCCGAAGCCACCAAGGCCAAGCTCGCCATGATCGGCCTGGCGGCGCGGGTGGAATCGGCGCAGATCAACGGCAAGACCGTATACCGCGTGCGCATGGGCCCGTACGGCACCGCCGGCGAGCTGGCAGAAGCCAAGCAGAAGCTGGACGGTACCGGGTTGCAGGCGATGGCGATCAAGGCGCAGTAACTACGCGAGTTGATCGCACGTTTCAGCCAGGAGGGCGCGGGATGAGTTTGCGGTACCAGCCAAAGGTGGGTGAAATCGTGGAATGCGATTTTGGCCAGTTCCCGAACCCTCCGATCGAGCCGAGGGCCAATGGCCGGATACCGAACGAAATGCGCAAGCGGCGTCTGTCGGCAGTATTGAATGGACGACTACCCAACGGCTGTGTGCTGGTGGTGCCGTTGTCGTCGTCACACAACTCCGATGCAGTGGAACGTGGGTACCACGTATTGCTGGACGCATCGCTGGTTCCGGTCACCCATGCCTACGATCCCCGTGATCGATGGGCCATTGCCGAATGTGTAACCCACGTATCGCGCGACCGCCTTTACCCTCTTCGCGATCGCAACGGGCCGTTGAAGGTTCAGCTGCCCCGCCAGATCGTCGCAGACATCCAGCGGGCCGTGCTGCGGAGCTGTAGTGGCCTTTCGCTTCTCGCCCGGGAACCCGCGCCGGAGGCGGCGCCGCAGCTTGCCTGAACGCAGAGTGGGGAGGTGTTTGACCTGGCCATGCCATGGAGGTAGGATCCCGCTATTGGCCTTCGAGCCCGTAGCTTCACCTATTTGGCCTTGAGCCTTGAAAAAGCCCCGCACTGCGGGGCTTTTTCTTTGGGCAGCCGAATGCGGCATGCTGGCGCCTCCACATTCCGGGAAGCGCCCATGGGCACGTCTGAAGGCAACAACCACCGCATCGACAACATCGAATTCAACGTGGCTGACATCGCGCGCAGCAAGGCGTTCTACGGCGAGGTGTTCGGTTGGACCTTCACCGATTACGGCCCGGGCTACACCGAATTCAACGACGGCCGCCTGCGCGGTGGCTTCACCACCGATGGGCCGGTACGCGCTGGCGGGCCGCTGGTGATCCTGTATGCCGATGACCTCGACGCCACGCAGGCGCGGGTGGAAAAGGCCGGTGCGGCCATTTCCACGCCGGCCTTCGACTTCCCGGGCGGGCGCCGGTTCCATTTCCACGACCCCGATGGGTATGAGCTCGCGGTATGGACGGCGGCCTGATCAGTCGCGGGCTACCTGGAATCCGGCAAACGACTGGCTGACCGGCATCAGTTCGAGGCGGTTGATGTTCAGGTGCGCCGGCAGGTTGGCCACCCAGAAGATCTGCTCGGCGATGTCCTCGGCGGTCATCGGGTTGGCGCCGGTGTAGAGCGTGTCCGAGGCGGCCTGGTTGCCGTGGGTGCGGACCAGGGTGAATTCGGTCTCGGCCATGCCCGGTTCGATGGTGGTCACGCGCACGCCGGTGCCGTGCAGGTCCGAGCGCAGGCCCAGCGAGAACTGGCTGACGAAGGCCTTGGTGCCGCCGTAGGCGTTGCCGCCCGGGTAGGGGTACACGCCGGCCACCGAGCTGATGTTGATGATGGCGCCCTTGCGCGCCACCAGCTGCGGCAGCAGGCGGTGGGTGAGCGTGACCAGCGCGGTGACGTTGGTGTCGATCATGGTGCGCCAGTCTTCCAGCGAGGCGCTCTGGGCCGGGGCGGTGCCTTGGGCCAGGCCGGCGTTGTTGACCAGAAGGTCGATGTCGGCGAAGCCGGCCGGCAACGCGGCCAGGGCCGCTTCCATCGCGGCGTTGTCGCGCACGTCGAAGACCGCCGCATGTACGCGCTCGGGTCCGTAAGCATCGACCAGCGGCTGCAGCCGTTCGGCACGGCGCCCGGTGGCGATGACGCGCCAGCCGGCCTGGGCGAAACGATGGACGGCGGCGGCGCCAAAGCCGGAAGTGGCGCCGGTAATCAGAGCGGTACGGGTCATCGGGGGTCTCCGTGGGATTCCCGACCATTTTCGCACCCTGCGCCGCGCTGTGTTGGCGGGCGCTGGCGGAATCAGCGGATGCGGAACACCCGGGCCTTGGGCAGGTCTTCATCCACCTGCAGGAACCAGCGCCCGGCAATGCCCGGCACCACCACGATGGGCGGGTTGCTGCGGCTGGCCTTGAGCTTCATCTCGCCCTTGAGCACCTGCCACTGCTGGCCGTTGTCGAGGGTGAACACGGTGCCCGGCTGCCAGCCATCCACCTGCCCGGTGACGCTGGCATGGATGGGGCCATCGTCCAGGCCGGGGAACATCGGGGCCGGGGTGGGCGCGCCGGGCAGCGGTGCCGGGGCTGCCGCGGCAACCACCGGAGCCGGCGCCGGGGCGCGGGCGTCGGCCTCGCGCAGCAGGCGGTTCAGGGTCTGCAGCTGGGCGGGGGTGAGCCCCACGTCGGCCAGCTGCTGCGGGTCCACGCGCTGTTCGATCGCCACATACGGGGCCTGGGCCGAGGCCGCCGCGGCCAGCCAGACCATGCCCACACCCGCCAGAACCTGCCACCTGCGCATTGCCTGCTCCACTGCCTGTTGATGCCTGAGGAGCGCACTGTGCTTCACTTTCATGGCAGCCAGATGACAGCCGCAACCGGCCGTTTCGGGGCCCGGCGGCTGGTGGGGGTAAAATGGCGGCCAGCCACGCAGCCGCGTCGGCGGTATTGGACGTCTCATGATCAACAACGATGTACTGCGCAGCATCCGTTACATGCTCGACCTGAGCGACGGAAAGATTGCGGAAATCTGTGCCCTGGCCGACCCGGCCTTCGTGGTGGACAAGGCCGATGTGCCCGGTTGGCTGCGCAAGGAAGACGAGGAAGGGTTCGCGGCCTGCGATGACCGCACGCTGGCGCACTTCCTGGATGGGCTGATCGTGCAGTTCCGTGGCCGCGATGAAAGCCAGCCGCTGCGCCCGGTGGAAAAGCGCATCACCAACAACCTGGTGCTGAAGAAGCTGCGGGTGGCCTTCGAGCTGAAGGATGTGGATATGCATTCGATCTTCGAGAGCGCGGGGTTCCCGGTGTCGAAGCCGGAGCTGTCGGCGTTGTTCCGGCAGCCGGATCATAAGAATTTCCGCGCGTGCGGCGATCAGCTGCTGCGTAATTTCCTGAAGGGTTTGACGCTGCGCGTTCGTCAGGCATAAGTCGACGCTCCGTTTGCGGTCCATGCGTTAAAGGGCCGATTGACCGTATCGGCAGTCGTTTGGGAACCGACCCTACCCTCCCGGCGCGCCGACGGGCAGGTTTTTGCGCACCGGCCCTGGTCGGTGCGCATTGGCGATGCGGCATGGGCGACGCCGGTAGGGTCGCATCCCTATCGACCGCACGCGCGGGTGGGTACCCCGGTAAGGCATGACCGCTGGCGAAACGGTGCGGTTTCAATCACCGCCCGCACCTCAGAACGTTGTCTGGATCGCGAATTCCACGCGGGAACCGGCATTGCTGCCGAACAGGCGCTTGGCGGCGCGGTCGGTGTCGTGTGCGGTCAGGCGCAGCTCCCACGGGCCATGCACTTTCCAGATGGCGCTGAGCTGGCCGTGCAGGTAGTCGTCGGCGTACGCGCTGTCGAGCCAGTACTGGCCCACCGCGCCTTCGATGCGCCACTGCTCGCTCAGCGGCAGCCGTGCACCCAGCTGGGCGTACGTGCCGGTGCGGCCGCTGGCCAGGGCGTCGTCGGAAACGCCGACGCTCACCCAGTAGCGCTCCTTCCAGGTCAGCGTGCTGTTGAGCTCGGTCCAGTCCAGGTCCACGTCGGTGGACGGGTACAGGTAATGGGTAAGGTTGACGTCCAGCGCCCAATCCGGCGCCAGCGCACCGCTCCAGCCGGCGACGATGTCGAATTCGCTGCGTGCACCGGCATCCGGTTCGAACGACACCCCCGAGCCCCAGACCGAGGCATACCAGCCCGATTCGCTGCTGAGCTTGACCCCGGCCTGCACCGTGGGATCTTCCATCGTCTGCGAGCTGCCGCGCCAGACGTAATCGGAGGTCAGCGTGGCGTTACCGTCCACGCCCGCCAGCGCCGAGCCACTGAGCGCCAGGCCAAGTACCACGCCGCTCATCCGGCGCAGTGCGCGCCCTTTTTCCTGCTTTGCCACCACGTCCACCACTCCTGAAAACGGCCGCGCCGTTGAAGCGCACAGTGTGGTGAGCGTGGCCGTAAAGGCGCCATGCGCCGCAGCGGCGGGGCGCGCAAATTCGGCGTAAAAGCTGCCCACCAGGCCTTCAGGCGGCCCGCGCTATCATGGCGGCCCTGACTGACCTGCAGCGAGAAACGCGTGGACGCGATCCTGACCCCGGTATCGATTGGCGAGCTGATCGACAAGATCACCATCCTGGAAATCAAGGCCGAACGCATCACCGATGCCGGCAAGGTGGCCAACGTGCGCACCGAACTGGATGGGCTGCTGCCGCTGTGGCAGGAACAACTGGCCGCGCAGCCGGGGCTGGAGGCGCTGAAGACCCAGCTCAAGGCCATCAATGTGCGGATGTGGGACATCCAGGACCAGCTGCGCGACAAGGAAGCGGCGCAGGTGTTCGATGATCAGTTCATCCAGCTGGCGCGCGGTGTTTATGGCACCAACGGCGAGCGGGTGAAGGTGAAGAACGAGATCAACCGCATTGCCGGGTCGCAGCTGGTGGAAGAGAAGCAGTACCAGGGGGAATAAGCCCCCCTTATCGCGCGGTGGCGGCCAGGAACCGTTCGCGGTCCTGCTGGGTGCGCCGGCGGATTTCCGCCAGCGCTTCGTTTTCCGTGGCTTCCAGCATGGATTCGAACAGCCGCTGGAAGTGATTGCGCATTGCCGTGCGCGCCGCGCCGGGGTCGCGCAGGCGCAGGCCATCAAGGATGGCGGTGTGTTCGTCGTTGCGGGTGTCGCCGTCGTTGTGGCACACGTTGGCATACACCTGGCGCACCCGCGGCAACTCGTTGCGCATGCGCCAGATCAGCTGCACGCAGTGCTCCACCACCGGGTTGCCGGCAATGCGTGCAATGGCCAGGTGGAACTGGCGGTCGGCCTCGCTGGCCGCCGCCTCGCTCGAGGCCGGGTCGGTCATGGCAGCAATCAGCCCTTCCAGCATTTCCACTTCCGCATCGGTGATGCGGCTGGCGGCCATGGCCGCCGCCTCGGCTTCGATCACCGCACGGGCGGCGGTGAGGTCGAATGCCGATACATCCGGCAGCGCGCCAGGGGCGGCCGCCGGACGTGCCTTCACGTACACGCCCGAACCGGTCTTGATGGTGATCAGGCCCTGCGCCTCCAGGGCAATTTCCGCTTCGCGCACCGTGACCCGGCTCACCCCCAGCCGTTCGGCCAGGTCGCGTTCGCCGGGCAGGCGCGAGCCGGGCGGGAATTCGCCCTTCTCGATCAGCGCGACGATTTCAGCGGCAATGGACTGGTAAAGGCGGGGTTCGGACATCTTCAAGGCCTGGCTGTACGGTGGCTGGGAACCGGAGTTGCGCTTAGAAACGGTAGCGTACCCCCAGATAATACCGCCGGCCGTAGGTGGTGTACTCGCGGAAGCTGCCCAGGATGGGCATATCCGACACCCGCGGCTCGTCCGTGAGGTTGCTGGCCGACAGCGATACCGACAGGTGCTTGTTCACCTTGTAGGTGGCGCGGAAGTCCAACGAGCCATTGTCGCGCACGTAGCGGTTCTGCGCCGGGTCGCCCACGAACTGCTGGTAGTAATCGGAGCGGTACTTGTAGATGGCCTGCAGGTCCAGCTTGCCCAGGCCCCAGTACACCTGCGCCGAGGCGACGTGCTTGGACAGGCCGAAGATGTTGGCCGGCTCCACGATGCCCGGGGTGACGATGCCGGTGACCGGATCGGTGGACTCGCCCAGGCGCAGGTCTTCGGTCTTGAAGTTGGAATGGGCGTAGTTGTAGCTGGCCTTCACGCCCAGCCCGGCGAAGATGCCCGGCAGGTAGGAGAAACTGTGCGAGCCGGTGAGCTCGAAGCCGATCAGGTCGCTCTTCTGGTCGCTGGTGGCCAGCTGCTCCACCGGCACGGTGACGCTCACCCCGTCGATGTCGAAGTTCTCGCCCACCACCACCGGCACCGAGCCACCATTGAACTGCTTGTAGTACACGGCGGTGGACAGCATGGAATCGGCGTTGGCGTACCACTCCAGCGAGACATCGGCATTCCACGACATCAGCGGGGTGGCGCGCGGGTTGCCGGTGGCGGTGATGTTGCCCAGTGCATCGGCCACGCTGCCGAACTCGGTATCCACCTCGTCCAGGTTGAAGCTGCGGCCGTAGCCGAGCGCGGCGAGGTCCGGGCGCGACATCGCACGGTAGGCACCCACGCGCAGCAGCAGGTCCGGGCGCAGTTCGAAGGCGGCATTGAAGCTGGGCAGCCATTCGTTGTTGCTGGCCTTGAGCACCTGCCGGGTGAAATCGCCGGTGGGCCGCAGGGTCACGGTGCCGTCGGGGTTGTTGACCACGTCCAGCCCGCTGCGCAGGCCCATCGAACGCACGTCGGTGTGCACCCAGCGCACGCCGATGTTGCCGGTGACCGGCACGCCGAACCACTCGCTGCTGTAGTCGCCCATCAGGTAGATGGCGCTGGTTTTCTCGGTCACATCGTTGTTGGCCGGGTCGCGCAGGTCCGCGCTGAGACCGGTGTCGTCCACGCCGGTGAAGGCCTTGAACAGGCAGCGGCTGTCGAAGGTGGCCCACTGGTCGATGGTGTTGCCGCTGGCGTTGGCCAGGAAATCATCCTGCGGGAAGGCTTGGCGGCAGGCCTGGTTGGCGGCGCGGATCGCGGCGACATTGGTGGTGGTGACATCCACGGTGTCGGTGAAGTCGGTGTAGGTCGCTTCGGAACGGCGCAGGCCTCCCTTGAGCGCGGTGAAGAAGCCGCTTTCCGGGGTGAATGCCGCATCGAAGCGGCCGGCGCGGATGGTGTGTTCGCGATCCTGCTGGCGGCGGCGGATCAGGGCTGAATCGGTGAAGTTGTCCGGGTTGTTCACGTCGAACGCCGGGTCCAGGTAGATGCTGGGCACATCGCCGCTGTAGTCGTAGGTGTAGTCGACATAGCGGGTGTTCTTGATGCCGGCCACCGGCCTGCCGTTGACGTCGGTACGTCCGGCGCGCAGGCGGGTGGAGCGCTCGATCTGCGAACGCTGGGTGTTGGAGTAGGACAGATCCGTGGAGAACATCCACGCCGCGCTGGGCCGCACGATCACGTTGAACCCGCCGCCGGTGTATTCCTCGTTGCGTTCAAGGAAATTGCCGGTGGAATCGATGGTGGTGCTGCCGGTGTGGCTGAGCAGCGCGCCGTCATCGGTGACCACGCGGTTGTTGATGTTGCGCATCATCGACGACAGCGTGAGGTCCGAACGGTCTTCGGTGTAGTCGCGCTTGGAGTGCTGGTAATCCAGGTTCACTTCCACCGCGTCGTTGGGCCGCCACTGCAGCGCGCCGAACTGCGAATCGCGCTTGTCGTGTTCGATGAACTGGCGATACAGGCGGCTGCCGGGCACCAGGTAATACGGCACGCCGTTGGCCACGTCGTTGCCGTTGACCTGGGTGCAGTTGCGGGTGGCGCCTACCACTTCGCGGCCATCGCAGGCGGCCCAAGTGGTGCTGCTGGAGAACATTTCTTCGGGGTTGCTGCCTTCCAGCGCCTGCAGGCCGAGCGAAACGCCGAGCTTGCCGCCGCCACTGAAATCGAACTGGTCGATGTAGCTGGCGGTACCGCGCCAGCCCACGCCGTCGCCGTCCTTGAGACGGTCGTCGTATTCCTGCCAGGTGCCGCGCCCGTCCAGCTGGAAGGTGCGCTTGCCGTACTCGAGCGGCTTGACGGTTTCCATGTTGACGGTGCCGGCGGTGCCGCCTTCGACGAAGTCGGCGCGCTGGGTCTTGTAGATGGCCACGGTGTTGATCAGCTCCGAGGGGAACTGGTTGAAGTTCACCGAGCGGTCGCCGCTGCCGTTGGTGGCCTCGCGGCCGTTGAAGGTGGACGAGCCCAGGAACGGGCCCAGGCCACGGATCGAGATTTCCGAGGCGCCGCCCTTCTCGCGGTGGGTGGAGGCGCCGGTGATGGTTTCGATGGCTTCGCCGATGGACAGTGCCGGCAGGTCACCGATGTCTTCGGCCGAGAGCACGTCGGACACCACGGTCTCGTCGCGCTTCTTGTCGATCGAGGTCTGGATGGTGCCGCGGGTCCCGGTCACCTGGACCTGGTCCAGTGTGGTGGCCTGCGCCGGCGCGGCGGCCGGGGCGGCGTCCTGTGCGTGCGCCAGCGGCAGGGCCGCGGTGGCGCACAGGGCATAGAACAGCGCGCTGTGCAGCGCGGTGTGGCGGAAGCCTCGTGGCGAGGCCGTACGGCGGTCATGCAACATCGTGATCTCCCTCCCAGGATGGATCGTCCGACTACACGGATTCGATCCGGAAGATTCACGGTTGGAGGACCAATGTCAATGAATTGGTACTAAAGTCTACCCCGGTGATGCACCTAGGCCAGTTACAACCAATTTTATGTGCGGATGCAGCAGATATTTGCGCAAATGGCCAACCACATATGCCTAAAGTGGTATGCGATTGTGGTTGACGTTGTTGCGGTCGAGGCTGTTACCATCCGGACTCGTGTTGGCGTCCATGGTGATCTGGGAGGGTTAGCCTGTGGCACAGCAACAAGCTGAGGTTGTGAGTAGGGCGGTACAGCGTTGGTTTCGGTGGGGTCCATGCGTTATGGGGCCGATCAGCCGGACTGGCCGGCGTTTGGGAACCGCCGCTACCGTGCTGGCGCTGCTGCCTGGCGTTGCCTGGTCGGCCGAGTACCTTGTGCACGACGCGGCTGGGTACGTTTCCGCTGCGAAGGGCCTGAAGCCCGGCGATACTGTCGTTCTGGCCGATGGAACGTGGCGGGATGTGGATCTTCTGCTGACGGGTACCGGCACAATTGGTCAACCAATTCGTCTGACCGCGCAGACGCCCGGGAAGGTGATCCTGAGCGGGCAATCGCAGCTGCGGCTGGCCGGGGCCTACCTGGAAGTCTCCAACCTGGTGTTCCGCGATGGCTGGGCGCCGGGTGGTGAGGTGGTGAGCTTCCGCAGCTCCTCCAAGGCCTGGGCCGAGCACAGCCGGGTCACCGGCATCGTGATTGATGGCTACAACAAGCCCGACCGCGCCCAGTCCGACAACTGGGTGGCGATGTACGGCCGCTTCAATCGCTTCGACCACAACCAGCTGGTGGGCAAGACCAACGCCGGCACCACCCTGGTGGTGGTGCGCAATGCCACCAGCGGGTTGGATAACCGCCACCGCATCGACCACAACTGGTTCGGGCCGCGCCCCAACCTGGGCAGCAACGGCGGCGAAACCATCCGGGTGGGCACCAGCCACGATTCGCAGTCGGCCTCCAACACGGTGGTGGAGAACAACTGGTTCGAGCACACCGACGGCGAGGTGGAGATCGTCTCCAACAAGTCCGGCGGCAACCTGTACCGCGGCAACGTGTTCAAGGAATCGCGCGGGTCGATGGTGCTGCGCCACGGCCACGGCAACGTGGTGGAGCGCAACATCTTCCTGGGCAACGGCAAGCCCCATACCGGTGGGGTGCGGGTGATCAACCGCGACCAGATCGTGCGCGACAACTATTTCGAAGGCGTGGCCGGCGATGGCTTTGCCTCGGCGCTGGCGGTGATGGCCGGCACCCGCGATGCGCCACTCAACCGCTATGAGCAGGTGGACAACGCGCTGATCAGCCACAACAGCTTCGTGCAGGCGCGCTACCTGTTCCTCGGCGCCGGGCTGGACGAGGAGCGCAACGCGATGCCGGTGCGCAGCAAGATCGCCGACAACCTGTTCGTCGGCGATGGCAGCGGCGAGCTGCTGCGCACGCAGGGCGACCTTGCCGGCATTGCCTTCAGTGGCAACGTGCAGAGCCCGGCGGCGTCGCCCGGTTTCCCCAACGGCGTGCAGGGCCGCAGCCTCACCCTGCAGCGCGCGGCCAACGGCCTGCTGTATCCGCCGGCCGGTATTGAGGTGGGCGCACCGCGCGACCTGGAGCCGGTGCCGCGCGAACAGGTCGGCGTGGCGTGGTATCCCAAACAAATCACCCAGACCGCGTTGGACAGCGGCCGCGCGCATCGCGTCGCGCCGGGCGAAGACACCCTGGTGACCGCCGTGGCGGCCAGCGCCGCAGGCGACCGCCTGCAGCTGCAACCCGGTGACTACCGCATCAGCCAGGTGCTGGCGGTAAACCATCCGCTGAGCGTGATCGGCCCGGCCAAGGGCAAGGCCACGCTGCGTTTCTCACGGCCCTCGCTGTTCGAGATCCGCCCCGGCGGCTCGCTGCGCCTGGCCGGGCTGGAGATCGACGGCAGCCTGGCGCCGGATGCGGCCGGCAACGCGGTGATCCGCGTACCGCCGGGCAGCCAGGCCTTCGACTACACGCTGGAGATCGCCAACAGCCGCATCCACGACCTGAGCAGCAACAAGGCCTTTGATGTGATCAACACCGGCAAGGGCACGTTCGCCGCGTTGATCCGGCTGCACGGCGTGACGGTAAACGACATCAGCGGCAGCGTGATCGCCGCCGCCGCCGAGACCGACGACCTGGGCACCTACAACGCCGAAACGGTGGAGATTGTCGATTCGATCTTCCAGCGCATCGGTGGCCCGCTGGTGAACCTGTACCGCGGCGGCACCGATGAAAGCACCTTCGGGCCGGCCTTCGAGCTGCGCGGCAGCCGCCTGGAACAGGTGGGCAACGTGGGCGACACCAGCCTGCGCCTGCACGGCGTGCAGCAGGCCCACCTGAGCGACACCACCTGGCTGCGCAGCGGCCGGGTGCGTTTCACCCATCAGACAGGCGAGCCACACCTGCGCCTGCGCAACACCACGTTCACCGCTACGGCGGCGCTGCAGTCCGATACCCCAGCCGAGACTTTGCCATGACGCGTTCCACGTCCCTGATGCTGCTGCTGGCGGCCACCTTCAGCGCCGCCGCGCTGCCCGCCGCGCACGCCCAGGCGCCCAACGTCGCCACGCGCGGTGCCGAAGCCAGCAGCGCACCGGTGCTGGTCACCGACGCCCAGTGGGAGCAGATGCGCCGCGATGGCGCCGGCTACCCGATGTTCGCCAGGGAACAGGCGCGTGCCGAGAAGCTGGTGCGCGCGATGATGAAGGCCGGCATCGATGTGCCGGTGCCCAAGGACAAGGGCGGCGGCTACACCCACGAACAGCACAAGCGCAATTACCAGGCCATCCAGGCCGCAGGCGCGCTGTACCGGCTCACCGGCGACAAAGCGTATGCGAACTTCGCGCGCGATGTACTCCTCGGCTACGCCAAGCTGTACCCCGGCCTGGGCGCGCATCCGGAAGGACGCGGGCAGATTCCCGGGCGTCTGTTCTGGCAGACGCTCAATGATTCGGTGTGGCTGGTCAACGCGGTGCAGGGTTACGACGCGATCCGCGACAGCCTCAGCGCCGATGAGCGCCGCACCATCGACGACAACGTGTTCCGGCCGATGGCGCAGTTCCTGAGCGGCAACCCGGAGAACTTCGACAAGATCCACAACCACGCGACCTGGGCGGTGGCCGCCACCGGCATGACCGGGTACGTGCTGCGCGACCCGGTGCTGGTGGACCAGGCGCTGAAGGGCAGCAAGCGCGATGGCAACGCCGGCTTCCTCAAGCAGGTGGACCAGCTGTTCTCGCCGGATGGCTATTACGAAGAGGGCCCTTACTACCAGCGCTACGCGCTGGCGCCCTTCATCCTGTTCGCCAACGCGGTACAGCGCAACGAACCCGAGCGCGGCATCTTCAAGCGCCGCGACGGGGTGCTGCTCAAGGCGGTGGATGCGCTGGTACAGAGCAGCTACGGCGGCTACTTCATCCCGATCAACGATGCGATCCTGGACAAGGGTCTGGACACCGAGGAACTGGTGGCCGGCATCGACATCGCCTACGCCAACACCGGCGATGCCCGCTTGCTGTCGGTCGCCAAGGGCCAGAAGCGCGTGCTGCTCTCGCCCGAAGGGCTGCAGGTGGCCAGGGCGCTGGCTGAAGACAAGGCCAAGCCCTATGCCTTCGTGCCCACCCTGCTGCGCGATGGCCCGGACGGCACCGAAGGCGCGCTGGCGATCCTGCGCATGGGTGGCGAAGACGGCCAGGCACTGGTGATGAAGAACACCAAGCAGGGCATGGGGCACGGCCACTTCGACAAGCTCAACTGGCTGTTCTACGACAACGGCCAGCGCGTGGTCACCGACTACGGCGCCGCCCGCTTCCTCAACATCGAAGCCAAGTCCGGCGGCATCTACCTGCCCGAGAACACCAGCTGGGCGCGGCAGACGCTGGCGCACAACACGCTGGTGGTGAACGAGCAGAGCCACTTCGGCGGCGACTGGAAGAAGGGCCAGCCGCTGGCCCCCGCCCCGCTGCTGTTCGCGGTGACCGACGACACCCAGATCGTGTCGGCACGCATGGACGGTGCGTATGACGGGGTGAGCTTCACCCGCACCCAGGCGCTGCTCGCGCACCCATCGCTGGGCCAGCCGGTGGTGCTGGACCTGCTGCGCGTGGACGGCAGCACGCCGGCCCGCTACGACCTGCCGCTGCACCTCAACGGCCACATCATGGACGTGGGCTTCAAGGCGCAGTCGGCGGTGACCACGCGCCCGGTGCTGGGCAAGGCCAACGGCTACCAGCACGTGTGGGTGGATGCCTCCAGCGAACCGGGCACTGAGGCGCGGAGCCTGACCTGGCTGCTGGACGGGCGCTTCTACACCTACCGCTTCGCCAGCACCGCGCCGGCGCGGGCGTTGATCGGCGAGAGCGGTGCGAACGATCCTTCGTTCAACCTGCGCCGCGAACCGCTGCTGCTGCAGCGCGTGGATGGCCAGGCGTCCACTACCTTCTACGGCGTGCTGGAACCGCATGGCCAGTACGACGGCACCGCCGAAACCGTGCGCGGCGCCAACAGCCGCATCGACCGCCTGGCTCACTACCGTGGCAAGGACGCCAGCGTGCTGGTGCTGGACCTGGCCGGTGGCCAGCGCGTGGCGCTGGGCATTGCCGATGACCCGTCCAGGGGCGGCAGCCATGAGGTGAGCGCCGACGGCCAACGCTGGAACTGGAGCGGTGGCTGGAAGCGCTTCGATACGGCCACCGGCAAGGGCGGCAAATGAACGTGAGCACCCGAACCCGTTCCTACGTGCGCTGGCTGATCGTGGCGCTGATCGCGGTGGCCACGGTGATCAACTACATCGACCGCAACGCCCTGGCGGTGATGTGGCCACAGATTTCCAAGGACGTAGGCGCCACCAAGGAAGACTACGCGCTGCTGGTCACGGTGTTCATGCTGTTCTACGCCGCCGGCCAGTTCGTGTTCGGCCGCCTGTTCGACATCATCGGCACCCGCATGGGCTTTGCGCTGTCGATTGCGGTGTGGTCGATCTCGATCGCGCTGCATTCGGTAACCCACTCGATCCTGTCCTTCAGCATCGTGCGCGCCATGCTCGGCATCAGCGAAGCAGGCGCGTGGCCCGGCGCGGTCAAGGCCAACGCCGAATGGTTCCCGGCACGCGAGCGGGCCCTGGCGCAAGGCGTGTTCAACGCCGGCGCGTCGATCGGCGCCATCATTTCCGCCCCCCTCATCGCAGTGCTGTTCCTGTGGCTGGGCTGGCGCGGCACCTTCATCCTCATCGGCGCCATCGGGTTCGTCTGGCTGCTGCCGTGGCTGATCATCTACCGCGCCGGCCCGGACAAGCACCCGTGGGTGAGCGCGGCCGAACGCGCGTTGATCCTGGATGCGCCGGCCGAACAGCCGGCCATGCCCAAGGTCGAATACGTGCCGAACGTGCGCCAGCTGCTGGGCCACCGGCAGACCTGGGGCATCCTCACCACGCGCTTCTTCATCGACCCGATCTGGTGGCTGTTCGTGTCCTGGCTGCCGATCTACCTGGCCGATACCTTCGGTTTCGACATCAAGCAGATCGGCATCTTTGCCTGGGTGCCCTACGTGGGCGCGATGATCGGCAGCCTCGGCGGCGGCTGGCTGTCCGGGCGGCTGATCGGGGCCGGCTGGAGCGTCGACCGCGCACGCAAATGGGTCATCACCCTGGGCGGGGCGATCATGGCCCCGGCGCTGCTGGGCGCGGTGCTGGCCACCGACCCGGTGTGGGCGGTGGTGACCATTGCCTTCGTGCTGTTCGGCTTCCAGATCGCCATCGGCAACATCCAGACCCTGCCCGGCGACATCTTCAACGGCAAATCGGTCGGCTCGCTGGCCGGGCTGGGCGGCATGGCCGCCGTGGCCGGCACGCTGATCACCACCTGGCTCGTGCCGGTGATGACCCGCGACTCCTATGCACCCATTTTCATCCTGGTGGCGGCGCTGGTGCCCGCTTCCCTGCTTGCCCTGTGGCTGGTGACCGGACGCGTCGAGAAGCTCGACGCGCCGCCTTCCCGCTGAGGTTTTCCTTTTCCCCCTCGCATCACTGGAGTACCAAATGAATCAGTTCAAGGACAAGGTGGCGATCGTCACCGGTGGCGGCCGCGATATCGGCCGTGAGATCTCGCTGAAGCTGGCCGCGGCCGGCGCCAAGGTGTGCATCAACTACGCCAACGACGAAGCCAGCGCGCAGGACACCCTGCAGCAGGTGCAGGCCGCCGGCGGCACCGCCATCGTGCACCGCGCCGACGTGACCGACGCGCAGGCCGTGGCCGGCATGGTTGCCGCCACCCAGGCCGCGTTCGGGCCACGGATCGACGTGCTGGTGAACGTGGCCGGTGGCATGGTGCAGCGCCGCCCGCTGGCCGAGATCGACCCGGCGTTCTTCCACAAGGTGATGGACCTCAACATGAGCTCGGTCTACCTGACCACCCATGCGGTGGTGCCGCACATGCCCGAAGGCGGCGCGATCGTGAACTTCGCCTCGCAGGCCGGCCGCGATGGCGGTGGACCGGGCGCGTCGATCTACGCCACCGCCAAGGCGGCCGTGATGACCTTCACCCGCGCCATGGCCAAGGAACTGGGCCCGCGCGGTATCCGCGTCAACGCGCTGTGCTGCGGCATGATTGCCACCCGCTTCCACGATGAGTTCACCAAGCCGGAAGTGCGTAGCGCCGTGGCCGGCAACACCCCGCTGCGCCGCCAGGGCCGCCCGCAGGAAGCGGCCGACACCGCCGTGTACCTGGCCTCGGATGCGGCCGGCTTCATCACCGGTGCCAACGTCGACGTCAACGGCGGCACCTACTTCTCCTGATAGACCGCTGACCGCCTGGGAGGGCCGCCATGCTGCGCTGGATCACTGCACTTTCATTTGCACTTGCCACCTGCGCCGCGGCGCTGCCCACCCAGGCCCAGGTCTGGGTACCGGCCTGGACCGCCTCGCCGGCGCCCGACCGCCAGGACGGCACGCCGGAAGCACCGGTGCAGTTCGCCAACCAGACCGTGCGCCAGGACATGCGCCTGGCCAGCTCGGCCACCGCGCTGCGCTTCCGCATTACCAACGAGCTGGGCGTGGCGCCGCTGCATATCGGCGGCGCCACCGCACAGCGCACCGGCATGGCCACGCCGGCCAGGCTGGTGACCTTCAACGGGCGCAGCGAGGTCACCGTGCCGGTGGGCGCGGTGCTGCTCAGCGACCCGGTGCCGATGGCGGTGCCGGCGCTGGCAGATGTCTCACTCACCGTGTATTTTCCCGAACCCACCCAGCCAGCGGTGCGGCGCACCGCGCTGCGCATTGCCGACGGCCGCCAGGCCGAGGTTGCCGACAACGTGAAGCTGGCCTACCGGCAGAACGTGGTATCGGCAGTGCTGGCCGAGCGCAGCACCACGCCGATCGTGGTGGTTGCACTGGGCGATTCGATCACCGAAGGTGCCACTGCCACGCGCGGCAGCAATGGTGATTGGCCTTCGCTGCTGGCCACGCGCCTGCAGCAGGCCTGCCCGGACCAGGTGGTGCTGGTCAACGCCGGCATCAGCGGCAACAAGGTGATGGACCATGGCCGCAGCCACAGCGCGCTGGCCCGGCTGGACCGCGATGTGATCGCGCTGCCGCACGTGGATCGGGTGATCCTGTTCGAAGGCATCAACGATATCCGCCATGACGGCGGCACCCCGCCGGTGGCCGGCCGCAATGCCGATGACATGGTGCTGGGCTACCGGCAGGTGGCCGAGCGCCTGCACAGCAACGGCATCCGCGCCATTGCCGCAACGATGACGCCGTTCGGCGGATCGGACCGCTACGAACCCGTATCGGCCGGCACCCGCACCACGCTCAACACCTGGATGCGCGGTGGCCGCAGTGGCTTCGATGCGCTGATCGACTTCGACCAGATCCTGCGCGATCCGGCCAAGCCGGAGTTCCTGCCGGAAGCCATCACCCGCGATTTCCTGCACCCCAACGATGAAGGCTACCGGCGCATGGCCGATGGCGTGGACCTGGCCGTGCTCGGGTGCAAGGCACGATGAGCACGCAGCAGTTCCAGCTGGCCCGGCACGCCAGCCCACGCTGGGCCGCGATGGCGCTGGGTGAAGTGATGTTGCGGTTCGACCCGGGCGAAGGCCGCGTGCGCAACGCCCGCCAGTTCCAGGTATGGGAAGGCGGCGGCGAGTACAACGTGGCACGCGGGTTGAGCAGTACCTTCGGCCATGCCACGGCGGTGCTGACCGCACTGCCGCGCAACGAGCTGGGCCTGCTGGCCCAGCAGCTGATCCAGGCCGGCGGCGTGGACAGCAGCCAGATCCTCTGGCGCGAGTACGACGGCATCGGCCGCAACACGCGGATGGGGCTGAACTTCACCGAGCGCGGCTTCGGCGTGCGCGCGCCGCTGGGGGTGTCCGACCGGGCGT
This sequence comes from Stenotrophomonas sp. CFBP8994, assembly GCF_034044835.1. Lineage (NCBI taxonomy): Bacteria > Pseudomonadati > Pseudomonadota > Gammaproteobacteria > Lysobacterales > Lysobacteraceae > Stenotrophomonas > Stenotrophomonas sp. CFBP8994. Next base: position 739,377 of record NZ_JAXCWT010000003.1, on the reverse strand, counting down.
ACTCGGCCGCCTCACAGCTGCAAGCCGACGAATACGACTGGGACACGCTGTTCGGCGTGCACGGGGTGCGCTGGCTGCACACCGGTGGCATCTTCGCCGCATTGTCCGAGCGCAGCGCGCAGACGGCCATCGCTGCCGTGCGCGCCGCGCGCCGGCATGGCGTGGCGGTGTCCTACGACCTCAACTACCGCGCCAGCCTGTGGAACAGCCACCCGGATCCGGACGCGGCACGGCACGCCAACTGCGCCATCGCCGCCGAGTGCGACCTGCTCATTGGCGATGAGTACTCGTTCGCGGCCTGCCTGGGCATGGACCTGGCCGACCTGGGCCGGCGCGAGACACCGATGGACGTGGGACCGGCCGATGCAGCCGCGCTCCGCGCAATGGAACGGTTCCCCAACCTGCAGGCGGTGGCGTTCACCCTGCGCGATGCCAGCAACGCGGCCCGCAACGGTTGGGCCGGCGCGCTGCGCAACCGCGAGGCGCTGTTCGTCTCCGCCGCGCGCGAAGTCGACCTGCTGGACCGCGTGGGTGGCGGCGATGCCTTCGTGGCCGGCGTGGTGCATGCCCTGCTGGAAGGCCTGGGCGAACAGGCGGCGGTGGAGCTCGGCGCGGCACACGGCGCACTGGCGATGACCACGCCGGGTGATGCCGCGTGTACCAGCCGCGAGGAAGTGGAAGCGGTGGCGCGCGGTGACGGCGCCGCCGCGCGGCGATAGCGCGCGCGGTTCAGCGCGGCTCGGCGAGCCGCGCCAGCCCTTCGGTGGCCGAGCGGGTCAGGGGGGCGGGCAATGCGTCGGCCGCAAACCAGTCCACGGCAAGGATTGCTTCGGGTTCGAGCGATGCGGCCGGCGTGTCGTCCAGCGTGCGCGCCAGGTAGACCGGTGCCACCCAGTGCTGGCCCAGCGTCGGCTCGAAGTGGTCCACCACGCAGAGCAGCCGCTCCAACGCGATGCGCAGGCCGGTCTCTTCCAGCACTTCGCGCACCACCGTGTCTTCCACCTTCTCCATCCAATCGACCTTGCCGCCGGGCAGGCCCCAGTGGCCCTGCTCGGGCGGACGCCCGCGCTTGACCAGCAGGACGGCACCATCGGCACGCTGGATGACGGCACCACAGCCGACACGGGGTTGTTGCAGTGGGGTCGGCTGGGACATGGGGTTCTCCGGGAGGCCGAGCCATTATCGCCTGCGGGCCCGCGACCACCAACGGTGGCCGCCTACCGTCTGCTGCGGACCCGCGACCATGCGTGGTGGCCGCCAACCGTTGCTTCGGACCCACGACCATCCGTGGTGGCCGCCGACCGGTATATGCGGCGGTAGGTACCGACCGTTGGTCGGTACGCCTTTCGCGCCCACAAAAAAGGCCCGGCAATGTGCCGGGCCCTTGTCGCTGCGCCAGTCAGGCACGCAGCAGAACGATCAAGCGCCGCTTACCAGCTGAAGCGCGGGCCGACCGACCATTCCTTGTCACCGTGGCGATCCATCTTGATATCGCCATTGATGCCCCAGTTCTGGTTCAACTTCACCTGGCCACCCAGGCGGCCGTAGAACTGGCCATCCGGATTGATGCCGTGCTTCTTGCTGTAATCCTCGTAGCCGGCCATTGCGTAGACTTCGGCGTGCTGGCCGAACGCGGTGCGGATACCGGCTTCAGCGCTGTAGCCGTTGAAGTCCAGGCCTTCCTTCGGGTCGAACTTGTTGTAGGCAACGCGGCCCACGAAGTCGGTGCTGGTGGCGATTTCGTGGTTGTAGCCCACGCCGACGCGCCACTGGTCAACCTTGAAGTTGCCGATGTCGGTCTTCTGCTGGTTGTATTCACCAAACGCATGGAAGTTCGGCAGGAAACCGTACGAACCCTTCACACCCCAACCGTCGGCCTTGCCACCATCGGCATCGGTCTTGACGTAATCGCCTTCGGCGTAATTGTAGGACAGGCCTTCAGCGGCCGAAGCGCCGAACGGCAGAGCGGCGGCGAGCGCCAGGGCAATCAAGGAGGTCTTCATGGGGGTACACCTTTTCTGTTGTTTCGTTCGTGCAGTGGCACAAGCGGCTTCTGCATCGGGAATGTAAATTCTCCGTTATTCGACACAACGCGCCCTGAAGTAAGCCGGTTTCGGCTACGCGAATTTTTGGCATCCATTCAGACGCGTCGTGTCATATACGCGCGCGCTGCATTTTTCAGGTGTGCTGTGTGTGTTCGCCGCGCACAATGAACCTCGCGTTTACAACGCGTGGATCAAGGGAATGGGAGTGATCTAGAGGTCGCCGCTGGACTCATGCCGAAATGATTCGGCAGGGCGAAGGGAATCCGGTCACGACGATACCCTTGCAGGGCGTCACGCGCTGGGGAAGCCGCTCTTGGGGAGTAGTCGGCTAACGCGTCCATCTTCCGTGTTGCACCGGCTGACGCAGCTCTGGCATCAAACCGCAGGGCCCTTGGGGTGGCCTGCCCGGCGCTTGCATAGTGAGGCCGATAGCGGCGCGCGAATATCAGGATGTTCCTCACCGTCGTTAAGGGTTTTCTTACCCTTGCTTCGCTGCAATGCAGCGCGCCAGTGACTTAACCCGTTGATTTTCCGGCCACATATGCCGGATTAACGAAATCATCACCGCCTCCAGCCTGCCCTGGAGGCACTGTCGATTTCCCGCGCCCCCACGCGTCGTATTCCTTGAAGGTGCCCGCCGTGGTGCACCGGTTACCGGAGGCTGCAGATGTCCTATATCGACGGTTTCGTATTGGCCGTACCCACCGCCAACAAAGACAAATTCATCAAACACGCCAACGAAGGCGATTCGGTGTTCATGGAATTCGGCGCGCTGCGCGTGGTGGAGTGCTGGGGTGATGATGTGCCCAAAGGCGAGCAGACCGACTTCTTCCGCTCCGTAAAAGCGGAGCAGGATGAGACCGTGGTGTTTTCCTGGATCGAATGGCCGGACAAGGCCACCCGCGATGCGGGGATGGAGAAAATGATGAAGGACCCGCGCATGGATCCGGCCAACAATCCCATGCCGTTCGACGGCAAGCGCATGATCTACGGCGGCTTCGTACCGATCGTGGAACTCAAGAAGTAGGCGCTGTAGCGGGCGAATCGACGGCCCAGGCAGCCACCGCCCCGCTCAGCGCGCGTGGCTGCTGTCGTCGTCCTGGCCGTGGCCCATGCCCATCCCGGCGCCGCCACCGCCCATGCCGCCCATGCCACCACCGCCGCCGCCCTTGCCCCCGGCGCGGTCGCCGGCCTCGGCCTTGCCCCGCGCACCACCGGCCGCAGGCCGCGCCGGGCCTTGGCGCGGAATCGCCACGCTGGCGGGAATGGGCGCCAGGTCCAGCGCCTCGCGGATGAAATCGCGCAGCGATACCACCAGCTCGGCGGTAGGCACCGCGCGGCCTGCGGCCAGTTCGTTGGCCGCATGAGCGGCCAGCCGCACCTGGTCGTCGGTGCCCAGCAGCACGATGTCCGAGAGCGCCGCTTCCACCGCATCGCGGATCCGGCGTGCACGGTCGCTACCGGTGCTCAGTGGCAGGTTCAACGTTTCGTCGCCCTCGCCGGGTGCCTGGCGCAGGTCACGCAGGTGGCGCGGATCGACATGCAGCGCGCCGGTGAACGACCCGCCGAGCGTCTTGTAGGCGGCTATCAGGGTGCGCAGCCGCTCGTTGATCTGGCGGTTCTCGCGCTCGCGGCGCTGCTGCAGGGTCTGCATGAACACCAGGCGGATGCCCACGCCGATCAGGGTGATGACCGCCAGCCCGACCAAGGTGGAGAGCATGGCCTGCCAGGAGCTGAAGTCCAGGTTGCGCATCGGCGTCAGCTCACCCGCACTTGGAATACCCACAATTCAGGCAGGTGGCGCAGCCGTCCAGGAACACCAGTGCCTTGGTGAAGCACTTCTCGCACATGCTGGCGCTGGGCGGAAAGCTGGCGCCATCGCCGGTGATGGCCAGCTCTTCGCTCTCCCGCGCTTCGTACTCGCGGCGCTTTTCGGCGATCAGCGCGCGTTGCGCGGCGCTCATCTCCGGGTCGTGCAGCAGGCCGATCGACTTGAGGTGGTGTTCGACGATGCTGCCCAGTTCGGCCACCAGCGAGGGCATATAGGCGCCGCCGATCTTGTAGTAGCCGCCGCGCGGGTCGAACACGGCTTTCATCTCCTCGACCAGGAAGGTCACGTCCCCGCCCTTGCGGAACACGGCGGACATGATCCGGGTGAGCGCCACGATCCACTGGAAGTGCTCCATCGACTTGGAGTTGATGAACACCTCGAAGGGCCGGCGCAGCTCGTGTTCGGTGCCCGGATTGAGCACGATGTCGTTGATGGTCACGTAGAAGGCGTGCTCCACCATCGGCGATTTGATCTTGTAGGTGTTGCCGACCAGGACGTCGGGGCGCTCGATGCGCTCGTGCATCTGCACGATGTCGTTGGCGGCGTCCGGGAGCGGGGCGGCGGTGGGCGCTGCCTGGCGCGTCTCCTCGGGGGTGACGACGGCATACCCGGTGATCTTCTGATCGATCCTGACAGCCATGGTGCGTTTCCTCGGTGTTCACGGCGCCCGCGCGGGGCAGGCGCCGTGCATTACCTGCTTACTTGCGGGCGCGCTTGGCCGGGGCCTTGCGGGCCACGGTCTTGGCGGCGCGCTTGGCCGGTGCAGCCTTGCGGGCAACCGACTTGCGGGCAACGGCGGTCTTCTTGGCGACAGCCTTCTTGGTGGCGGCCGACTTGCGGGCCACGGTCTTCTTGGCGACAGCGACCTTCTTGCCGACCGTCTTGCGGGCGGTGGCGGTCTTCTTGGTCACGGCCTTCTTGGTGGCGGCCGACTTGCGGGCGACTGCCTTCTTGGCGGTGGCAACCTTCTTGCCTACGACCTTCTTGGCGGCCACGGTCTTCTTGCCAGCGACCTTGCGGGCGGTGGCCGACTTCTTGGCGACAGCCTTCTTGGCGGTGGCGACCTTCTTGCCGACAACCTTCTTGGCGGTGGCGGTCTTCTTGGTCACGGCCTTCTTGGCAGCAACCGACTTCCTGGCGACAGCCTTCTTGGTGGTGGCAGCCTTCTTGCCCACGACCTTCTTGGCGGCGGTGGTCTTCTTGGTCACGGCCTTCTTGGCGGTGGCGACCTTCTTGCCGGCAACCTTCTTGGCGGCCTTGGTGGTCTTGGTCACGGCCTTTTCAGCAGCGGCCTTCTTCTTGGCGACCTTCTTGGTCAGCGCGGCGGCCTCGGCCTTGGCGTTGCTCTTGGCGGTTTCCAGCTTCTTCTTGGCCGTGGCCAGGCTCTTGCCGACCGACTTGGCGGCCTTGTCAGCCTTCTTGGCGACGGTCTTCTCGGCCTTCTTGACGGCCTTCTTGACCTTGGCAACCTGGGTGGTGGCAGCCTTGCGCGCGCGCTTGGCGGTCTTCTTCACCGAGGCGACCACTTCTTCAGCGGTGTGGGCGATGGTCTCGCCAACGTTGCCGGCGGTTTCTTTCACAGTTTCCACACCCTGCGACAGGGTCGCGGTGACGCCATTTCCGTTGCTCATGTTTTGCCTCCTGAGGGGCCAGTCAGTGATTTCGCTGGCGATGCTATACCGGCGCGGACGATCGTGGAACGGTCTTGTCGCAGCCCGTGAGCCGCCTTTGTGCTTGCCCGGCCGGCGCCATGAATCCGGCGCGGACGGGAATCACGCATGAAACCACTTGAAAACAGCTTCGGCTGCACAATCAGAACTTGCCGTAATAGCCCTCCTTGAGCGCGTCGAACAGGTTCGCGGCGGTGTGCAATTCGCCGTCATACTCGATCTGTTCGTTGCCCTTTACCTCCACAACTGCGCCGTCCTGGAGTTCGAAACGGTAGGTGGTGTTCTCCAGATCGGCCTCCTTGACCAGCACGCCCTGGAACGCGGCGGGGTTGAAACGGAAGGTGGTGCAGCCCTTCAATCCCTGCGCGTGGGCATAGCGGTAAATGTCCTTGAACTGCTCGTAGGGGTAGTCGGTGGGGACGTTGGCGGTCTTGGAAATGGAGCTGTCCACCCACTTCTGCGCGGCGGCCTGGACATCCACGTGCGCCTTGGGCGAGATGTCGTCGGCGGCAATGAAGTAGTCCGGCAGGCGGGCACCATCCTCGTCGGCGAACGGCATGGCCTGCGGGTTGACCAGGTGCCGATAGGCCAGCAGTTCGTAGGAGAACACGTCCACCTTCTCCTTGCTCTTGCGCCCCTCGCGGATCACGTTGCGGCTGTAGTGGTGGGCGAACGAGGGCTCGATGCCGTTGGAGGCGTTGTTGGCCAGCGACAGGCTGATGGTGCCGGTGGGGGCGATGGAGCTGTGGTGGGTGAAGCGGGCGCCGATCTCGGCCAGCTCCTCCACCAGCTCCGGGGCCACGCTGGCAATGCGCTGCATGTAACGGCTGTAGCGGGCATGCAGCACCTTGCCCTCGATCTTCTGGCCGGCGCGCCAGCCATCGGCGGCCATTTCCGGGCGCTGGCGCAGCATGGCGGCGGTGACCTCGAAGGTCTCCTGCATGATCGGCGCCGGCCCTTTCTCGCGGGCCAGGCTGAGCCCGGTTTCCCACCCCGCCACGGCCATCTCGCGGGCGATGGCCTCGGTGAAGTCGCAGGCGTCGGGCGCGCCATAGGTCATGCGCAGCATGGCCAGGGTGGAGCCCAGGCCCAGGAAGCCCATGCCGTGCCGGCGCTTGCGCAGGATCTCCTGGCGCTGCTGTTCCAGCGGCAGGCCGTTGACCTCCACCACGTTGTCGAGCATGCGGGTGAACACCCGCACCACTTCTTTGTATTCGTCCCAGTCGAACCGGGCCTGGGCAGTGAATGGGTCGCGCACGAAGCGGGTGAGGTTGACCGAGCCGAGCAGGCACGCGCCATACGGGGGCAAGGGCTGTTCGCCGCAGTTATGGGCATGCAGGCCGTTGCCGTCGAAGCAGTGGATGCCAGGTACCTGGACGTCGTAGACGTCTTCCACCCCGTCCGGGTCCACGCTTTCAACGGTGGCGAAGAAGCGGCTGCGGTTGAGCATGCGGCGGTAGGCGGCCAGCGTCCGGGTCAGGCGCGCGGCCTTGTCGGTGTCGGCAAACCCGATCAGCGCGTCGTAGCGGGCTACGCCTTCGCCGCTGACCACGAGTTCGAACTGGGCCAGGGTGGGGTAAGCACGCTGGCCACCGCGGCCATCCGGCAGCACAGCGTGTCCGGCCTCACGGCGGGCGTAGAGGGTGGAGGGAATGCCGAGCCGCAGCAGCATGCGCTGCACCGCCTCCAGGCGCGGACGATCAGACTGCGCCAACCGCACGGATACGCCCTTGCCCTGGTTGCCCTGCACACTGCCGTCGGCGTCGAAGAGGCCGCGCAGGAAGCCACGGCAGGCATCGCTGGAGAGCTTTTCCAGCGCCGGGGTGATCGGTTTGTGGCCCGGGGACATGCCCAGCTTCTGGGCAAGATCGCGCAGCGCGGCTGACGTCAGGCGCCACTCGTTTCGCCCCTTCACTTCCGACCAGCCAGCAAAGTCGGAGCGGTGCGATAGGGTTCGCGTGCAGCGGATTACTTCATCCATCAGCGCGCGGGTCCCTGCGGTAGGCACTCCCGGGTCGCCATTGGCGACCGCCGCCTGACTCCACACCGAAAGGACAGCCCCATGCTGTTTGAGAGTCCCGTCGCCCGCTAGAAGCCCCAGCAGGTAACCCTGCTCATGCGCCAGCGCACCCGGCCAGTGCGGCGCGGCGCGATGGTCCTGCAGCAGTACCTCATCCCCCGCCTGCAACTGGCCCGCCTCGCACCACTCGCTCTGCACCTGCCAGCGGGTGCGGTGGGTGACCCGGCGAACCCGATGGTCGGCAGTCAGCCGCAGCCGATGGCCTTCGCGGGTCTGCAGGGCGAGCACCGGCTTGCGCGCCGTGCGGAAGAACCCCGCATCGGTGGTGGCATGGTCCTGCCCCTCCACGCGCACGTGGAACCCCTGCCCGATCAGCTCGGCCACCTGGCGCGGCCCGGCGGCGGTGTGCACCCAGGTATCGGCGGTGACGCAGGGATTGGTGGCGCGGATGTCCTCGCACCACCAGTTGTTGTTCATTTCATTGACCCGGTCGATCAGGATGAAACCCGGTTCGGCGTAGTCATAGGTGGACACCATGATCATGTCCCACAGGTGCCGGGCGCGGATCTGGCCGTAGACGCGGCAGGCCACCAGGCCATCTTCGCGGACCACGTAGTCGCGGTGGGTGGGCCATTCGCGCCACTGCACGGCGGCCGGATCGGCCAGGTCGAACTCGCCCGCCTCGTGCAGGCTCAGCGGGAACACCAGCGGCCAGTCGGCGTCGTTGTCCACGGCCTGCATGAAGCCATCGGTGATCAGCAGCGACAGGTTGAACTGGCGCAGCCGGCCGTCTTCGCGCTTGGCCCGGATGAAATCGCGCACATCCGGGTGCGAGACGTCGAAGGTGCCCATCTGCGCACCACGGCGGCCGCCGGCCGAGGAGATGGTGAAACACATCTTGTCGAAGATATCCATGAAGGACATCGGGCCGGAGGTGTGTGCACCAGCCCCTGCCACGAACGCGCCGCGTGGGCGCAGCGTGCTGAACTCATAGCCGATGCCGCAGCCGGCCTTGAGGGTAAGCCCGGCTTCGTGGACCTTGCGCAGGATGCCGTCCATCGAATCTTCGAGCGTGCCCGAGACCGTGCAGTTGATGGTGCTGGTGGCCGGCTTGTGCGCCTGCGCGCCGGCATTGGAAATGATGCGGCCGGCGGGAATGGCGCCACGGCGCAGCGCCCAGGTGAAGCGCTCGCGCCAGTGCCGGCGCTTGTCCTCGGTGAGTTCGGCGTCGGCCAGGGCGTGCGCCACGCGCAGGTAAGTGGCGTCGATGTCCGCATCCAGCGCCTGGCCCTGCTTGGTCTTGAGCCGGTACTTCTTGTCCCAGATATCCAGCGACGCCGGCTGCAGCGGCACGTCGCCCGTGGCCAGCTCCGGGGGAATCACGTCCGTTTGCACCGTACGCATTCGAGGCAGGCTCCATCGCGTGGTCACCGGGTGTACCCGCTGGCGAACCCAACGCCTTGGGGCATTCTGGGTCGGCAACGCAACATCTAGTGGCCGACCTGGATCCAGCTTACGCCGGCACGGGGGCGTGTCAACGGCACGGAAGGTCGCAGGGGCGGCGGTGGCCGGGGTCGATTTCATCGCCGGTTTAGCCGGCAGCGCACAGACTCATTCAGCTTGATTTACCGTATACGTGTTTTCCGCCCACCGGACTCCCATGCGACCGCTCCCGACCCTGCTCACGCTCGCGCTTGCCGCCGCCTTCGGAGGCTTTGTCGCTTCCGCCATCAACGCCCATCTGGACAACCGCGCTGAAGCGGCGCCGGCCACGCTGGCCATTCCGGCGACCGCTGCGCTGCCTGCATCGGTGGCCGGGCAGCCGGTGCCGTCGCTGGCGCCGATGCTGGAGCGGGTGATGCCGGCGGTGGTGAGCGTCAATACCAAGCAGGTGGTGCGGGTACGCAACCCGTACTTCAACGACCCGTTCTTCCGCCGCCTGTTCCCGGAAGTGCCGCAGGAGCGCATCAACGAATCGCTCGGTTCGGGCGTCATCATCGATGCGGCCGAAGGCCTGGTGCTGACCAACCACCACGTGATCGAGAACGCCGACGATGTGCAGGTGACGCTGTCGGACGGGCGCACGGTCAAGGCCGAGTTCCTCGGTTCGGACCGCGACACCGACATTGCGCTGATCCGCATTCCGGCCGACAAGCTCACCGCGCTGCCGCTGGGCGACAGCACGCAGCTGCGCGTGGGCGATTTCGTGGTGGCCATCGGCAACCCGTTCGGCTTCAGCCAGACGGTCACGTCGGGCATCGTCTCGGCGGTGGGCCGCACCGGCATCCGCGGGCTGGGCTACCAGAACTTCATCCAGACCGATGCCTCGATCAACCCGGGCAACTCCGGCGGCGCGCTGGTCAACCTGCAGGGCCAGCTGGTGGGCATCAATACCGCCAGCTTCAACCCGCAGGGCAGCATGGCCGGCAACATCGGCCTGGGCCTGGCCATTCCGACCAACCTCGCGCGCGATGTGGTGGACCAGCTGATCAAGCATGGCGTGGTGGTGCGCGGCACGCTGGGCATCGAAGCACAGAACCTCACCCAGGCGCTGGCGCAGAACCTGGGCCTGAGCGAAGCGCGTGGCGCGCTTGTCACCCGCGTGCTGGCCGGTTCGGGCGCTGCTGCGGCCGGGCTGAAGCCGGGCGATGTGGTGGTGTCGGCCAACGGCCAGCGGGTGGATGGCGCGGTGGCGCTGCACAACGTGGAGGGCCTGCAGCCGGTGGGCAGCGCGCTGACACTTGAGGTGCGCCGTGATGGCAAGCCGCTTCAGTTCAAGGCCACGCTGAAGGAACAGCCGCGCGCGGTAGCCGGTGAATCGCTGGACCCGCGGTTGAGCGGCGCCACCTTCGTCGACCTGCCCGAGACATTGCGCCAGGCCGGCAGCAGCGGGGTCATGGTCAGCGACGTCAAGCGCGGCAGCCGCGCGGCGAATTCGGGCCTGGTCGCCGGCGATCTGATCATCCAGGCCAGCGTGGGTGAATTCGCCGACCTGGCCAGCTGGCGCGCCAATTTCCAACAGCGCCCGCAGCAGCTGGTGCTGCGCGTGGTGCGCGGCAATGCGCGCGGCGAACTGGAGATGCGCTGAACCGGTCAGGCAACCTTCGCGCGCGGATCACACCAGCTGACGCCCTCTACACCCTGCCAGTGCTATTACCTTCAGTTCGCTTCGACCGGCATGGCCTGCGGTCACCTTCCCCATCGCTTACTACGGAGATACACGATGAGCCCCACCAATACCGAAAACCTCAAGGAACACCTGGGTGAAGCCGGTTCGCACCTGAAGTCGGCTGCCACCGCTGCCGGCGGCGCGATCAAGGGCGCCACCGGCGCGGCGACCGACGAACTGCGTATCGGCAAGGCCAACGTCAAGGCTGAACTCTCCGACACCGCACTGTCCGGGCTGGCTGCTGCTGAATTCGGCGGTGCTGCTGCCAAGGAACAGGTCGATGCGCTGATGGACAAGGGCAAGGACCTGGTCGACAGCGCCGCCGAGCTGATCCGCGAGCGCCCGCTGGCCTCGTTCGGCGTGGCGTTCGCCGCCGGCTGGATCATCGCCAAGCTTGCCCGCAGCGGCGACAAGTAAGTCGGCGTGAGCGATCAAGCACAGTCGACGCCTGACGGTGGGGCTTCAACGCCTCCACCCGAGGGCGATGCCGGCCAGCGCGCGCCGCGCCTGGATGAAAGCATCCGCGAGGTCGGCCAGGCCGGCCGCGCAACCGTGGATTCGGCCAAGCACACGCTGCGTTCGCTGCGTCGGCTGGCCTCCTTTGAATTTGCATTGGCACGCAGTGCGTTCGGTCGGGCATTGGCGTGGAGCGGGGTGGCGATCGTGTTCGGCGCCTCGGCCTGGCTGCTGCTGGCCGGCACGCTGATTGCGCTGATGCAACGCTGGGGCCTGTCCTGGTTCCATTCGCTGTTGATCACCTCGCTGGTGAGCCTGGCGATGACCGGCTATGCCATCTGGCGGGTGTCGTTCTTCTTCCGCCACACCGGCATGCATGCCACCCGCCGCCAGTTGTCGCGGCTGGGCCTGTTCGATGAGCCCACCGAAGACGATCCCGATGCGGATGTGCGGGCACCGGAGCGTACGCCATGAAGTTCGAAGCCCTTCGCCACCGCGTCAAGCGGGCTGAACAGGTGGTCTCGATCCGGGTCGACCAGACCCAGTGCAGCTGGTTCACCCTGAGCCAGGCCTGGCGCGAAGGCTGGACCCCGCTGCGCATCATCAGCGTGGGCCTGGCCGGTGGTTTCCTGGCCGGCAAGCTGGAGCCCGGCAGCACCCGTTTCCACGGCGCCCGCTGGCTGCAGATGATTGGCTCGGTGTCCAACCTGCTGGCCAGCGCACAGGCGGCGTTCGCCTCGATGCAGGCCAATGAGGCGGCCGAAACCGCCGAACAGGCCGCGGACAAGGTGGATGAAGCGGTCGACCCGACGCCACCTGCAGCACCGGCTCGGGCCGCCGCCCCTGCCGCTGCGCCGCGGGCACGGGTGACCGCCACGCAGGAGGCGGCGCAGCCGCAGCCACTGCCAGCCGAAGCGGCCACCGACGTTTCCGAACGTTAACCGGTAGCGCCGGCCGTTGGCCGGCCCTCCCATTCCACACGCCGCACGCACCCGGGTTGCCCAATAATGCGTCTCCTCTCCAGCGTGCGACCTGCATGAGCGTTCCTGCGCCCTCCCCTGCCGACGCTCCCCTGCCGGTACCGGTTCCGCCCCCGCCGCGCCCGCGCGCGCCGATGTCGCTGGTGGTGCTGGCCATGCTGGCGGTGGCGTTTACCCTGTGGGCCGCGCAGGAAATCATCCTGCCGATCCTGCTGGCCATGTTCTTCGCGCTGGTCGGCAACCCGATCCTGCGCCTGCTGGGCCGGCTGTGGGTTCCGCGCTTCCTGGCGGCGGTGCTGGTCATCGGGGTGGGGTTGAGCGGCACGGCCGCGCTGGGCGTGCAGCTGGTGGGGCCGGCGATGGAATGGGCACAGGAAGCGCCGCAGCAGCTGCGCAAGGTGGCCCGGCAGGTGCAGAACCTGACCAAGCCGGTGCAGCAAGCCAACCAGGCGGCGGAGAATTTCGCGCGCGTGGCGGGTGGCGAGGGCAGCCGCCGGGTGCAGGTGGTGCGCACCCAGCTGGATGACCCGTACAAGGTGCTGACCCGGGCACCGCGGCTGGCCGCGTCCGTGCTGGCGGTGGTACTGCTGACGCTGTTCTTCATGATCTACGGGCAGAACCTGCAGAAGCATGCCATCGCGCTGTTCCCCAGCCGGCAGCAGCAGCGGTTCACCACCGACATCCTGCGTTCGATCGAACGTGAGGTCTCGCGCTATGTATTGACCATCACCGTGATCAATACACTGGTGGGGCTGATCTTCTCCGGGGTGCTGTTGCTGCTGGGCATCAGCCTGCAGGAAGCGCTGCTGTGGGGCACGGTGGCGGCACTGCTGAATTTCGCGCCCTACGTGGGCCCGCTGATCGGGGTGACGCTGATGCTGCTGATGGGCTTCGTGGAGTTCAGCGACCCCTTCCATGCCCTGCTGCCGGCGGCGTGTTACCTGGCCCTGCACACCATTGAAGGCCAGGTGGTGACCCCGATCGTGCTGGGCCGCCAGATGGCGATTTCGCCGCTGATCCTGATCCTGGCGCTGATGGTGTTCGGCTGGCTGTGGGGCATGGTGGGCCTGCTGCTGTCGGTTCCCCTGCTGGTCTGCATCAAGCTGGTGCTGGCGCGCCTGGACGGCACCCAGGGGTGGGCGAAACTGTTGGAGTAGAATGGGCGGGTGAATTTTCCCGTCCTAGCCATCACTCTCGACCTCGACGACACCCTGTGGCCGTTCGCCCCCATCGGCGCCCGCATCGACCAAGTGTTGTACGAGTGGATGCTCCAGCACAGCCCCGCCACCGCCGCGATGTACCCGGTGGCGGCGATGCGCGAACTGCGTGAGCGGTCCTTCCGCGATAACCCGCACCTGCACTACGACCTGAGCGCCCTGCGCCGGCTCACCCTGCGCGAGGCGCTGGAAAACAGCGGGGCGGACCTGGCCCTGCTGGAACCGGCCTACGAAGCGTTCTACGCCGCGCGCAACCAGGTGGAGTTCTACCCCGATGCGGTGGACGCACTGGCCCGCATCGCCGCCCGGGTGCCGGTGGCCGCGCTCAGCAATGGCAACGCCGACCTGGCCCGGATCGGGCTGGACCACCACTTCGCCTTCCAGCTGGGTTCGCGCGAACACGGCGCGGCCAAGCCGGCCGCCAGCATCTTCCACGCTGCCTGCGAGCGCCTGGGCGTGGCCCCGGCGCAGGTGCTGCACGTGGGCGACCACATCGAAATGGACGTGGTGGGCGCGATGCAGGCCGGCCTGCGCGGCTGCTGGATCAACCGCGTCGAACACACCTGGCACCATCCTTCGCTGCAGCCTGACCTGCAGTTCGACACCCTGACCGGGCTGGCCGACTGGCTCGATGCGAACGCATCGGCACAGACCGCCTGACCACGAACGGAGCACGACCCCGCATGACCCAGATCACCGGCTTCACCACCGATTCGGCCAAGGCCCTGCCGCTGCATGTCATGGAGCGCGAACAGTTCGCGGCATGGCGCTCGCAGCAGAGCCCGGCCCTGGTTGCCTGGCTGGATGCGCAGCACTTCAACGGCAGCGGTGGCAGCGTAGTGCTGCTGCCGGGCGAACACGGCCTGGCCGGCGCCATCGTCGGCGTGGGCGACCCGGGCGATGCCTATGCCTATGCGCACGCCCCGTTCGCCCTGCCCGAAGGCACCGTCTGGCAGCTGGCCAATGCACTGCCGGCCAACATCGAAACCCTGCTGCACCTGGGCTGGGGCCTGGGCAGCTACCGCTTCGCGCGCTATCGCAAGCCCAACCGCGCGCCGGCGCAGCTGGTAGCCAGCCCGGCCGCCGAAGTGCGCGATGTGATCACCGCCAGCCTGCGCGTGCGCGACTGGGTGAACACCCCCACCGAAGACATGGGCCCGCAGCAGCTGGAAGACGCCGCGCGTGAACTGGCCGCCGCCCATGGTGGCCAGTGCGAAGTGATCACCGGTGACGCGCTGCTGGAGCAGAATTTCCCGGCCATCCACGCGGTGGGTCGCGCCTCGCACCGCGCGCCGCGCCTGATCGCGCTGCGCTGGGGCCAGGCCGGCCGCCCGCACGTGGCGCTGGTGGGCAAGGGCGTGTGCTTCGATACCGGCGGGCTGGACATCAAGCCGGCCGACGGCATGCGCAACATGAAGAAGGACATGGGCGGCGCCGCGCACGCGCTGGCGCTGGCCGGGCTGATCATGGCCCAGGAGCTGCCGGTGCAGCTGACCCTGCTGATCGCTGCGGTGGAAAACGCGATCGGCCCGGATGCGTTCCGCCCGGGCGAAGTGATCGCGACCCGCAAGGGCCTGAGCATCGAAATCGACAACACCGATGCCGAAGGCCGGCTGGTGCTGTGCGATGCGCTGACCTACGCCAGCGAACAGCAGCCGGAGATCGTGCTGGATTTCGCCACGCTCACCGGCGCGGCGCGCATCGCGCTCGGCCCGGACCTGCCGGCGCTGTTCAGCAACAACGACAGCCTGGCCCAGCAGTGGCTGCAGGCCGGCGAAACCACCCGCGACCCAGTCTGGCGCATGCCGCTGTGGCGCCCGTACCTGCGCTACCTGCACAGCGGCATTGCCGACCTGGCCAACGCCGGTTCGCGCATGGCCGGCTCGGTGACCGCGGCGCTGTACCTGGAGCGGTTCATTGCCGAAGGCCAGGCCTGGGCGCACCTGGATGTGTATGCCTGGAATGATGGCGAACGCCCGGGCCGCCCGGCCGGTGGCGAGGCCCTGGCGCTGCGCTCGGCGTGGTCGATGTTGAAAACGCGATACGCGTAAAGCAGAACCGCACCGATCCCCGCCCCGGCGGGGATCGTTCGTTGAATCTTGTCGAAAATGTGAATATCCGGGCGACCGGGGTTCTGACACCATGGCCGCACCCACCCCCTCACGTTCGAGAAGGCAGGTAACGGCCCATGTCGCTCTTCCGCTATACCCGCGCCGGCCGTGAGCCGGATGCCCCGCGCCCCCCGCATTCCCCGCTGCTGTGGATCGCGCTGATCGCGTTGATCGCCGGCGTGCTGGTGCTGGCTTTCGCCTGGCTGGCCGGCTGGCTGGGCCGCGACCGCGCCACCGTGCAGACCTTCACCGACACCATCGAAGCCACCGGCGCCAACCACCCCGGTTTCCGCCGCGCGCACAGCAAGGGCGCGTGCGTAAGCGGCAGCTTCCAGGGCACCCCGCAAGGGGCCGCACTCAGCGCGGCGCGGGTGTTCCGCCAGCAGCAGGTACCGGTGCTGGGCCGCCTGTCGATCGGCGGCGGCGATCCGCACGGTGCAGACGCCAATGCGCGCGTGCGCAGCATGGCGCTGCAGCTGGTCAGCGATGACGGCCAGGAATGGCGCACGGCAATGAACAGCTTCCCGTTCTTCGCCGTTCCCACCACCGAGGCGTTCCTGGAACAGACCCGCGCCGGCATTCCCGACCCGGCCACCGGCAAACCGGACCCGGCGAAGATGGCAGCCATCGCGGCCAAGTACCCATCGGCGAAGGCCTTCGGCGAATGGGCAAAGACCGCGCCGTGGTCCACCAGCTGGGCCAACACCACCTACAACGGGGTGAACAGCTTCCGCTTCACCAACGCCGACGGCCACACCGAAGTGGTGCGCTGGAGCATGCGCCCGCTGGCACCGTTCGAAGCCATGGATGCCGAGCAGCGCAAACAGGCCAGCCTGGATTACCTCAGCGATGAGTTCCAGCAGCGCCTGGCCAATGGCCCGGTGCAGTGGGAGATGTGGGCGACCATTGCCGCAGCCGGCGATGCGGTGAACGACCCCTCGATTCCGTGGCCTGAAGACCGCCGCCAGGTGAAGCTGGGCACGCTGACCCTGACCGCGCTGCAGCCGCAGGCCGGCGGCGCCTGCAACAACCTCAACTTCGATCCCCTGATCCTGCCCAGCGGCATTGCCGGCAGCGATGACCCGATCCTGGCTGCGCGTTCGGCGGTGTATTCCGAATCGTTCAATCGCCGCGAACGCGAACTGGCCAGTGGCAAGGAGAAGCGCAATGAGCCGTGATGCCGGGCATTTCAACCTCACCGCGCGCGTGCTGCACTGGCTGATGGCGGTGCTGATCCTGACCATGCTGTTCGTCGGCGTGACCATGGTGGCCTCGCTGCACTGGCGACCGATGCTGGTGGACCTGCACCGGCCGCTGGGCATCGCGATCCTGCTGCTGGCGCTGGTGCGGCTGATCAACCGGTTGCGCCATCGGCCACCGCCGCTGCCGGCGGATCTGCCGGCGTGGCAGGCGGCCGCCGCGCATGCCTCGCATTGGGTTCTGTACGGGTTGATGCTGGCCATGCCGCTGGTGGGCTGGGCGATGCTGTCGGCCGGTGGCTACCCGATCCAGATGTGGAAGGGCGTGCTGCTGCCGCCGATCCTGCCGCACGACGTGGCGTTGTACGCCGCGCTGCGCAGCGCGCACAGCCTGCTGGCCTATGTGTTGTTCGCCACGGTGGTGCTGCATCTGAGTGCAGCGCTGTTCCACCTGTGGGTGCGGCGCGACGGGGTGTTCCAGGCGATGGCGAAGGGCCCGGGAGACCGTTGAGAAGGTCACACGACCAACGGTCGTGTGCTACCGGCTGGTTGTAGCCACCGTGGGTGGTTACAACCATCCTTTCTGCCGGGCCAGGCGGTAGGCTTCGATACGGTTGGCCACGCCCAGCTTTCCGATGCATTCGGACAGGTAGTTGCGCACCGTGCCATGCGACAGCCCCAGCTGGGTGGCGATCTCGCTGGCCGAGCGGCCGTCGCCGGACAGGCGCAGCACCTGGCGTTCGCGGTCGTTGAGCGGGTCGGCCTGCGACCACGCATCGAGTGCGAGCTGCGGGTCGATGGCACGGCCGCCGTGCTGTACCTGGCGCAATGCATCGGCCAGCTTCTCCGCCGGTGCGTCCTTGAGCAGATAACCGCACACGCCGGCATCCAGTGCGCGGCGCAGGAATCCGGAACGCGCGAAGGTGGTCACGATCACCACCTTGATCGGCAGCGCATGTCGGGCGATGCGCTGCGCCAGCTCCAGCCCGGACAGCCCCGGCATTTCGATATCGGTGACCAGGATGTCCGGCTGCAGCTGCTGCAGCATCCGCCAGGCCGCCTCGCCGTCAGCGGCGGCACCCAGCACGTCGATATCCGGCTCCAGCCCGAGCAGCGCCGACAGCGCGCCGCGCACCATCGCCTGGTCTTCGGCCAATACGATGCGGATCATGGCAGTGCCTCATTGGTCAGTGGGGTCGCACTTGGCGCCGTGGCGACCGCGGCGGTCCTGGCCGGTAGCGGCACCCGCACCACCACCGTGGTGCCCAGCCCGCGCGGGGAGTGCACCTGCAGCGTGCCACGCAACGCAGCCACGCGTTCGCGCATGCCGGTGAGCCCGTTGCCATCGGCCTGCACATCGCCTCGGCCGTCATCGCGGATCTGCAGGCCCAGGGTGCGCCCGTCCTGGCTGAACTCGACCCAGGCCTGGTGCGCGTCGGCATGTCGCACGATGTTGGTGGCCGCTTCGCGCAGCACCAGCGCCAGGCCGCGTTCGATCTCCGCCGGCATCGGCGGCGGCGGGCTGTAGTGCAGGTGCACGTGCTGGCATTCCAGCAGCAGCCGTGCGGCCGCCAGTTCCGCGGCAAGATCGCTGGCACGGATGCCGGTCACGGCGCTGCGCACTTCAGACAATGCCTGCCGCGCGATGGCTTCGGCTTCGGTCACCTCCAGCCGCGCGCGTTCGGGATCGCGGTCGAACAGCTTGCGCGACAGCTCCAGCTTCAGGGTGATCAGCGACAACGTGTGACCGAGCAGGTCGTGCAGGTCGCGGCCGATGCGCTCGCGCTCGGCGGTGGCGGCCAGCCGTCGCACTTCGTCCTGGGACAGCTGCAGGGCCGCATCGCGATCCTTGTTGGTGCTTTCCACGTTGATGATGACGCCGATGATGAACGCCATCGACGGAATCCACACCACCAGCTGCCAGTGGTAACCCACCCACAACGCAATGGCCACGAACACCGCGTTCAGCGCCGCCAGTTGCGCCAGATAGCGCCACGCACTGCCGGTGCGGCACACCCGCAGGGTGACGCAGCCGAAGATGAAATAGCTGATGCCTGAGGGATACCACGGCAGCAGCGCCAAGCCCATGGCAACCATGGCCAGCGCGTAACGCGGCGCGTGCCGGCGCGGCGACAGCAGCTGGCGGGCGTACAGCGCCAGGAACACGGGGTAGGTCAGCAGGGTGAGCCACAGCCACAGCAGGCTATAGCCGCCGCCGAACATCGGGGTGAGGAACACCCAGCCGGTCCACAACAGGTGCACCGCGTCGGACCAGGCCGGCTTGCCGGCGCGCAGGTTGTCGGCAACGGCCGAATCCGGGGCGGGTCGCAGAAGGGAGGAAAGCCAGCGGGGCGGCATGGTGGATTCCCGGTCGTGGGGGCGAGGCGCGATCATGGCAGTTTCCCGGTGGGGTGCGGCATACCCATACGATCCCGGGTCGGCGATGGCATTTCCAGTACGCCCCATCACCCCAGGCAGGTGACAGCTGTCACTGCACGGAACCGCGCCGGCCGGGCATCCTGTGCCCCAGCCGGCCCCTTCCGGTTTGCCCGTGACTCCCGTTGCGGTCACACTCGGCCCGATTCCACGTCCAGACTCACGATGAACGCATCCGCTGAACTGCTCAAGGAACTCCGCATCGACCGCAAGAAGGCCGCCGCCCCGCCGCCTTCGTCGCCACGCCGTGGCCTGTGGATCGTGCTCGCCATTGTCGCGCTGCTGGTCCTGGGCGGTATCGCCTGGGTCGTATTCGGCCGCGAACGCCCGATCGAGGTGACCACCGCCCCGGTGGTGGCCATCCAGCAGGGCACCGCCAGCAGCTCGGTGCTCGATGCCAGCGGCTACGTGGTGGCCCGGCGCATGGCCACGGTGTCGGCCAAGATCACCGGCAAGGTTCGCGAGGTGATGATCGAGGAAGGCATGCGGGTCGAAGAAGGTCAGGTCATGGCCACCTTGGACCCGATCGATGCCAACGCCCAGCGCAGCCTGTCGTCCTCGCAGCTGGAAGCGGCCCGCAGCCAGCTGACCGGCCTGCAGGCACAGGTGGCCCAGGCCGATGCCGAAGCCGGGCGCCTGCAGAAACTGGTGGGGCAGCAGCTGGTTTCGCGCTCGCAGTTCGACCTGGCCATGGCCCAGCGCGACAGCCTGCGCGCGCAGCTGCGCACCGCGCAGCGCAACACCAAGGTGGCCGGTGACGCGCTGGCCATTGCCGACCTGGGCGTGGACAACAACATCGTGCGCGCGCCGTTCTCCGGCGTGGTCACCGCCAAGGCGGCGCAGCCGGGTGAGATCGTGTCGCCGCTGTCGGCCGGTGGCGGCTTCACCCGCACCGGTATCGGCACCATCGTGGACATGGATTCGCTGGAAATCGAAGTGGACGTGGGCGAGGCCTTCATCGGCCGCGTGCAGCCGAAGATGCCGGTGGAAGCCACGCTCAACGCCTACCCGGAATGGAAGATTCCGGCCGAAGTCATCGCCATCATCCCCACCGCCGACCGCGGCAAGGCCACGGTCAAGGTGCGCGTGGCGTTGAAGAGCAAAGATCCGCGCATCGTGCCGGAGATGGGCGTACGGGTGAGCTTCCTGGAAGCCGCCGCACCGGCCCAGGCCGCAGCGCCCAAGGGCGTGCGCGTGCCGGCGGCGGCGCTGGTCGAGCGCGACCAGAAGACGGTGGCGTTCGTGGTGGGCGATGACCGGCGCGTGCAGCAGGTCCCGGTGACGGTGGGCGTGGCGCTCAACAACGACCGCCAGGTGACGGCCGGCCTCAGCGCCGGCCAACAGGTGGTCAGCAACCCGCCGCCGGAACTGCGCGATGGCAGCGCGGTCGTGGAAAAGCAGGCGCAGTAAGCAAGGCGGCACCGCGACCGGGTCGCGAGCCGACGATGTGCGATTCCCGTGCCGGCCCGGCGCGCATGCGCGCGGCTGCCTGCAGGGCTTCTTCTTCCACCGCATCACGGAGAACCACCCATGTCCACCCTGGTTTCGCTCCGCAACATCACCAAGACCTACCAGCGCGGCCCCGAAAAGGTGCAGGTGCTTCACGGTATCGACCTGGACATCCAGCGCGGCGACTTCGTCGCCCTGATGGGGCCGTCCGGCTCGGGCAAGACCACCCTGCTCAACCTCATCGGCGGGCTGGATACGCCCAGCGGCGGCGAGATCGAGATCGAAGGCGAGCGCATCGACCGCATGTCCGGCGGCCAGCTCTCCACCTGGCGCAGCCACCATGTCGGCTTCGTGTTCCAGTTCTACAACCTGATGCCGATGCTCACGGCGCAGAAGAACGTGGAACTGCCACTGCTGCTCACCCACCTGGGTGCGGCGCAGCGCAAGCGCAATGCCGAAATCGCGCTCACCCTGGTCGGCCTGGCCGACCGCCGCAGCCACCGCCCCAATGAGCTGTCCGGCGGCCAGCAGCAGCGCGTGGCGATTGCCCGGGCGATCGTGTCCGACCCCACGTTCCTGATCTGCGATGAGCCCACCGGCGACCTGGACCGCGCCTCCGCCGAGGAGATCCTGTTGCTGCTGCAACAGCTCAACCGCGAGCACGGCAAGACCATCATCATGGTCACCCACGACCCCAAGGCCGCCGAGTACGCCACCCATACGGTGCACCTGGACAAGGGTGAGCTTGCACAGGCACCTGCGGCCCACTGACGGAGGTCACTGCGATGAAATATTTCTCGCTCATCTGGGCACAGCTGTTCCGCAGCAAAACGCGGACCCTGCTGACCCTGCTTTCGGTGGTGGCCGCGTTCCTGCTGTTTGGCATGCTCGATTCGGTGCGCGTGGCCTTCAGTTCGGGCGGCAGCGTGGAAGGGGCCAACCGGCTGATCGTGGCCTCGCGCCTGTCCATCACCCAATCGCTGCCGACCCGGCTGGAGCCGCAGGTACGGCAGGTACCCGGGGTGAAGGACGTCACCTACGGCATGTGGTTCGGTGGCATCTACCAGGACCCGAAGAACTTCTTCGCCAACTTCTCGGTGGCACCCAACTACTTCGACGTGTACCGCGAACTCCAGCTGCCACCCGAACAGCTCAAGGCCTTCCAGGACACCCAGACCGGTGCGGTGGTGGGCGAAACGCTGGCCAAGGAGTTCGGCTGGAAGATCGGCGACACCATTCCGCTGCAGGCCACCATCTTCCCGCGTGGCGGCAGCAACGACTGGCCGCTGCAGCTGGTGGGCATCTTCCGCTCCAAGGACCGCACCCTGGCAGCGAATGAAGAGCGCCAGCTGATGATGAACTGGAAGTACTTCGACGAGAGCAACGACTACATCAAGAACCAGGTCAGCTGGTTCACGGTCACCCTGGACAACCCGGACCACTCCTCGCGCGTGGCCCAGGCCATCGATGCGATCTCGGCCAATTCGGACCATGAAACCAAGACCCAGACCGAATCGGCGTTCCAGCAGGCCTTCGTCAAGCAGTTCGCCGACATCGGGCTGATCGTCACCTCGATCATGGGTGCGGTGTTCTTCACCCTGCTGCTGCTCACCGGCAACACCATGGCCCAGGCGGTGCGCGAGCGCGTGCCCGAACTGGCCACGCTGAAGACGCTGGGCTTCAAGGACAGCACGGTGCTGACGCTGGTGATGATCGAATCGGTGCTGCTGATCGGGCTGGGCGGCGCCATCGGCATGGGCCTGGCTGCGACCATCCTGCCGCTGCTGGCGCCGAAGACACAGGGTCTGTTGCCGCCGCACGTACCCACCCAGACCTGGTTGATGGGCATTGGCCTGATCCTGCTGATCGGGGTGGTAGTGGGCCTGCTGCCGGCGCTGCGCGCCAAGCGGCTGAAGATCGTCGATGCCCTGGCGGGCCGCTGAGGAGAACCGACATGAACAAGCAATGGTTGAGCAATCTGTTGTCGGTGCTGCTGCTGGCGGTGATGCTGGCGGTGTGGATCATGCTGCCCTGGCCGGGGGTGCTGGCCGTGGCCGTAGCAGTGGGGTTGTGGCTGCTGTTCACCCGCAGCGGGCGGCTGGCGCTGGCCGCCACGCGCATTGGCGTGGCCAGCCTGCCGCAGCGCTGGGGCGCGTCCTCGGTGGTGGTGGTGGGCATTGCCGGCGTGGTCGGCGTGCTGGTGGCAATGCTGGCGATGGGCCAGGGCTTCCAGGCCACGCTCAACAGCACCGGCGATGACACCACGGCCATCGTGCTGCGCGGCGGTTCACAGGCCGAAACCAATTCGGTGATCACCCGCGACCAGGTACCGCTGCTGTCCACCCTGCCCGGCGTGGCAAAGGATGCGCAGGGCCGGCCGATGATTTCGCCGGAGCTGTCGCAGGTGGTCAACCTGGTCTCCAAGGGCGACGGCACCGACGTCAACGCGCAGTTCCGTGGCGTGGGCGAAATGGCGTGGGCGGTGCACGACAAGGTCAAGGTCACCGAGGGCCGCCAGTTCAAACCCGGCCTGCGCGAGATCGTGGTCGGCAAGGGCGCGCAGGGCCAGTTCCGTGGGCTTGAGGTGGGTAAGTCGCTCACGCTGGGCAACCAGCAGTGGACCGTGGTGGGTGTGTTCAACTCCGGCGATGCCCATGATTCGGAACTGTGGACCGACGCTGAGACGCTGGCCAACACCTACCAGCGCAGCGCGTGGCAGTCGATCAGCGTGCGCACCGCTGGCAAGGCCGGGTTCGATCAGTTCAAGGCCGGCGTCGCTGCCGACCCGCGTCTGAAGTTGGATGTGGAAACCACGCGGGCGTACTACGCCAAGCAGGGCGGCGGCCTGAACACCCTGATCAAGGTGCTGGGCACGGTGATCGGCGCGATCATGGCGGTGGGTGCGGTGTTTGGCGCGCTCAACACCATGTATGCGGCGGTGGCCACCCGCGCACGTGAGATCGCCACGATGCGTGCGATTGGCTTCCGTGGGTTGCCGGTGGTCACCGCGATCATGCTCGAAACCATGTTGCTGGCACTGATCGGCGGTTTGCTGGGCGGGCTGGTGGCGTGGGCCATCTTCAACGGCTACAGCGTCTCCACCATCGGCAGCAATTTCAGCCAGGTGGTGTTCCAGTTCAAGGTCTCGCCCGAGCTGTTGTGGAGCGGGCTGAAGTGGGCGCTGGGCATCGGTCTGGTGGGCGGGCTGTTCCCCGCGCTGCGTGCGGCGCGGTTGCCGATCACCACGGCGCTGCGGGAAACCTGATCCCTGAAACGACCGTGCCCCCGAGGGGGCACGGTGGGTGGATCATTCCGCGCGGCACTCAATCTTTCCAGCGATGCGGGCACACAGGTACGCAACGGTGGGAGTACCGAACGCAGGCGTTCCCGTGACTTTTACGCCCGCCCAGCCGGCCCGCTGCACGAAGTACGGCGCGAGCGCTCGCTCGTAAGGCAACCTGCGCGCGGTGCCGTCCGGATACAGGAAGTCGTCCGCTTTTTCCTGGATCACCCAGTTCCAGTCCCGCGAGTTCAGATACTCCCACTGGCGTGTCTCGTAATCGAAGTAGAACTCGACGTAGCCGAGCGAGGACGCCAGGATCTTCAGCTGCGCGATCAACGGCGACGCGCCATAGGACTGTGATTCGAACCGCAGGATGCGGCCGTGCTCGGCATCTGCGTTCAAGAAGGCGTAGCGGCTTGAGCGGGTGAGCATGCGCCGTACCGTTTCACGCGCTTCCTCACGCCTGGGATTGAGGTCGGAGACGTGATGCCCCCACAGCAGGGTGTCGCTCTGCGGTTGTTCCATCATCACGTGCGGTGACCCCGGTGGCTGCAGCGACACCGTTCCCCACTGGTCAACGAAAGCGCCCCGGACCTCATTGTAGAGCTTCATCAACGCGTTGTACTGCGTGCGTATCCACGGTGCTGGCACGAAATGCGTGGCCACCAGCTGCCCGTTCTCGTTGGTGACGTGAAACCCCTGAATGTTGGTCTGGCTTGCGGCCTGGTAGACGTAGTGCGAGCCGACGCCCAGCGAGCGCGCCTTCGCGTACATCTCAGCATCGGTACACATGTAGCACGGCTGTGCGACTGGATCTTCAATCTTTTCCTGCGCCATGCCCTGCAATGGCAATGCCGCCAACAGCAACCACCCCAGATTCTTCATTACCCACTCCCTGATAGCCCGCACACGCGGGTGGTGTGAGTGCAGCATCGTGGGAGTGTCCAGGGATATCGGAATGGATCGAATTGCGCCGCCAGGTGTGCGCCATCTGAAATGATGCGGTCGGCGCGCCCTGGACCACGACCGCGTGTCGTTCATGCTCGTTCAAACGGCACATTGCGTCAGCCCAGCTGTATCGCCGGCGATGCCCATCTGAGACGCCGATCAAACCAACGCTGTGACGAGGCTCAACGGAATCAGTGAAGCGGCCTCGTTCTTGTCCGAAAATTCTGCAATCCCGTTGCGCCCTCCATCTCCGGCCGCTATTTTCGCGCCCTCGAAAGAAACACGCGCCGCAGACTGAATGCGACAGCGGGAAACCACAGGAGGGTATGGATGTCGCGCGACGGACTGATCACGAAGATTCAGTCGGGGATTCTGACCCTCCCCGCTGGACTCCTTGCAGCCACTCTCTACGCCATCGCCTGCTGGTCAACGCGACAGATCTCACTGGACCAGTTCTTTCTGCCGTCCGGTATACGCGTGGCCGCATTACTGATCACGCCAGTTCGCATGTGGCCCTACCTCCTGCTGGGGGAGTACGCCTACTTCGCCGAAATGCGCCTTCCTCTGGTAGGCACGTACGGGCTTGAATGGGTATTGGTGTCCTCGGCCTATCAGTTTCCACTCGTCGCACTGATCGTCTACCTGCACCGGCGTGCAGTTTCGGGCAAGAGCCAAGCTTGGATGCTCACCATCGCGGCCACGGCGGCGCTCGCTGTCGGCGTTGGGAATCTCGTGCTGATGCATGCATATTGGCAGTCACCACCGGCGGGCGATGTTTTTGTCATTGCCAGCAGGTTCATGCTTGGACACTACGTCGCCATTCTCACCATTGCCCCCATGGCGGTGCTGTGGAGTCGACGCAAGGAGGTCGATTGGCCAACGTGGCGAGAGCCCCCCAGTACAAGCGCGGCCGCCTCCCTGCTTGCACTTGGCGTGGCATCCATCCTCATCCCGGAGGATGCGTACGCCCACAAGGCCGCGATATTGCTACTCATGGTTGCTCCCATCATCGCCCTTACCTGTATCCAGGGATGGTGGGGGGCGGCCATCGGAATGCCGATGATGTACGTCTTCGTACGCATCAGCACGCCAGTGACCGGGCTTCCCGGATCGTTCGACCTTGACTCCTTCAAGGTGCAGTTGGTGACCGCGCTCTCCGGGACGGCGCTGCTCGCGTTGGGCTCGAGGATCACCGACTACTATCATCAGTATCTGCTGCATGCGAAGGCGGGTCGTCAGGCAATCTCCAACGCGCGCGCCTCCCACATCGCCGGTGAACAGGAGTTGCGCAATCGCGTCGACAGCCTCCGACGCATCGGCGAGCGCCTGGATGCGTCGTTGAGCGACACCATCGATTGGCTCAGGAGCAACGGCCACCACGATGTCGCGTCCAATCTGCTCCATGTGTCGACTGTCCACTCGCGGACGTTCCGGGAACAGACCAGCATGGTTTACCCCACCACGATGGAACACGTAGGGTTGTATCTCGCCATCCAGGTAGGCGGTATAGGCGACGCTTGGGACCAGACAGGTCGCCTTGCCAGATCAAGCCTCACCGGCGACCCATGCAGCCTCAGCCTTGATCTGCAACTGACTGCCTACCGTGCATTGACGGAGGCCGTGTCCCTCTTTCTGGAGCACGAGCGCGGCCCACTGAGGATCCGGGCGCGCTGTGGCCAGTTCGGCGCTACCAGGGGCATCGTGATCACTGTCGGCGTCCTGGATTCACGACACCACATTTCGCGAAGCACTATGACCATGGCGATCGGGCGACTCAGCGGTCGCGCCCAAGCCTACGGCGGCACCATTCAGTGCCGCCGAGATCGGATCCGGATGTTCCTCGCCGACTCGTCCACCTGCTAGGGAATATCGGATACACGCTCAACCGACCACACGGTTGAGGGCACGTGACCGCTGACGAGCAGTTTAAACTCATGGTCACGGTAAGCCTCCACAACATCCGCCACGTGTGGGTAGCGATCCTCCGAAGGGAGCGATATCTGCGTGTCGACTGGGCCAGATGGAAGCACCCAGAAGGTGTCGCCTGACTTTGCCAGGATGAACTCGATGGATCCGGCACTGTCACTGACTTGGAAATAGTTGACGGCGTCGCGCTCGAAGGCATGTACGCTCCAACGTCGATCCAGACTCAGATTGGCTGATGAGGGTTGGATCTCGCCCATTCCGCTACGCGCTGGCTTCTGCCCAACACTTGGGCAGCAGAGTGCCCAGGCGTTGAGCGGTGAAGCCATCATCAGGATGAGCGGGCACACGTAACGCGTAGGCAACTTCAACACAGTGGACCTCCAGAGGCTTCATCAGTGGATGCGCGCGATGCTATTTGCGCCCAAAGGCCCACACCATGAAGAATGTCGGAAACGTGGTAGCGCAGACACGTAGGAAATGGCTCCACGTTCGAAGCGCGGCGCCAATGCAGGTCGTTCACAGGCTGCGTAGAGCCACGCCCTGCGTGGCCGCCGGATGTCAGGCCCGCGCAGGTGCCCGCGAGCGCCACAGGCTGTCGCCTATGAACAGCAGCAGCCCGGTCCAGATCGCGGCAAAGCCGATCGCCTTTTCGGTGTCGAACGGTTCGCGGAAGAAGAATACGCCCAGCAGCAGGCCCAGGCTCGGGGCGATGTACTGCAGGATGCCTACCAGCGAGAGCGGAATGCGCTTCACCCCATAGGCGAAACCGATCAACGGCAATGCCGTCACCGCGCCGCCCAGGATCAGCAGCAGGTCGTTGCGCCAGCCCCAGCCGCTGAAGAACGCGCCGCCGTGGCCGTTTTCGCTCCACAACGCGAAGCCGATGGCCGGCAGGAACAGGTACAGGCTTTCGATGCCCAGCCCGGCTACCGGGTCCACCGAGATCATCTTGCGCAGCAGGCCGTACAGCCCGAACGAACAGGCCAGCCCCAGCGCGATCCACGGCGGCGTGCCGGCGTCGAGGGTCAGCCACGCCACGCCGAGTGCGGCGCACCCCACCGCCAGCCACTGCAGGCCACGCAGGCGCTCCTTGAGCACCGCCACGCCCAGCACCACGCTCACCAGCGGGTTGATGAAGTAGCCCAGGCTGGTTTCGATCACGTGCCCGGCGTTGATCGCCCAGATGTACAGCCCCCAGTTGAAGGCGATGGCCATGCTGCTCAGGGCCAGGGTCGGCAGCGCGCGCGGTTGCGCGGCAATCTGCTTCCACCAGCCGGTGCCGTTGCTCAGCAGCAGCCAGGCCACCACCAGCACCGTGCTCCAGATGATGCGGTGGGCGATGATCTGCTGCGAGGGCACCGCCTTGAGCAGGTGCCAGTACACCGGCACCAGCCCCCACAAAGTGAAGGTGAAGGCGGTGATGGCCAGGCCACGGCGCTGTTCCTGCAGGGGCGTCCGTTCCACCGCGCTCATTTGCGGCGGGTCCGTGCCAGGGTCAGCACCAGCACGCCGGCCAGGATGACGCCCATGGCCAGCAGGTCATGCGGACCGAAATGCTCGTGGCCGATCCACGCGCCCAGCAGCACGGCGATCACCGGGTTCACGTAGGCGTAGCTGGCGGCCAGCGCCGGGCGCACGTTCTGCAGCAGCCACACATAGGCGGTGAAGGCGACGATGGAGCCGAACATGCACAGGTAGGCTACGGCCAGCAGCCCATTCATGGTCGGCCAGGTGGTCGGCCGTTCGCCGATGGCCAGGCCCAGCACGACCAGCATCACCCCGCCGCACAGCATCTGCCCGGCGGCG
This sequence comes from Stenotrophomonas sp. CFBP8994, assembly GCF_034044835.1. Lineage (NCBI taxonomy): Bacteria > Pseudomonadati > Pseudomonadota > Gammaproteobacteria > Lysobacterales > Lysobacteraceae > Stenotrophomonas > Stenotrophomonas sp. CFBP8994. The sequence goes on along the minus strand of NZ_JAXCWT010000003.1, from coordinate 710,831 downwards.
GTCATGAACGGGCTGGGCAGATCCAGGCTGCGCGCCCAGACCGAGCCGAAGGCCCAGCCGATCGGGGCGATCAGCAGCAGCACCAGGCCCTGCGGCGAGGCGGTGAGGCTGCTGCCGGCGTTGAGCCAGACCACGCCGAGGAAGCCGATGGCGATGCCCAGCCATTCGCCGCGGGTGGCGTGCTGGCCGCGCATGGCGCCGAACAGGACCATCCACAGCGGCACCGATGCCACCGCCGTGGCGGCCAGCCCGGAGGACACCGTGCGCTCGGCCAGCACCACCATGCCGTTGCCCAGCACCAGCATGGTCAGGCCCATGATCACCAGGTTGCGCCACTGCCGGCCGGTGGGCGCGGGCATGCCGCGCCAACGCAGCACCGCGTACATCAGGCTGCCGGCGACGATGAACCGGGCCCCGGAGACGGTGGTCAGCGGCAGCGCCCCGCCTTCCAGGGCAAAACGGATGCCCAGGTAGGTAGACCCCCACACCACGTACACCAGCAGCAGGGCCAGGACGACCAGGCCGCTGCGGGGAGCGACCTGCGGAGTTGCGGGGGTGGCGGCCATACGGGACCAGCGGTCGGGGGAGAGGCGATTCTAGGCCTTTGCCGGCGGCCCGGCATGCCCTCTGGTGGCACGCTGTCGTGCTGGACCTAGTTACATGGTGCAATGCCCACCGATCATCACGTGGGGTAAGGTAAAAACCAGTATTGCCATTGCTCCACCGTGAGGACCGTTTTCCAACATGAGCACTTCCCCCACCCTGGCCGCGCCCGCCAATGACAAGGCCGCGCTGAAACGCTCGATCTCCAACACCCTGAAGGGCTCGGCGGGCAACCTTGTCGAGTGGTACGACGTCTACGTCTACTCGGTGTTCGCGGTCTACTTTGAATCGCAGTTTTTCTCGGCCGCCGACAAGAATTCCACCATCTACGTGTGGGCGATCTTCGCCGCCACCTTCCTGATGCGCCCGATCGGGGCCTGGTACTTCGGCCGCTTCGCCGACCGTTACGGCCGTCGCCTGGCGCTGACCGTATCGGTGTCGATGATGGCGGCCTGTTCGTTCCTGATCGCACTGACCCCCACCGCCAACACCATCGGTGGCTGGGCCGCGCTGATCCTGCTGTTCGCACGCCTGCTGCAGGGCTTCGCCACCGGTGGCGAGTACGGGACCAGTGCCACGTACATGTCCGAAGCGGCCATCCCGGGCCGCCGTGGCTTCCTGTCCTCGTTCCACTACGTCACCCTGGTGGGTGGCCACGTGCTGGCGCAGCTGACCCTGTTCACCATGCTGCTGTTCTGGGACAAGCCGGAAATTTCGGCCTGGGGCTGGCGCATCGCGTTCGGCATCGGCGGCCTGGCCGCGATCGTGGTGTTCTGGCTGCGTCGCTCGATGGATGAATCGCTGGGCGAAGACTCCATCGAAGCTGCGCGCGAAGGTCGCGCCAAGGCGTCCGGCTCGATGTACGAGCTGTTCGTGAACCAGTGGCGCCCGCTGCTGCTGTGCTTCCTGATCACCGCCGGTGGCACCGTGGCCTTCTACACCTACTCGGTGAACGGGCCGAAGATGATCCAGAGCGCGTTCGCCGGCACCGACGTGATGACCGGTACGCTGATCAACCTGGGCGTGCTGACCTTCCTGATGGTGCTGCAGCCGATTGGCGGCTGGCTGTCGGACATCGTGGGCCGCAAGAGCCTGCTGGTGTTCTTCGGCGTGGGCGGCGTGCTGTACAGCTGGTACCTGATCACCGAGCTGCCGAACCAGCACGACCCGCTGATCGCGTTCCTGACCCTGGCCCTGGGCTTTGTGATCCTCACCGGTTACACCTCGATCAACGCGGTGGTGAAGGCCGAGCTGTTCCCCACCCACGTGCGTGCACTGGGCGTGGGCTTTGGTTACGCGCTGGCCAACTCGCTGTTCGGCGGTACCGCCCCGCTGCTGTACCAGGGCGCGCTGAAGACCGACCGGGTGGGCGATTTCGCCATCTATGTCACGGCGATCATCGCGGTGTCGCTGGTGGTGTACATGTTCTTCCTGAAGAACCACGGCCCGAACTACCTGGATGGCACACGGAAATAACGGGCAGCGGCCAACAGGCCGCGGACCGGGAAAAGAAAACGCCGGGCATTGCCCGGCGTTTTTCGTTTCGGATCGCGGGGATCACGACCAACGGTCGTGATCTACCCTCCGCCAGACGCCCTGGTAGGTCACGACCGTTGGTCGTGACCCGCCCGGCAATCAGCGGCGGGCCGCTTCGCTTTGTTCGCGGGTCTTGCGGAATTCCGAACCCTCTTCCCAGTGCGGCCAGCGGCGGCTGTTGGCCAGCTCGGCGCCCAGGTCGTACACCAGCAGGGTGTCGGCGGCGTGGCCGGCAGGGTCCCAGGTGGGTGTCCAGGCATCGCAGGCCTGGTGGTAACAGTCGGCGAAGTACTTCTCGCGCAGCGCCTTGCCGGCGGCAACGCCGCCTTCCAGCTTGTCCAGCCCCGGGCCGATGGTGATGGCCGGCACGCCCAGGCGGGCGAAGGCGAAGTGGTCGGCGCGGTAGAAGAAGCCCGCTTCCAGGTTCGGGTCCGGGCTGTAGCTGCGCCCACGCGCCTTGGCCACGCGCTCCAGGTCGCCTTCCAGCGAGACCCGGCCCTTGCCCCACGAGGCGATGTCGCGGGTGGCGCCATCCGGGCTGAACATCTCGATGTTGATCACCGCGGCAGTCTTGTCCAGCGGCGCCAGCGGGTGCGCGGCGTAGTAGCTGGCACCCAGCAGGCCCTTCTCTTCGGCGGTGAGCGCCACGAAGTACAGGGTGCGCTGCGGCTGCGGGCCGGCGGCGAACACGCGGCCCAGCTCCAGCACGGTGGCCACGCCGGTGGCGTTGTCGATCGCGCCACGGCGGATGCGGTCGCCCTTGGCGTCCGGTTGGCCGATGCCGAAGGCATCCCAGTGCGCGGAGAAGATCACCGCCTCATCGGCATGCGCGCCGCCGGGCAGCTTGGCCACCACGTTACGGGTGACCACCTGTTCGCGCTTGAGCTTGAACTGGGCCGACAGCGTCGCATCGCCCAGCACCACCGGCTGGAAGCCCGGGGTCATGGCCTTGCGCTTCTCGGCGTCGAAATCCAGGCCGGCATCGCGGAACAGCTGCTCGGCCAGCGCGCGCTGCATCCAGCCGCGTACCGGCACGTGCTGGGCCAGCGCCTGGTCCTGCGGGCGCTCGATATCGAACAGCGGCGAGGTGCCCGAGCTCTTCACCGTGGCCCAGCCATACGCGGCCGGCGCGGTTTCATGCACGATCAGCACGCCCTGGGCGCCGCGCCGCGCGGCTTCCTCGAACTTGTAGGTCCAGCGGCCGTAATAGGTAACGGCCTTGCCGTCGAAGGCCCCGGCACGGTCCGCTTCGAAATCGGCGTCGTTGATCAGCACCACGGCGATCTTGCCGTGCAGGTCCACGTCCTTGTAGTCGTTCCACTGGCGTTCGGGTGCATCGATGCCATACCCGATGAACACCAGCGGCGCGTCCTTGATGTCCACCGCGGCCTGCGGGCGCAGGCTCTGCAGGGTCACGTCCTCGCCGTTGACCAGCGTGCGGCCCTTGCCGTTCTGGCGCAGCTTTGCGGTTACCCGGCCGTCAACCTGCGCACGCACCATCGGCACCGGCTGCACCCAGCTGCCATCCACGCCACCGGGCTGCAGGCCGGATCTGCGGAATTCTTCGATCAGGTACTGCACGGTGCGCTCTTCACCGGGCGATGCCGGCGCGCGGCCTTCGAACTCGTCCGAGGCCAGGATGCGCACATGCCGCGACAGCGCTTCGGGGTCGATGCCACCGCCGGGCAGGTCATTGGCCGCGTGGGCCAGGCCGCCCACGAACAAACAGGACGACAACAGCAGCATGCGCATCGGATTCACGGCAGGTACCAGAAAAAAACGGAATGCCAGAGTGTAACGTGACACTCCGGTTACCGGGCAGGCCCCGCGTGCGCGCTCAGCGGCGGTCGCGGTCCAGCCAGCAGGCCAGTCCCTGCGCGTTGAGCTCGATATCCATCGCCAGCACCTGCGCCACCGCCGCATCGTCGAGCGGGCAGCCATGCGCCTGCGCGCGTTCCTGGTACAGCACCGTCAGTGCCGCCACCAGGCATCGGTGGCGGTCGGGGCGTCCGTCGCACTGGCGGCCGATGTCCACCATTGCATCGACCTGCTCGACCAGGTCGGCGGCCAATGCGGGAATGTTCTCCACCCGCCCGTAATGGGTGAGGTATACCGCCTGCGGCTGCAGCGCGACCAGCCGCGCGATGGAGTGCTTGAGCGGTTCCGGGTCGAACTGCACCGGCGAGGAGGTGGGAATGATGAAGGCGCCCCGTGCACTGTCCAGCTCGCGGTAGGACAGGCCAAAGGTATCGCCGGTGAACACGCTGCGGCTGCGCTCGTCCCACACGCACAGGTGGTGGCGCGCGTGCCCGGGCGTGTCCAGGCACAGCAGGCTGCGTCCGGCCAGGTCCACGCGGTGGCCGTCTTCGGCGATGACTACGCGCGCGGCCGGCACCGGCAGGACGGGGCCGTAGCTGCGCGCGATTTCGGCCGCGCCATAGACTTCGGTCGCACCGGCAATGAGCCGGGCGGGGTCGATCATGTGCGGCGCGCCGCGCGGGTGCACCACCAGCGTGGCGTTGGGCAGCTGCTGCATCAGCAAGCCGGCCCCGCCGGCGTGGTCCAGGTGTACGTGGGTGAGCACCAGCCAGTCCACCTGCTCTGGCGTGCAGCCGGCGCGCGTGAGCGCGGCCAGCATCGCCGGCACGGCCAGGCCGGTGCCGCAGTCGATGAAGGCGGCACGGCCGTTTTCGACGATCAGGTAGGCGGCGTCGAAGTCACTGCGCTGGAACGCGGTATCGATGGTGAAAATGCTGGGGTCGGAGGACATCTGCTCATCCCTGGCAACAGGCGGTGTACGCCTGATTCTAGGTGGTGTCGCCGGCCGACTTCGATGCGGCTTTGGTCGCACGCGCGGCCAGCCAGCCCCCGCGCAGAAGTACCGCGGCCACCATCACCGCCAGGAACGCGCCGTAGGCATACAGCACCGCCAGGACCTGTCGCCAGATCGGGCCGGCGTCGCTCTGCACTACGCCGATGTGGTGGCCCCACAACATGGCCAGGATGCTCAGCACGAAGGCGAGCAGCAGCGCGGCGCCGTCGAACAGGCGCCGCGCGGTGTCGCGCGGCTGGCGCGGGAACAGCCAGTACACGGTCCCCAGCAACACGAACCAGGGCAGGAACAACAACAACGACAACCAGGCCATCGTGGTTTCCTTTGTCTACGTGTCCACCGACCAACGGTCGGTGGCTACCCGCGCAGTTCCTGCAATGCCGCCAGCACCACATCCACTTCCGCTTCCAGCTTGAACAGCTCGCTCTGCAGGCCATCGCCATGCTCGGTCTGCTTGAGCACGCCGATCAGCTGGCCGGCATCGCGCGGCGAATCGAAGCCTTCGCTCTGGATCAGCAGCGTGCCGTCGCCGGCCTGCAGCTTGAAGTAGAAACGGCCATCCTTTTCGCGGTACTGCTTGAACAGCGGCGGCGCAGCGCGCGCCACGCCACCGTCCTCGGCGGCGATGTCTCCGGCCGTGGACAGGTCGCGCAGGCCCACTGCATGGCGCAGCTCCTTCAGCAGCGGAATGGCGTACTGCTCGCGCAGCTGCTGGCCGCGACGGCGCAGCAGCGCTTCGATCTTCTCCGGCTCGGCCATCAGCGCGTCATAGCGCTCGCGCAGCGGGGTCAGTTCGGCATCGATGCGCTCGAACAGCTGCTGCTTGGCATCGCCCCAGCTGATGCCGTCGGCAAATGCCTGCGCGAACGCGGCGGTCTGTTCCGGGCTGGCGAAGGCCTGGTACATCTGGAACAGCGCCGAACCTTCGGTGCTCTTGGGCTCGCCCGGCGCACGCGAATCGGTAAGGATGGAAAACACCAGCTTCTTCAGCTCCGCGCGCGGGGCAAACAGCGGAATGGTGTTGTGGTAGCTCTTGCTCATCTTGCGGCCGTCCAGGCCGGCCAGGGTAGCCACCTGCTCGTCGATCACCACGTCGGGCAACGGGAAGTACTCCTTGCCGTACACGTGGTTGAAGCGCTGGGCGAAATCGCGCGCCATTTCGATGTGCTGGATCTGGTCGCGGCCCACCGGCACGCGGTTGGCCTTGAAGATCAGGATATCGGCGGCCATCAGCACCGGGTACATGAACAACCCGGCGCTGATGCCGGCGTCCTCATCCAGCTGTTCTTCGCGGTTCTTGTCCACCGCCGCCTTGTAGGCATGGGCGCGGTTGAGGATGCCCTTGCTGGCGATGACGGTCAGGAACCACATCAGTTCGGTGGTTTCGGGAATGTCGCTCTGCCGGTAGAACCAGACCTTGTCCGGGTCCAGCCCACAGGCCAGCCAGCTGGCGGCGATCTCCAGGGTCGAGCGCTGTGTCCTCTCCGGTTCCTGCGCCTTGATCAGGCTATGCAGGTCGGCCAGGAAGAAGAAGCTCTCGATGCCGGGCGCTGCGCTGGCCGTGATGGCTGGGCGGATGGCGCCGACATAGTTGCCCAGGTGGGGCGTGCCGGAGGGGGTGATGCCGGTAAGAACGCGGGTGGTCATGTGGGAATCATTACGGACAGTTGAACGCCCCCAGTTTACCTGCCCGCGCGCAACCCCGTTGCCCGGCCTGGCGCGTTCAACGGATTACCCAACCGCGAAGGCCCCGCCATGAAACGCCTGACCCTGCCCCTGCTTGCCGTGCTGGCCCTGTGTGGCTTCAAGCCGGCGGTCCCGCCCCGTGCCGATACCGGCCCGGTCACACTGAGCCTGATCGAGCGCGACCAGCGCCTGGAACTGCCCGCCTACCTGCACCGGGGCCAGTATTGGGTGGCCGGCCGCCAAGGCCAGCCCTATGCGGTGCGCCTGCGCAACAACAGCCCCGAGCGGGTGCTGGTGGTGCTGTCGGTGGATGGCCTCAACGTGATAACCGGCGAGGTGGCTGCCCCGGACCAGACCGGTTACGTGCTGGACCCGTGGCAGAGCGCGGACATTACCGGCTGGCGCAAATCGCGCCGGGAAGTGGCGCAGTTCGTGTTTACCGACCCGGGCAACAGCTATGCCGACCGCACCGACCGGCCGGACAACATCGGGGTGATCGGCATTGCGGTGTTCAACGAAGCGCCGCGTTACGTGCCGCTGCCCCCGCGCGCACCACCGGTGGCGCGCGCGCAGAACAAAGCACAGCCGAAGGCAGCAGCCGAAGCGGCCGACCGCGCGCTGTCGTCGGTGGAGACCACCGGTTCGAGGATCCGTGCGCCCTCCCCGGCACCCGCGCTGGGCACCGGCCATGGCGAGCGCGAAGCGTCGTACTCGGGCAGCACCACCTTCGAACGCGCCAGCCGGTGGCCGGCCCAGCGCCTGGACCTGCGTTACGACAGCGAGCGCAACCTGGTGGCGCGCGGCATCATTCCGGCGCGTTACCCGCGCGGCGAGCGTGCACCGCAGGCGTTTCCGGCGGGCTTCGTGCCTGATCCACCCAAGTAAGAAAAACGGGCCGCAGTGCGGCCCGTTCCGGTTTCATACCCTCGTTGCGACCCTATGGCCGCCCTGCCACCGCTGGGGTGTCAGTGAAAGTCCGGATAATCCTTGCGCATGGCGGCTTCGAAGTCCTTGACCTCGGTTTCAGCGCGGTCGCGCGCCCAGCCATAGCGTTCCTGCAGCCGGCCTGCCAGATATTCGGCGTTGCCTTCGGCCACCTTGAAGTCGTCATCGGTCAGGTCGCCCCACTTTGCCTGCGCCTTGCCCTTGAGCTGCGTCCACTTGCCGGAAATGATGTCTTTGTTCATGGGTTCGCGTCCTCGTCTTCAACGGCAACATCGCCGTGGAAACAGATTGCAATACCATCTGTTCGCCGACGGTCAAGCGTGGATGAAGTGCGTGCTCACGTCATTGAATGGAGGGCAGGCAGCAATCGCGCACATAAAAAAACGCCGGGAAACTCCCGGCGCTTCTTCGTCCAATGCGGGCCGCAAGTCGCCGGCCCGCAACGTTGGATCAGTTGCCCTTGGCGGCGTCTTCCACCGACTCGCCTGCCTTCTGCACATCCTTGCCGGCACCGGCAACGGTGTTGCAGCCGGAGAGCATGGCCAGCGAGACCATCGACAACAGCATCAGTGCAATTACACGCTTCATAGGGTTCTCCTGATTAATTCAACGTCACTACCGAAATACGGCCCCACCTGCCTCTTGCAGATCCTCTTGCAGATCGCGGAGGTGTCGGCGCCGTTCCCGGCACTGCCCCCGCGTGAGATGCAATCTGGGGTCTGGCGCGTGCAATCGATGTGAACGCGGCGCGTGGCCGTTCAGCCACGCGCCGGGAAACCCCGCTACCGCTCAGTCGCGCATCAGCGTGGACTTGCCGAACAGGCTCTCCACCAGGTCCACGGCCAGCACTGCGGTGGCGTTGCGGTTGTCCAGCAACGGGTTGAGTTCGACGATGTCCAGCGAACCCATGCGCCCGGTGTCGGCGATCATTTCCATCACCAGCTGGGCTTCGCGGTAGTTCACCCCGCCCGGCACGGTGGTGCCCACGCCCGGGGCAATGCTGGGGTCGAGGAAGTCCACGTCGAAGCTCACGTGCAGATGGGTGTTGCCGTCGATGCCTTCCAGCGCCGCTTCCACCGCGCGCTTCATGCCGGCCTCGTCGATGTAGCGCATGTCGTACACATCGACCTTGTGCTGCTTGATCAGGCGCTTCTCTTCCTGGTCAACCGAACGGATGCCGATCTGGCGCACCTGCTGCGGGCAGATCGCCGGGGAATCACCGCCCAGCCTGGTCAGCGCGTCCGGACCCAGCCCGCACAGGCAGGCCACCGGCATGCCGTGCACGTTGCCCGACGGGGTGACCTCGCTGGTGTTGAAGTCCGAATGCGCATCCAGCCACAGCACGCGCAGGTCACGGCCCTGTTCGCGGCACCAGCGCGCCACGGCGGTGATCGAGCCGATGCCCAGGCAGTGGTCGCCACCCAGCATGATCGGCAGGCGGCCGTCCTGCAGTTCGGCATAGGTGGCGTCCATCAGCACGCGGTTCCATTCCACCACTTCATCCAGGTGGCGGTAGCCCTGCTCCGGCGGCGTCCACGGGTTGCGCGGGCCATCCAGGTTGCCGCAGTCGCGCACGTCCACGCCACGTGCGGCCAGGGCCTCGCCCAGGCCGGCGATGCGCAGCGCCTCCGGCCCCAGTCCGGCACCCCGGGCACCGGCTCCGATATCCGTGGGTACGCCGATCAGGGACACCGCAGGTTGACGATTACTCATGCTGACTCCACACACACGGAAAATCCCACCAGTCTAGTGATCCGGTGGCCAAACCACTCGCGGCGTCGCAGCAGCAGGCGCCAAAGCGCTGACCGCTGGCGGCGCGGACTGACCCGCCACGTCGCATCCGGACCCAGCGCGAAAGCCTTATGTGTCAATGCTTTGACACACACGAAAGGAACACTGCGGTTCATCTTACGTTGGCCGTGAAGGCAAAAATTACGTGCTACATTTCACACTTCTTCGCAGTACTGATTGACTAATCCGCGCAGGGTTGGTCTGTGTTTTGTCGTGTTTCAGGGGGCAGTACGTGCAGCGCAGCAGCATCCACCAGATCGTCCGCAATGCCAGTGGCGAGAGCCAGCCGGCCCGGCAGTTGTATGACACCGCCGCCATTGAACAGGCCTTCCAGCATGCGCGCGAACGCGAGCGCGGGCTGAGCCTGCTGATGCTGTCCACCGCCGACGGCCGCGCCGTGGCCGAAGATTCCACGCTGGGCGTGGATGGCCGCCGCCTGGCCGCCATGGCCAATTCGTTCCTGACCCTTGGCGAGACCGTCTCGCGCGAGCTGGCGCTGAGCGAAGCGGATTACGCCACCATCTGCACCAAGCTCGGCAACGTGGTGCTGATCCGCATCCAGGCCGACAAGCCGCTGACCCTCACCGCCGTGGCCGGCCACGAGGTCAACATGGCCGTGCTGCTGTTCCACGCGCGCGAATGCGCCTCCCGCCTCGATTCCGTGCTGCGCCCGCGCGCGGCCTGAGCACCCTTCGGTTTTGTTGTGCCCTTCCGGCAGGCATTCGCCTGCCTCTCCCACTGCCTGAAGTAAAAAGGATTTACGTGCCCAATCTCAATCTGGAAAAGCTCAATTCGCTCGCCGGTTTCGTCGGCGCCGCACTGGTCGACGGTGACAGCGGCATGGCCCTTGCCATGGTCGGTGGCGGCAACATCAACCTGGAACTGGCGGCGGCCGGCAACACCGAAGTGGTGCGTGCCAAGCGCCGCGTGGCCGAGCAGCTGGGCCTGTCGGACACCCTGGAAGACCTGCTGATCACGCTGACCACGCAGTACCACCTGATCCGCCCGCTGGAAAGCAACCCGCTGCTGTTCCTGTACGTGGTGATGGACCGCAGCAAGGCCAACCTCGCCATGTCGCGCCACGAGCTGAAGGCCTTCGAGAAGACCCTGGACTTCAGCTGATCGCAGGCACTGCCGCCGCGCCGTGCCCCTGACCGGGCGCGTCGCGGTGGTCGCTTCGGTTGCGCGGTACACCCCCATGAATACCCCCACCCGTTCTTTCCGCATTGCCGCCATCGGGCTGGACGTGCTGCATCACACACGCCTGAAACTGGCCAGTTCGATGCTGCTCGCCGAGCGCATGGAGGTGGTGCTGCAGCCGTGGTCCGGTGATGCCTGCGACCTGCTGGTCATCGGCCTGGATCACGCCGATGCCGCGCGCGCGCTCAGCGAGGCGCATGCGGCCAACGTACCCACGCTGTCGATCGCGCGCCGTTATGCCGATCCGGCCCCGGGCCGGCTGCCGCATGGCGCCACCGTACGCGACATCAACGAACAGTTGTCCAGCCTGCTGCAGGCCACGCCGAGCTTGGACCGGCCCGCCGACGGTGTGCCGCTGCTGCTGCAGTTGGCTTCGTCCACCGGTTCGAACCTGCACCTGCTGCAGCGGGGCGCGATCACCGTACTGGTGGACACCGCCACGCGCAGCATCGCGCTGCCGCCAACCACGACGCTGTCGGAGCTGGTGGCACAACTGGATGACGTGGCCTGGTCGGGCAGCGTGATCGATGCGCCGACGTTCGAACACCAGTACGCATACCGGTTGCCGCAGCGCTACTCGTTCGAGGCGCTGTATTTCTGCATCGCCCGCCATCGCCCCCTGCTGCTGCCAGCGCCTGCCGAGCATGCACCGATGAAGCTGCGCCATTGGCCGGACCTCAACCCGGATGATGTGCCCAGCACGTGGCTGCTGGCCATTGCCTGCCTGCATGCCCGCCCGTGGCAGCCCAATGCATTGGCGGCGGCTTGCCAGATGCCGCGCAACACGGTGCAATCCCTCTTCTGTGCTGCTGTAGCCAGTGGCCTCGCCCTGACCCAGGAGCCTGCCGTGCCCCCAACTTCCCGCCGCCGTCAGCCCGGTGATTCGCGCTTCTTCTCGTGGGTGGCGCGCCGCTTCGGCCTGAATCTGTTCCAGGGGAGCACGTCATGAGCCTGCCCGCCAACAAGCTGGTGTTCGTGGGCAGCATGGGCGCCGGCAAGACCACCGCAGTGCGTGCGATCTCCGACGTGGAGCCGGTGAGCACCGAGATGCCGATGAGCGAAGACGCGATGGGCGACAAGGTGGAAACCACCGTCGCGCTCGATTACAGCTCCATTGAACTGGACGACGGCGAGTTGCTGCACGTGTACGGCGTACCGGGCCAGCGCTACCTGGACTTCATGTGGCCGATGGTGTGCGAAGGCGCACTGGGCGTGATCGTGCTGGTGAGCGCCGGGCATCCGGAGCCGGTTGCTTCCACGGTGGAGCTGCTGCAGGAGTTCTCGCGCATCGCACCGGAAGCGAGCCTGGCGGTGGGCGTGACGCGTACCGATGAGTACCCGGCGCTGTTGATTCCGGAATTCCGCAATGCGCTGTTCGACGCAGGCCACCGTCTGCCGGTGATGCGCGTAGACGCGCGTTCGGCCACGCAGGTGACGTTCCTGGTGAAATCGCTGCTGTCGTATCGGTACGCCGAGACGAACTGACCAATGCTCCTTCCTATCGAAATCGCTTAAGCCATTGATTTCTTTGCAGCACCAGTTTGCGAGAACTGTGTTACTTTGGGATCAGATCTGACCGGTGGCTCGTCCACCCAGTAGGATCTACCCGGGCACCGAAAGGTGCCCTTTTTCTTTCTACAGCCGGACAATCCCTTCAGGGTCCTGTGTACTGGCCGCTCTACATAGCATCGGCGACAGGCGATCGAAGTAGTGGCTGCCACCTTTTCTTCGCATGTACCCATTTGGTACGAGCCGTTGGTAAAGCAGAAATGCACAGAGGTCCGCAGACTGGATCAGCAACGAGTGCCGGGAATCCCGATAGACCGGATCTTCCAGGATGCGCCTCAGCTGTAATGACCGGTACCCCCCGAGCTGACTTGGCACTGGGTTGTGGTGGCGCATCCTGCGGAGCAACTGCGTGAGCTTCTTCTGTGGCTCGCCATCGGCAAAGATCATGCCGCGCTCTTCCTGGCCGGCGGTCCCGCGAAAGTTCCGGAAGGCGATTGTGTTTTCGAATCGCTGGATCAAGGCCTGCCAAGCCTTTTCGAAGGGGTCGTAACCAGCGCTTTTTCCCTGCTTATCTACAACCACGTTGATCAGGTTCGCATCCGGCAATCGCGCCAACTCATCCGCAAAGTGACGGAGTATGGCCAAGCGGTCATGCTTGGCAATGCGAGACAGCTCCTCTGATCCGCGCACAAACGGGGCGGCATGGACTTCTTCCCTCAGCTTAAGTTCGAAGTGATCCCTGATACGAAGCCGGAAAGCGACCAGCGCGTCCAGCGACAGACGCCAATCCCGCTCGTGAACCACCAACCCGGAAAGAACGAAATATCGGCTGGGTGAGTTCACCATGCCTGCATCACCGCTCTCGTCCACATACATGAAGTACATGCTGCTCCCTTGGCTCGCCCTTGGCGAACTGAAAGATGAGCAGAAGAGTCTCGGTGACGGCGCCGCAACACGCCAATTGAACGTTGGCGGACAGATGACCCGTTTCCACAGGGAGCATCTATGGCGCTGGAGGAAAATGGTGCCGACACCCGGATTCGAACTGGGGACCTACCGCTTACAAGGCGGTTGCTCTACCAACTGAGCTATGCCGGCAAAGGCACGGCGACGGCATTGCCGGCGCGGAGGGCGATTCTAGCGCAAGCCCGCGCATTCCAGCGAGCGTTGCTGGGCCGCGCCACTGCGCTGGCGGGCTGCGCCGGGGCTGGCCTTGTCGGCCAGGGCCGCATCCACCCACCACTGCGCGCTGCCTTCACTGCCGCCGACCAGGCGGGCGCTGAAGCCGGCCGCGCTCAGGGCGGCCAGGCGGCGCTCGGCGCCTTCGCGGTTGCGGTACTGGCCCAGGGCGATGGCGTTGGCGTCTTCGCCCTGGGCCATGATGTAGTAATCGCTGATGCCCGCGGCGGCAATGCGTTTGACCGTGGCCTGGGCCTCTTCGCGGCTGGCGGCCGCCGGCATCATCACCCGGTAGGTGCTGCTGGCGCCGGGTTTGGGGACTTCACGCAGGCGCGAACGCTGAACGAGTTCGCCGGCCTTGCCCTGGGCGGCCATGGCGGTGTCGCGATCGGCGAAGGGGCCGAGGCTGATGCATTGGAGGGGGCCGGGGGGTGTGGGGGCCGGCGGCGTTTCCGTGGGCCGGCCAACGGCCGGCGCTACCGAAGCCGTCGTCGGCGCGGGGTTGGGTGCGGCCGGTTCCGGAGTGGCTGGCGCGGTGGGCTTGGGCGGTGCCGGGGTAGTGTCTGTCAGTGCCGTGGTGGTGGCAGCGGGCTGCGCGCTTGCGGCGCCCGGTGCGGGTGCGGCCGCTGCCGGTGCACTGGGGCTGTCGAGCAGCTGCAGCTGGGCTACGCCGGTAGGCGTGGCGGGCGGCGCCGCCGCGGGTTCGCCGCGCAGCATCCACCACAGCGCAACGCCTACGTTGAGGATGGCCAGTACGACGATCAGGGCACGGGTAAGCATGCCGCGATCCTACCGCGACGCCGGTGGCTGGTGCACCGCCCAGCGCGCGAGACCATCGAGCACCAGCGCCGGCTGGAACTGTGCATCGGCCAGCAACGGCATCAGCGCCGGTGCGCCACCGCCGTGCACCAGCAACGCCGGCACCCTGCCCAACACAGCGGCGGCCTGCACGCGGCTGCGTTCGATCAGCGCGACGGCTGCGCCGTCGCAGCCCGACGCGAGGGCGTCGGCGGTGTCGTTGGCGAACTCGCTGTAGTCGCCACCCTGCGCCGGCAGCTGCACCGCGCGTGCATGCAAGGCTTCGCGCATGGTGGTCGGCGAGGCAGCGATGCGGCCGCCGTGATGCTGGCCATCGGCATCAAGCAGGTCGATGGTGAGCGCGGTGCCGACACCGGCCACGACCACGGCTTCGTGCCGTTCGGCGGCGGCGATCAGCGCCAGATAACGGTCCACCCCGAACTTCGACGGATCGGCATAGGCGATGCGCACGCCGGCGCAGCTGGCTTCGGTGGTTGCCACGCGAACGTGGGTAAAACGAGCGCGCAGCACCTCGAGCATGCTGGTGGTGAGAGCCGCGGCGGCCACGCTGGCCACGTAGGCGGTGTCGCCGCTGGGCAGCTGCGCCAGCGCATCGGCCGGCATCGCTTCGGCGCCATGCGGCCAGGCCTGCACATCGCCCGCGCGGATGCCCTGCAGCGGTGCGAACTTGAACCGCGAATTCCCCAGGTCGAACAACCAATCGCTCATTGCGCCCTCACGCTGACTTCCCCGGCATGGAACACCCGCTCGCTGCCGTCGATACGCACCCGCAGCGCGCCATCGTCGGCCAACCCCAGCGCCTGCCCTTCATGCATCACGCCACCATCGTCCACCCGCACCGTGCGTCCGGCCAGGCTGTCCAGCGCGGCATAGCGTGGCAGGAACGGGGCCAGGCCGTCGCGCTCGAAGGCTTCCAGTGCCGGCAGCAGCGCCGCCAGCAGCCAGGCCACCACCGCGTTGCGTTCGATGTCGTTGCCCAGCAGCGTGGCCAAGTCGGTCCACGGCTGGGTGATCCCGGCAGCGAACGCGGCCGGCATGCGCACGTTGATGCCCAGCCCGATCACCGCGCGCGCGGGGCCGGCGAACTCGCCGCCGCCTTCGACCAACAGGCCGCCGAGCTTCTGCCCGTCCACCACGATGTCGTTGGGCCACTTCAGGCCTACGTTGGCAACGCCATGCGCGTGCAGCGCTTCGGCCACGGCCACGCCCGCGACCAGGCTCAGCCCGCCCAGCCGCGACAGCCCGCCCGCGAAGCCGCGCAGCACCGACAGGTACACGTGCGCGGCCAGCGGCGAGGCCCAGGCCCGGCCGCGACGGCCACGGCCGCCGGTCTGGCGTTCGGCCAGCAGCACCCGCGCGCCGCGCTCCGGCGCGCTGCACCGCAACAATTCTGTATTGGTCGAACCGACGGTCCAGGCCACCTCAAGGGTGTCCAGCAGGGGCCTCAGCGCAGGAGGGAGCTGGGCCGTAATGGCCTCGGCATCGAGCAGATCCAGGTGCTGCTGCAGCTGGTAACCATCGCCGGCGCGGCCATCGATTTCGATGCCTGCCGCTCTAAGCCCTTGAATTCGCTTCCAAATTGCGGCACGGGTCTGGCCCAGCTCGCGGGCCAGCGCGTCGCCGGACAGTCGCCCGGCGCCCAGTTTGGCCAGCAGTTGGCGGTCGTCCACGGCAGCTTCCATCGGTTGATCGGCAAAAGTATGCGGGAAAGCGCCGGGCAGCGCCCGCCCGGGGGCTTCCAATTGAGACAGTGAATCGGGCTAGAATCGAAGATTGACCCCCTTCGCCCTTCCGGATGTTGACGATGCGCCCGTTCGCCCATTGCCTGCTCCTGCTGTTGGCCCCGATGGCCGCGCACGCTTCCGATGCGCTGACCAGTTCGGGCCGGGGTGGCTGCGTGTATTCGGCAGCTGAAGAGCGCGCGGCACCGGCCGCCACGCCGACCAGCACCGCGCCGACCACGGTCAAGCCGAGCGCAACCGCGCCGGGCAGCACCGGCGGTGGCGGCGACGACGATGTGTTGCCGCGCCTGCGTGCGCCGAAATGGCACAGCTTCCTGCCGGGCATGTTCCGCTGATCCAGTCGTTGTTGCGCTGGCTGCGCTCGTCTCCGCGCCCGATTCCTGATTCCGCCTGGCAACGCACCTGCCAGCGCACTGCGTGGCTGCGCGGCTTGCCGCCCGAACGTGTGCAGCGCCTGCGTGTGCTGTCCGCCGCATTCCTGCACGACAAGACCATTACCCCCATTGGCGGGCTGCAGCTGGGCGACGATGACGCGGTGCTGATTGCCGCGCTGTGCTGCCTGCCGCTGCTGGAACTGGGCGAGGTGGGATTGCGCGGCTGGTCGCAGGTGCTGGTGTACCCCGAAGGGTTCATCGTGCCGCAGAGCGAGATGGACGAAGACGGGGTGCTGCACGAATGGGAAGAGGAAGCGATCGGCCAGGTGTCGCACAACGGGCCGCTGCTGCTGTCCTGGCATGACGTGCAGGCCGAACTGGAGCATCCGCATGCAGGGGCATGCGTGGTGGTGCACGAGATGGCACACCGCATCGATGTGCTCGATGGCGTGCTTGATGGCACCCCGCCGCTGCCGCGTGCGTGGCAGCAGCAGTGGGCCGCCGATTTCCAGCAGGCATTCGATGCGCTGTGCGCGCAGGTGGATGCCGGCGTGGAGACGGTGATTGATCCGTATGCGGCCGAAGCGCCGGATGAGTTCTTTGCGGTGGCGACGGAGTATCACTTCTCGGCGCCGGATGTGCTGGAAGCGGAAATGCCTGTTGTTGCGGGACATCTGAGGCGGTTTTATGGGGCGCCGCCTTCGGTTGGGTGTCGTACCGACTAACAGTCGGTACCTACCGGAAACAGCGCAGCGGTAGGTACCGACCGTTGGTCGGTACGCTCTGGACTTACGGCCCGGGCGGCAACTTCACTTCAAACCGCGCGCCACCCAGTTCCGGCGAACGCTTGACCTGCAGTTCGCCGCGATAATCCTTGATCAGGTCCTGCACGATCGACAGGCCGATGCCGTGGCCCTGCACGCGTTCGTCGCCGCGCACGCCACGCTGCAGCACCTTGGCGATGTCGTCCGGGGCAATGCCCGGGCCATCATCGTCCACCGACAGCACCAGGCCAGCGCGACGCATGCCCGGCGCGCTGAACGGCTTGGCCGTGAGCAGCACGCGGCGGCTGGCCCACTTGAAGGCATTCTCCAGCAGGTTGCCCAGCAGCTCCTGGAGGTCGCCCGGCTCGCCATGGAAGCGCGCGCCGTCGTCGATGTCGAATTCGCACAGCACGCCCTTGGAGGCGTACACCTTCTCCAGCCCGCGCACGATTTCCTCGGCGTTGGACTCGATCGGCAACGGCGCCGAGAACAGCTTGTGGCCCGACGATGCCGCACGCGCCAGCTGGTAGGACACCAGGTTGTTCATGCGGCGCAGCTGCACATCGAATTCCTGGCGCAGGTCCTGGTCGGCCGCACCACTGTCGAGCTGCGTGCGCAGCACCGCCAACGGCGTTTTCAGGCTGTGCGCCAGGTCGGCCAGGGTGTTGCGCTGGCGCTCGAGATTCTCGCGCTCGCTTTCGATGAAGGCGTTGATGCTGTCGGTGAGCGGTTCCAGCTCGCGCGGGTGGCGTTCGCTCATGCGCTCAGTTTCGCCGCGCTGCACCTTGGTCAGCTCGGTGATCACCCGCCGCATCGGGCGCAGGCTCCACTGCAGGATCACGGTCTGCAACAGCAGCAGGATCAGCCCCGCGCCGCCCATCCAGAACCACACCCGGCCACGGAACACGCGCAGCTGCGCACCGAGCGCGCGCGAGTCTTCCATCACGTAGATGGTGTACGGAAATTCGGTGGCAGGGTCGGCGTCGGCATCCCACACCAGGCCCAGCCCATAGCGGTACACCGAGCCCTGGCTGCCGTCGATCTGGATCATCGGCAGCGGGCCTTCGAACACTTCCTGGCGCGGGGCCAGCAGCTTGCCGCCCACGGTGGGCAGCATGGGGCCTTCGGCGGACATGGAGTTGCCCTTGCCGTCGGGCATGACGACCTGCAGATACAGGCCGCTACCAGGCACGTCGAACCGGGGATCCGGCGGTTGCTCGCGGATGTACAGCGAGCGGTCGCGGGTGAAGTCGATGCCCGCCGCGTAGGCGGTGGCATAGTTTTTCAGGCGCTCGCGCAGGTTGGCGCGCGCCGTGTCGGCGAACGCGGCATCCAGCGCGTAGCCTGCAATCGCCAGGAAGGCGAGCAGGCTCACACTGGCGGCCAGCAGCTGCCGTGCCTGCAGGGAGCGCGGCCGCCAGCGTTTAAAGAACCACAGACGGCCTGACATCATCCCATCGCCGGACTAACGGCTCAGCCCTCGTTGCGCGGAATCGCGAAGCGGTAGCCGCGGCCACGCACGGTTTCGATCGGCTTGAGTTCCCCGTCCGGATCCAGCTTCTTGCGCAGGCGGCCGATGAACACTTCCAGCACGTTCGAGTCGCGGTCGAAATCCTGCTGATAGATGTGTTCGGTGAGGTCGGCCTTGGAGACCAGTTCACCGGCATGCATCATCAGGTATTCCAGCACCTTGTACTCGTAGCTGGTGAGGTCCACGTTGCTGCCGGCAACGCTGACGGTCTGCGCGGCAAGATCCAGCGCAACCGGACCGCATTCGAGCGTCGGCTTGCTCCAGCCCGCCGCACGGCGCAGCAGCGCGTTGACGCGTGCCAGCAGCTCTTCGACGTGGAACGGCTTGACGAGGTAATCGTCGGCGCCCTGCTTGAGCCCTTCGACCTTGTCCTGCCAGCTCGAGCGGGCGGTAAGGATCAGCACGGGGAACTTCTTGCCCTCGTCGCGCAGCGCCTTGATCAGTTCCATGCCCGACATCTTGGGCAGACCCAGATCGATGATGCCAACGTCGAACGGCACTTCGCGGCCCATGTACAGACCTTCCTCACCGTCCTGTGCGGCATCGACGGCAAAGCCTTCGCGCTTGAGCCGGGCTGCAAGGGTTTCCCGCAGCGGGGCTTCGTCTTCGACCAGAAGGATACGCATGAACTCTCCCTAGTGTCCTGGGTGTGGCCTGGGGCCAGTGGCTAACAGATGACTGCGGACAACTATCCCCGTTCAGGGGTTATCGCCGCGTAGTGATGACATATCCGAACGCGGCGTGCGGGGCTGTGAACGCGGCTGGGCCGGATCGTCCATGTAGCGGACGCGCCCCCTGTCATCCATGTATTTCACCCGGTTGATGTCCCGGCCATCGAAGGGCACCCGTTCGGCGCCGAGGATGTGTCCACCGGTGGTCCGCTGGACCCGGCGCACGGCGTCGGACAGGGAGCGTTCCGGCGGGGCACCACGCGAGGCCCGCACCATCTCTGCCCGGGCCGGATCCGGCTGGGGGGCTTGGGCGCCGGCACTGCCAATGGCAGCAACGGCACCGCTCGCCAGCAGGGCGGCAACGGCAAGACGGCGGTGGCGGGTTACGGATGACATCAGGTCTGATCCTAGCGGAGCGCGTCAAAACGTTCAAAAGTTGTGAATCGGCAGCCGCCAGCCTGGGCCGGCACTTTACGAATCTTTTGCAAATTCTTGGTTTTACGCAGTGAATCCGGTCTGAACTTTTCTGACCGCCGCATCGCTTTGTTCATCTAGGTGAACATTGACGGCTACTTGTCGCCCGATGTCAAGCGCGTCCTGTGACGCGGTTCACGCTGCGACGCGTTCGGCCTGGTCGCGGGTGATGGTGAGGGCCTGTTCGATCAGCCCCCAGTCGGCGCCCGGGCGGTGTGCGCCCTCGCTCAGCACCTGGCGGAAGGCGCGGCCCCCTGGCTGCCCGTGGAACAGGCCCAGCAAGTGGCGGGTGATGTGCTTCAGCGCCAGCCCACGGGCCAGCTGGGCCTCGATATAGGGGCGCATGGCGCGCAGCAGCGCCTCGCGCGGCTGCAGTGCAGCACCGGTCTGCGCAGCCTCCAGCTGATGCAGCACGTAGGGGTCGTGGTAGGCCGCGCGGCCCAGCATCACCCCGTCCAGCGCGGGCAGCTGGGCCTGGGCAGCCTCAACGGTGGCCAGGCCGCCGTTGAGCACGATCTGCAGCTGCGGGCGGTCGGCCTTGAGCCGGTGCGCCCAGTCGTAGCGCAGCGGCGGCACTTCGCGGTTTTCCTTCGGCGACAGACCCTTCAGCCACGCGTTGCGGGCGTGCACTATGAACATCGCGCTGCCGGCGTTGGCCGATTGATCGACGAAGTTCACGAAGTTTTCGTAGTCGTTGTCTTCATCCACGCCCAACCGGCACTTCACCGTGATCGGGATGTCCACCGCGTCGACCATGGCCGCCACGCACTCGGCCACCAAGGTGGGCTCGCGCATCAGGCAGGCGCCGAAGCGGCCGGCCTGGACCCGGTCGGAGGGGCAGCCGCAGTTGAGATTGACCTCGTCGTAGCCCCAGTCCTGGGCGATCTGCGCGGCCTGCGCGAGCAGGGCCGGATCGCTGCCGCCGAGCTGCAGGGCCAGCGGCTGTTCGCTGCCATCGAAGCCCAGCAGGCGCTCGCGGTCGCCGTGGATCACGGCGTTGGCGTGCACCATTTCCGTGTACAGGCGCGCACCCGGGGCCAGCAGCCGGTGGAACACGCGGCAATGGCGGTCCGTCCAATCCATCATGGGGGCGACGGAAAGGCGCAGGGAAGCGGCGTAGCGGTCTGCGGAGGTGGCAGGCTGGGTCATGGGAATCTAGGCAGGCGGAGATCGCTGGGTTTGCCAGCGCGATCAATAGTTTACCTGTGCGGGATGAATGCTGCCCGTGGGGCCGGAACGAGTGTTGGAGGTGTGGATGCCCCCAGCCCAGAGGATGCCCACCACGGGAGGAGGCCTTGGTAGGGTTGGTCGTCAGACAACTGCCGATAACGGTGATCTGCCCTTTAGCGCATGACCTTTCTGGCAAGGTGCGCTTGCTTCGTTGAAGGTCATGCGTCACCGCGCCGATCATTCGTATCGGCAGTCGTCTGGCGACCAACCCTACCGGCGCCGTGCCATTGCCTTCGTCAGCTTCACCCACGCACGGTACCCTCGACGGACTGGTATTCGTTGCCAAAATCACACCTATGCGTTTCCTGCACCCTGCCACCTTCGACAGCACCACCGAACAGGGGGTGCTGCGCCTGTCGATCGCCGCCTCTTTCGGTGTGGCGGCCATTGCCGTCGCCTTCGGGCTTTATGCCAATTCGTCGTTGATCATCTTTGACGGCATCTATGGCCTGATCGATGTGGTGATGACCTGGCTGTCGCTGTTGGTAGTCCGGTTGATCAGCATGTCCACCAACGTGGATGCGTTGCAGTCCCGCTTGAACCAGCGCTTCACCATGGGCTTCTGGCACCTGGAACCCATCGTGCTCGGTGTCAGCGGCACGCTGATGATTGGCGCTGCCTTGTATGCAGCGGTCAATGCGGTGGACGCATTGATGTCCGGTGGCCGCGAGATCGCGCTGGGGCCTGCCATCGTGTTCGCGGTGATTTCAATCATCATCGAAAGCGGGCTGGCGCTGTTCGTGCGCCGCGCCAACCGCTCGATCGGTTCGGAGTTCATTGCGCTCGACGCGAAGAACTGGGTCGTCGCCGCGAGCATGTCGGCCGCCTACCTGGTCGCCTTCGTCGGCGGCTGGCTGCTGCGCGGCACGGAGTGGGCGTGGCTGGTGCCCTACATCGACCCGGCCATCCTGCTGGTGGTGTGCCTGTTCGTCGTGGTCGCGCCACTCGGCACCGTGCGCCAGGCGCTGTCGGACATCCTGCTGATCACCCCAGTGGACCTTCAGGCGCATGTTGACGAGGTTGCACGCGGCATCGTCGCCAAGCACGGGTTCATTGAACACCGCAGCTACGTGGCCAAGGTGGGCCGTGGCGATCAGATCGAATTGTTCTTCGTGGTACCGGCGAACGACCCGCCGCGCCCGCTGGTCGAATGGGACCAGCTGCGCGACGAGATTGGTGAGGCGTTGGGCGAGGAATCGACCGACCGATGGCTGACGATCATGTTTACTACTGATCGCGAATGGACGATCTGACGAGCCTGCTTGTGACGCGTGTAGCGGAACATTCATCACGATAGGTTTCATTGAATCAAAGCGCACTGCCGATCTAAACGTTGCATTGGGCTTGAGCGACGCAGCGAATTACGGTTCTCTCAGCCCGCCTCACGGCGGCACGCGCAGCGGGTGTTCCGTTGCGCGTAAACGAAAGGACCTTGATCAATGAAGAATGGAATTCCAACCCTTGTTGCGGCGGCCCTGACGGTTTTCATCGCAGGCACGCCTGCCTCTTCAGCGCATGCGGACACCCGGTCGCCGACCATTGTTGTCGTCAACCAGTCGTGGGAAGCGCACGAAGCGGAAGGCCTCAGGGTGCTTGACTGGGTTGCCGCGCATTCTCCTGACCGAATGCCAATCGGACGCAATGGACGCGTAACTGTTGAGCAGGTCAAGAAGTTTGCTCGTACACGTCGGTCGAGCTCGGAAACCTCCGCGCCTCCCGGCGGCTTGCCGGACAAGGGTTCACAGGGCGAAGAGTACAACGTGGAAAACACCCTTCCAGACGGAACCACGCAGACGTGGAGCTATCGCTGGACTGAACCATCGACGGGCCACGGCGGACGTTGGGAAATGGTTGGCTACTCCTACCGCAAGGGCGATGATCCCCTCAACGTCAGGTAGTGTGCACGCCCTGCTTCCACTGCCGCGGCGATTGCCCGGTCTGCGACTTGAACGCGCGCGACAGCGCCGCTTCACTGCCGTAGCCCACATCAATCGCGATCCGCTTTAGCGGTTGGCCCTTGCGCAGTGCCTGCTGCACCAGACGCGTGCGCCAGCCCTGCAGGTAGTGGCCGGGGGTGCTGCCGATGGTGTCGCGGAAGCTGTCGGCAAACGCGCTGCGCGACATGCCGGCGCGCTGGGCGAGCGATTCGAGGGTCCATTCCTGCGCGGGTTCTTCGTGCATGGCCACCAGTGCGTGACGCAGGCGCGGGTGGGCCATGCCGGCCAGCAGGCCGACGCGCAGCTGGCCGCTTTCCATCAGCGCGCGCAGGATCTGGATCATCACCACTTCGAACAGCCGGTCGAGCAGCGCCTGGCGGCCGCAGCGCTGGGCGAAGGCTTCTTCGAAGAGCACCGAGAGGATCGGTTGGCCGCCGTAGAGCTCCTGCAGCGGCAGGCAGATCACCGGCGGGAGCGCGGCGGAGACGGGGTTGTTGCCGCCGCCTTCGAACTGGAGGTGGGCGCAGGCGAAATCGGCACCGCTGTCCGGATCGGTGACGAAGCGGTGCGCGAGCGGGCGTGGATATACCAGCACGCTGGGTTCGCTGATCTCGATGACGCTGCCGTCGGCATGCTCGACCCGGACCTGGCCGTCGCGGATCAGGTGCAGCTGGCCGCGCTCGCCGTCGGCGGCCAGGTCGTTGATGCCGCACAACGCGCCGGCATGGAAGACTTCGGCATTGACCGCAAAGCGGCCGAGCAGGGATTGCAGGCGGTCAACCATTCCGGACTCCAGATCAAGTTTTCTGGATCTTATGTTGCCACACGTCCGCTTTGGAGGCGCACAGTACACCTCACCAACCGGTCCACCCCATTTACAGCCAGGAGCTATCCCATGTCGATTGAAAAGGTTCTCTACACCGCACACGCCACCGCCACCGGCGGCCGCGAAGGCCACGCCACCTCGTCGGACAACGTGCTGGACGTGCAGCTGTCCACCCCGCGCGAGCTGGGCGGCGCCGGCGGCCCGGGCACCAACCCGGAGCAGCTGTTTGCTGCCGGCTATTCGGCCTGCTTCCTGGGCGCGCTGAAGTACGTCGCCGGGCAGGCCAAGGTCGCGCTGCCGGCCGAGACCAGCATCACCGGCAACGTTGGCATCGGCCAGATCCCGACCGGCTTCGGCATTGAAGTGGAACTGCAGATCAGCGTGCCGGGCCTGCCGCGTGAGCAGGTGGAGGAGCTGGTGCAGAAGGCGCACATCGTGTGCCCGTATTCGAATGCGACGCGCGGCAATATTGATGTGACGCTGACCGTCGTTTGATGGGAGTGTGTGCCGACCAACGGTCGGCACCTACCTTGGTCAACACGTCGGCGGTCATGCCCGTTGGTCGTGACGAAAAAAATGGGCGGATGCCGGTCGCGTTGACCGTGCATCCGCCCATCCCACCGCGGTGGATCCCGTGTTTCGGGATGCATTCGGGTTGTTCGCGTCACGACCAACGGTCGTGAGCTACCCCTCGGAGGTTACGAGCTGCACTACGCTGGAGAAGTCGAGCTTGCCGCGGCCTGCCTGGTGGTTCATCGAGTACAGGTTGCGGGCCAGTTCGCCCAGCGGGATCGAGGCGCCTACGCTCATCGCCGCTTCCACGGCCAGGCCCATGTCCTTGAGCATGAGGTCGCTGCCAAAGCCGCCGCTGTAGCCGCGCGAGGCGGGCGCATTTTCCAGCACGCCCGGCCAGGGGTTGCATACTTCGGTGGCCCAGCTGCGGCCGGTGCTGACCGCCATCATCTGCGACAACACCTTCGGGTCCAGGCCATGGGCCACGCCCAGCGCGATCGATTCGCCGGTCACGGCCATGATCACGCCCAGCGCCATGTTGTTGCACAGCTTGGCCACCTGGCCGGCGCCGCTGGCACCCACGTGGAAGATGTTCTTGCCCATCGCCTGCAGCAGCGGGCGCGCGCGTTCGAGCGCATCGCTTTCGCCGCCGACGATGAAGGTGAGGGTGCCGGCCTGGGCACCGGCGGTGCCGCCGGAGACCGGGGCATCCAGCATCTGCAGGCCGCGTGCGGCCGCCGCTTCGGACACCTTGCGCGCGGTGGCGGGCGCGATCGTGCTGCAGTCGATCACCAGCGCGCCGCCGGGGATGTCGGCCAGCAGGCCGTCCTCGCCCAGGTACACGCTTTCGACGTGGCGGCTGGCCGGCAGCATCGAGATGACCACTTCGGCATCGGTCAGCGTGTCCAGCGCGGAGCTGGCGGCGGTGGCACCGGCGTCGACGGCGGCCTGCACGGCGGCCGGCACCAGGTCGAACACGCGCACGGCGTGGCCGGCCTTGGCCAGGTTGGCGGCCATCGGCCCGCCCATGTTGCCCAACCCGATGAATGCAATACGGCTCATGCGTGGCTCCTTTCAGGAACAGTGGCGCCCAGGTCGGCCAGCGGATGCGTGGCGTCGTCCCACGGCGAAGCGAAGAAGGTGTCGGCCCAGCCCACCGTGGCCTCAGCCAGCGTCTGCGGCTGCCAGTGCGGGGTGCGGTCCTTGTCGATCAGCAGCGCGCGGATGCCTTCGGCGAAATCGCCGTGGGCGGCGCAGTGCAGCGCGGCGATGTATTCCAGGCGATAGACGTCGGCCAGCGACGCACCGGCGGTGCGCTTCTGCAGTTCCCAGGCCAGGCGCGCCGAGCCAGGGGCACCGGCGGCCAGCGTGGCCTGCGCGGCCTGCAGCCACGGATCTTCGTTCTGCAACGCGGCAATGGCGTTCACCACCGCAGGCCCATCGCTACCCTTGCACAGCGTGTCGATCAACGCGGCGTTGCGCAGCAGCGGACCGGTGGCGGCATCGCTGGCGTGCTGCTGCAACAGGGTGCTGAGCTGTTCGTGGTTGCGCTTGGCATCCGCACTCCAGTGCACGTCGGCCAGCGCGTTGAATACATCGGCGCGCTGGGCCTCG
This sequence comes from Stenotrophomonas sp. CFBP8994, assembly GCF_034044835.1. Taxonomy (NCBI): domain Bacteria; kingdom Pseudomonadati; phylum Pseudomonadota; class Gammaproteobacteria; order Lysobacterales; family Lysobacteraceae; genus Stenotrophomonas; species Stenotrophomonas sp. CFBP8994. Next base: position 685,054 of record NZ_JAXCWT010000003.1, on the reverse strand, counting down.
GCGATATGGATATCGGCCATGCCGGCATAGATGGCGTCGCCGGCATTGAGCGGCGCGCCGGTCAGGGCCAGGAACAGGCCGGCCTTGCCCGGTACGCGCGGCAGCAGCCAGCTGCCACCCACGTCCGGGAACAGGCCCACGGTGATTTCCGGGAACGCCAGCTTGGAGCGCTCGCTCACCACGCGGTGGCTGGCACCGGACATCAGCCCGATGCCGCCGCCCATGACGATGCCATGGCCCCAGCACAGGATCGGCTTGGCGTAGGTATGGATGGCGTAGTCGACGCGGTACTCCACGTCGAAGAACTCGGAGGCGTAGTGGTTGTCGCGCACATCGTCCGCACCGGCATCGCGGTAGGCGCGCATGCTCTGGTACAGGCTGTGCAGGTCGCCACCGGCGCAGAACGCCTTCTCGCCCGCGCCCTGCAGCACCACCAGCGCGATGCCGTCATCGGCCGCCCAGGCGGTCAAGCGCTCGTGCAGCAGGTGCGCCATCGGCAGCGAGAAGCCATTGAGGGTGCGCGGTGCGTTGAGCGTGGCAATGCCGATGCGGGTGCCGTTGGCGGCAGTGCGCTCTTCGAACAGCACCGGCGCCTCCACGCTGGCCTCGGGCGTGGTCATGCGTTCTTCCACTGCGGTGCGCGCTTTTCCAGGAAGGCGTTGACGCCCTCGCCCTGGTCGGCGCGGTCGAACAGGTCGACGAAGGCCTCGCGCTCGGCGACCAGGGCCGAGGCGTGGCTGATGCCACTGCGGGTGGCCTGGACCAGCGTCTTGCAGGCCGCCACGCTGGACGGGCTCTGCTTGCCGGCCTTGTTCGCCCACTCGAGGGCCAGCGCCTTGGCTTCGCCCTTGCCCACTTTTTCTTCTGCCAGGCCAATCCGCACGGCGGTATCGGCGTCGATGCGTTCGCCCAGCAGGATCATCCGCTTGGCCCAACCCTCGCCGACCAGGCGGGGCAGGTTCTGGGTGCCGCCGGCGCACGGCAGCAGGCCGACAGTGGCCTCCGGCAGCGCAACCTGGGCGTGTTCTTCGATGATGCGCAGGTCGCAGGCAAGCGCGCATTCCAACCCGCCGCCCATGGCGTAGCCGTTGATGGCGGCAATCGAAACGCCGCGGAAACCGGACAGTGCTTCAAACGCTTCACCGAAGCGACGCGCAGCCTCACGGGCCAGCGCCTTGTCGCCGGAGGCGAACTGCTTGAGATCGGCGCCGGCCGAGAAGAACTTCTCGCCGCCACCGGTGATCACCAGTGCGTAGATGCTGGTGTCAGCGTTGAGCGCACCGACCAGGTCGCGCAGCGCCGACAGGCTGTGCACGGTCCACGTGTGCGCCGGAGGGTTGTCCAGGGTTACCACGGCGGTGTGGCCGTTGGCCTCGACCTTCAGGCCCACGTGTTCCTGCTTGCGCCAATCCATCATCGCAGTTCCTCATCGGTGTTGAGCAGGTGGCGGGCCACGATCACACGCATGATCTCGTTGGTGCCCTCCAGGATCTGATGAACGCGGCTGTCGCGCAGCAGGCGTTCGATCGGGTATTCACGAATATAGCCGTAGCCACCGTGGATCTGCAGCGCGTCATTGCAGACCTGGAAGCCGGCGTCGGTGGCGAAGCGCTTGGCCATCGCGCACCACACGTTGGCATCGCTGGCACCGGCGTCGAGCTTGCGCGCGGCGGTGTGCACCATCTGCCGCGCGGCCACCAGCTGGGTGACCATGTCGGCCAGCTTGAACTGCAGCGCCTGGAAATCGGCCAGCGGCTTGCCGAACTGGCGGCGCTCGCCCATGTAGCGGCGCGCGGCATCCAGCGCGCCCTGCGCGGCGCCCAGCGAGCAGGCGGCGATGTTGATGCGGCCGCCATCCAGGCCCTTCATGGCCAGCTTGAAGCCACTGCCCTCTTCGCCCAGCAGGTTGCCCACCGGCACGCGCACGTTTTCGAACGTGATGCCGCGGGTAGGCTGGCTGTTCCAGCCCATCTTCTCTTCCTTGCGGCCGTAGCTGATGCCGGCCAGGTCGGCCGGCACGGCCAGCGCGCTGATACCACTGGCACCGGGACCGCCGGTACGTGCCATCACCACCAGCAGCTCGGTGGCACCGGCGCCGGAGATGAAGGCCTTGGCGCCATTGAGCACGTAATGGTCGCCATCACGCACGGCGCTGGTCTTCAGCGAGGCCGCGTCCGACCCGGCACCCGGTTCGGTCAGGCAGTAGGAGGCCAGCTTGCTGCCCGAAGACAGCGCCTGGCCCCACTCGGCGCGCAGCGCTTCCTGGCCCCAGCTGCTGACCATCCACGAGGCCATGTTGTGGATGCTGATATAGGCGGCCGTGGACGGATCCACGTTGGCGAGCTCCTCGATGACGACGGCGGCGTCCAGACGGCTCAGGCCGCTTCCACCGACTTCAGGATCCATGTACAAGCCACAGAACCCAAGTTCCCCTGCCTTGGCGATCGCCTCGCGCGGAAAGATGCCCTCCGCATCCCATCGCGCGGCGTGCGGCGCCAGTTCGGCCTGGGCGAAATCACGCGCGGCTTCTCTATAGGCCTGCTGCGCTTCTTCGAGTTCCGTCGTCATCGAGTTGCTCATGAACACTCCGTGCCTTGCAGGCGCTTACTTCAGGCTGATGGTGGTGTTGACGCCGTGACCCAGGGTCTCGTCGTCGAACCAGCGCGCGGTGATGGTCTTGGTCTGGGTGTAGAACATCACCACCTGCTTGCCGTACGGGCCCAGGTCGCCGAGCTTGGAGGCACGCGAACCGGTGAACGAGAACAGCGGCACCGGCACCGGGATCGGCACGTTGATGCCCACCTGGCCGACGTCGATTTCTTCCTGGAAGCGACGGGCCGCCGCGCCGGACTGGGTGAACAGCGCGGTGCCGTTGCCGTTGGGGTTGCTGTTGATCAGCTCGATGGCGTCATCCAGCGTTTCCGCTTCGAGGATGACCAGCACCGGCCCGAAGATTTCTTCGTCGTACACGCGCATGCCCGGCTTGACGCCGTCGAAGATGGTCGGGCCCACGAAGTTGCCCTTCTCAAAACCGTCCACCTGCGGGTTGCGGCCGTCGAGCACCAGCTTGGCGCCCTGCTCCACGCCCGAGGCGATCAGCGCTTCGACGCGCTCGCGGGCGGCGCAGGAAATCACCGGGCCCACATCCGTACCGGCCACGCTGCCGGCGCTGACCTTGAGGGTCTTGGCCTTGGCCACCAGGTCCGGCACCCACTCGCGCGCTTCACCGACCAGCACCAGGGTGGAGGCGGCCATGCAGCGCTGCCCGGCCGCGCCGAAGGCGGCACCGACCATGGCGTTGAGGCTCTGTTCCTTGTTGGCGTCCGGCAACACCACGGCGTGGTTCTTGGCGCCCATCATGCACTGCACGCGCTTGCCGGCCAGCGAGGCGCGGTTGTACACGTGGGTGCCGACGCGGGTGGAGCCCACGAAGGACACGGCCTTGATGTCCGGGTGGTCGCAGATCGCGTTGACCACTTCTTCGCCGCCGTGCACGACGTTGAGCACGCCCTTCGGGATGCCCGCTTCCAGCGCCAGTTCCACCAGGCGCATGGTCACCATCGGGTCCTGTTCGGACGGCTTGAGGATGAAGGTGTTGCCGGTGGCGATGGCCATCGGGAACATCCACAGCGGAATCATCGCCGGGAAGTTGAACGGGGTGATGCCGGCGCACACGCCCAGCGGCTGCAGCAGCGTGTAGGTGTCCACGCCGTTGGCCACGTTGTTGGCCAGCTCGCCCAGCTGCAGGTTGCCGATGGCAGCGGCATGTTCGACCACTTCCAGGCCGCGGAACACATCGCCTTCGGCGTCGGGCACGGTCTTGCCCTGCTCGGCGCTGAGGATGTGGGCCAGTTCGCTCATGTGCTCGCGGATCAGCTGCTGGTACTTCAGGAAGATGCGCGCGCGGGTGCCGATCGGGGTCTTGCGCCAGGTCTTGAAGGCTTCCTTGGCCGAGGCCACGGCGGCGTCCACTTCGCTCACGGTGGCGAACGGCACCTGGGCCAGGACGTCCTGGGTGGCCGGGTTGACCACGTTCTGCCAGTGCGAGCTGGCCGATTCGACGAACTGGCCATCGATCAACATGCGGATACGGGGCGCTGCAACAGTCATGGCAATACCGGCGGATGCGAAAGGTGATTGGCATTATTCACAGGCCACCGCTCGATTTCCGGGCTGTCTGCGCTTAATCTGGCCAACGCCCGCTACGATTTCTGTTAATTCTGTGAATAGCCCCCTCCCCCATCGCCAGATCGGCCTGCGCCTGCTCAAGCTGCGCGAGCAGCGCGGCTACAGCCAGGCCGACCTCGCACGGGCGCTGGGGCTGTCGGCCAGCTACCTGAACCAGATCGAGCGCAACAAGCGCCCGCTGACCCCGGCCGTGCAGGGCAAGCTGCGCGAGGTGTTGGGCGACGTTACCGACCTGTTCGACGTGGATGAACCCGGCGCGCTGCAGGAAGCACTGGGCGAGACCCTGCGCGACCTGGGCCTGGATGAGGTCAGCGGCACCGAGCTGCGCGCCATGGCCGGCAACCTGCCGCAGATCAGCCGGGCCCTGCTCGACCTGCACCGCCGCCACCTGCTGCTGCGCGAACACGCTGCCGCGCTGGAGTTCCAGCTGGGCGACCCGCAGGCCGGGCATGCGCTGCCGGCCGGCGACCAGGTGCGGGACTTCTTCAACCGCATGCACAACCACATTCCCGAACTGGACGACCTGGCCGAGCAGCTGTTCGGCGAATGGGGGCTGGTGGCCGGGCACGTGGCGCCGCGCCTGCGCCAGCTGCTGGCCGACCGCCACGGCGTGCTGGTGGAAGTGGGGCCGCTGCAGGCCGGGCGCGAGAAGCGCGTGTACGACGGCGGCAGCCGCACGCTGTGGCTGCCCGATTACCTGGAACCGGGCCAGCAGGCGTTCCAGATGGCCGCCGAGCTGGCCCTGCTTGGATATGCGGCGCAGATCGATGCGGTGATCGCGCGCGCGGGCTTCCGCGAACCGGAACAGATCGCGCAGGCGCGGATCGGCATGTCCAATTACTTCGCCGGCGCGCTGGTGATGCCGTATGCGCAGTTCCTGCGTGCGGCCGAGCACAGCGCCTACGACATCGATGCGCTGGCGCACCGTTTCGGGGTGGGCTTTGAAGCGGTCTGCCACCGGCTGAGCACGCTGGCCCGACGCAGTGCGCCCGGGCTGCCGTTCTTCTTCATCCGGGTGGACCGCGCCGGCAACGTCTCCAAGCGGCACTCAGCCACCGATTTCCACTTCTCGCAGGTGGGCGGCTCATGCCCGCTGTGGATCGTGTACGAGGCCTTCAACCAGCCCGGGCGGGTGCTGACCCAGACCGCACGCATGCCCGACGGGCGCCGCCACTTCTGGCTGGCACGGCAGGTCAGCAGCGGCCCGATTGGTCATGGCCAGCCGCGCAAGACCTTTGCGGTCGCGCTGGGGTGCGACCTGCAGCACGCCGAGCGGCTGATCTACTCGCGCGGGTTGGATATCCAGAGCCCGGGCAATTCAGTGTCCATCGGCCCGGGTTGCCGGGTCTGCCCGCGCGAGGACTGCATGCAGCGCGCGTTCGCGCAGCTGCCGGGGCGCGCGTGACCGGGTCCCGGTAGCGCCGGCCGTTGGCCGGCCCTCGGGATGCCGCAACGTTCATGAGGGCCGGCCAACGGCCGGCGCTACCGCTATTGACCGCGTTGCGGTCAATAGCTGGGCGTCACCTTCATCTGTGGCAGCGGGCGCGGGGCGCCGTCGGTGAGGTCCGGGCCGAGGTCTTCCCAGGTCTGGCCCTGTTCGACCATCAAGCGCCACAGCTGCTGCGATTCGCGGCGCTTCTCTTCCGAACTGAACCGGTAGGAGGGCGGCGGTGGCGCCCCCTTCGCCACCGTTTCGTAGGCGTCCTGCCAGGCGCTCACGCGCTGCGCGGGGTCGTCGGTACGCGCCACCTCCACCGTGTAGCGCTGATACGCCGACGCCAGGTTCCGCCAGCGGATCCAATAATGATTGGCGAACGAGAAATCACAGAAGCGCTCCCCGGCCACACTGCCCTTGGCGGCAATCCGGCTGAGCACCGCCTGCGGCATGTCCAGGTTCATGCCGCCTTCGTCGCCCTGCAGCGTTACGTGCACGATGCGGTCGCGGTAGCCCGGCGCGCGTGCCTGCAGCACGTCACGCCAGTTCTGCATGGTGGAGACGATGGAGAACAGGAAGCCGGACATCTCCGCCGCCGCCAGCGGCCGCGCGATGGACTGGTAGCTGCGTTGCCAGCCATGCCGGTTTTCGGTGGGCAGGAACACGGCGGCGTTGATCGCATCGGGCGAGTCTGGCGCGGCGCGCAGCGGTTCGGCGGTGTGCGGGTACACCAGGTTGATGCCGAAGGTGGGCCAGCGCGGCAACGCGGCGTCGAAAAGGTGGATGGGGAAATTGCTGCTGATGCCGCCATCGGAGAACCAGCACACCCGGAACGCGGTGATCGCCGGGCCGCTGCCGTGGCCGCCACTGGTCAAGCCTTCGGTGCTGTCGGCCACGTTGCGATCGCCATGCGCGGGCGCGACATCGGCCATCGGTTCACAGCGCCGCTCGCGCCGCGCCGGTTCGTGCAACGGCACCGCGCTGATCAGCAGCGGAAAGCTCAGGCTCATGCGCGTGGCCACCAGTACCGGCAGCTGCTCGCCTTCGGGCAGGCGGTAGTAGTCCACACCGTCCACGTGATGCGGCGCGCCCGCGCGGGCGAGCAGCCACGTCACCACGCTGGCCGGGAACAGCTGTTCGAACTGGTCGCGCCGGAACCAGAACTGCGAGGCGCTGAACGGCAGCGTGCGCGGCTCGGTGTGCGATACACAGGTGGTGATCATCTGCAGGCTGACCGCGTGCGTGCCCTCCGGCTCGCCGCTGTAACGCGGGGCGTCATGCAGGTCGGCGAAGGTCAGCGGCTGGTCCAGCGGCTTGCCGGCCAGGGCCTGCAGCTGGGTGTGCAGCCAGTCGGTCAGCGCAGGTTTGTCGGCACCGCTCTGGGTGGCGCCCGAGCACAGCCCCAGCAAGTTGCGCCGCGCTACCCGCGCCACCCGCAGCGCGGACGCCAGTACCCCCGCCCCATATGCGCACAGCAGCGACGGCAGCAGCGTGGCCCACATGCCCTCCACTCCTGCGGCCAGCCAGCCGATGCCCAGCAGCCCGACCAGCGCGGCCAGCAGTTCCAGCGGGGCGATGGCGAACACCGCCGCCAGCAGGCACAGGATCTTGCGCGGCAGGCTCGCCTTGCCGGTGAGCATCACCAGCAACCGGTAAGCGGTACGCGCGCCGTAGGCCGGCTGGAACAGGCTGTAGATGAAGCCGCGCCGCGACAACTGGGTGGACACATCGGCCAGCCCGGCAAAGCCCGCCTGCGGGCCCATCGGTTCACCGGCCCGGCAGCGCCGGTCGCCCAGCGCCGCGGCAGCGGCCACGGCGGCGGCGATCGCCCCGGCCGAGGTGCCGCCGATGTTCTTGAAGCGGTATTCGCGGGCCAGCGACAGCACCGCATTGGGGTACACGATGCCACTGGTGATGCCGCCCTTCATGACCAGATCGCAGTACTTGTCCGCCATGTCGCCGCCCTCTGTCCGCCTTGGGTTCCAGTATCCCCCAAGGCCTTCTCAGGGCCTGAGAACCGCGCCCCAGTTATGGCTTCGGGCGGTTGGTCGCGGCTGACTGGGGTACGCGGCGCACCTGCGACAGGTCATAGCCCAGCGCGGCAATCCGGGTCATGGCCGCCTGGTAGTCCTGCTCGGAGATCTGCGGGGTGCGCGCCATCAGCCACATGTAGTCGCGCTTGCTGCGGCCAACGACGGTCTGCTGGTAGTCATCGTCAAGGTACACGATCACGTACTCGGCCTTGATCGGCCACACGAACTGCATGCCCCACTCGGCACCGTTGGTGCCTTCCTTGACCGTGCCGATCGGATGCATGGTCTTCACCGGCGCATCGAAGCTGCCCTTGCGGTAGGTGAAGGTGGTCTGGATGCGGCCGTCCGGGCGAAGCGCGTAGGACTCCACCGCATCGAACGCTTCGCGCTCGGGCCGGCTGGGAATGTGGGCAATCACATACCAGTCGCCCATGAAGCGCGGCACGTCCACGTGGGCCACCGGCGGAATGGGACGGGTATTGCCACCGCAGCCGCCCAGCAACATGCCGGCGGCGAGGAGGGGAAGCAGTGGGCGTAGCTTCATGGCGTTTTCCTCATGAGGGGTCAGGCGCGGTCGAACAGGTAGTGGGCCACCATCCACTGCTGGCCCTTCTGGTAGCCGAACAGCTCGGCGCAGGCCATCCAGAACATGCGCCAGCGCTGGAACCACAGTGCGGCGGCAGCCTCGCCGTAGCCCTGGCGCAGCACCGCCATCACGGCGTCGCGGTTCTGGTCCTGGCGCTCCAGCCAGTGGTTGGCGGTACGTTCGTAGTGGGTGCCGTCCAGCAGCCAGCGCTGCTGCAGCTGCATGTACTGGGGGAAGTGCAGCAGGGTGTCGGCGGCCGGCATCAGCCCCCCGGTGAAGAAGTGCCGCCCCATCCAGTTGTCATCGCCTTCGGTCTCGAACGGGTACATCAGCGTGCGGTGCACGAAGATGTGCACGAACAGCTTGCCGTTCGGGCGCAGCCACTGGTGGATGCGCTGCAGCAGCCGGGCGTAGTTGCGCACGTGTTCGAACATCTCCACCGACACGCAGCGGTCGAAGCTGCCCGGTTCCAGGATCAACTCGTTCACATCGCGGGTCAGCACTGTCACATTGGTGAGACCGCGTGTGCGGCACTGGCCCAGGATGTACTCGCGCTGGCTGTTGGAATTGGATACGGCGGTGATGCGCGAGGCGGGATAGCGCTCGGCCATCCACAACGTCAGCGATCCCCAGCCGCAGCCCAGCTCCAGGATGTCCTGGCCGTCGGCCAGCTCGGCGCGCTCGCCGTACAGGGCCAGCATCGCTTCTTCGGCCTGATCGAGCGTTTCCGTGCCGGTGGGGTAGTAGCAGCTGCTGTACTTGAGCCGTGCACCCAGGCAATCCTGGAAGAACGCAGCGGGCACTTCGTAGTGCTGGCGGTTGGCCGCGTCCACGTGCAGCGCCAACGGGCTGCGCGACAGCGACACGATGCGCGCGGAAAAGCGCTGCGCCTGCTCTTCCACGGTGCCTGCGCTTTCCTCGCGCAGGCGCGCCTCGCACTGGCGGCGGATGCCCAGTCGCAGCAGCGCATCGGGCAGCAGGCCGCGTTCGGCCAGGCCGGTCAGTCCGGGCGCGTAGTCGGGCAGCGGCAGCGATTCTCGGGCGACATTCACGGTGAAGACTCCTTGCGGGGCGAAGCAGTGCGGGAGGGGAACCACGGAAACAGCATCGGCGTGCTGCGCTGGTAGTCGCGGTAGTCCTCACCCCGGGTGCGCAGCGCCTGCGCCTCGGTGAAGGGAATGCCGCTCACCCAGCGCAGGAACACGTACATCACCACGGGTCCGGACCAGGCCAACCACCACAGCGGCGAGTGCACGGCCAGCAGCACGTAGGTGAACCAGTGCACCCATTCGGAGAAATAGTTTGGGTGGCGCGAGTAGCGCCACAGGCCGCTGCGGCAGGTCTTGCCCTTGTTGGCCGGGTCGGCGCGGAAGCGCGCCAGCTGGCGGTCGGCCAGCGATTCGCCGCCCACGCTGAGCAGCCACATCGCGATGGCGGCAATGATCCAGCCCATCGGCAGCGCCGCGCTCTGCGACACCGCCACGAATGGCAATGCGAACAGCACGATCAGCAACGCCTGGAACTGGAAGAAACCGAAGATCTTGCCCTGGTGGCCGTTCCAGTGCCGGCGCAGGTGCTGGTAGCGGCCATCCTCGTCTTCGCTGCGCACGCGCTTCCACAGGTGCAGGGCCAGCCGCGACCCCCACAGCCCGCCCAGCAACGCCAGCGCGATGCGCGGCGCCGTTGCGCCATCGCCCAGCCACGCCAGCAGCAGTGCCGAGGCGCCCACGCCCTTGGCCCACAGCACATCGACCACGCCGATGTTCTGGTGGCGGCGCTGCCACCACCAGCCCCAGCACATGATCAGTGCGGCATACAGCCAGACCCATCCAAGATTCATCATGCATGCGCTCCATTGGTGTTCGTAGCCACTGGTGCCGCCCCGCGCTGCCAATGGCGCGCGCAGAGGGCCAGCAGCGGCAGTGCGATGGCCCAGCCCAGGGCAAGAAAGGCCACGCCCTGCCAGGACGGCGACGGGAACGCCACCGCCGACCAGCCGCGCGCGGCGGAGAGATACGCCAGCGGCGCGATCACGCCGAGCAGCGCGGCCAGCCAGAGCCGCCGCTGCAGCACCTTCAGGGAAACCGTAAGGGTCATCGCGAATGCGGCCCACAGGGCGAGGATCCACACCGGCGCCAGCCACGCATTGGGCCAGGCAGCGGCGTACACCACCTGCCCGCTTGCACCCGCGATTCCATCCACGACCAGCCCGCACAACACGGCCACCCCAAGCAGCCTGAGGTCGACGCTGGGCTGCGCGGACATGGCGAGCTGGCTGGCCACATAGGCAGCTGCGGCCAGCAGCGCCGGCCAGCGCAGCCCCTGCCCGGCGCCGACCACCGCGCACAGCCAGACCAGCTGGTTGCCGATGACGTTGGCCCAGAAGTGGCGCATCTCAGTGGGTGCCCTCGATCGGTGCCGGCCGGTACCCGGGGCGCGCCAGCAGCAGCTGCGACACACCGATGGAGCGTTCCAGGAAGCCTCCTTCGCAGTAGGCCAGGTAGAACTCCCACAGTCGGATGAAGCGCTCATCGAAGCCCTGCGCGCGCACCGCCGGCAGCTGCGACAGGAAGCGAAGGCGCCAGGCACGCAGGGTGAGCGCGTAGGACTGGCCGAAATCATGCTGGCCGATCAGCTGCAGGTCGCTGCTGCGGGTCTTGGCCGCCATGATCGCGTGCAGCGAAGGAATGAAGCTGCCGGGAAACACGAAGCGCTTGATGTAGTCCACGCTGCGCCGCGCCTGCTCGTAGCGTTCGTCTTCGATGGTGATGGCCTGCAGCAGCGCCAGGCCTTCCGGCTTGAGCAGCCGGGTGAGCGTGGCGAAGTAGGTATCGAGGTACTGCGCGCCGATGGCCTCGATCATCTCGATGGAGACCAGCTTGTCGTACTGGCCCTCCAGGTCGCGGTAGTCCTCCAGCAGCACCGTCACCTTGTCCTGCAGCCCCGCGCTGGCCACCCGCTCGGTGGCCAGCGCGTACTGCTCCCTGGAGATGGTGGTGGTGGTGACGTGGCAGCCGTGGTGAAGCGCGGCATACACCGCAAAACCCCCCCAGCCGGTGCCGATCTCGACCACGCGGTCGCCCGGCTTGAGCTGCAGCTGTTCGCAGATCCGCGCCAGCTTGCGCTGCGAGGCCACTTCCAGCGTGTCACCGGGCTCGGCGTACAGCGCCGAGGAGTACATCAGGTCGCGGGACAGGAACAGCGAGAAGAACGCATTGCCCAGGTCGTAGTGCGCGGAGATGTTGCGGCGGCTGCCTTCGCGGGTGTTGCGGCGCAGCCAGTTCCAGCCCTGCAGCAGCCAGCCGCCCACCCGCGCCGGGCCGCGCTCCATGCCATCGAGCAGCGCGCGGTTGCGCACCAGCAGCTGCACCAGCCCAACGAGGTTGTCGCAGCGCCACTCGCCGCGGATGTAGGCCTCACCGGCACCCACGCTGCCCTGCGCGCCGATCGCACGGTAGAAGGCCGGGTTGTCCACCCACACTGTCACCTGCAGCGGTGCAGCGGCGTCACCGATGGAGACATCGCCCAGTGCATCGCGCAGCTGCAGCCGGCCACCCTGCAGCGGGGCCAGCTGGGCCAGCAGGCGGCGGCGCAGGAACGCTTCCAGCGTGCTGGGCTCAGGCAGGGCAAGCGGTCGGGTCATGTCGTTCATGGGTGCTTTCCAGCAATGGAAGGGTGGTCGTGGACGGGCGTGCGTTTCAGCCACAGCCGCAGCGCCTGCCAGTGGATGGCCGCCACCACCTGCACCGTCATCAGCGGGTGGCGCAGCAGCACGCGGGCCAGGCCGGGGCCGGTGAGGGGATGGCGCCGAAGGGCGAGGTCGGCGTCGAACTGGCGCTCGCCGTTGCGCCACACCTGCATGTGCACATGCAGGTCATCGCCCGGCGCGGTGAAGCGCCAGCGATACTCGCAGTCCATCGGCAGGAACGGGGAGACGTGGAACTGCTTCTCGAAGTTCCAGGCCAGCGCCCGGCCGTGCGCGTCGGCCTGCGCCACGGGCAGCACGTAGGCGTGGCGTTCCTGCCAGGGCGTATTGGTGATCTCGGCTACGATGCAGTCCAGCGTGGTGCCATCGGCGGCATAGCAGTAGTAGAAACTGACCGGGTTGAAGATGTGCCCGGCATGGCGCAGGTGGGCGAGCATGCGCACGGGACCCGGCGGTGCATGGCCCAGCGCCTGGGTGATGCGTCCGCGCACGGCATCGGCCAGCGGCTGGTCCGGGTCGCCCAGGTAATCGCTGCGGCGGAACTCCGCCAGGTTGCGGCGGTTCACCGACCAGAACCAGCGGCCATCGAACAGGTGGTCCAGCTCGTCCAGGTCGATCAGCAGCTGTGCGATGGGATAGTCGAACGCGTGCGGCTGCGGCGCATGCCGGCGGTGCTGCATCCTGCCGCGATAGATCGCACTGGCCGTCATGCCGTTACGCCCTGCGACAGCGGCCAGTACGCCTCGGCATCCAGCGATTGCAGCGCCTCCACCACGCGGCGCGCACTGCGGATGCCATCTTCATGGAAGCCCCAGCCCCAGTAGGCGCCGGCAAACCAGGTGCGGCGCCGCCCCTGCACTTCGGCCCAGCGCCCTTGTGCACGCACCATGGCGTGGTCGTGCACGGGGTGGGCGTACTGCATCCGGCGCAGGATCTTCTCCGGCGCGATCGCATCGGTACGGTTGAGCGTCACCACCAGCGGCGTGGGCGTATCGATGCCCTGCAGCAGGTTCATGCAGTAGCTGACCGTGCACGGTGCCAACGGGTCGCGCGGCACGTGTGCGTTCCACGCCGCCCAGGCCTTGCGGTTGCGCGGCAGCAGGTTGGCATCGGTATGCAGCACCACCTCGTTGGGCTGGTAACGGATCGCGCCGAGAACGCTGCGTTCGGTGGCATCGGCATCGGACAGCAGTGCCAGCGCCTGGTCGCTGTGGCAGGCCAGCACCATCTGGTCGAAGCCCTCCAGCCCATCGGCGGTGAGCACGCGCACCCCGTGCTCCTGCCGCTCCACGCCCAGCACACGGCATTCCAGCCGCTCGCGTACCCGCCAGCGCCGCCGCATCGCGTCCACATATCGCGCCGAACCGCCCTGCACCACCCGCCACGCCGGGCGCCCGGTCATCTGCAGCATCTGGTGGTTGGCCATGAACTGCACCAGGTAGCGCGCCGGGAAGTCGGCCAAGGCCTGGACCGGCGATGACCACAGCGCAGAGGCCATGGGTAGCAGGTGCTCCTGGATGAAGGCCTCGCCGTAGCGGCCCTGCTTCAGGTAGTCGCCCAGTGACAGTCCCTCTTCCCCGCTGTGCAGCAGCGCCGGCGCCTGGCGATAGAAGCGGCGCAGGTCGCGCAGCATGCCCCAGAAGCGCGGCGAGAGCAGGTTGCGGCGCTGGCAGAACAGGGTATCCAGCGTGGTGGCGTTGTACTCCAGGCCAGTGCGTTCGCTGTGCACCGAAAAACTCATGGTGGTGGGCTGCGACGCCACGTGCAGCTCATCGAACAGCGCGGTCAGCAGCGGGTAGTGCTGCGGGTTGAACACGATGAAGCCGGTGTCCACCGCCTGCGCGCGGCCATCCACCATCACGTTGTGAGTGTGGGTGTGGCCGCCGAGGTAGTCGTTGGCCTCGAACAGCGTCACTTCATGGCGCTGGCTCAGCCACCAGGCGCTGGCCAGTCCCGCGATGCCCGATCCGATCACGGCAATGCGCATGTCAGTGCTCCGCCTTGGCCAGCACCCAGGCCGGCACCGGTTTGAGGTCACGCACCAGGCCCAGCGCGGCCATCGCGCGCAGGCCGTACCAGGTGATGTCCACTTCCCACCAATAGAAGCCCTGGCGCACCGTGCCCGGGAAGAAGTGGTGGTTGTTGTGCCAGCCCTCGCCGAAGGTGAGCAGGGCCAGCCACAGGTTGTTGCGGCTGTCATCGCCGGTGTTGAAGCGGCGGCGGCCAAAGCGGTGCGCCAGCGAATTGATCGTCACCGTGGCGTGGAACAGCACCACCGTGGAAATGAAGAAGCCCCACACCAGCATCTGCCCGCCGCTGGTGCCCAGGCCCGGCGCGACGTGTTCCAGCAATACGCCAAGCCCGTACAGCGCAGCGGCCAGTGCCACCGGCACCAGGGTGTCGAAACGGTCCAGCCAGCGCAGCTCCGGATACTTCGCCAGGTCCGGAATGCGCGCCCAGTCGGTGCGGAAGCCTTCGGTGGTGAGGAACCAGCCCATGTGGCTCCACCAGAAGCCGTGCACGGTGGGCGAATGCGGGTCCGCAGCGGTTTCGGTGTGGCGGTGGTGGTTGCGGTGGTGCGCGGCCCACCACAGCGGGCCGCGCTGCACGCTGGCCGCGCCGATCAGTGCGAACACGAACTGCACCACGCGCGAGGTGCGGAAGGTGCGGTGCGCGAAGTAGCGGTGGTAGAACGCGGTGATGGCGAACATGCGCACCGCGTACAGCGCCAGCGCCACGCCCACCGCCACCCATGACACCCCCACCCAGATCACCGCCAGGCAGGCCAGGTGCATGCCCACGAAGGGAATCGCCCGCAGCCAGTCCACGCGGTTGCCGCTCCCACCGGCGGCCGGCGCGGCGGCGCCGGTGTCGAACCAGCGCAGCACGGTGGCCCAGCGGCCGCGCGTGGCGCGGGCGGGTTGGTCGGGGGTGGAACGGGACAGCATGTCGCGCGTCTCCTGAGCGGTTCATCAGGAGATACGCAGGCCGGCGGCGTTTGGATGCACCCCTTCCGAAAAATAATTCCGGAAGGGGTGGTCCTTACAGGTTGACGATGTCGCCCTTGGCGATGACCGGACCGGTCGGAATGCCCTGCGGCGCGCCGCTCGACGGTTCCAGCGTGATCGCCAGCACCGACCCGTTCACAAGGACATCACGCAGCGCGTCGGGCACGGCCACGGTATGGGCGCGGTTGATCGACACCAGGCCCAGAGAACGCGGCGCACCGCCGGCCGGAATCAGCCACAGCTCCGGTGCGCGGCCAGCCGCATCGGCCGGTGCGGGGACGGGCACCATCAACACCTTGCCCTGTGCCTTGTCGACCGAGGCCAGCCAGCCGGGCGTGCCATCGTCGTGCAGCAGCGGAGTGACCGGCTTGGTCGCCTGCTCCGGCTCGGCCGGGGTCGGCGCCGGGGTGACGGCCACCGGGGTGGACGGGGCGGTGGGCAGCGGCTGGCGGTTGAACACCGCCACCAGTGCCAGCGCAGCCGCCAGGGCAGTCATGCCCTGCCAGAAGCCGGTGCGTTGCCAGAGCCTGGGCGCGGCGGTCACCGCCGGCCAGCCCAGCTCGCTGCGGATGCGCGGCCACAGGTGCGCCGGCACCGCCTCGCTGCCGAGCTCCTCCAGCAGCGGGGCCAGCCGCACCTGCCACTGCTCGACCAGCCGGGCGAAGCCCGGGTCGGTGGCGATGCGGTGTTCGATCTTGAGGCGCTCGGCGGCGTCGTGCACGCCCAGCACGTATTCGCCGGCCAGGATGTCGGCGCTCGGCGGCTGGCCGTCGTCTAATTCATGAAGGTCGCGGATGTTCATCGTTCGAGGCACACCCGCAGTTGGCCCAGCCCGCGCCGGATCCAGCTCTTCACCGAACCCAGCGGCGAACCGATGCGGCGGGCCAGCTCTTCATAGCTGGCACCGTGCAGGAACGCACTGCGGATCAGCGAGCGGCGGCGCGGTTCCAGGGTATCCAGGCAATCATCCAGGCGCTCGCGGTCGGAGGCGTGCTCGGCCGCCTGCGCCGGCTGCGGCGCGAAATCGGGAATCTCTTCGGCCACGGAAAGGTCATCCAGCGGGCGCGGCGGGGCCGAGCGCAGGCGGTCGATCGCGCGGTTGCGCGCCATCATCGAGAGCCAGGTCATGGCCGAGGCCCGCGTGGCATCGAACTGGGTGGCCTTGCGCCAGACCGTGGTGAAGACGTCCTGCAGGACCTCTTCGGCATCGCGGCGGTCGCGCAGGGTGTGCAGGCAGATCGCGAACAGCCGGCCCGAGGCCAGCTGGTAAACGGACTCGAACGCCTGGCGGTCGCCCTCGGCCACCTGGACCAGAAGCCGGTCCAGGCGTGTTGATGCGGCGGTATCGGAAGCATCCAGCTCAGGCATCGCGGGCTCGGTGTCGGCAGGTAGCAAGCCTGCATGGTCGTTGCTCCTGAGGTCGGCTGCAAGAGGGTATTCATGAGTCGCATGTCTTCACCAACGCTTGCCCCCGCGCCGTGGCAAGCTCGGCCGCGCTGGCGGCTACGGGCGGCGAGGGGAACTCCACGCGCACCTGCGGGTAGCGCCCCTTGTGGTCGCGTACGTTGCCGGTGCCGGTGAACTGCAGCAGGCGCTGGTCGGCGCTGGCATAGATGAGGGTTACCGCCGGCACCGCGAAGCCGAACCAGGCATCGAGCTTCATCTGCAGCTGCTGCGCCGGCTGCCCTTTCCAGGTGAGCGCTGCGGTGCGTTGCAGCTTCAACGGCACCAGCCGCTGGCGGCTGGGCAGCAGGAACTGGAACGCCACCGGCTGCCCTTCGAGCAGGTCTGACCAATGCCGCCGCACGGCGGCGTCGAAGCCGGCATCGACGACCGCGCCTGCGGGCACCTCCAAGGCGCGGCTGACCGGCTTGGCGTCTGAAGTGGCACGCACATACACCGTGCGCGCCGCACCATTCCCACGCACGCCTTCCTGGTAGCCGTCGCGGCCGTCCTCCAGCGCGAAATCCGGCGTCTGCGGGCTGCCCTGCGGCGTCATCCACTTGCGCGCGAAGGGGCGGCCGTCCGCGCAGCGGTACAGCACCAGCCGCGACAACGCCTCGGGCGGCCCCTGCAGCCAGTGCGTCTCGCGGTAGAGCAACGCGCCACCATCCGCAGCGAACGCGCGCCCTTCCTGCCGCTGCACGGCCTGGGCAGGCGCCAGCAACGGGCACAGCAGCAGAAACAGTCCAGCAAAGCTGAGGGGGAGGCGGCGCATGCCGGTTTCCATGGGAGGTTGCTGGAGAGATACGCGGCAAGTGCCTCGACGGATGCACCGATAGGTTCTTTCGATTTGACGTACTACCGCCAGACGGTAGTATTTTGTTCAACGATCTTTGGGACCGCTCCTAATGCGCTCCATCCCTTACCCGCATCCCGGCGAGATCCTGCAGGAAGAATTCCTCACGCCGTTCGGATTGACCCAGTACCGGCTGGCCAAATCGATCGAGGTCAATCAGACGCGGATCAGCGAGATCCTCGCTGGGCGCCGCAGCATCACCGCCGATACCGCGTTGCGGCTGGCGCGCTTCTTCGGCACCAGCGAAGGTCTGTGGATGAATCTCCAGATGGCGTACGACACCGCAAAGGCGCGCGATGAATTGGCCGACGTGCTGGCCCGTATCGAGCCGTTCAAACCCGCCACGTAAGGCGAAGCTCTCCCTCCCCTTGACCGCCGGCGCAACTCGGCCTACCTTGTGCTCGCCGAAGGTATCCATCTCTTCATGCAGATGAAGGGATGGGTTTAAACGGGAATCCGGTGACGGTGCCTTGCGCACCCATTCCGGAGCTGCCCCGCAGCGGTGAGTGGAAACGAAACCTGCCAACAGCACTGGGCTTGGCGCCTGGGAAGCGGCAGGAAGTAGGTGGGCCCCGTGCCCGTGTCCATCAGCCCGAATACCGGCCCCGGCCGGAGGACACGACCGTCCTCTGATTCGACCTGGAACGTCCGCGGGGAGGTTGCCGGGGCCTGCCGCCATGCGTTCTGCGTGGCGCTGCCCCCGTGCGTCCGCTTCACGGCATCCGGTTCGCCCGCGGGGGCGAAGGTCGCTGGCGGGGCGGACACGGCAGCAATGGCGTGGGTGCCGCGCAGTTCCTTCGTTCCTCAATGCCGCTACTGCAATGAGGACACGTTCCATGACCACTGTTACCAACCTGGGTTTCCCCCGTATCGGCGCCAAACGCGAGCTCAAGCGCGCGCTGGAAGCGTACTGGTCCGGCCAGAGCAGCGCCGAAGCGCTGCAGGACACCGCCACCGCCCTGCGCACCACGCATTGGCAGCTGCAGCGCGATGCCGGGGTGGATGTGCCGCCCAGCAACGACTTCAGCCTGTACGACCAGGTGCTGGATGCCGCCTTCCTGTTCGATGCCATTCCCGCCCGCTACCGCGCGCTGGCCGATGCCGATCCGCTGGCCGGCTATTTCGCGATGGCACGCGGACTGCAGCGCGATGGCTTCGACCTGCACGCGCTGGAAATGACCAAATGGTTCGACACCAACTACCACTACCTGGTGCCCGAACTGCAGGCCGGCCAGGGCTTCGCGCTGCGCGGCGACAAGCCGCTGGCCGAATACCGCCAGGCCAAGGCGCTGGGTATCGAAACCCGCCCGGTGCTGATCGGCCCGGTGACCTTCCTGCTGCTGTCCAAGACCACCGACGGCAGCCCGGCGCTGGACCTGCTCGATGCGCTGCTGCCGGTGTACGTGCAGCTGCTGGGCCAGCTGCAGGCCGCCGGCGCGCAGTGGGTGCAGCTGGATGAGCCGGCGCTGGTGCAGGACCTCAGCCCGGAGGCGCGCGCCGCCTTTGAACACGCCTATGCGGTGCTGGCCACCGCCGCCCGCCCCAAGGTGCTGGTGGCCACCTACTTCGGCGCATTGGACGACAACCTGGAACTGGCGGCCTCGCTGCCGGTGGATGGCCTGCACGTGGACCTGGTGCGCGCACCGGAACAGCTGGATGCGGTGATCAAGGCCCTGCCCGCCGGCCGCGTGCTCTCGGCCGGCCTGGTCAACGGCCGCAATATCTGGCGTACCCACCTGGACAACGCGCTGGTGCTGGCCCGCTACGCCCACGGCCAGCTGGGCAGCGATTTCCTGTGGCTGTCGCCGTCGTGTTCGCTGCTGCACAGCCCGGTGGACCTGGCGCATGAGAAGAAGCTGGACGACGAACTGCGCGGCTGGCTGGCGTTCTCGAAGCAGAAGCTGGAAGAGCTGCGCGTGCTGGCCGATGCGATCGACGCGCCGGCCCGCGCCGAAGCCGCGCTTGAGCTCTCGCGCGAGCGCATCGCCTCCCGCAAGCGCTCGCCGCGCGTGCACAACCCCGCCGTGGCCGCGCGCCTGGCCGCACTGACGCCGGCCGATGCACAGCGCCACAGCCGCTACCCGCAGCGCCACCTGGCCCAGGCCGCCGCACTGAAGCTGCCGCGCTTCCCCACCACCACCATTGGTTCCTTCCCGCAGACGCTGGAAGTGCGTGAGGCCCGCGCCCGCAACAAGTCCGGCACCCTGCCCGACGCCGAGTACGATGCGTTCCTGGCCAGCCAGACCGAGCACTGTGTGCGCATCCAGGAGCAGATCGGGCTGGACGTGCTGGTGCACGGCGAGTTCGAGCGCAACGACATGGTGGAGTACTTCGGCGAGCAGCTGGAGGGCTTTGCCTTCACCAAGAATGGCTGGGTGCAGAGCTACGGCTCGCGCTGCGTGAAGCCGCCGGTGATCTACGGCGACGTGACCCGCCCGCAGCCGATGACCGTGCGCTGGTCGCAGTACGCGCAGTCGCTCACCGACCGCCCGATGAAGGGCATGCTGACCGGCCCGGTGACGGTGCTGCAGTGGTCGTTCGTGCGCGATGACCAGGCCCGCGCCGATACCTGCCGGCAGATCGCCCTTGCGCTTCGCGATGAGGTACTGGACCTGGAGGCGGCCGGCATCGGCGTGATCCAGATCGACGAACCCGCCATCCGCGAAGGCCTGCCGCTGCGCCGGGCACAGTGGCGCGAGTACCTGGACTGGGCCGTGGAAGCGTTCCGGATCAGCGCCAGCGGCGTGCGCGATGCCACCCAGATCCACACCCACATGTGCTACTCCGAGTTCAACGACATCATCCACTCGGTGGCGGCAATGGACGCCGATGTGATCTCCATCGAGACCTCGCGCTCGCGCATGGAATTGCTGGATGCGTTCGTGCGCTTCCAGTACCCCAACGAAATCGGGCCGGGCGTGTACGACATCCACTCCCCGCGCGTGCCGGACAAGGAGGAAATGCTCTCCCTGCTGCGCAAGGCCGCCGAGGTGCTTCGCCCCGAGCAGATCTGGGTGAACCCGGACTGCGGGCTCAAGACCCGCGGCTGGCCGGAGACCCGCGCCGCACTGGAAGCGCTGGTAGCGGCGGCCCACCAGCTGCGCGCCGAGACCGCCGACGCCAACGCCGCCTGACCTTTCCACTGTTGCACAAGGACCCCGCTGCCGCCGTTGCCGGCAGCGGGGTCAATGGATTTCCGCATGACCGATTTCATCCGCCCCACCCTCACCCTGCCCGGTGGCCACGACAAGCTGTTGCTGCATTCGTGTTGTGCGCCCTGCTCCGGCGAGGTCATGGAAGCCATCACCGCTTCCGGGATCGACTACACGATCTTCTTCTACAACCCCAACATCCACCCGGCACGCGAGTACGAGCTGCGCAAGCAGGAGAACATCCGCTTCGCCGAACAGCACGGCGTGCCTTTCATCGACGCGGACTACGACACCGACAACTGGTTCGCGCGGGCGCGCGGCATGGAGAACGAACCCGAACGCGGCATCCGCTGCACCATGTGCTTCGACATGCGCTTCGTACGCACCGCGCTGTACGCGCATGAGCATGGCTTTCCGGTGATCAGCAGCTCGCTGGGCATCTCGCGCTGGAAGGACATGAACCAGATCAACGACTGCGGCCACCGTGCTGCTGCCCACTACCCCGGCATCCAGTACTGGGATTACAACTGGCGCAAGGGCGGTGGCGCCGCGCGCATGGTGGAGATCAGCAAGCGGGAGCAGTTCTACCAGCAGGAGTACTGCGGCTGCGTGTACTCGCTGCGGGATGCCAACCGCCACCGGCGCGAGAACAACCGTCAGCGGATCAAGATCGGCCTGTTGTATTACGGCCAGGACAACGACACACCGAAGGGCGATTGACGTACGCGCGAGGGGCCGCCACGCTGATTGCCCCTCTTTCGTTGCGCTGGACCTGCCATGACCGCCCTGCCCGCCGATGTGGCCCTGCTGGTAATCGACCTGCAGCCGGACTTCATGCCCGGTGGCGCGCTGGCCTGCGAAGACGGCGATGCGTTGGTGTCGCCGATCGCCGACCTGCTGGCGGAACGCCGCTACCGCACGGTGGTGGCAACCCAGGACTGGCACCCGGCCGAGCACGCGTCGTTCGCCAGCCAGCATCCGGGCAAGCTCCCGTTCGAGACCATACTGCTGCACGCGCAGCCGCAGACCTTGTGGCCGAACCACTGTGTGCAGGGCAGCGAGGGCGCCGTGCTGCACCCGGGCGTGGACTGGACCGTCGCCGACTTGATCCTGCGCAAGGGGACCCGCCGTGAGGTGGACTCCTATAGTGCATTCCGGGAGAACCATGGGCCCGACGGCACCCGCCCCGCCACCGGGCTGGCCGGATGGCTGCACGAGCGTGGCATCCGCGAGGTGCATGTGTGCGGGTTGGCGCGCGATTACTGCGTGCTGTGGAGTGCGCAGGACGCGGTGAAGGCAGGGTTCCGGGTGAAGTTCCACTGGGAGCTGACGCGCCCGGTGACCGAGGCCAATGATGGGATGGTGCGCGAGGCGCTGGCCAAGGCCAAGATCGCAGTGATCTAACGCACGGGACTGGGACGCGGCCGAATGGGACGTAGCCGCTGACTCCGCATCCGGTAGGTCACGACCGTTGGTCGTGACGGACCATCAAGTGCGGCGGAGGTCTGCGTATCCGAGCTTAGAGTACTCGACAAGCGATCAACCGATTGAACTCGGACACCAATCAAAGAAAAGGCCGCGCACCCCAGTGGGCTGCGCGGCCTCGATTGCATGCCGCAGCGGGAAGGCAGTGCCCTCCCGCTGCCTGGCATCACAGCGCGATGCGGATGCCCGCGTTGACGCTGTTGTTCTCCACGCCCGACCCCTGCTCGGTGCTGACGCCACCGTACAGGTAGCTCGACGCTCCCAGGCGCACGGTGCCCTGCAGTTGGGCCCGACCGAAGGCCTTGCCCGCCTCGGCGGCAGACAGGTCCACGCGCTCACCGGCCAGTGCGGTAGTCACCGTGGCCTGGCGGGCCTGGCCGTGGTTGATACCCGCCTGCACACCGAACTGCCAGGTCCCGCGCGCCGCCAGCGGATCGTTCAGCAGCGAGCCGACCGACAGGCCGAGCGTGGCGCGGCTGCCTTCCGCCTGGAGGCGTGCGACGTCCAGCGCCGCCAGCGAGTTACCCGCTTCGCGGTAGGCATTGCGCTCAACCTTCTGCCAGTTGCCACGCAGTGAGGGCTGCCAGCTCAGGCCTGCCGCCGTGAAGGGCAGGCTGACGCCGGCACTGGCCATGCGGGTAGTACCCGAGGCCTTGCCGGACAGCGGACCATCGGTACCCAGGGCGTCCGGACGCTGGCTTTCCCAGCGATCGGCCGAGTAGGACAGCATGCCGTCCAGCACCACCGCACCTGCCCTGGCGGCGCCATAGGCAAAGAACGCGTTGCTGTCGAGCGTGTTGTCCAACGGGCTGCGCTCCAGTTCCGACGTCGTGCGACCCAGGCCGGCGCCCCACGCCACGTTGGAGGAGCGGTACACGTCGATACCGGCCGTGGCACGACGCTGGCGGGCATCGAAGCGGTCGGCGCTGGCATCCGCGTCCACCGACAGATCCCCGTAGCCGATGTTGGCCCACAGCAGCTGGTCGATACGCGTGCTGGATGCATCCAGCAGCACGCCCTGGCCCAGTCGACCGGTCACGTCGTCGGCCAGTGCGGTCGCATTGGACTGCGCCAGCGCGGCCAGCTTGGCGTGGCTCTCACCGGTCAGGGCGGTCACCAGCACCGGCAGTGCCACCGCATCCTGCTGCCATACCGCGCGAAGCAGATCGGTCTGCTCTGCGGTGGTGGTGCCGGCGTCGCTGGCGTCTACCAAGGCATCCAGTGCAGCCGCAGTGGCCAAGCCGTTGCCGTTGACCTTGCCCACCAGATCAGCGGCGTAGGCCGTCGGTGTCACGTACAGGTCGATGTCGAAACCGGTGGTGTAGTACACCTGGAAACGCGTGCTGGCGGCCAGGCCCTCGCTCGGCTGCAGGATCCTGTCGAAGGTGCCGGTCACGCCGCCCTCGCCACTGACGATGCGGAACATGTCGCCCACCTTCGGGGTGAAGGTGTTGCCCGCATTGCCACTGATGCCGCGCAGCAGGGGCTGCAGGGTGCCGTTGGCGACGAAGCGACCGGCCGCGCCGGACACCAGCAGGCGCGAGTAGTTGCCCGCTCCGGCGCCGGTGCCGTACCCGTCGATATCGATCTGCAGCGTGGCGTCGTCGGTCAGCGTGACCGTACCCGTCACTGCCAGCGTGCCCGGCGAGTTACCCGGGGCCAGCGTGCCATCGACGCGCATGTTGCCGGCGATGGTGCCCGTGCCACGCACCGTGCCGTCACGTTCCACCTGCACATTGCTCATCAGCACGCCATTGGCACTGAGGGTGCCTTCGTTGACGCACGTGCCATTGGCCAGGACCGCGGTGCCTGCCATGTTGAGGCGGCCCGCACCACTCTTGATGAAGCAGCCGGTGCTGCGCGAACCGTCCAGCGTGCCGGTCAGCTGCGTCGTGGTGCCCGAGGCCACATCCAGAGTAGCCTCGCCCATCACCAGCAGCGGCTGCGCCATCTGAGTGTCGACCGTAGTGCGCAGGGTCGCGTCATTGATCGCCACGGCGCCGGAACCCAGGCCGCCTGCATGCGCCAGCACGACCGTGCCGCCACTGATCAGCGTGCCACCTGCGTGGGTGTTGGCCGCGCCAAGCACCAGCGTGCCCTGGCCGTCCGCCACCAGGGTGCCGCCGCCGCTGATCGGGCCGTTGACCGTCAGGGTGCTGCCTTCACCGCTGCGCAGCGCGCCCACGCTGTCCAGCACCATCGACCGGCCGGTGGTCATCGACGAGGATGCCTGCAGCGTGCCGCCATTGAAGGTCAGGCCGCCCGTTGCATCGCCGAGATTGCCGTCGCTGCTGATGTTGAGCACGCCGCCGTTGAGCGTGGTTCCGCCGGTGTAGGTGTTCTGGCCCGACAGGGTCAGTTCGCCTTCGTTGACGGTCGTGCCACCGCTGTGGCTCACCGTACCGATAAGCTCCAGGCCGCCTTCGCCGTTCTTGATCAGGCCACCATTGCCGGACACGTCGCCGCTGCTGGTCAGCGTGGTGTTGGCGTCGTTGGTGAAGGTGCCGTCGCCTGCAAGGACCACGTCACGATCGCTGTTGACGTCGCCCGTGGTGTGCAGCGTGCCGCCGTTGAAGGTCAGGCCGGCCGTTGCATCACCCAGGTTGCCATCGCTGCTGATGTTGAGCACGCCGCCGTTGAGCGTGGTGCCGCCGGTGTAGGTGTTCTGGCCCGACAGGGTCAGCTCGCCTTCGTTGACGGTGGTGCCACCGCTGTGGCTCACCGTACCGGTCAGCTCCAGGCCGCCTTCGCCGTTCTTGATCAGGCCACCAGTACCGGACACGTCGCCGCTGTTGGTCAGCGTGGTGTTGCTGTCGGTGTTGAAGGTGCCGTCGCCCGCAAGGACCACGTCGCGATCGCTGTTGACGTCGCCGGTGGTGTGCAGGGTGCCGCCATCAAGCGTGAGCTTGCCTGCGGCGTCGCCCAGGTTCTCATCACCGCTTACCTGCAGCACGGCGTTGTCGCCGACCGAGGTGCCGCCAGCGTAGGTGTTGTTACCCGAGAGCACCTGCGTGCCGCCCTTGATGGCGACGTCACCCTGCCCGCCGATGGTGCCTTCGAACTCGTCGTTGGTATCGGTGATGGACAGCGTGTTGTTGCCCAGCGCCACATCGCCCTTGCCGTCCAGCGAGGTGATGTTCACGACCGGACCGGCCTGGGTCACGTCCAGCGTACCGTCGATCACGAGCTTCTTTGACTTGTCGATGGAACCATTGCCGGACAATGCCAGCGTGGCGTTCTCTTCGACCTCGGTGGTACCGGTATAGCCGTTGGTGTTGGTCAGCGTGACCGAACCGCCGTTGCCGCTGTTCTTGACGATCAGCGAGCCTGGAACGCCATTGGTGGCGTCGTCGATCTTGCCGGTGAACGTCGAGTCGTGGCCGTTCTGATCGATGGTGCCGGGCTTGTCGTCGATCTTGAAGTCGACATCCACGTTGGTGTCCTTGTCGACCACCAGGGTACCGCCCTCGAACGACGCCTCGTCTTCGTTGCCCAGCTCATCGGTGCCCTTGGGGCCATCGATGATGATTGGGCCGGTCGGGGTCGTCGGGGTCGTGGGTGTGGTCGGCGCGCCGCTGCCCGGATTGGGTGCGACCGGACCGAAGGGCACGCCCTTGTCGAAGGTCAGGCCGGGCGCCTGGTCGACGAACAGCACGGGGCTCAGCTGCGTGTCCTGCAGATTCAATGACATGAACCCCAGACGGTACGTGCCAGCCGTGCTGACCTGGTACGTTGCGACCTGCCAGCCGGTTGCACCATAGCTCCCGGTGGAATAGCTGCCCGTGCCGAGGTTGGTGGCACCCAGCAGCGCATACTGCGCGTTCTGATTGTTCACCGTCGCGAACACCGAGGCGTCGCCGAGGTTGATCAGCGAGGTCAGCGAGGCATCGTTGAACGGCTCGTAGTCGGTCGAGACGTACTGCCACGCCATGCTGAAGTAGTCGCCTGCAGCGAGGGTCAGGTCCTGGTACAGCCACGATGCATTCGTGGGCGAGCCGGCCATCGTGCTTGCAACCAGCGCACGGCTTGCGGCGTTCAGCCCAAGTGCGGTTGCGGCAGTAGTGAACGAGTCCGAACCGGCGCCGGCCTGCAATGAGGCCATGTTGTTGCCGAAGGGCGTCACCGTCCAGCTATGGGTGCCGTTGTCGGCCTCGAAATCGGTCATGCCGGTGACCACCGCAGCGCCGACACCGGTGCTGCCATAGCTGGTAGAGCCTTGGGTGCCGGTCTTGGAATACGTCCAGCCGCTCAGCGTGCCGGTTTCAAACCCGATGTTGGTGATGTCCACCGCCGCCATCGCGGAGGGACCGTACAGCGCCAGCGATGTCATCAGGCTCAGGGCCGCCAGCGGGCCGGTGGTCAGCCGGTTGGCCGTGCGGCGGGTGCGGCCACCTGGGCTCGCCCCGAATTCCGAGGTCACAACCCACTGACCCACGGCCTTGCTCCATACCACCTTGAATACTTTGTTCATTCCCTGGTCCCCTGATGACGCAATTGTTTAGAAAACATGAAAGTGTGCTGCGCATCACATAAGCGGCAGAGGGGGACCAATCTTTAGCTTTTCCTGCAGAGGCTTGGCGCCATCCGTGAATCGTTAAGTAAAACAGCAGTTTGGAGGCCCTCGCGGCGTGGCGCCATCGACCCCGAAGGTTATTTCGGCCCATGAAAGAGGGCCGCACGAAGCGGCCCTATGACATGCCTGGGTAAGTACCAGCGGCGACTACCCGGGGCCGGCCATTGCCCGCTCCAACCCCCCAACCGCCAGTCGCGCGGACTCCAGCAGCCGGGCATGGTCTTGCCCTCGGCGCGCATTCGTGGACAGTCCCATCATCACCGTGGTCATGTAGTCCATTACCCGGTCAGCGGCTTCCGGGTGGCGCGCCGCGACGAAGTCACGGATCGCCGCTTCAGCGCCGACCAGGAACACCATGGCCGCCCGCTTGGCGTCCTCGTCGATGGACTGCACCCCTTCAATAACCATGCACCCGGACGCGCCCGCCTTGCCGGCGTAGCGGCAGGCGGCTTCCTCAAGCACGGCAGCCAGGCACTCGATGACGGGCCGGGCCGGATCCAGCAGTTGCTGCAGCGGGATCGCCCCGTCACATGCATACCGGTCCAGCACCTTGCCAAAGAGCTGCGCCTTGCTGCCGAAGGCGGCATAGAAGCTGGGCGGATTGATCCCCAAGGTACCGGTGATGTCCGCCACGCTGACATCGTCATAGCTGCGCGCATGGAACAGCTGCTGTGCGGTCGCCACGGCAGCGTCGGGGTCGAACGCCCGGGGCCGACCGCGGGGTCGAGATTGTTTTGTATCGACCACTATTAAATTCCTTGACAGCTGTCGAATGCTATTTCTATAGTGAAAGCTACATTATTGACTCAGGCGTGTCCAACAATGGCTTTTGAGAACAAGAAGGTGCTGGTACTGGGCGGCAGCCGCGGCATCGGCGCGGCGATCGTGCGCCGCTTCGTGGCGGACGGAGCTTCAGTGACCTTCACCTACAGCGGGTCCCTCGATGCGGCTCATGCGCTGGCCGCCGAGACCGGCGCGGCGGCAGAGAAGACCGACAGCGCGGACCGTGACGCGGTGATCGCGCGGGTTCGCGACACCGGTCCGCTGGACGTGCTGGTGGTGAACTCGGGCATCGCGATCTTCGGCGATGCGTTGGAGCAGGACCCCGACGCCGTGGATCGTCTGCTGCGCATCAACGTGCATGCGCCGTACCACGCCTCAGTCGAGGCGGCGCGCACGATGGGCGACGGCGGTCGCATCATCGTGATCGGCTCGGTGAACGGCGACAGGATGCCGGTGCCGGGCATGGCGTCCTACGCGGTTAGCAAGTCCGCGTTGCAGGGGCTGGCACGCGGCCTGGCACGGGACTTCGGGCCGCGCGGCATCACAATCAACATCGTTCAGCCCGGCCCCATCGATACGGATGCCAATCCCGAGGATGGCCCCATGAAGGATCTGATGCACAGCTTCATGGCGATCAAGCGTCACGGTCGCCCGGAAGAAGTGGCGGGCATGGTGGCCTGGCTGGCCGGGCCGGAGGCAAGCTTCGTGACCGGCGCGATGCATACGATTGATGGTGCGTTTGGGGCTTGATGCGCGCACGCTGTTGGCGATGTGCACTGAGTCGAAATGACCAGACGCTGCGGCATTGATGGACAGCGCTTGGGTACCGGGGCGCGGCATTTGGGCCTGCGACGAACATCGCTTGCCCCTCCCGCCCGTATCCGCTTTCGGCCAGAAGCGGACGCCCGCGGCCTATGCAGCTGCGCTTGCATTACCCTTTCGGGGCAGGCGCGCGGCCGTGCCTACCGGCAGACTGGCGTCTTCACCCTGGGAAGAGAACGAAATGAGCACCTCCAACCGCAAGACGGCCAGCTTCGGCGTGCCGTGGGAATCGGCTTATGGTTACGTGCAGGCCGTGCGCGTGAACAATTCGATCTTCGTGTCGGGCCAGCTCTCACACACGCCGGAGGGGCAGCTGGTAGCCCCAGCAGCTCTGGGTGCTGACGGAAAGCCTGCCAACTTCGACACCATGGAGGCGCAAATGAAGCGCACCTATGAGAACGCCAAAGTGTTGTTGGCCGAGCTGGGCGGATCGCTGTCGGATGTGGTGGAGGAAACTCTTTTCGTAATCGATGTGCCGGCCGCGTTCGCCGCCAGCGGCAAGGTCAGGCCTGCCGTGTATGGCCAGCCTGTTCCCCAGGTGGCCAGCAACCTCATCGGGGTTTCAGCGCTCGCCTTCCCCGAACAGTTGATCGAGATCGCGTTCCGCGCTGAAGTGCAGTCGTAGCCCGACCCCTGAAGCGAAGGAGCACCCCGGCGCTGACATGGAAGGCCCGCAGGCGCATTCACGCCCGCGGGCCTTCCCCACGTCGGCTCCGCAGCTTACATACCCAGGTCGGACAGCCCCGGGTGATCATCCGGGCGGCGCCCCAGTGGCCAGTGGAACTTGCGTTCGCTGTCCTTGATGGGCATGTCGTTGATGCACGAGAAGCGGCGCTCCATCAGACCATCCGCGCCGAATTCCCAGTTCTCGTTTCCATAGGAGCGGAACCAGTTTCCAGAGTCGTCGCGCCATTCATAGGCGTAGCGCACGGCGATGCGGTTGCCGGTGAACGCCCACAACTCTTTGATCAGCCGGTACTCAAGCTCTTTCTTCCACTTTCGGGCAAGAAACTGCCGGGCTTCCTCGCGGCCGTTTGTGAACTCGGCGCGGTTGCGCCACTGGGTGTCGAGCGAATAGGCAAGCGCCACTTTGTCGGCATCGCGGGAATTCCAGCCATCTTCTGCCAAGCGAACCTTCTGGACCGCCGATTCGAGGGTGAACGGGGGAAGGGGGGGACGGGGTGCTTCTGCGGACACGGTGGGGCCTCCAATGGAAATGGATGAACGGGGTACTGCGGCGGGATTTCGGTTACTGCGGCGTTAGCGCGTGGCTTGCTTCAACAACAACTGCGCAACATCCCTTGCGGTGTCTGCGGCGTCGTAGTCACCCATCACGCGCGATACGGTGATGGCGCCTTCCATCAGAACCAGCAACTGCTGCGCCAGAACGGCCGGCTGCGCGATGTTCAGTTGCCCGGTGAGCTCCAGCGTGTAATCGAGCAGTTTCTGTTTGTGGTGCTTGGCGATCCTGCGGATCGGGTCGTGGGAATCGCCGACCTCGCCTGCCGTGTTGATGAAGGCACAGCCGCGATAGCCCTCGGACTCGAACCAGCCTTTGAGCACCGTGAACATGCCCAGGATGCGCGCTTCCGGGCTGCCGGCCTTGTCGCATTCCTGCCTGAACCAATTGAGCCAGCGAACGTCCCGCGCGCTCAATGCGGCTGCGGCAACCTGGTCCTTGTTTTCAAAGTGTCGGTAAATGCTCTTGCGCGCAACGCCTGAGGTCTTCACCAGCAGATCCATGCCGGTGGCATGTATTCCGTTCTGGTAAATCAGCGCCTCCGCCGTGTCCAGGATCTTCAGTCGGGTGTCGGTCGGTGTCTTATCCATGGCGCCAATGTAGAACGATCGTTCTACCTTGTCAACCACTGCGTGCACATCAGCTCGGCGGCACAATCGCCGAAGGCGAACTGCCAGGTAGCCCGGACATTTCTTCAACCTGTAGCGCCCGGCCGGGTTGGCCAATATCTGGCTCGGATTGCATGCACACGCCAGCTTCCGCTTCCGGCCAGATGTGGAGGTTCACAAGCCCAGCGCCGCGCCAAGCGATCAAGCTGCGTCTGCTCGCCACGTGGATGTTCCTGAAGGCGAAGGCTGAGAGCTCTAAGAGCTGGCTGCTCAACCGCTGCCCTGGCTCGGCCCTCAGCCCGCTGACGCATGCTCCGCCGCAAACGCGGCGTATGTACGCAGCGGCCGACCCAGCAACTGCATCAACCGCTCCACGTCACCCGCGCCCGGCAGCATACCGTCGCTGATGAATCGCTCGGCCATCTGTCGCATGTCGTAGGCCATCCACGCCGGCATCAACTGGCGCAGGTTCTGCTCGAAGGCGGCCGCGTCATCACCGCCGTAGGCGATCGGGCGGTTCAGCACTTCGCTCCAGATGGCGGCCACCTGTTCTCCGGTGAGTGCTTCCGGGCCCACCAGGTTGAGTCGGGTCAGCGCTCGGTTGTCCGGCGCCTGTTCGCGGTTGAGCAGTTCGATGGCGGCAATCTCGGCGATGTCGCGGGTGTCGATCATCGCCAACCCCTTGCTGCCGATCGGCATGGGGTACACACCGTAGCCCTGCACCACGTCCTGGATAGTGAGGTCGTTATCGATGAAATAGGCCGGGCGCAGGATCGTGGCGCTGAAGCCCATCTGCTCGATCATGCGCTCAACGCCGAACTTGCCGGCGAAGTGCGGCACGTTGACGTAGCGGTCGCTGTGGATCACCGACAGGTACACCACGCGCTTCACCCCCGCCTCGCGGGCGACGTTGAGGGTGATGAGTGCCTGGGTGAATTCGTCGGCGACCACGGCGTTGAGCAGGAACAGCGTGGAGACGCCCTCGAGCGCTTGGCGGAGGGCATCCACGTCCAGCATGTCGCCCTGCACCAGTTCCACGGTGGCGGGCAGGTTGGCGGTGGCGGGGGTGCGGACCAGTGCGCGAACGTTTGCGCCGCGCTGGATGAGGTGCTGGACGACCTGACGGCCGATGGTGCCAGTGGCGCCGGTAACAAGAATGGTCATGGGGTACTCCGGGTGAGTGGTGAGGCCTCATGGTTATTGATCCGCTTGCGGGCCGATAGCCCATATACTTGGACCACCTGTCTCGCTGGTGGAACACATGGACCTGCTGGCCTTGGCCGACTTCAACCTGGTGGCGCGGCACGGCGAGTTTGGCCGCGCCGCGCGCGCAGCAGACCGCCCGAAGGCAACACTCTCGCGCCGCGTGGGTGAGCTGGAGGCCAGCCTGGGGGTGCGGCTGTTCGAGCGTGGCTCGCACACGCTGAAGCTCACCGAGGAAGGTCGGGCGCTGTTCGAGCGCACCGAGACGCTGCTTACCGAACTGGATGAAGCGGCCACGTCCATTGCCTCAGGCGGCGACACGCCCCGGGGGCGGCTGCGCGTAAGCGCACCGATGCTGTTCTCGCAGATGGCGCTGGGCAGGATCGCCGCCGAATTCGTGAAGCGCTACCCACAGGTGCGGCTCGATGTCACCACCGAAGACCGCGCCGTGGACATGGTGGAAGAAGGCTATGACCTGGTGATAAGGGTCAATCCGGATCCGGATGAGCGGCTGGTGGGGCGGGTGCTGATCCGGGACCGCCTGGTGGCGGTAGCGCACCCGGACCTGCCCCTGCCCGCGATGGGCGAGACGGCGCCTGCGGTGTTCCGGCCATCCAGCGATGCCACCAGCTGGGACCTCGTAACGCCGCGAGGCGAGATACGTATCGCGGTGGATCCGGTGCTGCGCCTGGGCGCACTGACCATGGTGCGCGATGCCGTTCGTGCAGGCACCGGCGCGGCGATGCTGCCCTTCTCGCTGGTTGCCGACGATCTCAGGGAGGGCGCATTGGTGTCGTGGGGAGATGCAAAGGCGCCGCCCATCGAGATATGGGCGCTGTACCCGTCGCGACGGCTGCTCAGCTCAAGGGTGTCGGCGCTGCTCGACCTGCTCAAGGAATCCTTCCCCGCGGGTCAGGCGGAGGAGCTGGCTGCGTTCGCGGGCGGGGGTCGCTGACGGCCAAGAGCGGACCTGAACCGCAGACATCCAATCCTTACTAATCGATGGTACGGCTCCACGTCATTTCTCCGCCCGGTCATGTCCGCGTTGTCAGGCACTCTTACAAGCGGTCAATGGAGCTGACCATTATTTCTGCAGGAGTGCCCGACATATGTCCGCAGCCACCGAAACGTGGATCTGGCGCATGGAGCGTACCCAGTATCGAAACCCGATGACCGTCCAGCTCTTTCAGACCCCGTTCGTTGAGCTGCACGCTACCCGAGCCGGTGCTGAGCCAAATGCTGGAGCTAGCTTTCCCAAACGGTGCAGCATCACGTCTTTCCGCCTTTGGGTAGTGCCAAATAGCAATGTGCTCAAAATCGAAGCGCAGGATTCCACGGATAGCAACTGGCTTCCCGTTGAGAAGGACTAGTTGATCCAGCGCTTCATTGACAGACAGCGAACCTGACATAGCGTGCAAACTCTTGAGGCAAGCCGAGCCGAGAATCGGCGTTAGCTTCAAGGACTTGTTATTAGTCGTCCGCGTCCAGCCGAGAGTGGAAAATAGCATCGCTACCGCGGCTGATTCAACTGCGTGGCCGCTATTTGCCAGGAGGCGACAGTTCCGCATCGGGGAAGTACGCTCTAGCCCATTGCTCAAACTGACCCATCACATCCACCACAATCGGTCCGCCAGATTCCGGCACGAAGAGCGCCAGTGACTGCCCCTGATCGATTCTCCCACGTAGCACCCTTAGCCGACCTTCTACCCAGCCGACGGTTGATGCCGCTTGGTAGCTGTGTGCATCGCAGAACCGAAAAAACAACTCGCGATCGACAACACCATTAGAAGCCAGTGCCTTGTCGAGCGCGGCGTTGCTCGCACGCGACTCCTCCACCGAATGTTGGCTAGGCATGTCTGGTCCACTTGTCCGCTTTGGCTCGAAAGCGAACGTTAGCATCGGACCAGCCTCTTGGTTCATCCTGATGTCCGCTATCGGCCAGAAGCGGACCATTGGATAGCAGCAGCTGATTCAAATTCGCTGGGCGATTCAGCTGATCGCTGCAGGCTGCAGGCGCGCATCCGGGCCGTTGCCACTTCCTTCTACCGAAGCCGGCGAGAGTAGTCCCCGGCGAAACCCATCTGGACGTTCTCGTCACTATCAAATTCAAAGCGTACATCGATGCTTGATTTAGGTCCTCGCCCGACTTCCTCAAGCGCCTGCAGAGCAGCTCCCTCTATCTCGGAAACAAGTCCAGACTCATGCGCGCTAGCAACTTCTGTGTTTGACTGGAAGAAGACGAATACGCCAAAGCTATTGGTTGCACGTGAGTACAGTGTAAACACCTGGCGGATCCCTCGCGATCCGAACTCGTTCATGATCTTTCTCCGAACATCAGCTAGCCCCTGATCGTCCTTCCTCATTGCCGCTTTTGCGCGAGCAAAATCTTTTTGAGAAGGAACATTATTCCGACTCATCGCACGGCCTCCCATGCACATTAATTCAACTGTCTATATTCATGGTACAGATCGTCAAGTTGCTTTACCTCGCGCCCAAAGAACTGTCTGCGATTGTCCTTGAGTGAGTTTCCCAGGTTGTGGTCGCTTCCTGCCAGCCGCCTTCGGTGTCCACTTCCGGCCAGAAGCGGTCATCCAGGCGATTGAAGCATCGCGAGAATGTCATTCCGGCCTCGGCCTTCCGCCAGCGACCGAGGAGTATGCCCTTCGGCATCGACGTCAACGGTCGCGCCTCTATCCAACAGCAAGCGCACGATGTCGGCGAGCCCCATTTCGGCCGCGCGATGTAATGCCGTGAAGCCGCGCCCGTCTCGCGCGTTCACATCGGCGCCTCGATCGAGAAGCAGCGTGGTACCTTCCACGCTGGCGGCCTGTACTGCGTTCATCAGTGGCGTTGCACCCTGATCGGAGCGCACGTCGACGGACGCACCGCGGTCTAGCAGCATGCTGATGATCGCGCCGTCTTGAGCGGCGAGCGCCCAATGTAGCGGAGCCAGCCCGTCGGCTGCCAACGCATCGATTGGCGTTCCTGATCGCAGGCAGGCGTCGACTGCTTCGGGCTGACCACGCGCAACGGCAATGTGCAACAGCGAATGAGTCCGTAACGGACGCTCGGGATCGGGCCGGGTAAAGGAGCACGGCGTCGCGAGCTGCGCGAGATTGCCGAACGCAGACATACACCACATGGCTGCGGCCTTCAGGTCCGCCTCGATGCCGGGCGGTAGGGGCGCTGGGTAGATAGCGCCGAGTACATGGCTGCGCAGAAGGTAGTCGAGTCCCCTGACCGTGAACTCGGGCGTCTCGTCAGTAGCACACAAAGTGCCGCGGATACGGGTGATCTCGATATGACGATCATGCGTTTCTACACGCGCGACCAGCATCACGGCGCGTGTCCAGCTGCGCACAGCGATGATCTCACCCTGATGAAAGAAAAGTGCCCACTTGTGCTCCATAGCCCGCGGCGCGAACAATACGCCATCGGACAACACCTGGTCGACGGGAAAGCTCAGTGAAGTCTCAACGTCGCGTTCGGTAATGGGTGTCTGCCCGATGAAGCCAGTGCCGTCATCCTGCTCGAACGACATCGCATTCGCCGCGCATTGTGGATCCTGGCTCGTGGACAACATGGTCAGGGTTACGGGCCGTACGTCGAGCACGCGGACGCCCCAAGGATTGTCCGTCGCTTCAATCCAGTTCAAGTCGGGCACTTGCGGTGCGGGCTTGTCTTCCGTTCGGGTCGGTGCTGACGTCGGGACGGGCGTGGTTGGCTTGCCTTGGCTGCCAAATATTCCTTTGAGCCTTTCCCACACCATGATCCGATTCCAAATCGCCTTAAGATTGGAGCTTTTAGCCGATTCAGCGTTCGCTTTCAAGCTTTGAAACCGTCGGCTGCGAGTCACCGCTTTGGGTCGGTAGCCGACATTACCATCCTTCCCGGCGGTCGGACCTGGCACGGTGTCCGCTTCCGGCCAGCAGCAGACCTAGAGGCCGGAGTGGCCAGCTACGACCCACCGCTCTTGGTAACCCCTCCGAGGCACATCGCGTCACTCAAGAGTTGGAGGAGCAGAAGACAGCCCTGGGTTTCCGAAAGATCGCTGCCGATTTCCGTGAAGGTGCCTCGCTCCTTGCAAAGAACGGCCTAAGCGGAGCCATCCCTCACAAGGGAGTAAGACTCGCTCTCCGAGGCAGCCTAGGCAATGGAGTAGAGACGCGGATGCACTCCAGCGCGGATCAACTTCTCCCTCAGCTATTCAATGTTCATTTGGTGCTCGGGGTTATTCAGGCTTGGCTCGGTGCCTTTGTGAGCGCACTATCCAGCACAGCCTCCAACTCAGCGAGGCTGCAACGCTGTTTGGCAGCGACAAGTGCATTCCCCTCGTCGCAGTTGACGAGCACATCAAGCTGTATCGGCAAGTGGTTACCAGGGAACTTCCGTAAACGGAGAAATACCTCGGAGTCCGATACCCAATCTGCGCTATCCATGGACCAGCGAGGATCAGAGAGGGCTAGGACAGGCTGGGCAGTGATGAGGTCGATAACGCGGGGCGTGTAAACCCATTGGGAGTTCCGAGCCTCCCATGGATCAGCTTCAACAACATACCTCCCACCTGGGGATATCGAGGTCTCATTCATGGATTGAGGAACTGTCTGGCTTCCTGCCTGGAATCTGAAGGCGGAAGAGTAGCGCGGGGACCATCGCCGGCAGAGTGGATTGATGCCTTCCTCATGCGTGGAACATCCCTCGCTCGAGCGTCACTTCAGACGCGTTGAAGCACATGACTCATCCCCGGCCGTCCCTTGAATGACGTGACGAGCGTCAAAGTATCACCGTCCGAAGCAAGGCTAAGACCAAATGACATGTCCGAACCGTTGAATACGAGCTCAGTCTGAGAGCGAAGCTGGCCTGTCAGACGAACAACATTGGGCAGCCCAACCTGCGCAAACAGCTCGACTGAGTTGCCTGAGACGCCGACAACCCCCGCCAACTGCACCTTGTCTTCCAGGCGCAATTCAATGCTCTGCCCGTATCCGACACGCTCGACAGACAGCGTAGCCAGGCCATCTGCCGAGCAGTAGGTGCCTTTCAGCTGTTGCATGAATACCAGCGCTGGAACGTGATTGATCATCTCGAACGACTCAACGGAGTAAGTCCCCGGTGGCGATTACCCCACTTATACCCTAAGGACCACCTGGTGGCGCAATACGCACCGGTATCATGCCTCGCTTCGCGCAGTGCTTTCCGGGACCGGTGCATCCAGCCAGTCTCGCGCCGTCGAACATTTATCTCGAAACCTGGCCTACCAGCCAACGATGTGCATGAAGTAGGCCGGCACTGCAAGAGGGTCATTCCGCTTGGCTGTGAGCCTGCAGGAGCGACGATACCTTCGCATCGATCAGCGCCACCAGCTTTGGGTCCATGTAGCGGTAGTCGTCAGCGATATTCAGACACTACATCTGCTTGTATCCAAGCAGCCCTGGAACGCCTTCCTGCAAACGATGCAGGTATCTGTTCTCAATGACAGAGATGCCATCGGCCCAGCGGATATCCGCTCGGTCGATCAGTCTGCGCGCGTGCGGGCTGGTGTCGGCAGCCGAAATACCACCCTTCCCGGCGATCGGTCTGGGCTTGGTGCCCACTTTCGGCCAGAAGCGGCCTCCCCAGAAGGATCCGGCGTCCTATGCATCCTCGACGAACGCCTTGGCAAACGTGTCAATTCCAAACGCTGTGAGCTCGATGCCACCAATCGAAGCAACATCGGAGAAATCAGCAATGTATAGACCATCGCAGTTCATCAAGACTCCCTTGAAGCGGAGACTCAGTTGAAGCTCGCTTTGACCAGCGTCCCTTGTTGCGATGATTGACTCCTGAACAGCCGCATATGCCTCGGCAGCTTCGAACGATCCGAAGGCCACAGCCATACAACTGTCGACATGCTCCAGCCGCGACCAGCCGATCAATGCCTCACCTGCATGAACCTCAAAACGTCTCATCGACAATGTCCTTCTACCAAGTAGCCAGAGCAGCATGCGAGATCACGCGCTT
Source organism: Stenotrophomonas sp. CFBP8994 (assembly GCF_034044835.1). Classification (NCBI taxonomy): domain Bacteria; kingdom Pseudomonadati; phylum Pseudomonadota; class Gammaproteobacteria; order Lysobacterales; family Lysobacteraceae; genus Stenotrophomonas; species Stenotrophomonas sp. CFBP8994. The sequence continues at coordinate 647,933 of NZ_JAXCWT010000003.1, read as the reverse complement.
GGGCTTGAATGATTTGCCTGACGAGTTCTATGGTGTAGTCAGTTACTCGCCAACGTCAGAATTCCAAGATCGCGTAGAGCATACAGAGTCTCATCCAGTCCTGCGGCAATCGTGCAGTTTCAGTGCGGGCGCCTTAAAGCCTGTCGGGCCTAGCCGGGCTGTAAATTCTGACTCGGATTGCATGGACATGTCGACGCCCGCTGACGCCCAGGAGCAGACTAGTGACCACCCAATCAATCAGATCCCAGCGAGCACGCTCGGATCACCCGTCCGCCAGATGTTGTCGACGATCACGTGCTTGATCTCCCACCCCGCGTCGCGGCGGACCATGACAACGTCATAGCGGTTTTTCATCAGGTACTGGCGTGCGCCATCGACGCTTGATACGTGCTGCGCTTCGACCAGCACATCCACCTGCGCTGTATCGCCGTCCACCACCACCCTCGGATTGCTGAAGGAGTGGGAGGTATCGAGCCCGTTGAGCGACGTGGACAGCGCCTCCACGATGGTTTCCCGGCCCTGCAGCACAGGGTACTCGAAGCCCGCCTTTGCACCGGCAGGGCGGAAATCGGAGATGGCGTCCTCTGTAAAGGCCGACGAGAGCAACGCGCGGTCACGTAGGTCGATACCTGCGGCGAAGCGGTACAGCGTGTCGACCACGGCCAGTGTGTCGTGAAAGGTATCGGGGGTGTTTTGGCGCAATGACATGGGGTGGATTCCTTAGCGGGTCGTGGGGGTGGCTGGGTCAATGAAGGTGATACGGGTGTCGGCGATGGTTTCAGCGAAGCCACTTCCGAATACCCCTACAGGCGTCTGGAAGCCCGGGCGCGCCTCCCCTGCCAGCACACGGCGCGCAGCCACGATCGCGGCCAGGGGGGTGAAGCTGTAGCCGTTCACGGTGTCCAGCACTGCGCGGGTGATGGCACCGTCCGCGCCGACCACCGCTACCGCTGCCTGGTACCGGTTGTCGGCACGCTCCTGCGCGGTGGGTCCATCCGGCAGTGCTTCGATCCCGTCTTCGGGGAACGCGCTGCCGGAGACATGCACGTAGGTTTCGATATCGCCAACGCCGGTCTGCCTGGCGATGGTGATCAGATCAGGCAGCGTCACCGGGAAACAGCTCAACCGGCCTTTGCCGAAATCGATGTCGCGCAGCTCGTCCGGCGCACGCGGTGTGAGTACATCATCCTTTCGCATCAGGCACGTGGCCGTTACGTGCTGGCTGGCACTGAGCGCCGATCCGCGTGACATCGACCCCGCTACATGCAGGGCGATACGGACGGTTACCGGTGACGGCACACGCTCAACGGCACGCGCGGCCAGGCTGCCAAGCATCGCCACGCTGCCGCCACTACCCGGCATCAGCATTACACCGGCCTTCGTCGCGCTCACGTCATGGCGCTCTGCCAGCTGGTAGCTGTCCAGCTCGGCGGCAATATCCAGGTAATGGACGCCGGTACGCAGGCAAGCCTCCATCAGCGCTCCTGCGGTATGCGCGAACGGCCCTGCACAGTTGAGCAGCACCGCGATGTCCTGCAACGCGTAGTCCACATCGCCAGCGTTATCCAGCGCAAACACGCGGTACTCCACGCCAAGGCGTGTGGCCAGCGCCTGCAGCGGAGCTTCGTCACGCCCTGCCAATACCAGCTTCAGCCCAGCTTCCTTCGCGTGCGCTGCAGCCATGCGCCCGGTGTAGCCGGATGCACCGTAGATCATCAATGTTTTCATGGTGTGTTCCTCGCCACCCTATTCGAGTGAGGCGTCAATGCGGGAGATGCGGCCTGCGGAATCCACGGCCACTAGAAGAATTCCGATCTCGTGACCGAAGTCGCCAGTGAAGTCGACCCGGGCCCGTGCACGTGCATCGCCAAGGCCTTCCAGCGAAAGCAGACGGGTAACCGTGTGGTAACCCACGAAGTACTTTTCCAGATAGTCGCGCACACCGGCGAGCTTGTTGAAGGTGCATCCGGTGGATGGGTCATCGATCACTGCCGTCTTGCTGAACAACGCCAGGGCGCGTTCGATATCGAACGCGTTCATCGCGTTGATGAAGGCCACCACCGTGGCCTTCAGGGGGTGCGATGCAGTGACGTCATTCATGGCCGTGCTGCCAGCTCTTGTAGACGAACTCCAGGCTGTAGCCATCCAGATCGCGCACCTGCGCGGCGTAGTAGCGCGGGTCGTAGTGCAGCTGCGGCCCCGGCGGATGGATCTCGGTGGCGCCGGCGGCCATCGCGGCGGCATGCGCGGCATCGACCATCGCGCGGGAATCTGCCACAAAGCCAACATGTGCCGCCTGCGCCGCCGCCACGCCCTGCCGCAGCCAGAAGAAGACCCGGCCGCCTGCGCCAAAGCCCTTCAGGTCCGGGTGGCCGGGTGGACCCTGCCGGCCGTCGTAGTCGAGCCGGTTGACGATGCCCAGCGGGGCCAGCGCCGCCGTGTAGAACGCAACCGAGCGGGTGGTGTCGGTGACAGTGAGGAAAATGTGGTCGAGCATGTCGAACTCCGGTTGCGAACTAGATGTTGTAGCCGCCTGCAACTTCAATGGTCTGCGCATTGACCCAGGCCTGCTCGTCACCGAGCAGCCCGGCAATGACGCGGCCCACGTCGTCCGGCTCACCTACCCGGCCCAGTGCGGTCTGCGACGCCAGCAGGGCTTCGAATTCATCATTGAGGCCGCCGCCCAGCTCGGTACGGATCGCCCCGGGCGCCACCGCATTCACCCGGATGCGGCGTTCGCCGAACTCCTTGGCCATGTAGCGGGTAAGCACTTCCAACCCGCCCTTGAAGGCGGCATAGGGCGCCACCCCGGCGGTGGCCACACGCGTGGTGGCACTGGTGACGTTGACGATGCTTGCGCCGGTACCCAGCAGCGGCAGCAGTGCCTGGGTGAGGAAGAACGGTCCCTTCAGGTGCACGTTGAACAGACCGTCGAACTGTTCCTCGGTCACCGTCTCGATCGGATTGAACAGCCCGAAGCCGGCGTTGTTCACCAGGCCATCCAGCACGGAGGCGTCCCAGGTGCCCTGCAAGGTGTCCTTCACCGTCGCGGCAAACGCCGCAAAGCTTCCGGTGTTGCCCACATCCAGCTGCAGGGCCACTGCCGTGCCGCCTTCTGCCTGGATACGCTCCACTACCTGCTGGGCAGCATGGGGCTGGGCGTTGTAGGTGAGGACGACGCCCATGCCGCGCTGCGCGCAGTGCAACGCGGCGCTGGCACCAATGCCACGGCTGCCGCCGGTGATCAGTACGTGCTTCATGCAGGTAGTCCTGTGCAGTGAGGGGAGATGCACAGGCTAGGGTCGCCGGCTGCGGCGCGCCGACCTGATCCTCGCCAATTCCTGCCTATTCCTGCTTTCCGCCTTGCCAGCCCCCTGCGGCGGGTGTCCAATGTGTACATGGACAACGCACTGGAAGAACTGCGCCGCCTCGCGGCGCATGCCGAGAATCGCCGTACCGATACGGGCATTCCCCGCGTTGCCATGGTGCAGGGCGAGATCCCGGAGCATGCCCTGGCGGCTGTGTACGAGCCGATGATCAACCTGATCCTGCAGGGAAGCAAATCCATGACGGTGGGTGAGAAGACCCTCGAGTACGACCCGGCCACGTACTTCATCATGTCCGTGGACCTGCCGGCGGTGGGTGCGGTGCACCCGGCCAGCACCGGCGAGCCGTACCTGGCGGTGAGCCTCACGCTGGACCTTGGCATCATCGCAGCGTTGTTGTGCGACACCACCGATCCCGCCACGGGGCGCGGCGAGCCCTCCACCCAGACCGAGGCCTTCAACGTCGCCGCCGTCACCCCCGAACTGATGGATGCGTGGGTGCGGATGCTGCGCCTGATGGAACGCCCCGGCGAGATACCTGCGCTGGCCCCGGCCTACGAGCGCGAGATCCTGTACCGCGTGCTGCAGGGACCACACGGATGCATGCTGCGGCAGTTGGCCACGCCGGATTCGGCGCTGGCGCGAATCAGCAGCGCAATCCAGCGCATCCGCAGCGACTATGCCAAACCGCTGCGCATCGCGGCATTGGCCGAACAGGTGGCAATGAGCGAGTCTGCGTTCCACCGCCACTTCAAGTCCGCCACCGCGCTGAGCCCGCTTCAGTACCAGAAGCAGCTGCGCCTGCTGCAGGCCCGTCAGATTCTGGCGACGCGCGGAACCAGCGTTACCGCAGCCGCGCTTGATGTGGGCTATGAGAGCCCCACCCAGTTCACCCGCGAGTACGCGCGTGCTTTCGGTCTGCCGCCCTCGCAGGATGCGGCGCGAATGGTCGCGAGTCGGCGCGGTTAAATCGCTTGAGGATCTGAACTTCAGAAGGGGGCAGGCGCACGCACCGGTGCGCCTGCGAACGTGCTCAACGATCAGTAGCCAACGCCACGCACGCCACCGGATGACCGGATCGATTCGCCGGTAACCCAATTCGCATCATCTGATGCAAGGAACACAGCGAGCCGCGCAATGTCTTCCGGCTCGCCGAAACGGCCGAGTGGCGTGCCTGCCAAGAGCTTCTTACCAAGCTCGCCGGTGAAATTGCCACTGGTTCCCGGGGTGTTCGTATGGCCTGGCAGAATGGAGTTGACCCGGATTCCGCGCCCACCCATCTCGCGCGCGAGGGCAAACGTCAGGGTATCCACCGCGCCTTTGGTAGCCGCGTACACGCTGGACGCCAAGTACGGGTCGGTACTGAGGATCGAGCTGATATTGATGATGCTGCCTGAGGAACCAAACAGCTTTGACGCCTCGCGAATGGCCAGCAGATACCCCAGTACGTTCAGATTGAACTGCTTGTGAAACGCATCTTCGGTCAGGTCTTCGATCATCTCAAAGACTGCCACACCGGCGTTGTTGACCAGGATATCCAGGCGACCGTACTCGGATCTCACCGTGCTGAACAGGTTGACCACGTCTGCAGAATTGCTCATGTCGGCCTGCGCTGCCAGCGCTTTACCCCCGCGGAGCTCGATCTCGTCAACGACACGTTCTGCGTCACTTCTACTGGAGGCGTAGTTCACCACCACTGTCGCGCCTTCTGCGGCAAGGGCCTTCGCTATTCCGGCGCCAATGCCTTTCGAGCCGCCGGTGACGACAGCAATTTTTCCGTCTAGTTTCATGTGCTGAGTTCTCTATGAGTAGGATCACTCGGTGGAAGCTGGTGCAGTTCCTTCTCGGCGCTGCGCTTTCACCGGGCCACCAGTATTGGACGGCCTGGAGCCTCCACGCGTGCCCTTTACTCGCACATCCTTGCCTATTCTTATCACTCGCCTGGCTATTCTCTACGCGGGGGCCCATGATCAACCTCATGAACGATTCAATGGCTGAGCTGCGCTCGATCGTCACGCGGGCGGGGGACAGATGGACCGAGACAGGCATCCCAAGGGTCGCCATGGTTCACGCTGAAGCCTGCGCCAGTCAGGTTTACCAACCGATGCTCCATCTGGTCCTGCAAGGCTCAAAGACACTATCGATCGGCGATCAGCTGCGCCGCTACGAGGCAGGAACGTATTTCATCGTCCCCGTTGATATTCCGGCCACGGGACAGATCTTTCCAGGAGAAGGCGGGCAGGCCTACATGGCAACCAGTCTCACCTTGGAACCCGCCATCATCGCGAGCATATCGGGCGGCGCAGAAGCGGCACCCGCGACGTGGCGAGCGGCTTGTTTCGCCCCGACGCAAGCGTCATCGGAGATGACCGACGCTTGGCTGCGCATGATGCGCCTGGTTGACCGCCCTGGCGATAGGGAAGTCATGGCGCCTCTGATTGAGAGAGAGATCCTGTTCAGAGCCCTGCAGGGACCTCTTGGCGGTGCACTGCGTGAGATCTCCCAGCCAGATGGTCGCCTGTTTCAGATCCGCAGAGCGATCCAATGGATCCGCGAGAACTTCTCCAAGCCATTTCGAGTGGAGCCGCTGGCCGCGATGGCCGACATGAGTGTCGCCGCCTTCTATCGCCATTTCAGGTCTGTTACGGCCATGACACCCATCCAGTACCAAAAGCGGCTTCGCCTTCTTAGGGCGCGATGGTTGCTGCTGTTCGAGCCTCGCGACGCTGCGTCGATTGCATTTGAAGTCGGGTATGAAAGCGCCTCACAGTTCAGCCGTGAGTACGCACGGCTCTTCGGCCTACCACCTTCCCGCGACGCTGCCCGTTTCCGGGCAGGTGAATATGCTGACCCCATCAGCCCAGCAGCGTAACTCCCCCGTCAGGCTCTCAGGAGCTCGCGCATCTCAGCTGCGACGAAGTCGGTGAGCAGCCGAACGCGCGCCGGCAGCATACGGCCAAATGCATGGATGGACTGCAAGGGCAAGCCAGGCAGGCGCTGCGATGGCAGCACCTGAACCAACGTGCCGTGGTCCAGGTCGTCTTGAACGGAGCAGCGAGTGAGGTGCGCCACGCCCACATCCGCCAGGGCCGATGCCCGCAGTGCTGCGCCGGTATCCAGGCACACTCGACCGTTCGGCTGCACACTGGTGCGCCCTGCCTTCCTGCAGGCAATGAATGATCGGATCCCGGCAAGACGCATGGGCGCGGCGGAAGAACGGGCCAGTGCCGCAATCTTCCTTGCCTCGAGTGAGAGCAGCTTCGTCAATGGCGCCGAACTGCGCATCGACGGCGGCAGTACTTGTCTTGGGGCTGCCGTAGCGGAAACCTGGTCGATAGGACGCCACCTGCCTTTCCGGATGGGTGGCGATCCGCCCAGTCTTGCTGATGGAGGCTCGATACGGGGCAATCCCTGTTCATGGCGCTCATCCCATCGGTCGGGTTGGAGGGTCCCACGAAAGTAAGAACAGGCGGATACCGGGGGTCATCTCACTTAGAGCGCCGAGATAGGCATCCCACGCCTCCGGGGCCACGTCGTCTGCGAGTGGATTGGCCGGGTTGCTCGCCTCCGGCGGTGGCGCGCATGCGCAGAATGGATTGTCCATGTCAGGTAGACGCCCCGGAGCACTGCCCTGTGACGCTTCCACTGTTGCGCGGAAGTAAACACTGGCGTTACCCGCAGGTGTCTACCCGGGGCGAGTGGGCGGGCATAACGTGGCACCGCACTGCAGTCCCCCCGCGCCCCTTCCCAGGACCCAAGATCATGACCCAACGTCTCGACTACCAGCAGCAGTCCCCCGAGCTGACCAAGAAGCTCATGGAACTCAGCATGGCTGAAGCAAAGAGCTCCATCGAAGCGTCCATCCGCCATCTCGTGCATATCCGCGCCTCGCAGCTCAACGGCTGCGCGTTCTGCGTCGATATGCACGTCAAGCAGGCCACCATCCACGGTGAAAGCGCACTGCGGCTTCATCATGTCGCCATCTGGCGTGAGTCCAACCTGTTCACACCGCGCGAGCGTGCGAGCCTGGCGTGGACCGAGGCGCTGACCTGCATTCCGAGCCAGGGCGTGCCGACCGAACTGTATGAGCGCGTTCGCGGTCATCTCGCTGAGAACGAGATCTCCGATCTCACCTTCGTGATCGCGGGCATCAACGCATGGAACCGCATCAACGTGGCTTTCCTTGCCGTTCCGGGTTCCTTCGACAAGGCATGGGGACTGGACAAGGCGGGCCTGTCCGTCGCCCCGGCGGTGGCGCAATGAACGCGCGCGCGATGTGGGCGGCAATCGCTCTCTCCATGGCCCTCTGCCTGCTTTCCGGCGCCGCCATCGCGCACGGGGGCACGCATGCAACCGATGCGCCGCACGCGGTTGTTGCCGAGGTGGCATCGCAGGCGCTGCAGGACTACCCGGGCAAAGAGATCACGCTCATCACCGTGGACTACCCACCGGGTGCGGTTGACCCCATCCACCGCCACGATGCGCACGCCATCGTGTACGTGCTCGACGGCACCATCATCATGGGTGTGAGGGGAAAGCCTGAGCAGACCATCAAGGCCGGCGAGACCTTCTATGAGGGCCCGAACGATATCCACACCGTGGGCCGCAATGCCAGCCAGACTAAGCCCGCCAGGTTTGTGGTCTTCCTGCTGAAGGAAAAAGAGAAGCCGCTGCTTATTCCGGCCAAGTAATATCGCGCGGACCGCAGGCATGCGCGGCGTGCGGTTCGCTGGCCTGCGAAGAAGGCTATGCCGCAGTGACGTCAATTGCAGCCTGCTGGCGAAGCGCCACCAACGCACGTTGGTGGCGGCCCAGAATTGGCACTTGGCTGATCACTCTTTTTTTGCCGCCCAGCAGTCGGGGATCGGACACCCGCGAATCTGATCCTGCGCACGTGCACCCGCCGGCATGTGGATTCCTATAGTGGCATCCGCCAGAACCAGTAGACTCGCGGCGGCCGCCCCGCAAAGGTGATGGCCGGCTGGCGCGCGACTACTACGTGCTGTGGAGCGCGCAGGACGCGGTGAAGGCCGGGCTCGGGTGAAGTTCATTTGGTAGCTGACGCGCCCGGTGGCTGGGGCCAATGACGAGACGGTGCGTGAGGCGTTGGCCAACTCGAATACTGCGGTGACCTAACCCGCAGGACCGCCACTCCCCCGGGTGGGCGACGGTGCTGCCCCCGCATTCGGTAGGTCACGACCGTTGGTCCTGGCCCAAGCATCGTTACCCCCTTTCCCACTCCCAGGCGTGGGGCCAGCGAGTGATATCCGCTTACGGTCAAAAGCGGATGGCCAGACGGGCACCTACCCAGCCCATCTTTCAAGCGTTTGCGTCTTAGCGATCGCCTGTCCCTTCTGGGCCAAACTGAGTAGCATTAATAAGCCAAAAATCACGGCGATGCCGGCGGGAAGGCGCCCTGCGCGAGATTCATCCGGGGATTTAAACACAGCTCACAATGTGTTCAACTATTGCTTAGTCCGCTCGGCCCACAGCTTAAAGTTGCGACCCTTTCCGTCCGCTAGCTCTATCAATAGGTTCCCAGGACAATCACCAGTGTCGATTAGCGACAACACAGTCAAGCTCTTGTGGGGCCGCGCGGCAGGCACTTGTTCCAATCCAATTTGCCGAACAGACCTCACTGTCCTCTTGGAGGACGGTCGAGGCTTCAACGTCGGCGAGATGGCGCATGTCATAGCCAGGAGACCTACTGGCCCCCGCGGGGTTGGTATTGGTGGAAGCGATGAGTATGAGAACTTAGTCTTACTCTGCCCGACTTGCCACCGCATCGTGGACAAGGCTCCTGCGGGGAGTTATTCAGTAGCCATGCTCCACCAGTGGAAGCAAGATCACGAAAGTAGTGTCCGATCTAATGGGGCCGCGCTTAAGTTTCACGGCGTGGGGGAGCTGAAGAGCTTTGTCGCTCGGTTGCTCTACGAAAATAAGGTCTTGTGGTCTAGCCTTGGGCCCCAGTCCCTAGTCGCTCAGGCGGATCCAGGTTCTAACATGCACGAAGTCTGGGTGCTGCGGAAGCTAGACACAGTCGTCCCGAACAACACCAAGATCGTTAACGCAGTCGAAGCAAATATTGCCTTACTAAACTCAGCCGAAACTGCATCGTTCTTCCATTTTAAGGTTCACGCGCAAGCCTTCGAGCGACATCAATACATACGACTGGACACATACCCAATGTTCCCCTCAGAGTTTGAGAAGGCAATGCTTTCATGAGCGAACGCAATAGTTGGGGCGTAAGTTTTTCCCATATCTCTTGGTTCGAAAGGCTACTGAGTGCTCATGGAAACTGCGGGACGCTTAGTCGACATGATGATCTAGTGTTCGAGCTTAGCCGAAAGCGGCAGGCGGATCAGCTCTCTATTGTTTGTCTAAACGAATACACAATGGGCCTTACTGCCGTTCAGCGCGTGATTCATGAGTTTGGGAAACCTTCTATCATCTACATCGGGGGCGGATGGTGCGGCTACACAGAACAAGCAAAACAATTCTGCCTGTCGGAGCGTATCGGCTTATATGTTACCAATGAAATGTCAGGAGCGCTGTGGGCCACTGAGTATTGGGCTTATCACCAGCGTGACAAGGACGGCAATCCAATCCATCACCTCAGCAGAGATCAGGCTTAGGGCTGTATATGGTTTCGGGTCAGCCTTCCGCGGCGAGCTCTTCCGCGACATTGACATCCTTGCCGTAGCCAAGGCTCAACCGACAGTGGCGCTCGACACGTTCTACGATCTGCGGGCTGCGCTCGAAAGCGCAACAAGAATCTATGGAGCCCCCATCCACATAACTATGCTTACAGAAATCGAGTTCGCGTCAAGGCCACTCAGGTGCATGGATCTACTGACGCCTCTGTGGGGTGTTGAACCTCAGCCTGCGTTCAAGGCTACCGGCGCCTCAACTCCATGTTCAAGCGGTCGCTTATCAATAGACTAAGTCGGCACTAGGTCTAGCGGACATAAGAGGCTAGGCTAGTCTGCTCACTTAGCCTACAAGCGCGTCCGGCCACTGACGGTCGCGCGCGTCAGAGCCCGGCATCGGCATCGGCGGCGTCAGTGACGGGACATCTACCTTGGGTAGATCTCCGCAATCGTGCGGATGCAGGCAAAGCAATAGTAGGCCTGACTGTCCAAGTTCGCAGTTAGCATTTCGCTTTCTTGTAGAGTATGCGCGCATCCTGCACTGAGGTACCATCCAGCGGGTACCAACGACCCCGCCGGCCTCTTTCCGCGCTTTGGAAACGTAACCCATGGATCTGAAACCGGAGATCACCGCACGCGTGCGATGTTTCATTAAGGGCGCCGAGATGATCCACTTCAACGCCGCCGCCCTCTATCGCGAGGCCCTCATTCTTCGGGCCGCTGGTGCGTTCGCCCGCGCCTCTGTACTCCATCAGATCTCGATGGAGGAATGTTCGAAAGTGGACACAATTGGCGCCGTCGTTGTCTCTATCCTCGCGGGTCAGGAGGTCGATGAGGCGTCGCTGACGAAAAATTTTCGAGATCACAAAGCCAAGAATTACGCGAACGCTTACAACGCAGAGCCAACGGACGAGGAACATTCTGCTCGCGAGCGCCGCGATTGGGAAGCCGCCCAGGCTGCATTTAGAAAGTTCCAGAAAGACTTTCACAAGAGCATGAACGACATCAAGAAAGCGGGCCTGTATGTGGACTACAACGATGGCACTTTTTCCGCGCCAGTGGATACTGTCAATGAAGCGATGTCCATTGCCTGCATGCAACTTAACGCAGACTTCCTCCGTCGAGGGGAAGACTTCATTCGCCTGATGAAGCGCATTGGGGCAGAGCCTGATCGGTACGCGAAAGCATTCCTTGCGTTCTTCAGTAACACTGAAGCAATGCGGTTGAAGGATGAATTGGATGCCGAGGCTATAGTTCAGGCTATTGTTGAACAGATGCGACACCAACTTGGAGGCAGTGGCTAGAGCGGGATGTGGCTGCTCGCAGAAGTGGCTTCATGCAACGCGGAGTTGCCCCGTAGTCCAAGAACGAATTCACCGCATTAAGAATCGGTTCGCCGGCTGAGATGCTTCGTCGGAAGCGATTCGCAAGCATTGGCTGGGCTCTCGTCTCGCGTAACTCCAAGCTAGCCCTCACGATAGCCCCCGTCTATTTCGATATCTCTCACAATGCCGATCAAATCGCGGCGCAGTCGCAGTAGCCCCGGAAGTACTCTGCAGGGCCCACCTCCACCGCCACAAACCTTCCAACGGTGAGCTCCGTATTGCGCCTGGAATGTCTTGCGATGCTCAGCGCATCCGGTGTCTCTTACGACATCCTTATCTCTCGCTCCATTCGGCGTGCAGCTGCGCGCGGCACGATGGATACCCTTGATGTTCTGGGATGCCCGTCCCAATAAGCACACAGTGAATACACAGTTCTTGCTCACTTGCGTCACACCATTGACCCGATGAATCGAACATCCCGGTATGCTGGCCAATAATCAACTTCTGTTCTATTGATCAGGGATGCATCTTCTGCATTCGGGGCTTGATATCCCCTCACTAGGTCTATGGAAGTGCGAAGTTCTACGTCGGGAGGGTGGCGAATAAAACACCCCCTGGGAAATAAGTCACGCCGTCGACCTAGCGGATATCAACCTCCCGACTCCCTTGTCGCCGACAAGGGAGTACTTCCGATGGAGTAGACGCATGCGCAGTTCAAAGATGGATTCATGCAACGATGCCAGCCAGCAGGTTGGCATCGGCTGGTATCAGCCCAAGAGCCTACGCATTTCCGCCCTGCGGCACCCTGCCGGCAACATCCTGCCGCCGGGTCTGTCCATTCCCTGCCTGTCGCTTTGCGGGGTATGGATGGAGCGGTTGGGGTTCAAGACGGGTCATCGTGTGTTTGTAGAGGTGGCACCCGGGCGCGTTACATTGACGCTGGATGAGACGCCGGTGCCATTGCCGTATCGATATCGCAAGCACGAGCCGAAGAAGGAGCGCTCACGCAAGGAGCGTTCGGAACAGTAGAGAATGACGCGGAATCCGGGTAGAGCCGGGCCCTGCCCGGCTGCTGCTTCTACGCCCTGAGCACCCATCACAGCGCCTAAAAAAACAAACCCCCTTGCGGGGGTTTCGCGGATGCCCTTAGGGATCACTCCCATCAAACGGCCAAAGCCTGTAACCAGTGGCGGCATCTGGACACTTCAGGCCTTCGCCCAAAGCTCCGTATACATCCAGATGGGGGCATATTACACGGTAGGGGCTCTCTGTCGGACTGCTTACGCTACGAACACCAGCCTCAGCGCAAACCCGATCAGCAGCACGCCCATCACCCGTTCGAACCAGTGGCTGGCGCGCATGAAGCGCTGGCGTACGGCTGCTGTGGAGAGCGCTACGCTGACCAGGACGAACCATGCCGCGTTGACCAGGCACATCCACAGGCCGTAGAGCATCTGTACGGGGAGCGGTGTCTTTGCGCTGACCAGTGTTGTGAACACCGCCAGGAAGAACAGGGTCGCCTTGGGGTTGGTGGCGTTGGTCATGAAGCCGATGGCGAAGGCTTGTCTGGGGGTTTGCTGCGCGACTTCACTCGGCCCGTCGGGAGTGGCCTCGCCGCCCGTGCTGGGCTTGCTGCGGAGGAACTTGATGCCGAGGTAGAAGATGTAGGCCGCGCCCAGCCACTTGGCTGCGGTCATCAGCCAGGGGGTTGTGTGCAGTAGTGCGCCTACGCCGATGAGGGTGTAGAGGACATGGACCGAGATGCCTGCACCTATTCCCAGCGAGGTGTAGATGCCTGCTTTTCGGCCGAAGCGGACGCTTTGACGGACGGCTACTGCGAAGTCTGGGCCAGGGGCTATTACTGCAAGCAGGTGGACTATCGCCAAGCTTAGGAATTCTGCCCAGTAGGGTGCGAACACTGTTGACTCCGTGGTGGTGCGGTGGCGCTCCATTCTCCGTGCGGTGCCGCCTGGGGGCCGGCACTACCGCACGGTTTTCTGCCGGTATCGTGAAGGCCGGCCAACGGCCGGGGCTACCGGGTCTCTTGCGACTGTGGGGTCGCTATCAGAAGACTGCGGCGCGGTGTCCGTCGAGCATGCCTGCGGACGACGCGGCCCAGTATCTGTGACCTGTAGTCTGGCTCAGAATCCCTCGGCTAGTTTGCAGAAAGGTACTCGGAGATCTCTATCAGGTTGAGTTCGGGGTCCCGGACGTACACAGATCGGATCTTGCCCAATGCACCGGTGCGCTCGACGGGACCCTGTTCGATCTTCACGGAGTTGCTGCCTAGCTTCTGGATGACCTCATCCAATGGAACTGCGGTAATGAAGCAGAGGTCCAGGGAGCCCGGCACAGGTAGGTGCGCCTTGGGTTCAACCTCATGTCCCTTGATGTGCAGATTGATCTTCTGGTTGCCAAACCGGAATGCCTTTCTGCCCGCCCCGAACGTTTCCAGGGTCATCCCCAAGACGTTGACGTAGAAGTGGGTAGTGGCCTCCTCTGCAGATGTGGTCAGCACGAGGTGATCCAGGTGGTCGATCATGGGGGCGGTCGCAGTTGGGCGGTGGCTTTATCGTAGCCGTATGCACATTGCACGTTGTGGCGCCTTGCAGCCTAAAGGCGCCCAGCAGGAGGAGCCGCCCCATCGGTTACCTGAATACAACGGTGCGGTGCCCGTTGAGGATGATGCGGTGCTCTACGTGCCTGCGTACGGCACGCGCCAGTACCTGCGATTCGGTGTCGCTGCCGAGGCGGACCAGGTCGCGGGGGGTCATGGCGTGGTCTACCCGCGCGACGTCCTGTTCGATGATCGGGCCTTCGTCGAGATCGGAGGTGACGTAGTGGGCCGTTGCGCCGATGATCTTTACCCCGCGCGCGTGGGCCTGGTGGTACGGCTGCGCGCCCTTGAAGCTGGGCAGGAAGCTGTGGTGGATGTTGATCGCCCGCCCGGCCAGTGCCTGGCACAGACGCGGTGAGAGGATCTGCATGTAGCGCGCCAGCACTACCAGGTCGATCTGTTCGCGCTCGACCAGATCGATGATCTGTTGTTCCTGCACTTCCCGGTTGTCTGCATTCACCGGCAGGTGGTGGAACGGGATGCCGTACGAACCGGCCAGCGGGCCGAAATCCTCGTGGTTGGAGGCCACTGCGGCGATGTCCACCTGCAGCTGGCGGCTGTGCGCCCGGAACAGCAGGTCATTGAGGCAGTGCCCCTGCTTGCTCACCAGCACCAGCAGGCGCGCACGGCGGCGGGCGTCGTGCAGCTGCCAGTCCATCTTGAAGTCGGTGGCCAGCCCGGCCATGCGGCTCTGGATGGTGTCGATGGGCTGGCGCGGGTCGCGGTCGAAATGCACGCGCAGGAAGAACCGGCCGCTTTCGTCATCGCCGAACTGCTGCGCATCCAAAATGTTGCAGCCCTGCTCGAACAGCAGGCCGGAAACGCGGTAGACGATCCCGGTACGGTCCGGGCATGAGAGGGTGAGGATGGAGTCAGGGCGCATGGATGAAGTCTATGCCAGCGGCTTCCGAGGCGAAATGGTGTTATCAGATGTAACTATGGAGATCGTCGTCGCTCCATCGGCTCTTCAACCACTCGGCTCCGCCAAGCCTTCAGGGCTTCACCGTCCTCCGGCATCCCGCGAAGGGTATCAATGACCCGGCCATTCTGTAGTAGATGAAACACCGGCGTCTCGTTGGTTGCCACACCCTTCGGCGTACGTCCAGGCACCTCTGCTGCCATCGGGTGGGTTGGGTGGTGCGCGTTCCATTTGCGCATCTCGCCCTCCTCCCATGCAGAGCCTGCGGGCACCAGCAATGTCAGCATGGGTAGCATCCACGACCACGTGCTGCCCTCCATCACTTTCGACATCGCCCGCTGGGAAGGCGCGCAGTGCGGATGTACTACCGCCACGATCTGCCACCCTTCCTGGTTGGGCCACGGTACGTCCATGACGCCATCTCCGCTGAGAAGCAGACGGCGCGGTCCGGTGCCACCTGCCAGCTCCAGGACTGGAAGCTCGGATACCGAGATACCGAACTTGCTGCGGAGCTCATTGGCCGCGCTGAAACGCCTGGACGCCACCAACACCCCATGCACCCTGTGGTGATGATATGGACGCGCGTTGTTCGTCGCCACAATTGCGCCATGGAGACAGATGAGGCGATCGACAAGTAAAGCATCCGGCCTGTGGACTACGACCAGATGCGTCGCAAGAAACAGATCCTCCCTCCTATCGATGGGTATGGAGTCGCATTCCAAGCTTCTCAGTGCGGGAGGTATGCCTTCGTCATAGGCATGACGCATGATCCGTAGGCGATCATCATCTGTTTCTGGCCTACTCTCGATGTCCCGCACCGCATCGTAAAGCGTAGAAGTGCTGCTATCGGGCTTTGGCAAGGCCGACAACAGCACTGTCATCAGCAGAAGAGCCTGCACGCGGTCAGCACTTTGGGGTGCAGATGGAACTGGCCGACGTTTTGCAGGTGCCAGTACCTACGCACTGATAGCTGTAATGATGGTCCTCACAGCGAGGACTCAGCATCTTCATGATTTCCGAGTCCCGCTCTCCCTGAATCGGGATGGGGAGGCGGCGAGCTGAGCGTTGCGCGCCCAGCAGGGATAGCACGTCGTAGGCTTGGCCCAACGTCAGTTCGCGCTCCATTTCGATGGTTGAGAAGCTGGTCAGGCCCTTCTCGTTGAATCGGAGAGATGCGACGAAGCTTGCCATCGCATCATCACTGAACGCCCGGAGCGGGGAGTTCTGCGGCATGGCGTTGAGGTATTCCAGTAGACCGGCCTCGCTTTGGATGGGAGCCGTTGACTCTTCCGCAAGGCTCAGCTGCCTGTCTATCGGGGACGTACCCGGGCAGTCTGCGTATGCGTTTGCACTAAAGAGAGTAAGACACAGGAAGGCTACGTTCTTGTAGTTCATATCAACATTCTTCAGGTCTGCGGCGTTGTTGCCGCAGACCGAATGTGCGGCCAACGCAAACGCAAATCTGTGTCCGACGTACTGGTGTGTGAAGAATCAATCGAAACCTGGATTTCGAATGTTTTCATCAACCGTCAGCGCGCCGGATGCACGGTCAGCGCCACCAGCCGCATCACCACCGGGCGCACCAGCAGCACGCAGCAGAACGCGGTGGGCATGGCGAGCTGGTAGGCGCCGAGTACGCGCATGGGGAAGTCGGCGTTGATGCCGGCGTTGGCGGCGGTGATCACCAGGCACATCAGCATGGCCATGATGGAGGCCATGAAGAAGGCAAAGACGTACGGGGTGGCGCGGGCGCCGAGCTTCCAGCGGGCGGTGGCCAGGGTTTGAGCTTGTTGCGACATCAGGGGTCCAGTGGGCGGCAACCAGCGGTTGCGGGACCGGCACGATAGTCAGCGGGGCCAGGTGCGGGTAGACCGCCGGGCGTTGGCTCTTTATAAAGTAATTCTTTGCAATGACCGGCCAGAATTGGCGCCAGCATGAACATTCTGCAGTCAATCCGCAGTTTCATCCGTACCGCCGATGCCGGCAGCCTGGCGGCGGCGGCGCGCACGCTGGGGATCAGCCCGGCGGCGGTGGGCCAGAACATCGCGCGGCTGGAAACGCATCTGGGCGTGCGCCTGTTCAACCGCACCACGCGCACGCTGGCGCTGACCGAGCGTGGCGCGCTGTACCTGGCCGAGGTGCGGCATATCGAGCGCGACCTGCAGCGGGCGCAGGCGGCGGTGACCGATCCCGAAGCCACACCGCATGGTCGCCTGCGCATTGCCAGCACCTCCGCGTTTGGCCGGCATGTGCTGGCGCCGATGCTGCCGGCGCTGCAGGCGCGCTATCCACGGTTGTCGATCGAGCTGCTGCTCGCCGACCGCAGCGTGGACCACGCGCATGAAGATTTGGATGTGAGTTTCCGGATCGAGCCGCAGCTGGTGGAAGGCCTGGTGGCGCGGGCGATTGCGCAGGTGCCGTTCCAGGTGTGTGCGGCGCCTTCTTACCTGGCGCAGGCGGGAATACCGGCCACGCCGGAGGAGCTGCGTGAGCACCGTTGCCTGGTGTTCCGCTACCCGGTGGATGGGCGGTTGTTGCCGTGGGGATTCGTGCGCGATGGGATCCGCTTCGAGGCGGAGATGCGGCCGGCGCTGGTGTCGGATGACATTGATGCGTTGGCGGCGATGGCGGCCGCTGGCGGTGGCATTGCGCGGCTGGCAGCGTTCGTGGCGGCGCCTTGGTTGGCGCGGGGCGAGTTGCAGGTGTTGTTTGCGTCGGGCGATGGGGCGCGGACGTCGCCCGAGCCGATGCGGTTGTTTTTGTGTGTGAGTGATCGAAGGGATTTGACGCCCAAGGTGCGGGCGTTGATGCAGCACGTGGTGGAGGGGTTGCCGGCCGCGTGGCGGGTGGATGTTGCGTGAGATCAGGCGGCGCACGACCAACGGTCGTGCGCTACCGATTCAATCAAGCAGACGGGGCGGTGAAGACGCCGCGGGCTTCGCGCGGTTCGCAGCGCAGGTACTGTGGGGCGGGGGTGATGGAGTCGCCGAGGGCGGCGGCGGCGTGCCACGGCCAGCGCGGTTCGTAGAGGATGCCGCGGGCCAGTGCGACGGCGTCGGCGTGGTTGTGGCGCAGGATCGATTCGGCCTGGGCCGGGTCGGTGATCAGGCCGACAGCGATGACCGGCATGCGCACCTTGGCTGCCTTGATCGCGGCGGCGAACGGTACCTGGTAGCCGGGCTCGAGGGCGATCTTCTGGCGTGCGTCGAGACCGCCGCTGGAGACGTGCAGGAACTGGCAGCCGCACAGGTCGAGGATCTGCGCGAGGGTGGTGCTCTGTTCGATGTCCCAGCCGCCGTCGACCCAGTCGCTGGCGGAAATGCGCACGCCTACGCTGATGCGGTCGGAGACCGCCGCGCGCACGGCGTCGAACACGCGGATCAGCAGGCGCATGCGGTTTTCCAGCGAACCGCCGTACTCGTCCTGGCGCTTGTTGCTGAGCGGGGAGAGGAACTGGTGCAGCAGGTAGCCGTGCGCGGCGTGCAGTTCAATCAGGTCCAGGCCGGCGCGCTCGGCGCGCTTTGCGGCCACGGCGAAGGCCTCCACCACGGCGTCGATGCCGGCTTCATCCAGCGCTTCGGGCGTGGGGCCGTTGGCGGTGAACGGCAGCGCCGAGGGAGCTTTCACGGTCCAGCCGTTCGGGTCGGTCGGCGGCAGCGGGCCACCGCCCTCCCACGGACGTGCGGAGGAGGCCTTGCGACCGGCATGCGCGAGCTGCACGCCCACCGGCATCGGCGACCAGCGCTTCACCGAGGCGATCACGTCGGTGAGGGCGGCTTCGGTGGCGTCGTCCCACAGGCCCAGGTCGGCGTAGCTGATGCGCCCTTCCGGCAGCACGGCGGTGGCTTCGAGGATGAGCAGGCCGGCGCCGGATTGGGCCAGCATGCCCAGGTGCTGGCGGTGCCAGTCGTTGGCCAGGCCGTCGGTGGAGGAGTACTGGCACATCGGGGCGATGACGATGCGGTTGGACAGCGTCAGCGGTCCGAAGGTTACGGGGGAGAAAAGCTGGCTCACGGGCGGGCGACTCGGGGGGATGTTGAAACCGGGGGGTTATTGCACCCGGAAGCGGGGGTGCAGGCAACCGTTTGTTTGGAACGGTGTGGCCAGACACGCATGGCGTGTCTCTACGCGGGGGTGGTCGTGGGGAGCAGGAAGGACAGGGCTTCTGCGCAGGACTGCTCTACCTTGAGGGTGAGGAGGTCGTCTGCTCGGGTGCGGCCGATGTTCAGGGCGGCTACGGGTAGGCCGGCCTTGGCGGCGGCCTGGACGAAGCGGTAGCCGGAATAGACCATCAGCGAGGAGCCGACCACGAGGACGGCGTCGGCCTGCTGCAGGTGTGCGTGTACGGCATCGACGCGGGCGCGCGGTACGTTTTCGCCGAAGAACACCACGTCGGGCTTGAGGATGCCGCCGCAGGTGGGGCACGCGGGCACGTTGAAGGCGCTGAAATCCACGCCTTCAAGGTCGGCATCGCCATCGGGGGCCTGGGCGGCGTCGAGGCGGTCCCAGCCCGGGTTGGCGGCGAGCAGCGCCTGCTGGAAAGCTTCGCGGCCGCTGCGGGTTTCGCAGCCCATGCAGCGCACCTGATCCAAGCGGCCGTGCAGGTCGATCACCGCTGCGCTGCCGGCGCGCTGGTGCAGGCAGTCCACGTTCTGGGTGAGCAGCACTTCAACCTTTCCACGCGCTTCCAGCGCGGCCAGTGCGGCGTGGGTGGCGTTGGGCTGGGCCTGGCCGAAGCGCGGCCAACCGAGCAGGCTGCGCGCCCAGTAGCGCTGGCGGGTGGCCGCTTCGCCCATGAAATCCTGGTAGTTCACCGGCGGGGTGCGCTTCCACTGGCCGTCGGCATCGCGGTAATCGGGAATGCCCGAGTCGGTGCTGCAGCCGGCCCCGGTGAGGACGAACAGGCGGCGGGCGCGGTCGATGAAGTCAGCCAGTGGGGTAGACATGCCAGCTAGATGGGGGCGATTGGAGGGTTCGCAATCGCCCCTGCCCGTTCAGGGTCCGGCGATGTCGGCCGGCAGCGCAGGCACGGCGGTGGGCTTGTGGTTCTCGTCCAGCGCGATCATCACGAAGTGGCCACGGGTGCACAGCTTGCGCTCGCCGGTGTGCAGGTCTTCGGCGATGAGCTCTACTTCCACCTTCATCGAGCTGCGGCCCACTTCGACGATGCGGCCCACGGTTTCCACCATCTGGCCGATGCTGATCGGCAGCTTGAAGTCCACCTGGTCGGAGCGGGCGGTGACCACGGTGCGGCGCGAGTAGCGCGCGGCGGCCAGGAACGCGGCCTTGTCCATCCACGCCAGCGCCTGGCCACCGAACAGGGTGCCCATGTGGTTGGTGTGGTTGGGGAAGACGATTTCGGCCATGCGCACTTCAGTGGGCGGGACGACGTCAGGGGTGGCGGTCATGGCGGTGGGCCGTGTGATGGGGTCGACGAGGATGATACGGCAGCGCCCGCAAACAAAAAGCCCCGGCAGTGCCGGGGCTTTCTGGAACGCATGGTGCGCTTGGATCAGAACGACATGTCGAAGGACACTTCGCCCTGCACGCCCACCTGGTAGGCCGAGGGGCGGCGTTCGAAGAAGTTGGTCAGCTCCTGCACGTCCTGCAGTTCCATGAACGGCAGCGGGTTGCGCACGTTGTACTTCTTTTCCATGCCGAGGCGGTGGAAGTGGTTGTCGGCGCAGTGCTGCAGGTACTGGCGCATGTCGCGGGTGGAGATGCCGGCCACGCCGCCGGACAGCACGTCTTCGGCGAACTGCACTTCGCATTCGATGGCTTCGGCCAGCATGTCGTAGACCTGCCGCTTCATTTCATCGTCGAACAGGTCCGGCTCTTCCTCGCGGATGACGTCCACGCATTCGAAGGCGAAGTCCATGTGTGCGCTTTCGTCGCGGAACACCCAATTGGTGCCCGAGGCCAGGCCGTTGAGCAGGCCACGCGAACGGAAGTAGTACACGTAGGCGAACGCGGCGAAGAAGAACAGGCCTTCGATGCAGGCGGCGAAGCAGATCTGGTTGAGCAGGAACTGGCGACGCTGGTCGCGGGTTTCGATGCGGGTGAGGCCCTGGATGGAGTCGATCCACTTGAAGCAGAAGTCGGCCTTCTTCTTGATGGAGTCGATGTTCTCCACTGCCGAGAACGCCTTCGAACGCTCTTCCGGGTCCGGCAGGTAGTTGTCCAGCAGGGTCAGGTAGAACTGCACGTGCAGCGCTTCTTCGTACAGCTGGCGCGACAGGTACATGCGTGCTTCGGGCGCGTTCAAGTGCTGGTACAGGTTCAGCACCAGGTTGTTGGACACGATCGAGTCGCCGGTGGCGAAGAAGGCAACCAGGCGGTGGATCAGGTGGCGCTCGCCCGGCGACATCTTGGTGTGCAGGTCGCTGATGTCGATCTGGAAGTTGATTTCTTCCACGGTCCAGGTGTTCTTGATCGCGTTGCGATACATGTCATAGAACTGCGGGTAGCGCATCGGGCGCAGGGTCAGTTCAAAACCGGGATCGAGCAGCATCTGCTTGCGGGTGTCGGCCATGGTGGGTCTTTCCTTCTGAGGTGTACCGACCAACGGTCGGTACCTACCGGGTGTGTGTGCCGACCAACGGTCGGCACCTGCCGGGTGTATGTTCCGGCGATTGGGCCGGTGGAGCGGCCGGGCAGAGCCCGGCGCTGCGGTTGGTCGAGGCCGGCCAACGGCCGGCGCTACCGGGCGGTGGGCTCCCGCCGATTACTGGCAGGCTTCGCAGGCTTCCGGGTTTTCCAGCGAGCAGGCGATGGCTTCTTCCGGGCTGAACACCTTTTCCGGGGCAGCCGCTGCGGTGTGGCTGATGGTGGTCTTGGCGATCTTGGTGGCCGGACGCGAACGCAGGTAGTAAGTGGTCTTGATGCCCTGCTTCCAGGCGTACATGTACATGGAGGACATCGCACCGATGTTCGGGCTTTCCATGAACAGGTTGAGCGAGGCGGACTGGTCGATGAACGCGCCACGGTCGGCGGCCATGTCGATCAGCGAACGCATCGGCAGTTCCCACGCGGTGCGGTAGATCTGGCGCAGGCTTTCCGGGATCTGGGCGATACCCTGGATGGAGCCTTCGGCCATCTTGATGGTGTCGCGCATTTCCGGGGTCCAGTGGCCGAGCTTCTTCAGCTCGTTCACCAGGTAGCGGTTCACCTGCAGGAAGTCGCCCGACAGCGTTTCGCGCTTGAACAGGTTGGACACCTGCGGCTCGACGCACTCGTAGCAGCCGGCGATGGAGGCGATGGTCGCGGTCGGGGCAATGGCGATGATCAGCGAGTTGCGCAGGCCGTGTTCCTTGATGCGGGCACGCAGGGCGTCCCAGCGCGCGCCGTCTTCCGGCACCACGTTCCAGGCGTCGAACTGCAGTTCGCCGCTGGCCGCACGGGTGTCGTTGAACGACGGGTGCTTGCCACGTTCCTGGGCCAGTTCGACCGAGGTTTCCAGGGCGTGGAAGTAGATGGTCTCGGCAATCTTCTTCGACAGCGCGCGGGCTTCGGCGCTGTCGAACGGCAGGCGCTTGCGGAAGAACACGTCCTGCAGGCCCATGCAGCCCAGGCCGACCGGGCGCCAGCGCATGTTGGCGCGGCGGGCGGTTTCGATCGGATAGAAGTTCAGGTCGATCACGCGGTCGAGCTGGCGCACGGCCAGGCGAACGGTTTCGGCCAGCTTTTCGTAGTTGAACTCGTTGTGCTCGTCGAAGTGGTTGCCCAGGTTGATCGAACCCAGGTTGCACACGGCGGTTTCATCGTTGGAGGTGACCTCCAGGATTTCGGTGCACAGGTTGGACAGGTGGATCACGTTGCCCGGACGCAGGGTCTGGTTGCTGGCGCGGTTGCACTTGTCCTTGAAGGTCATCCAGCCGTTGCCGGTTTCGGCCAGGGTACGCATCATCCGCGAGTAGAGCTTGCGCGCGGAAATGGTGCGGTTGGCCTTGCCCTGCGCTTCGGCCTGCAGGTAGGCGGCCTCGAAGGCTTCACCGAACAGGTCGGTGAACTCGGGCACCACGCGCGGATCGAACAGCGACCATTCCTGGTCGGCTTCGACGCGCTTCATGAACAGGTCCGGCACCCAGTTGGCCAGGTTGAGGTTGTGCGCACGGCGCGATTCGTCGCCGGTGTTGTCACGCAGTTCGAGGAAGTCTTCGATGTCGGCGTGCCAGGTTTCCAGGTACACGCAGGCCGCGCCCTTGCGCTTGCCACCCTGGTTCACCGCAGCCACGGACGAATCCATGGTCTTCAGCCACGGCACGATGCCGTTGGAGTGGCCGTTGGTGGACTTGATGAGCGAGCCGCGCGAACGCACGCGGGTGTAGCTCACGCCGATGCCGCCGCTGAACTTGGAGAGCTGGGCGATGTCGCCGTACTTGGAGTAGATCGATTCCAGCGAATCCTGCGGCGAATCGAGCAGGAAGCACGAGGACAGCTGCTCGTGGGTGGTGCCGGAGTTGAACAGGGTCGGACTGGACGGCAGGTAGTCCAGGTTGCCCATGCGCTTGTACAGCGCCAGGGTTTCCGGCACGTCTTCGCTCAGTGCGCTGGCGATGCGCAGGAAGAACTGCTGCGGGGTCTCGATCACCTTGCGGGTGTGCGGATGGCGCAGCAGGTAGCGGTCGTACAGGGTACGCAGGCCGAAGTAGTCGAAGTTCAGGTCGAGGCTGAGGTCGATGGCATCGTTGAGCTTGCGCGCGTTGGTCTGCACGAAGTTCAGCAGGCGGTCGTTGATCAGGCCCACTTCGTGGCCACGGCCGACCGACTGCGAGAAGGCGTGGATTTCCTGGCCCGACACTTCCTTGGCGATGTAGTTGGCCAGCAGGCGCGCGGCCAGGCGGCCGTACTCGGGCTCTTCACCGATCAGCAGGGCGGCGGTGCGGATGGACAGTTCGTCCAGTTCCTGGGTGGTGGCGCCGTTGTACAGGCCGGAGATGGTGCGGGTGGCCACGCGCATCGGGTCGACCGAATGCAGGCCTTCAGCCGAACGCTGCACCGCGCGCACGATCTTGTTCAGATCCACCAGTTCGGTCGTGCCGTTGCGCTTGGTCACGCTCATGGCGGTCGCGGTCGGCGGCGAAGTCAACAGGAATTCGCTTTCCTGGTCGGTGGCTGCGCTGGTTTCGGTGCTCACGGCGTTTTCCTCTTGGCGTGATTTGGGGTGGTGCAGGGTCGCCTGCGGGGCAGGCGTGGGGCCGATGCGCTCAGCGCTCAGGGTGGACTATCGGTGTCGCATGGGACGCGACCGGCGCACTGGCGCTGCGGACGATTCCCCTTGCGTCACCGGTCATCTCCCCCCGGAGACTGGTGCTACCAGCACCGCACCCTGTACGGCATGCGGTTGTCGGTGGGCGTTGGGCCCGTTGGACCCTTCGACTTGTGGTCGAAGAGACCGACGGCCACAAGATAGTGGGGGTGTAGGGGGCCGTCAACGCCAAATGTAGGGAATCAGGCCAATCCCTTGCGGCGCAAGGATCCGGTGTTGCAGGCGTCCGACGAACGGTCGCGACCCGTCGAAAGCGAGTGCGCAGTCAAGGGTTGGGGGCGACTTTTCGTGCGATTCAAGCGTTCGAAAAACGGAACGATGGGCGTCACGTGGACGTAACAATTACGCGCGGATCGGGCACCGCGCGGACACGCGTGGCGTGTCCCTACGCCTTGTTCCGGCCCGTTGTTCCGGCCCGTTGTTCGAGCCTGGGTGACGGCCGGTTGCCCCGGTTACGCCCGGTGGGGCGTGCCGAGGTATTCGGCGCTCTGCATTTCTATCAGGCGCGAGGCGGTGCGCTCGAAGGCACCCTGCAGGCGGGTGCCGGTGTAGAGGGCTACCGGGGCGTCGGTGGCGGTGCAGACCAGGTTGACGTGGCGGTCGTACAGCTCGTCGATCAGGTTCACGAAGCGGCGCGCGGCATCCTCATTCATGCGATCGAAATGCGGGATGTCACCCAGCAGCACGGTGTTGAACTCGCGGGCGATCTCGATGTAGTCCGAGGGGCCGCGCGGGCCTTCGCACAGGGCCTTGAAGTCGAACCAGACGATGCTCTTGCCCCGGGCGCGCACCGGGATTTTGCGTGCTTCGATCTCGATGTTGCCCGGCTTGGGCGGCTGGCCGCCGCTCAGCGCGGCCCAGCGGCTGGCCAGCCAGGCATCGCTGTGCTCGTCGCGCGGGGCCTGGTAGACCGGCGAATGGGTCAGCGCGCGCATCCGGTAGTCTTCGGTGCCCTCGGCGTACAGCTCCACGCAGTAGGTCTGCAGCAGGCTGATGGCAGGCAGGAAGCTGTCGCGCTGCAGGCCATTCAGGTACAGGTTCTCCACCGCCGTGTTGGAGGTGGTAACCAGGGTCACCCCTTCGGCGAACAGGCGTTCGAGCAGGCGCGCCAGCAGCATGGCATCGCCGATGTCGGTGACGAAGAACTCGTCCAGCACCAGTACGCGCAGCTTGGCGCGCCATTCCTGGGCGATCCGGGCCAGCGGGTCGCTCTGCCCCTGGTGTTCGCGCAGGCGCTCGTGGATGCCGCGCATGAAGCGGTGGAAGTGGGTGCGGTACTTCTGTTCGATCGGCAGCCCGTCGTAGAACAGGTCCACCAGGAAGGTCTTGCCGCGCCCTACCCCGCCCCAGAAATACAGGCCCTTGACCGGGTCCGGCTTCTTCCAGAAGGCGGACAGGCGATCCAGCCAGCCGTCCTGGGCGCTGTCGACCAGGGCCAGGTGGATGCGGTCCAGCTCGGCCAGGGCGGCGTGCTGGGCCGGGTCGTTCTGCCATTCGCCCCGGGCCACGCCTTCGGCGTAGCGCTGCGACGGGGTCAGTGCGGTATCGCTCATGCGGTGGCGCTTTCCGGGTTCGGCAGCCAGCCCTTGACGCCGTGGAGCACCGCGCCGCGCAGGTCGATCAGCTTGCGGTGGAAGAAGTGGCTGGTTTCGGGCATGCGCACCAGCTCGTGCGGGGCGCCCAGCTGGTCCAGCCAGTCATAGACCGCCTGCGGATCGACGATTTCGTCGGCCTCGCCCTGGATGACCAGCCAGTTGGCCGGCGGCTGCACGCCGTCGAAGTCCCAGCGCCCGGCGGGCGGGGCGATCGAGACCAGCACCTGCGGCTGCAGCTCGGCGGCCGCGCGCAGGGAGACGAAGGCGCCGAAGCTGAAGCCGGCGAGCCACAGGGTGGCGTCGGGGCGCTGCTGGCGCACCCAGGCCACCACGGCCTTGAGGTCGTCCTGCTCGCCCACGCCATGGTCGAACCCGCCGGCCGAGGTGCCGACGCTGCGGAAGTTGAAGCGCACGGTGGCAATGCCCAGCTCGCGCAGGGTGGTGCCGACCATGGTCACCACCTTGTTGTGCATGCTGCCGCCTTCGGTGGACAGCGGGTGGCAGATGACCGCCACCACCGGCTGCGCGGGCACGTCGGCCTTGGGCGGGTCGACCATCACGTCCAGCGCGCCAACCGGCCCGGCCAGCTGCAGAGTGGTGCTTTCATTGGGGAAAGGGGGATTGTGCATGGCGTCATAATACCGCTCCCCCGCGGGCTGCACTGCCGCGCCTGCCTGGAACCCCATGTTCTATCTGCTTTTCAGTGTGGTCTGCAGCGTGTTGGTGTCGGTGCTGCTGAAGCTGGCCGCACGCCGCCAGCTGGATGTCGCCCAGATGGTGACCTGGAATTACCTGGTGGCCGCCGGGCTTACGGCGGGGGTGCTGCGGCCGCCGCTGGAGGCGCTGCAATCAAGCCATGCGCCGTGGCCGGCGCTGCTGGTGCTGGCGGTGGTGCTGCCTTCGCTGTTCCTGGTGCTGGGCCGCACGGTGGCGGTGGCCGGGATCGTGCGCACGGATGTGGCGCAGCGGTTGTCGCTGTTGCTGTCGTTGTTGGCTGCGTTTGTGTTCTTTGGGCAGACGGCGACCGCGCTCAAGCTGCTTGGACTGGGGCTGGGGCTGGTGGCGATGCTGGGCATCAGCCTGCGCCCGCGTGGGCCGGCGGTGGCCGGTGAGGCGGGCAGCTGGCGCTGGCTGCTGGCGGTGTGGGTGGGGTTTGCGCTGGTGGATGTGCTGCTGAAGCAGGTGGCGCTGTCGGGGACGCCGTCGATGGCGGCACTGCTGGCGTGTTTCAGCATTGCGTTTATGTTGATGCTGGGTCTGCAGCTGTGGCGGCACTTCAGTGGGCGCAGCCGGTTGCGCGCGCGCAACGTGGGTGCGGGGGCGCTGTTGGGGCTGCTCAATGGCGGCAACATCCTGTTTTACGTGCACGCCCACCAGGCGATGCCGGACAGCCCTGCCACGGTGTTTGCCGGGATGAATATCGGCGTGGTGGTACTGGGGGCGCTGGTGGGGGTGTTGGCGTTCGGCGAGCCGACCACGCGGTGGAACCGCGCGGGGTTGGTGTTGGCGGTGGTGGCGATTGGGTTTATCGCGTGGGGGTGAGGCCGCGCGCAGTGCCGACCAACGGTCGGCACCTACCGGTTCGATATCCGTTCGTTTCCGGTTCGATATCCGCCTGTATTCGGGGCGTTACCGGTCGAAACCGAGGATCAAGGGGTCGTGGTCGGAACTGCGCCACGGGCCGGCTTCGTTGCGGTCGCGGTAGCCGACGTCGTCGGCTTCGTCTGCATTGATGTGCCATTCGGCCGCGCCGCGCAGGCGCTTGGCCATGCCCGGGCTGAGCAGGGCGTGGTCGAGGCGGCCGGTCATGCCGTTGTAGACGTAGCTGTAGGGGCGCTCGACCTTGGCCACGGCGAAGGCGTCGCGCCAGCCGGCGTCGTGCAGGGTGCGGATCGGGGCTTCCATCGCATAGGCATTGAAGTCACCCAGCAGGATCGCGTCGGTGGTGCCGGCGCCGGTCGGGTCGGTGCCCAGCCACTGGTTGAGCAGGCGCGCCGATTCCACGCGGGTGGCGTTCCAGCAGCCCTGGCCGTCGTTCTGGTCGGCATCGGCGCCGGCCGCTTCCGAGCAGCCCTTGGACTTGAAGTGGTTGGCCACCACCACGAACGGCGCGCCCTTGCCGGCACGGAACGCCTGGGCCAGCGGTACACGGCTGTGCGGGCCGAACGGGGCGGTGTCCAGCACGGCGGGGGCGCCCACCGGGGTCACCCGCGAGCTGCGGTAGATGATGCCCACGCGGATGGGGTTCTCGCCCGGGCCCTTGCCGGCGTCGATGAAGGCCCAGTCCGCACCCTTGCCGCGGTTGGCATTGAGCGCGGCGACCAGTTCGGCAATCGCCGACTGCGGGCCGTAGCCGTCGTTTTCCAGTTCCATCAGCGCGGCCACGTCGGCGCCGAGCGCGTTGACGGTGGCCACCAGCTTGGCGGTCTGGGCCTGGTGTTCGGCCAAGGTGCGGGCGCCGCGCAGGGTCGGGTAACCGCCGCCCTGGCCGTCGCCGTTGAAGAAGTTTTCCAGGTTGAAGGCGGCCACCTTGAGCGCGCCGGGCACCAACGGGGCGGCGGGGCGGTTCAGTGCCGGCAGCGTCACCGGGGTGGTGACCTGCAGGCGCGGGGTGCCTTTGGCGTCCACGTGGACGATGCCTTCGACGTTGCGCAGCACGGTGCCGGTGCGCAGGGTGGCAGCGGCGGGCAGGTAGGCCACCGGACCCGGGTCGCGCGCGGTGCTGCCGTCATCGAGCAGCAAGCGGCGGCGCTGGTTATCGGCGATCACCTTGGCGTGGGCGTCGGTGCCGGGGGCGGCCACTTCGCTGGGCTGCCAGAGGCGGCCGTCGAAGGCGACGGTGAGTTCGCCGAAACGGGCCAGGCCGTCGGTGCCGGCCAGGGTCAGCGGGGCGGCGATGCGCACGTGCTGGCCGTCGAGGGTGCGCCAGTCGGCGGGCGCGGCGGTGAGGGTGACGGGGGCGGAGGTCGCCGGGGTCGATGCGGTCGGGTGTGGCTGTGGCTGGGCCTGGGCGAAGGCGGTGGCGGGCAGCAGCAGCGACAGGGCAAGAGCGAGGGTGCGACGGCGCATCGACGGCGATTCCGGGAACGGGTGCACAGGGTAACCGTGAAACATGAAAGTCGGCTTTGCCGGAGAGGCTGGATGCGCGGACCGGGCGGGACGGTTGGACCCGGCCGGTAGAGCCGACCGGTAGAGCCGACTGTTAGTCGGCTTGGCTCCGGAGCACGGGGGGTTGCAGGGTCCGCGCGAACGGCAGCCGACTAACAGTCGGCTCTACCTGCAGCCGACTAACAGTCGGCTCTACCTGTCGGCTTTGCCGTTCGTGATGTGCGCGGGTTATTTCAGGTTTGCCAGCATCCAATCGACGGTGGCGTGGATCTGCTCTTCGCTCAGGCCGGGGTTGCCGCCCTTGGGCGGCATGATCCCGCCATCCGGGCCGGTGTAGCCCTCGATGGCGTGCTTGTAGAGGGTGTCCTTGCCCTGGGCCAGGCGTGCATCCCAATGGGCGTGGTCCAGGGTCGGTGCCTGGCCGACGCCGGTGGTGTGGCAGGCGGTGCACAGGTTGTCGAAGATCACCTTGCCGTCGGTGGTGCCTCCGTAAGCCACCTGCGAGGCGGCCTTGGCCATCGCCGCCGCCTTGGCTGCGGCCTGGTCGGCAGCACCGGTGGCGCCGGCATAGACCGCACCGGCCGGGGCAATACGCAGTTCGGTGCGCTTGGCGGCCTGGGGCGAGACTTCAGGGGGAATGCGGGTGTGCAGGTACGCGGCGAACAGGATCAATCCGAGCGTGATGGCCATCAATAAGGCAATGACCATGGAAAAGCGTTTCAGGAACTCGAGGTCGTAATTCCGCACTCTCTGTTACCCCTGGCTGGTAGTCGTTGGACCACGGCTTGTCGGCCGAGTATGACCAGCGTCGGCGGCGCTCTGCAAGCCGCCTCCCACTACCGCAATGCAGCATCAGACCTGGGAGGCGCCTGCAGCACGCAGGCAGAAAACGCAGATGGATTCGACCAGCGCGGTCTGGTCGCCGTGCGCATCGCGGCTGGGCGCGGTGGGGCCGACCAGTGCTTCGGTGAACGCACCGACGATGCAGGCGGCCGCCACGTCGGTGTCCTGCGCAGGGAAACTGCCGGCTTCAACGCCTTCGGCCACGATGCGGCGGAACACGTCACCGAACAGGCGGCGGCAGCGGATGCGCTCGGCTTCCACTTCCGGATCCACCGGTTCGGCGATGAAGGCATAGGCCAGCCCGGGGCCGGCCAGCGCGCGGCGCACGAAGGCGGTGATCGCCCGGCGCAGGCGCTCGGGCGCGGGCAGCGGTTCGGCGGCAATGGCCTCGAAGATGCGCAGTTCGTGCTCGACCGCGTCGGTCAGCACCTCCACGAACAGCTCGGCCTTGGACGGGAAGTGCCGGTAGATCAGCCCGGTGGATACCCCCGCTTCTGCCGCCACGGCGGTGACCGGGGCATTCCGGTAGCCGCCGGCCGCCACCAGGCGCCGGGTGGCCAGCAGGATCCGCTCGCGGGCCCCGGCCAGGCGTTCTTCCATCAGAGCTGAGCGTTTATAGGCCATTTGTTGATTCTATGTTCAATTTTTGAATTTGTGTTCACTTTTACCCCCGGGAGGACTAGGCTGGGAGCATTCGACCCCTTCCAGCCGTTGCGGAGCCGCCTCATGCACGTCCCCACCATGAACTTCGACCTCGGCGAAGAGATCGACATGCTCCGCCAGAGCGTGGCCCATTTTGCCTCGGCCGAGATCGCGCCGCTGGCGGCCAAGGCCGATGAGGAAAACCTGTTCCCGCACCCGCTGTGGCGCAAGCTCGGCGAGCAGGGCCTGCTCGGCCTGACCGTGGAAGAAGAATACGGCGGCAGCGGCATGGGCTACCTGGCCCATGTGGTGGCGATGGAAGAAATTTCGCGCGCCTCCGGCGGCATCGGCCTGTCCTACGGCGCGCATTCGAACCTGTGCGTGAACCAGCTGCGCAAGAACGGCACCGAAGAGCAGAAGCAGCGCTTCCTGCCCGGCCTGTGCAGCGGTGAAAAGGTCGGCGCGCTGGCCATGAGCGAACCGGGCGCCGGTTCGGACGTGGTGTCGATGAAGCTGCGCGCGGACAAGCGCGGCGACCACTACGTGCTCAACGGCAACAAGATGTGGATCACCAACGGCCCGGATGCCGACGTGCTGGTGGTGTACGCCAAGACCGACGTGGAAGCCGGCGCCAAGGGCATCACCGCCTTCCTGGTCGAAAAGGGCATGAAGGGCTTCTCCACCGCGCAGAAGCTGGACAAGCTGGGCATGCGCGGCTCCAACACCTGCGAGCTGGTGTTCGAGGATTGCGAAGTGCCCGAAGCGAACGTGCTGGGCGCGGTCGGCGGTGGCGTGAACGTGCTGATGTCCGGGCTGGATTTCGAGCGCGTGGTGCTGTCCGGCGGCCCGCTGGGCCTGATGTCGGCCGCGATGGACGTGGTGATGCCGTACGTGCATGAGCGCAAGCAGTTCGGCCAGGCGATCGGCACGTTCCAGCTGATGCAGGCCAAGCTGGCCGACATGTACGTGGGCCTCAACGCCTGCCGCGCGTATGTGTATGCAGTGGCGCGCGCCTGCGACCTGGGCCGCACCACCCGCCAGGATGCAGCCGGTGCGATCCTGTATTCGGCCGAGAAGGCCACCTGGCTGACCGGCCAGGCGATCCAGATCCTGGGCGGCAACGGCTACATCAACGAATACCCGACCGGGCGCTTGTGGCGCGATGCCAAGCTGTATGAGATCGGCGCGGGCACCTCGGAAATCCGCCGCATGCTGATCGGCCGCGAACTGTTCCAGCGCACCAAGTAAGGACGATGCCATGACGGTACTGAGCACCCAGCTGCAACCGGGCAGCGAGAGCTTCGAGGCCAACCGCACTGCGTTGCAGGCGGTGGTCGACGACCTGCGCGCCACCCTGGCGCAGACCGCGCTGGGCGGCACGGAAGCGGCGCGGCAGAAACACACCGCGCGCGGCAAGCTGCTGGTGCGCGACCGCATCGATGCCCTGCTCGACCCGGGCAGCGCGTTCCTGGAAATCGCGCCGCTGGCCGCGCACGGCATGTATGGCGACAGCATCGCCAGCGCAGGCGTGGTGGCCGGCATTGGCCGGGTGTCCGGGGTGGAATGCGTGATCGTGGCCAACGATGCCACGGTCAAGGGCGGCACCTATTACCCGATGACGGTGAAGAAGCACCTGCGCGCGCAGGAGGTGGCCGAACAGAACCGGCTGCCGTGCATCTACCTGGTGGATTCGGGTGGCGCGTTCCTGCCGCTGCAGGACGAGGTGTTCCCGGACCGCGACCACTTCGGCCGGATCTTCTACAACCAGGCCAACCTGTCGGCGCAGGGCATTCCGCAGATCGCCTGCGTGATGGGCTCGTGCACCGCCGGCGGCGCGTACGTACCGGCGATGAGCGATGAAACGGTGATCGTGCGCGAGCAGGGCACCATCTTCCTGGGCGGCCCGCCGCTGGTGAAGGCCGCCACCGGTGAAGTGGTCACCGCCGAGGAACTGGGCGGTGCCGATGTGCACACGCGCATTTCCGGGGTGGCCGACCACATGGCCGACAACGACCTGCAGGCACTGGCGCGGGTGCGCGCGATCATCGCCCAGCTCAACTGGCGCAAGCCCGAGCCGGCACTGGCGGTGCAGGCCCCGGTGGAACCGCGCTACCCGGCGCAGGAACTGTACGGGGTGATCCCGGCCGACACGCGCAAGCCCTACGACGTGCGCGAGGTGATCATGCGCGTGGTGGACGATTCGCGCTTCGACGAATTCAAGCCGCGCTACGGCAACACGCTGGTGACCGGCTTCGCGCACCTGCACGGTTACCCGGTGGGGATCATCGCCAACAACGGCATCCTGTTCTCCGAATCGGCACTCAAGGGCGCGCACTTCATCGAGCTGTGCACCCAGCGCGGCATTCCGCTGGTGTTCCTGCAGAACATCACCGGCTTCATGGTCGGCCGCAAGTACGAACACGGCGGCATCGCCAAGGACGGAGCCAAGCTGGTGATGGCGGTGGCCTGCGCCAAGGTGCCCAAGTTCACGGTGGTGATCGGCGGTTCGTTCGGCGCCGGCAACTACGGCATGTGCGGCCGCGCCTATTCGCCCAATTTCCTGTGGATGTGGCCGAACGCGCGCATCGGCGTGATGGGCGGCGAGCAGGCGGCCAGCGTACTGGCCACGGTGAAGCGCGATGGCATCGAGGCCAAGGGCGGGCAGTGGTCGGCGCAGGACGAAGACACCTTCAAGAGTCCGATCCGCGACCAGTTCGAGCAGCAGGGCCACCCCTACTAC
This sequence comes from Stenotrophomonas sp. CFBP8994, assembly GCF_034044835.1. Classification (NCBI taxonomy): domain Bacteria; kingdom Pseudomonadati; phylum Pseudomonadota; class Gammaproteobacteria; order Lysobacterales; family Lysobacteraceae; genus Stenotrophomonas; species Stenotrophomonas sp. CFBP8994. The sequence goes on along the minus strand of NZ_JAXCWT010000003.1, from coordinate 614,900 downwards.
GCCAGCGCGCGGTTGTGGGATGACGGCGTGATCGACCCGGCCGACACCCGCCGCGTGCTGGGCCTGGCCTTGTCGGCCAGCCTCAACGCCCCGGCCCGCAAGACCGATTTCGGCGTGTTCCGGATGTGATCCGGCCCCCTGGCATGCGCAACGAGACTTCCATGTTCACCAAGATCCTGATCGCCAACCGTGGCGAAATCGCCTGCCGCGTCATCGCCACCTGCCAGCGCCTGGGCATTGCCACGGTGGCGGTGTACTCCGACGCCGACCGCGACGCACGCCATGTGCGCCTGGCCGACGAGGCCGTGGGCATCGGCCCGGCACCCGCGCGCGAAAGCTACCTGCGCGCCGACGCCATCCTGGATGCGGCACGCCGCACCGGCGCGCAGGCGATCCACCCCGGTTACGGCTTCCTGTCGGAAAACGCGGACTTCGCCCAGGCCTGCGCCGAGGCGGGCATCGTGTTCATCGGCCCGTCTGCGGCGGCGATCCGCGCGATGGGCGACAAGAGCGCGGCCAAGGCGCTGATGGCGCAGGCCGGCGTGCCGCTGACCCCGGGCTACCACGGCGACGCCCAGGAACCGGCGTTCCTGCGCGAACAGGCCGACGGCATCGGCTACCCGGTGCTGATCAAGGCCAGCGCCGGCGGCGGTGGCAAGGGCATGCGCAAGGTGGACGACAGCGCAGCGTTCACCGACGCGCTGGCCAGCTGCCAGCGCGAGGCGCAGTCCGCCTTCGGCAATGCGCACGTGCTGGTGGAAAAGTACGTGGAGCGCCCGCGCCATATCGAGATCCAGGTGTTCGGCGACAGCCACGGCAACGTGGTGTACCTGTTCGAGCGCGACTGCTCGGTGCAGCGCCGCCACCAGAAGGTGCTGGAAGAAGCACCTGCGCCGGGCATGACGCCCGAGCGCCGCGCCGCCATGGGCAAGGCCGCGGTGGATGCCGCGCGCGCGGTGAATTACGTGGGCGCCGGCACGGTGGAATTCATCGCCGGGCCCGACGGCGATTTCTATTTCATGGAAATGAACACCCGCCTGCAGGTGGAGCACCCGGTGACCGAGTGCATCACCGGTACCGACCTGGTGGAGTGGCAGCTGCGCGTGGCCGGCGGCGCCCCGCTGCCGCTGCAGCAGGAACAGCTGCAGATCAGCGGCCATGCGCTGGAAGCGCGGCTGTATGCCGAAGATGCCGACAAGGGCTTCCTGCCTTCCACCGGCACCCTGCGCCACCTGCGCCTGCCGTCCGGCAGCGCGCACGTGCGCGTGGATGCGGGTGTGGAACAGGGCGATGCGATCACCCCGTTCTACGACCCGATGATTGCCAAGCTGATCGTGTGGGATGTGGACCGCGATACCGCCCTGCGCCGCATGCAGCAGGCGCTGGCCGAGTGCGAAGTGGTGGGCGTGACCACCAACGCCGCGTTCCTGCGCCGGCTGGTGATGACCGATTCATTCGCCAACGCGAGGCTGGATACCGCGTTGATCGAACGCGAGCAGGCCGCGCTGGCGCCACATCAGGGCGATACCGACCCTGCCCTGTGGGCGCTGGCGGCCGTAGCTGCGATGGCGACGGACGCAGCGGCCCCGGTGGATGCGCGCGACCCGCACTCGCCGTGGCAGGCGCGCGATGGCTGGCGGCTCGGCCAGCGTGCGGCGCGGCGCCTGACCCTGGAGCATCGTGGCCACCAGCAGGTGGTGGCCGTTGAAGGCCATGGCGAGGCGTGGTCCATCGAGGTGGGCGGCACCACGGTATCGGCGCAGGGCCGGATGGTGGGCGAGCGGCTGGCGTTGCAGGTGGGAGAGCGCCTGCACCGCGCCCGGGTGGTGCGCGATGGCAGCGAGCTGTACCTGTTCGGCAACGACGGCGTGCAGCGCTTCACCCTGCATGATCCGGTCAGCGAAGCCGACCACGCGGTAGCGGATGCGGGCAGCCTGGTCGCACCGATGCCGGGCCGCATCGTGGCCACGCTGCTGGCACCGGGCACGCAGGTGGTACGCGGCACCCCGCTGCTGGTGCTGGAGGCGATGAAGATGGAGCACACCCTGCAGGCCCCGGCCGATGGCACGGTGCAGGGGTATCGGGTCAAGGCGGGTGACCAGGTGGCCGATGGCGCAGTGCTGGTGGATTTCGAAGCGGGCTGACGCTCAGCCCCAAACCACCTGGTTGGGGTCAAACTCGGCGGTGCCGAGGGTTTCACCCCGCCATCCCACGCCAACAATCGCCACGGGGCTCTGGGTAATACCATCCAGGCCGAACGCTGCTTCCGTATCGCCTTCATTGATGGCGGCCGTGACGAATGCGGCCATGCCACGTTCGGTGGCCGCCATGTACAGGGCCTGGGAGATGTGCCCCACGTCCAGCAGCAACGCGCGGTATGCTTTGGCGTGATTGCGGTACTTCCAGTAGGTACGCGCGTAGCGCGGCACCAGCACCAGGTGCACGGCCGCGTCTGCAAACCAGTCCTGCCCTGAGAGCATGGCGTTGGCAACCTCCTGCAGCGGACGGTCGCAATGGCGCGGCAGCGCGACCAGTGCATGCTGCACCGGGTGGTAGTGGTACAGCCCCGGCTGGAGGTCGTCCACGCGCTGCACCAGCAGGTAGGTCTCGGTGGCATGCAGGCCGCCGCCGGAGGGCACGTTTTTTTTCAGGAACTCGGTATCTGCTTCCACCTGCACCACGGCCTGTGCCTTGACTGTTCGCTGCAGGAGCTGCGCAAGAAGCTCTCGGCTGATGCTCCGCTGTCCGTCGAAATTTCGGCAGGTTGTCCTGCGCTCGAGTAACTGATCGTAGTCGGTACGGCCTACCGGCGGCAGCGGTTCGTAGTGCCCGGGCCGTGGCTCCACGGCCGGCGGCGGCGCACCCAGCTGCGAGCGCAGCCCGCTGGCGGTAGTGAGGTTGTTGGCGTGCATCTCGGCTGCACTGTCTACCCCTTCCCAGCGGCCATGGCGGTGCGCCAAGGCGGATAGTGGCCACCAGTGGCTGTCTCGGAGGGCTTCATCGCGCAGGCGATGGGAGGAATGTGAGTCGTCGTCCGAGATCAGCAGGCCTGCATCGAGCAGGGGTTGCCACACCTGCTGACTGTCCTCGAGGCTGGATGCATGCTGCCAATGCCGTGGACTCAAGCTGCCCAGCAGCTCGCGCTGCGCCACGCTGACCGCCACGGGCTGTTCGAGATGCGCGGCAATGGCGAACCAGGCACTGCGGGTAGCAAGCTCCGCCCGGCCCTGCAGAATCGCCTGCAGGTCGAACTGGACCTCTTCCCGGGGCTCAAACATCACGATGGTGCAGCGGCGCAGTTTCATGTGGACGGTCAGTACGCGTAGTTGGCCATTCTAAGGGAGGAAACTGGACAGCACGGCCTGCGTGTCCTGTAATCGGCGGGCTTTACGTGTTGCCTCACAGCCCGCAACCCTGCGCTAACCAGCTACACAGGGCGTGGCTCTACATTCCGGGTCAAACCGGCCGATAACGGTGTCTCCACCCTTGGACTGACCGCAATGAGCGAAGAAAACTCCGGTAAGAGCAAGATTGCACCTGAAGCCGCTGCACGACTGGTCAGCAAGCTGATCGACGATTCCGCTTTCCGCGAACGTTTCCAGGCGGACGCACGCAAGGCATTGGCCGAGATCGGCTACGACGTGGACGCGCAGCCGGACTGCTGCGATATCCAGAAGTTGGCGTCGGTGGAGGAATTGCGCGCCGTGCAGGCGCAGCTCGAGCAGCACCTGAGCACCTCCTACACCGCCATGCATGTGATCTTCTGCTTTGAAGCTGGCAAGGTCGGCGACGCGCTCAAGTAAGACAGTCGGCCTGTGCCCGCGTTACTGCGGGCGCAGGCTGGCGTCGGCCAACGTGTCGTGAACGTTGAGCGGCTGCATCAATTGCATGACTGCGACTTCCGCAAAGCCGCGGCCGCGATGATCAAACAGCCATTCGTTCTGCTCTTGGAATTCCACCACGTTGCCAAGTTCGCGCTGCACCTGGCGCAGGGCCACACGCGCCTGCACCGGCTCGGTGCCGTCCATCAACGGTAGCAAGAGCGCTTCTGCTTTCGCAGGTTGGCCTTCGCCCAGTTGTTGCATGGCCAGCACCAGGGTGCGCCACTTGGTGATGACCGGACTCTTTTGTTCCACAAACAGCGGCGCGTACTCACGCAGCAAGCGGTTTGCCAAGGTGTGGTCGCCTTGGCGTTGGGCCAGGTATATCAGGCTGAGCAGCCGGCTGACCCGGTCCGGCAGGTTCGGGTCACGGGTGTTCGCCAGCAACGGAGCCAGCTGAGTGGCGATCTGGGCCAGCGCCGTGGAATTGCGGCGATCGCAGGCCGCATCCACCACTGCATGCATCAGCTGCACGTGGATGCGGAAGTCCACCGATTCAGCCGGCTCGGCCTCGCTGGCCATCGCATCTGCCATTCCGGTGCAGTCGTCCTGATCTGCCGCCAGCAACATTCGCGCGCGCTGGTTCATGATGGCCTGCACCTCGTCGCGGCCCTTGGGCAACATGGCCAGCAGTGCGTGGGCATCCTTGTAGCGCCGCAGCGCGATGAGAGCGTCCACCCGTGCATCGCTGGCATTGCGCCCCGTCATCTGCTCGGATACCTGGAAGCTGCGCATCGCTTCGTCATAGCGATTGGTGCCCAGCTGGATCCAGCCCAAGTGCTGCATTGGATATGCACGCATCGGGTCTTGCGGCACCGCCGCCGCACGGGCATATCGCTCAGCCTCTTCGAACCGATTGTCCATAACCAGATACCAGGATGTGTTCGCGAGTCCAGCAAAGGAATCCGGATACACATCGGCCAGCACCCGCCAGTCTTCCAGCGGCCACGCGTCGGGTCGCATCTCGGTGGCCCATGCCTTCAGGTAAAGCCGCTCGCGGTGGGGAAGGCGGTCGTACAAAGACTGGGCGCGTTCCAGATGTGGCAGCGCTTCGGTTCGCCGGTCCAGGCGTACCAGCAGCTTGGCCAGTCCTACATGCGCCATGGCGAAATCCGGGTCTGCATCGAGCGCTGCTTCGTACAACTTTGCCGCTTCGGAAAAGCGGCGGCGTCCCAGGGCGTTCTCGGCCAGCGCGAAGGATTTAAGAGCCTGCAGATTGCCGGTGGATGCCTGCGGAAGAGGCACCGATTCCTGCACCGATGCAACGGTTTCGCCCAGGCCAGCGCGCAATCGACCAATCACGTCGTCTACCGCTTCGATAACGCTTTCAGGCCCCTTGGCCTCCGCCCGGTAGGTTCGTACCAGTTTGTCGGTGGTCGGATCCAGCAGGTCCACTGCAACGACATAACGTCCGTTGGACACGTTGATACTGGGCGCCAAGACCATGCGCGCCCCCTCCCGCGAGGCAATGTCGCCGGCCAGTTGGCGGTCAAGCCCACGTTCGGCCGGCACCCGCAGAAGCTCGCGCGACTCCTGCACCTTCGCCACCGACAGCACGTTGACGTAGCGTGACTGCTCGAGGCTCAGCAACAATGCCCGTTGCAGGCTGCTGTCGAACAGCGGCTCGCCGCTGATGTTGTCTACGTCTGCCACCACTACCCAGTCGCGCTCGGCGAAGGCGATGGCAGGCTCGGGACGCAGCAGCATCCAGCCCCCGACGCCCAACATCGCCATCACTGCAATTTCTGCCGCCAATGCCGCCGGGCGACGCCAGATCGGCAGCTTGCGCTGTGCCTTGGCGTTGGCTTTGGGCATGCGCATCGGTCCGAAGCCGGGCTCACCCACCTCGAACACCTGCTGCACTGTTGAAATGCCTTTGAACAACCACGGGCCGTGCGAGCGCCATTGCAGTTTTTCCGCTCGTTCTCCCAACTCGCTGCTGGCGCGACGAGTCAACGATTCGGCTACCGACGACAGCAGGATCTGCCCGGGCAGGGCCAGCGCCATCAGGCGCGCAGCCATCGGCTTTGCCAAACCTTCCACTTCCACTGGTTTGGCACCCGCCTGGACAGCTTCAGGCGTGTTGTCCCAGATCAACACTTCGCCCACGTGTAGTCCGGCACGGGCGCGCAGTGGCAGGTTGCACTGCTCGCCCAGCTTCTGCAGTTCGCGGCGATAGTCCAGCGCGAACCCCAACCCGTCGATCGCCCGGTCGAATAGCAGGAACAGACCATCGGAGCGGTCGATCTGGCGTCCATTCCATTGCTGCTGCAGCGCCAGCACCAAACGGTCGTGCTGCTGGAAGACCTCGGCTGCGGCGCTGTCGCCTATGCGTTCAACCAGGATCAGCGAATCGCACAGATCGGTGAACAGCAGCGCGCGCAGCTGTGGGGACTGGGTCGACGTTCCGTTGTCGCCGTTCATTCGAATACCCCGTCAGGGCGTGGCGGTCGCGGCACGCGACCAGTGCAACCGGTTGCCGCCCAGGCGCTTGGCCTGGTACAGCGCATTGTCGGCGCGGGCGTACCAATCGCTCCAGTCGCTGTCCGGTTCCAGCAGGCTCACGCCGATGCTGACCGGGCAGACATGCGGCTGGCCGCCCGGTCGGCCCATCAGGCCGTGCACGGCACTGAGGATGAACTGGGCCGCGTGCTGGAGGGCATCGGGATCCGCTTGGCGCAGCAGCAGGCAGAACTCATCCCCGCCCAACCGGCAGGCACGATCCTGTTCGGTGGCTACCGAGCGAAGGATGTTGGCCACGCTCTGCAGCACACGGTCGCCGGCCTGGTGGCCGTACTCATCGTTGACCTGCTTGAAGTGGTCGCAGTCGATCAGCAGCAGGCCCTGCGGCGCGCCGTTGTCATGGTTGCGACATTCCTGCAGGTACAACGCCAGGCCGCGGCGGTTGTGCAGGCCGGTCAACTCGTCGGTACGCACCAGCTCGCGGGTGTGGGTGAGCTGGTGGGTGGTGACGTAGAGGTTGTCCAGCGCGGTTTCCAGGTCATGGTTGCGCCGGCGCAGCTGGCGGATCAGCACCTGTTCGTTGCTCACCACGCGCATGATCGTGCGGCGCAGGAAGTAGGCAACCAGGCCCGGGTCGCGGTCGACCAGGCGCTGGAAATCGGTGTGGTCCAGTTCCAGCACCAGCGAATCGGTGGTGGCGCGCGCGTCGGCGCTGCGCGGGTGGTCGCCGATCAGCAGGCCCAGTTCGCCGAAGAACTCATGCTGGCCCAGCGTCTTGACCACCAGGTCTTCGCCGAAATCCAGCTCGATGGCACCGGTAACGATGACATACATGGTGCTGCCGGCCTGGTTGCGCAGGAACAGGTGCTCTCCGGCGCGCAGCGCGCGGTGTTGGCCGAATTCGGCAAACAGGGCGAATTCGCCGGCGCTCAGGACAGCGTGCACGATCTCAGCCATCGCGGTCTGCGCGATGTCTGACGCTCGTTCGCACACATTCGTCGCAAGCTTGCCGGTCATTCCCGTACACCCGCTTCCCAGCGTTCCCCGGTGAGCGAATGAGGATAGCACCCCTTAAAAGTGTGCGCCTCATCCCATTTCCATGCCCCGGCGCCCGGATTTCTCCGGCGCTCCGGCCCAGTCTTCCCCAACGCAGCGACCGGTTTGAACCGGCCATCCCCTACCGCATGTAGCCTTTTGCGGACCGTAGCATCTGGCGGGAGCATATAGAAGAAGGGCCACCCCTACAGGGGCGGCCTTCTTCGGGGTGGGTTCCCGGGGATCCGGCCAACGGCCGGGGTTACCCGGGTGGCGCGGCCACCCGGCGGCGGCCGCAGCCGCCGATTCCGGGCGTCACGCCGCCCGGAATTGTTCCTCTTCGGTCGAGCCGGCCAGGGCGGTGGTGGAGGACTGGCCCTGCTGGATGGCCTGGGTGACGGCGTCGAAGTAGCCGGTGCCGACCTCGCGCTGGTGCTTGACCGCGGTGAAGCCCCGATCGGCGGCGGCGAATTCGGCTTCCTGCAGTTCCACGAAGGCGCTCATCTGGCGGCGGGCGTAGCCGTGGGCCAGGTTGAACATGGAGTAGTTCAGGGCGTGGAAGCCGGCCAGGGTGATGAACTGGAACTTGTACCCGTACCTGGCGATTTCCTTCTGGAACTTCGCAATGGTGGCGTCGTCCAGGTTCTTCTTCCAGTTGAAGCTGGGCGAGCAGTTGTAGGCCAGCAGCTTGCCCGGGTACTTCGCATGGATGGCTTCGGCAAATCTGCGCGCGAACTCCAGGTCCGGCTTGCCGGTCTCGCACCAGATCAGGTCGGCGTAGGGAGCGTAGGCCAGGCCGCGGCTGATGGCCTGGTCCAGGCCGTTGCGGGTCTTGTAGAAGCCTTCCACCGTGCGCTCGCCGGTGGCGAAGGGCTGGTCGTTGGCGTCGATGTCGCTGGTCAGCAGGTCGGCGGCTTCGGCGTCGGTGCGGGCCACCAGCAGGGTGGGCACGCCCAGCACGTCGGCGGCCAGGCGCGCGGCGTTCAATTTCTCGATGGCCTCGCGGGTGGGCACCAGCACCTTGCCGCCCATGTGCCCGCACTTCTTCACCGAGGCCAGCTGGTCTTCGAAGTGCACGCCGGCCGCGCCGGCTTCGATCATCGCCTTCATCAGCTCGAAGGCGTTGAGCACGCCGCCGAAGCCGGCTTCGGCATCGGCCACGATGGGCTGCAGGAAGTCGATGTCGTCCTTGCCTTCGGCGTGGTGCAGCTGGTCGGCGCGCAGCAGGGTGTTGTTGATGCGCTTGACCACGGCCGGCACCGAATCGGCCGGGTACAGCGACTGGTCGGGGTACATCTGGCCGGCCAGGTTGGCATCGGCGGCGACCTGCCAGCCGGACAGGTAGATGGCGTTGAGGCCGGCCTTGACCTGCTGCATGGCCTGGTTGCCGGTCAGCGCGCCGAGCGCGTTGACGAAGTCCTTTTCATGCAGGTACTTCCACAGCTTCTCCGCGCCCAGCCGGGCCAGCGAATGCTCCACGTGCACGGTGCCGCGCAGGCGCACCACGTCGGCGGCGCTGTAGTTGCGCTGGATGCCGGCCCAGCGCGGGTCGGTGTTCCATTCGTGCTGGATCTGTTCGGCGGTCGGCAGCTTGGTCATGGCAATTCTCCAGGGGATGAACATCGAAAGCGGTAGCGCCGGGCCCTGCCCGGCTGGGCGGGTCAATCGATCCGGTCGTAGGCCGGCAAGGTCAGGAAATCGGTCAGTTCATTGCGGCGGCTCAGCTCACCGAGCAGGGCGATGGCCTCGTCGATCCGCGCCCCGCCCGGCAGCGCGCTGCGCTCGCCCAACCGCGCCGGCAGCGCGGCCAGGGTGGCGTCGAGCAGGGCCAGGTCGATGGCGGTGCCGTCGTCCAGGTGCTGGCCGGGCACGTGCAGCCACTGCCACAGCTGGCTGCGGCTGATCTCTGCGGTGGCCGCGTCTTCCATCAGGTGGTGGATGGGCACGCAGCCGTTGCCGTCCAGCCAGGCGGCCAGGTAGCGCACGCACACTTCCACGTTGCCCTCGAACCCGGCGCGGGTGATGGTGCCGGTGGGCGCGGCGATCAGCTCGTCGCGGCCCACCCGCACATCGCGGCGCAGCACCGCGTGCTGGTTGGGGCCGGGCATGTGCGCGTCGAAGATCGCCTGCGCCACCGGAATCAGCGCCGGGTGCGCCACCCAGGTGCCGTCGTGGCCGGCGGTGACTTCGCGCAGCTTGTCGGCACGCACCCGCGCCATGGCTTGTTCGTTGGCGGCGGCATCGTGGTTGATCGGGATCTGTGCGGCCATGCCGCCCATCGCGTGGGCACCGCGGCGGTGGCAGGTCTGGATCAGCAGTTCCGAATAGGCCTTCAGGAACGGCTGGGTCATGGTCACCTGGCCGCGTTCGGGCAGCACCTTGTCGGCGTGCTTACGGAAGGTCTTGATGTAGGAAAAGATGTAATCCCAGCGGCCGCAGTTCAGGCCAACGATGCGGTCGCGCAGCGCGTGCAGGATCTCGTCCATCTCGAACACCGCCGGCAGCGTTTCGATCAGCACGGTGACCTTGATCTGGCCATGCGGCAGGCCGAGCATGCCTTCGATGTGCGACAGGGCGGTTTCCCACAGCGCGGCCTCTTCCATCGACTGCAGCTTGGGCAGGTAGAAGTACGGGCCGCGCTGGCGGCACATCAGGGTGCGGGCGTTGTGGAAGGCGAACACGGCCGCGTCGAACAGGCCGCCGGCCAGCGGCTGGCCATCGATGCGCACGTGTTTTTCATCCAGGTGCCAGCCGCGCGGGCGCACGATCAGCACGGCCTGTTCGTCGAGCGGGCGCAGCGCGTAGTGCTTGCCCGGCTTGCCGTCCGCGCCGGGCGCGGTGTGGGTGAGGTCGCCGCGCACTGCGCCGATCAGCGCCTGCTGGCCGGCCAGCAGGTTGCGCCAGGCCGGGGCGGTGGAATCCTCGAAATCGGCCATGAACACCTTGGCGCCGGAGTTCAGCGCGTTGATGACCATCTTCGGGTCGGTCGGGCCGGTGATCTCGACGCGGCGGTCCTGCAGGGCGTCGGGGATCGGCGCCACGCGCCAGTCCTCGCTGCGGATGGCGGCGGTGTCGGTGCGGAAATCCGGCAGGCCGCCGCCGTCGAAGAAGGCCTGGCGCTCACGGCGGGCCTGCAGGCGGCGCTGGCGTTCGGGTTCCACCGCGCGGTGCAGCGACACCAGCAGCGCCAATACCCCCGCCGGCAGCAGGGCCGACTGGCCGGCAAGCTGGGTGGTCAGGGCGATGCCCGGGGTGGCCGGGGCATCGGCCGGGGTGGGCTGGGCGGTGGCGAAGGCGGCGACAGCGGACATGTCCAACTCCTGCGTTGCGGGTGATGCCACCGTGCGCCGGAGTGTGGTATTTGACAAAACAGTTATCGCAATGCTTTACATAAGCTGCGCTTATATTCGTTACGCCATGCCCACACCCAAGCCGCCAAGTCCCCGTTTTTCCTACAAGTCTGACCGGCTCAAGCCGCTGCGGGCGTTCTGCCAGACGGTGCGATTGGGCTCAGTCTCACGTGCGGCTGAGGCGCTGTTCGTCAGCCAGCCGGCGATCAGCCAGCAGTTGCAGGCGCTGGAACGCGAATTGGGGGTGGGCCTGTTCGAGCGCAGCGGGCGGCGGCTGGTGCCCAGCCGCGAGGGCCAGCTGCTGTTTGAAATGGCCCAGCCGCTGGTGGAAAGCCTGGACGGGCTGGAGGCCAGCTTCCGCGACAAGGTCAAAGGGCTGGATGCGGGCGAGCTCAACATTGCCGCCAACAGCTCCACCATCCTGTACCTGCTGCCGCGCATCGTGGAGCGCTTCCGCCAGCGCCACCCGGACGTGCGCCTGACCCTGCACAACGCGATCAGCGCCGATGGCACCGACCTGCTGCGCAGCGATGCGGCCGACCTGGCGGTGGGCTCGATGACCGATGTGCCGGCCGACCTGAGCTATGCGCCGGCCTACCGCTTCGAGCAGGTGCTGATCGCCCCGCCCGACCACCCGCTGGCCACCGCGCCGGAGCTGACCCTGCAGGCGATCTCGGCCTACCCGCTGGTGCTGCCACCCAAGCGGCAGATCACCTACCGGCTGGTGGACCAGGTGTTCCAGCGCCAGCGCGTGCCGTACACGGTGGCGCTGGAGGTGGGCGGCTGGGAGGTGATCAAGCAGTACGTGGCGATGGGCATGGGCATTTCCATCGTGCCGGCGCTGTGCCTCAACGATGCCGACCGCGACCGGCTGGTGACGCGCTCGATGAGCGCGTGGTTCCCCGAGCGCAGCTATGGGGTGATCGTGCGCCGGGGCCGCTTCCTGTCGCCGCAGGCACGCGCCTTCATCGAGCTGATCCAGCCGGACCTGTTCAGTCCGCGCAGCTATGATGAAAGCGGTCATTCCGAACGCTGATGCGCTGCCATGTCGATTGAACTGCGCCACCTGCGCTACTTCCTGGCGGTGGCCGATACCCTGCATTTCGGGCGTGCCGCCGAGCGGCTGGGCATGTCGCAGCCGCCGCTCAGCCAGCAGATCCGGCAGCTGGAAACGCTGCTGGGCGCGCGCCTGTTCCTGCGCAGCAACCGCCGGGTGGAACTCACCGAGGCCGGGCGCGTGCTGCAGGCGCAGGCCACCGACGCATTGGCACGGGTGGACCAGGCCATCGAACTCACCCAGCGCGCTCAACGCGGTGAAACCGGCGAGCTGCGCATCGGGTTGACCCGCGCCACGCCGTTGTCCACGCAGATTCCGCGGGCGATCTTCGCCTACCGCCAGCAGTTCCCGCAGGTGCAGTTGAAGCTGCGCGAAATGAACACGTTGCAGCAGATCGATGCGCTGGTAGCCAATGAGCTGGATGTGGGGTTGATCCGCAAGCGCGCGTTGCCCACGCCGCTGATGTCACGCAAGTTGTTCAGCGATCCCCTGGCGCTGGTGGTGCATGACCAGCATCCGCTGATCCGCGACCTGCCGGCCAGTGCGCCGGTGGCGCTGCGCCAGTTCGCGCATGAGCCGTTCGTGGGCTTCCTGCGCGAGGTGGGCGCCGGCATCCACGATCACTTCATTGCGCTGTGCCGCAGTGCCGGCTTCACGCCGCGCATCATCCAGGAAGCCGGCGAGGCGTCCACGCTGATCAGCCTGGCCGCGTCCGGGTTGGGGGTGACGGTGCTGCCGGCTTCATGCAGCCACATCCACGTGGAAGGCGCGCGCTTCGTGCCGCTGAGTGATCGCGCGGCGAGTTCGGAAGTGCATGTGGCCTACCGGCGTGGCGCACCCTCACCCCTGATTACCCATTTCACCCGGCTGCTGCAGGGCGGCTTCAGCGGCTGAGTGCGAGCGCGGCCGGCAGCGGCTGTGCGCGGCGGCCCAGCCGCCAGGCGATGGTGGCGCCGATCGCGGTGAGCACGGCGGCGAAGGCGCACACGCCCCACCAGTCCCAGCGGGTGTAGAACACGCCGCCGGCGGCACCGGCCAGGCTGGAACCGAGGTAATAGGCGAACAGGTACAGCGCCGAGGCTTCGGCGCGCATCACGCCCGCGCGGCTGCCGACCCAGCTGCTGGCCACCGAATGGCCGCCGAAGAAGCCGAACGTGACCAGCGCGATGCCCAGCGCCATGCAGCCCAGCCACGGCAGGGACAGCAGCACGATGCCGAGCGCGATCAGGCCGTAGCAGATGCCGAGCACGCGGCCCCGGCCATGCCGGTTGGCCTGCTGGCCCATCCACGCCGAACTGAAGGTGCCGACCAGGTACACGCTGAAGATCAGGCCAACCACGGTCTGGCTGAGCCGGTACGGCGGCGCCAGCAGGTGGTAGCCGAGGTAGTTGTAGAGGGTGACGAACACGCCCATCAGCACGAACGCGGTGGCGAACAGCGAGGGCAGGCCGGGATCGGCGAACAGCTGGCGCCAGCGCGCGGGCAGTTCGCGCAGGCCGCCGCGACGGCTCTGGAAATGGCGCGACGGCGGCAGCTGCACCCACAGCAGCACGGTGCTGAGCACGGCGATCAGCGAGACCACGCCGATGCCCCAACGCCAGCCCCAGTGGTCGGCCACGATGCCGGCGATCAGGCGCCCGCTCATGCCGCCCACCGCGTTGCCGCCGATGTACAGGCCCATGGCCAGGCCGAGCGCGCGGCTGTCCATTTCTTCGACCAGGTAGGTCATCGCCACCGCCGGCACGCCGCTGAGTGCGATGCCGAGCAGGGTGCGCAGGATCAGCAGCGTGGTCCAGTCGTCGACCATGGCGCTGGCGGCCGAGAGCACGGTGGAGGCCAGCAGCGCGGTGATCATCACGCCACGGCGGCCGACCCGGTCGGAGATCAACCCGGCCACCAGCATCGAAACGGCCAGCAGGCCGGTGCTGAGCGACAGGGCCAGGGCGCTGTTGGCGGCGGAGACGCCGAAGTGGCGGCTGAACTCCGGCAGCAGCGGCTGCACGGTGTAGAGCAGGCCGAAGGTGGAGAAGCCGGCCAGGAACAGCGCCGCCGCCGTGCGCCGGAACGCGGGGGTGCCCTGCTCGATGTGCTGAGTGGGCGCGGGCGGATGGGCGGTGGAACTGCGCTCGGGCAGCGCTGCGGTGTCGCCGTTCATTGCGTCTGGGCCCGTGGGGGCGGGCCGGTGCGTAAGGATCAGCGCTCAGGATAGGCAGCCGGTACAGGTCGATCCATAACCTGACGGGTCTGGATTGAGACGTTGTACGTATCGATCAAGGTTTTGCGAGGGCCGGCCAACGGCCGGCGCTACCCGTGGATCACGGTTTTGGGCACCCGACCCCGATCGCGGTTTTGGGCGCCCGACCCCGGTAGCGCCGGCCGTTGGCCGGCCCCCGTGATCTCACAGCGCCTGCCAGGTAAAACCCTCTCCGCGGCGGTAATACACGCGCGCCGCCTTTCCATACAGGGCCTTGGCGTCGACCAGGCCGAAGTAGCGGCCGTCGGCGCTGTTGCCACGGTGGTCGCCCAGCATCAGCACCTTGCCGGCGGGTACGGCCAGCCCGGTGATCTCCGGGCCGCCGCCCTGGCCCAGGTCGAGCTGGGCCAGGGTGCGGCCGAAGTCCTCCACGTCATCGGTTCCCACCTGGCCGAGCGGGTGGCCGTTGATGCTGAGGTGGCCTTCATGCAGGTCCACGCGGTCGCCGCCCACGGCGGCGATGCGCTTGATCAGGCGGGTGCCGTCCTGCGGGGAATCGAACACCGCCACCTCGCCGCGCTGTGGCACGCCGGTGTGCAGCAGTTCCACCGAGGTGAACGGCAGGCGCAGGCCGTAGGCGCGCATGTCCACCACCACCCGGTCGCCGGGCATCAGGGTGTGCTGCATGGAGCCGCTGGGCACCTGGTAGTGGTTGGCCAGGCTGTCGCGCGCGGCGGCGAGCAGGCCGAGCATGACCAGCAGCGGCAGGGCTTCCTTCTTCAGCCAGTGGAGCAGGCCGTTGGAGCGGGGTTCGGCGGCGGCAGCGGTCATGGTGGCGATCCTTGCGGGCGTTGGTTGGGGTCTGACCATCAGGACGTTCCGGAGTTCCCGCCGTGACGACCAACGGTCGTCACCTACCGCCAGGATCGGTAGGGCACGCAAGGAGCGGCGCAGCCGCGAGTAACGTCGCCCGCGACGGCCCGGAGGGTGCCCGGCCACGGCCGGGCATACCGTTGGTCGTGCCCCGATAAAAAAACTACGCGTTGTTTACGCGCCCCGGGCAAGCGGGTGATCGCCCCTTTATGGCCCGCGCGCGCATCGTGTCGACACCGCGCCTCCGGGCGCTTTGTCGAGGTGTTCCATGACCATCCTGTTGCTCCGGCAGCCGTCGCCGGACCCGCTGCCGGTGCCGGCCCAGCTGGCCGGCCACGCCGTGCACTGCCAGGACTGCGCCACGCTGCCGGCGCTGCTGCAGTGCCTGCGCCAGGCCCGGGAAAGCCAGCCGGCGTGGGTGCTGATCGAGACCGGCGCCGCCGAGCCGGCGCAATGGGCCGCGCATGGCCGCGCGCTGTGCGCGGCGCTGGAGGCGTTGCCGGCGCCGTACATCGAGATGGCGGCCAACGATGACGATGGGTTGGATGCACACCTGCACCCGCTGCATGCGCCAGTGGCGCGGGTGGTGTGCAGCAGTGGCCGCGAGGATGCGTGCCGGTTGTCGCTGGCAATTGCCGCGCGCCGGTTGCAGACCGTTGCCGGGAGTGTCTGAGCCATGTCGATCTTCATCATTCGTGGCCCGGAAGCGAGCGGGCAATTGATCCGCACCGCGCAGCCGCTGCCGGCGCCCGTTCTGAAGGCGCTGGTGCACCGGGCGATCGATGCGGGTACCACGGTGGCAATCCGTGCGTGTGGGTCGGAGCAGGAGCTGCTGGATGCGTTGCGCGTGGCCGATCACAGCCGCGGCGAGGTCACACTGCTGGATCCGGGGGCGTGCGTGGGCAGTACGCGCTTGCAGCGGTTGTTGCCGCATCTGCACAACGTGTACGTGGAAGTGCATGACGATGATGCGGGCGCGCCGGAGGATTGCCTGCCGGCGGACGTGGGCCAGCGCATCGGCGTGGCGCACGGGTATTGCGCGCAGAGTTACATGCACGCGTTGGAGATCGCGTTGGATCACCTGGGATGCAGCGAGGTCGGTTGTCGCGTGGGAACGTAGGCGATCGAACGTCCTTGGACCGCGCTTTGCCGACTAACAGTCGGCACTACCGGTTGGGCGACCGGCACCGGCAGGCCCCGGCACCGGCCGGCCCCGGCACCGATATGCGAACGGCGGGGTTTCCCCCGCCGTTCGTTGTTACATCGGCCGCATTATTTCAGGCCGCGGTTGACCAGCAGCGGTTCGACCGACGGGTCCTTGCCGCGGAATTCGCGGTACAGGTCCGCCAGTTCCACGCTGTTGCCGCGCGAGAGGATCTTGTCGCGGAACACCTGGCCGTTTTCAGCGGTCAGGCCACCGTGTTCCTTGAACCACTCGAACGAGTCGTGGTCCAGCACTTCGGCCCAGAAATAGGCGTAGTAACCGGCCGAGTAGCCGCCGCCCCAGATGTGGTCGAAGTAGGTGGTGCGGTAACGCGGCGGCACCTGGGCCAGGTCGACCTTGTACTTCTTCAGCGCAGCCGCTTCAAACGGGGCGACGTCCTGCAGCTTGGCGTCGGCCGGCTGGGTGTGCCAGGCCAGGTCGAGCAGTGCGGCCGACAGGTACTCGGTGGTGGCGTAGCCCTGGTTGAAGGTACGCGCCTTGAGGATCTTGTCGACCAGCGCCTGCGGCATCGGCTCGCCGGTCTTGTAGTTCTTGGCGTAGTTGGCGAACACCTTCGGGTCCAGCGCCCAGTGCTCGTTGAACTGCGAGGGGAACTCGACGAAATCGCGCGAGGTGCTGGTGCCGGCGATGGACGGGTACTTCACGTTCGAGAACATGCCGTGCAGCGCATGGCCGAACTCATGGAACATGGTGGTGACGTCGTCGAAGCTCAGCAGGGCCGGCTGGCCGGCAGCGGGCTTGGTGAAGTTGCAGACGTTGTAGACCACCGGCTTGGCGCCGGTCAGGCCGTTCTGCTCGACGAACACGTCCATCCAGGCGCCACCGGACTTGCTGTCGCGCTTGAAGTAGTCGGTGTAGAACAGCGCCAGCGAGGTGCCGTCCTTGTCGAACACTTCATACACCTTCATGTCCGGGTGGTAGGTAGGAATGTCGGTACGCGGCTTGAAGGTGATGCCGTACAGCTGGGTGGCGGCGTAGAAGACGCCGTTCTGCAGCACGTTGTCCAGTTCGAAGTACGGCTTGATCTGCGATTCGTCCAGGTCGTACTGCGCCTTGCGCACCTGTTCGGCGTAGAAGTCCCAGTCCGATGCGGCCAGCTGGAAGCCACCCTTCTGCGCGTCGATCACCTTCTGCATCTCGGTGATTTCACCGCGTGCCTTGTTGGTGGCGGCCGGCACGGTGTCGGTGAGCAGCTTGAGCGCGGCGGCCGGGGTCTTGGCCATCTGGTCGGCCAGGCTGTAGGCGGCGTAGTTCTCGAAGCCGAGCAGCTTGGCCTTCTGCGCACGCAGCTGGGCCAGGCGCTGCACCGTTTCGCGGGTGTCGTTGCCATCGCCGCGCTCGGCGCGGGTTTCCGAGGCCTTGAGCACGGCGGCGCGCTGCTCGCGGTTGCTCAGCGAGGCCAGCACCGGCTGCTGGGTGGTGTTCTGCAGCGGCAGCAGGAACTTGCCTTCCAGGTTGCGGGCCTTGGCGTCGGCAGCGGCGGTGTTGATCTCATCCTCGCCCAGGCCGGCCAGGTTGGCCTTGTCATCCACCACCACGGCAGCGGCGGCGGTCGCGGCGACCAGACGGGTATGGAACTGGGTGGCCAGCGTGGTTTCTTCCACGTTGAGCTTGCGCAGGGCGGCCTTGTCGGCGTCGTTCAGCTGCGCACCGGCGCGGACGAACTCCTGGTAATCGCGTTCGACCAGGCGGGTCTGCACCGGGTCCAGGCCCAGCGAGGCGCGCTGGTCGTAGATGGTCTTGATGCGCGCGAACAGCTTCGGGTCCAGGCTGATTTCATCCTGGTGTTCGGCCAGCTTCGGGGCGACTTCTTCCTGGATCTTCTGGCGCGCTTCGTTGGTATCGGCCTGCACCAGGCCGAAGAACACGCGCGACACGCGGTCCAGCGTTTCGCCGCTGCGCTCAAGCGCTTCGATGGTGTTGTCGAAGGTGGCCGGTTCGGCGTTGTCGGCGATCTTGCGCACTTCGGCCAGGTGCTGCTTCATGCCTTCGTTGAAGGCCGGCAGGTAGTCACTGTCCTTGATGCGGTCGAACGGCGGGGCCTGGAACGGCAGCGTGCTGGCGCTCAACAGGGGGTTGGTGGAGGCGTCGGCCGGCTGCTGCGCGGCGGGGGTCTGGGCGTCGGACACGGGGGTGGACTCCTTGCCGGAACAGGCCGCCAGCGCCAGGCTGATGGCGGCGGCCAAGATAACGGTACGCGACATGAAACGGGCTCCTGGAATGAGGTGAAGCGGCACACAACCGCAGCCGGTCACCCTACTCCCATTGCCCGCGCCCGGCATGTGCCGGACGTGGCGCCTGGGCTTGCTTCAAACGGTGCCGCGGTTCTTGCCCTGCCAGGGGCGGTAATACTCACGGATGGCGGCCATGTCGGCCACGTCGTCGCCGGTGGAGTAGAACAGCGGGCCAATGCCGATGGTCTTTTCCGGGTAGTGGAAATAGCAGGCCAGCACCGGCACGTCGGCCATGCGGGCGATCTTCAGGAACCCGGCCTTCCAGTGGGTCACGGCCTTGCGGGTGCCCTCGGGGGTGATCGCGTACCAGAGGCGGTCGGAGTTGCGCAGCAGGCTCACCGCCTGTTCCACGGTGCCCTGCGGCGAGCTGCGGTCCAGCGGGATCACCCCGAGGGTGCGCAGCAGCGGCGACAGCGGCCACCAGAACAGCGAGGCCTTGCCCAGCACCTTGACCTGCATGCCCAGCGCGATCTTGGCCGCCATGCCCCAGAAGCCGTCCCAGTTGGAGGAGTGCGGGGCGACGATGAAGACCAGCTTGGGCACGTCCGGGAAGGTGCCGGTGACTTTCCAGCCGCCCAGGCGCAGGGTGCAGCGTGCCAGCCAGCGCAGGAAGCGGTTCGGTTTGACCTGCGGCATGTTGGGCGGCACGGCTGGCAGCAGCGGACTTCGGTTGTTCAAGCAATCACTCCCAATTGCGTGTGGTGCGGCCGCGCTTGATCTGCGCGCGGCCCTTCTTTTCATCCAGCCGGCGCAGCTTGGAGCCGTGCGAGGGCTTGGTGGCCACGCGCGGCTTGGGCACGCTGAGGCTGGCCTGGATGAAGGCGGCCAGGCGCTCGCGCGCATCGTCGCGGTTGCGGTCCTGGGTGCGGAAACGCTGGGCATCGATGACCAGCACGCCGTCGCCGGTCATGCGCCGGTCGCGCCGGGCCAGCAGGCGGGTGCGCAGCGGCTCGGGCAGCGAGGGCGATCCGGCCACGTCGAACCGCAGTTCAACGGCGCTGGATACCTTGTTCACGTTCTGCCCGCCGGCCCCGCTGGCGCGCACGAAACGTTCGACGATCTCCGTGTCCGGAATCGCCAGGTGCGCGTTGATGGTGACAGGCCCGTTTCCCATGGGCGGCATTGTAAGGGCAGGATCGCCGCCTGAGGTGACCGTAATGTTCACCAATACCGCCGATAAGGGGCATAAAAGCCGGGTACGGGCCGGAACCGTCGGCACCGGACGCGGCAATGCGACGCGCGCACGGCTGCTTGACCGGATCGCAGGTATGCTCGGGCTTCCACGCAACGCAGGATGCACTTACATGATGTCGACCCGTTCGCCGGCCCGCCGTGGCCTGACCCGCCTGGCCCTGACCCTCGCGCTGGGGCTGGCCGCCATTGCCCCGGCGCTGGCCGCGCCGCCGTCGGATGCGGACATCAACCGCCTGCTGGCGGCGTCGCGCGCGCAGAGCATGCTGGACACCATGCTGCCGCAGATCGAGGCGATGCAGCGCCAGCAGTTCCAGCAGGTGGCCGAACAGCGCCAGCTGGATGAGGCCAAGAAGGCGCAGCTGCAGCGCATTGAACAGCGCACCAACCAGACCATCCGCCAGGCGCTGTCGTGGCAGCAGCTGCGGCCGATGTACGTGGACCTCTACAAGAAGACCTTCAGCAAGGAAGACGTGCTGGCCATGGCCGAGTTCTACGAGAGCTCGGCCGGGCAGAGCCTGCTGGACAAGACCCCCGCGCTGATGCAGAACGTCATGGTGGCCATCCAGGACAAGATGCAGCCGCTGTTCGTGGACCTGCAGAAGGACCTGGAGGCGATCGTGAACGAAGGAAACGCACCGGCGGCAGCCCCGGCTCCGGCCAAGTAAGGTCGAACGGTGTGGATGTGCGTGGGACACGCGTGGCGTGTCGCTACGCGGTTGGTCGGTGCGGGGTGATTGCAGACGGTGACGGGCTTGCCACGTAGTGACACGCCATGCGTGTCCTCGCGGCCCGAGACCCGCGCAACGCGTTACCAGCCAAACAGATCCATCGCCTTGCGGAACTCGCCATCCACCGGCGCGCTGACATCCATCTGCGTGCCGTCCGGATGCGGGAAACGCAGGCGCTCGGCGTGCAGCAGCATGCGGTGGATGCCCTGCATGCGGAAGCTGCGGTTGTGGCGGCCATCGCCGTGGCTGGTGTCGCCGATCAGGTGATGTGAGAGGTGCTTGAGGTGCCGGCGGATCTGGCGGAAGCGCCCGGTCTGCGGCTGGCAGCGCAGCAGCGCATAGCGCGAGGTGGCGAACTCGCCCACCGGCACGCTGATCTCGCCCACGGCCACGCGCTGGAAATGCGTGATGGCGGGCTTCTTCACCGGCTTGCCGGGGCCGCCATCCAGGTCGTGGTCGACCGTGAACGCTTCTTCGGCCGGCCAGCCACGGCAGATGGCCAGGTAATCCTTGGTGACATCGCCGCCCATCAGCGATTTGCCCAGCACGCTGGCGCTTTCGCGGTCGAAGGCCAGCAGCAGGCAGCCGCTGGTGGCGCGGTCGAGGCGGTGGACCAGGAAGATCGGCTTGCCCAGCTGCTCGCGCAGGCGGTCGGCGAGGAAATCATCTTCGCCGCGGGCCAGCTTGCTGTCATGGACCATCAGCCCGGCCGGCTTGTTGACCACGGCCAGGCGCTCGTCCACGTGCAGCAGCTGCAGCGGCTGCAGCGGCGGCAGCGCCACCGGCGCCTCGACCGTGGCGTCGGCGGACATCCCGATATTGGTCACCGGCGCCACCAGGCGCTGGCCAGCGAGAACAGACCCGCTGCCCCGCTCACCCAGCTCCACACCGGCGCATCGCCGAAGTACCAGCCGCCCGGCTGCATGCCGTACAGCACCGCCGCCACGATCAGCAGGCCGACGCCGGCAATGGCGGCCACGGCGCGCTTCTGCAGCTTCTGCAGGTTGCTGTTGAGTGCCACCAGGTCCTGCGAGCGCATCGACAGCTCATGCCCGCCTTCCACCTGCTGGCGCAGCCAGGCGTGCACCAGGCGCGGCATGTCGGGGGTGTGGGTCATGATTTCCGGCAGGCGCTTGCGCAGTTCCTTGAACACGCGGCGCGGGCTGTAGCGTTCGCGCAGGATGCGTTCCAGCACCGGCCGTGCCACTGCCCAGATGTCCAGTTCCGGATCCAGCTGGCGGCCCACGCCTTCGATGTTGAGCAGGGTCTTCTGCAGCAGGATCAGCTGCGGCTGCAGGGTAAGTTCGTAACGCTGGGCCACGCGGAACAGCTTGATCAGCACTTCGGCCAGCGAGATCTGCGACAGCGGGCGGGTGAAGTACGGTTCGCATACCGAACGTGCGGCGGCTTCGAGTTCATCGATGCGCACGTTGTTGGGCATCCAGCCGGCTTCGACGTGGAGCTCGGCCATGCGCCGGTAGTCCTTGTTGAAGATGGCCATGAAGTTTTCGGCCAGGTAGTACTGATCTTCCTCGGACAGCTGGCCCATGATGCCGAAATCCAGCGCGATGAAGCGCGGGTTGTCGCGGCGCGCCGGATCGACATCAACCCAGATGTTGCCGGCGTGCGCGTCGGCGTGGAAGAAGTTGTCGCGGAACACCTGCGTGTAGAACACGCGCACGCCCTTGGCCGCCAGCGCCTTGCGGTCGATCCCGGCCTTGTCCAGCGCGGCGATGTCATCCGACGGGATGCCCCACACCCGTTCCAGGGTGAGCGCGCGTTCGGCGGTGTGGCTCCAGACCACCTCGGGTACGTACAGGTCGTCCGAGTCCACCCAGTTGCGGCGCAGGACGCTGGCATTGGCGCCTTCGCGCTGCAGGTCCAGCTCGGCGGCCAGGGTGTTTTCGACTTCGGCCACCACTTCGCGCGGGCGGATCTTGTCGGCGCGCGGGTGGGTGCGTTCGACCAGCGCGGCGGCCGATTTGAGCAGCGCGATGTCGGCGTCGATCTGCTTTTCAATATCCGGGCGCA
Organism: Stenotrophomonas sp. CFBP8994; assembly: GCF_034044835.1. NCBI lineage: Bacteria > Pseudomonadati > Pseudomonadota > Gammaproteobacteria > Lysobacterales > Lysobacteraceae > Stenotrophomonas > Stenotrophomonas sp. CFBP8994. The sequence continues at coordinate 592,635 of NZ_JAXCWT010000003.1, read as the reverse complement.
GCACCTTGACCACCACCTGGCGGCCATCGGCCAGCGTGGCGGCGTGCACCTGCGCGATCGAGGCCGAGGCCAGCGGTTCGAGCTCGAAACTGGCGAACGCCTCACTGACCGGGCGGCCAAGCGCGGCTTCCACGATGCGCTGCGCGGTGGCGCCATCGAACGGTTTGACCCGGTCCTGCAGCAGCGTAAGTTCGTTGGCGATGTCGGCCGGGATCAGGTCGCGGCGGGTGGACAGGATCTGCCCGAACTTGACGAAGATCGGGCCGAGGTCCTGCAGCGCCAGGCGCAGGCGCGCGCCCCGCGACTGCACGGCAATGTCGGCCGAGGCGCGCGGCACGAACGGCTTGGCCAAGCGCAGCCAGCCTTCCAGCGGGGTGCCTTCGAGCAGGTCGTCGAGGCGGTAGCGCAGGATCACCCGACCAATGCGGCTTGCCCGGAACACCGCCTTCATGCGCGCACCTGGGCAAGGCGCTGCACGCGGGCGGCGATGCGCTCGACGTCGTCGCGCATCACATCCACATCGTCATGGAAGGCATCCAGTTCGGCTCGGGCTACCACGTCGCGCGACTCCTCGGTGACAAAATCGGCGGCGCTGTGCGCCAGGTCGGACGCGCCACGGCGCGCATGCTGCAGGGCCGAGCGCAGGGCATTGGCGATCTGCACACCCAGTACTTCGCCGAACACCCGCACGAACGGCTGCTGCCAGTCCGGATCGAAGCGACTGGCCAGCTGCTGCAGGCGGCGCGCCAGTTCGGCGTCGCCGGACACTTTGACCCGCCCGGCCGGGGCGTCGCCGCCACGGCGTGCATTGGCCAGGAACGGCAGCTGTGCCAGCACCCCGCCCAACGTGCTGCGCACGGCCAGGTCCGGTTCCTGCTGCGGGTCCACCGGGCCCACCGTGAGGCGCTCGCCCTCGACACCGATCCGCATCGCCAGCGCGGGCGATTCCAGGGTCAGGGCGATGTGGCGGCCATCCAGCGCGACCAGCGCGCGGCGGGTATCGGGGTCCAGCGCCAGGGTGCGGTTGAGCGCGAGCTGCAGCGCATTGCCGGCCAGGGGCTTGAGGGAAGAGAGCAGGGAGCGTGCCATTGCGTCATTGTACCCGCCGCCTTGATGCGTAGAGCCACGCGCCGCGTGGCTGAACCATCGTCGGCCGCTCCAGCCACGCAGGGCGTGGCTCTACAATATCCCTCACACGCATGGCAGGAGCGGCAGCAGCATGGGCAGGATCCGGGTTGGCATCATTTTCGGTGGCCGTTCGGCCGAACACGAGGTCTCGCTGCAGTCGGCGAAAAACATCCTGGACGCGCTGGACAAGGAGCGTTTCGAGGTCACCCTGATCGGCATCGACAAGCAGGGCCAGTGGCATGTGAGCGATCAGGACGGGTTCCTGCTGCACGCCGACGACCCGGCGCGGATCGCGCTGAACCGTTCCGGCCAGGGCGTGGCGGTGTTGCCCGGCGCCGAACGCCAGCAGCTGGTGCCGGCCACCCCGGCGGCCGCGCTGGCCCAGATCGACGTGGTATTCCCGATCGTGCACGGCACGCTGGGCGAGGACGGCTCGCTGCAGGGGCTGCTGCGCATGGCCAACCTGCCCTTCGTGGGCTCGGGCGTGCTGGGCTCGGCGGTGGCGATGGACAAGGATGTGGCCAAGCGCCTGCTGCGCGATGCCGGGCTGGCCGTGGCACCGTTCGCCTGCTTTACCCGGGCCACCGCAGGTGCAGCCGATTACGCCGCGCTGACCGCCCGGCTGGGCAACCCCCTGTTCGTCAAACCCGCCAACCAGGGCTCGTCGGTGGGCGTGAGCAAGGTGCGCACGGCGCAGGAATTCCAGGACGCGCTGGCATTGGCACTGGATTACGACCACAAGGCACTGGTCGAAGCGGCCATCGACGGCCGCGAGATCGAATGCGCGGTGCTGGGCAACGCGTCGCCCGAGGCGAGCGTGTGCGGCGAGGTGGTGGTGCACGACGAGTTCTATTCCTACGACACCAAATACATCAGCGAGAACGGCGCCGATGTGGTGGTACCGGCCGACATCAGCGCGGGCGACCAGCAGCGCATCCGCGAGATCGCGGTGCGTGCCTACCAGGCGTTGGACTGCGCGGGGTTGGCGCGAGTGGATGTGTTCCTCACCCGCGATGGCGAGGTGGTCATCAACGAGATCAACACCCTGCCCGGCTTCACCCGGATCAGCATGTATCCCAAGCTGTGGGCGGCCAGCGGTCTGGATTACACCGCGCTGATCACCCGGCTGCTGGAGCTGGCACTGGAACGGCACGCCAGCGAGCGCGCGCTGCGCAGTTCGATCACCGGCACCTGATGCAACGACGGCCCGGCGCTCTTGCGAGCGCCAGGCCGTCGGAGACTGCGCTGGATCCTGGTTGCCCGGAGAGAGGGGGCGCGCAGGATCCTGCGCTACTACCCTCGCTTACGGAACATCGAAATGATGGCCAGGATCAGGAACACCACAAACAGGATCCAGGCAATGTTGCTGGCAGCGCCGGCGATGCCGGAGAAGCCGAGCACCGCCGCAATGATGGCGATGACAAAAAAGATTACGGCGTAGTGCAGCATGTCGATCCTCGCGTCGTGCGTGCCGGATTGGCGTGCTGCCATCTTCACCAACCCCCGGTGTTCAGGAAGTGATGGATTCCTCGCCGCGCGATGAAGCCTTCAGCCTCGTGAGCCCTTCGTCAATGCTGACCTGCGGCACGTAGCCGAAGTCGCGCCGCGCCGGTTCCATGCTGTACCAGTGCGGCGTGCACAGCTGCTCGGCGAGGAAGCGGGTCATCGGCGGCTCGCCGCGCAGGCGCAGCAGCGGCCACAGCCGTTCGGCCACCGCGCCGATGCGGTACGCGGTCTTGAAGCTGATCGATTTCTCCACCGGCGGCGCGCCTACCGCGGCCATCAGCTTGTTGAGCAGCTCGCGCATCGGCAGCGGTTCGCCGTTGGAGATGAAGTACGCCTTGCCGGCGCACGCCGCGCCCGGGGCCAGGTGTTCGAAGGCCAGGAAGTGGGCCAGCGCGGCATTGTCGATGTAGGTGGTGTCGACCAGATTGTTGCCATCGCCAACGAAGCGCAGGCGGCCAGCGCGCGCGCGTTCGGCCAGGCGCGGCACCAGCTGCTGGTCGCCCGGGCCCCAGATCAGGCGCGGGCGCAGTGCGACGGTGGCCAGGGTGGCGTCGTTGGCGGCCAGCACGTGCTGCTCGGCGATGGTCTTGGTCGCCGCGTACGGGGCCTGGAAGTTCTCGCCGTAGGGCACTTCATCGGCGCCCAGGCCTTCCACCGGGTGGGTGGCGCGGTGGGTGACGCTGGGCGTGGAGGTGTACACCAGCGTGCGCACGCCGTGGCTGCGGCAGGCGGCGATGACGTTGTCGGTGCCGACCACGTTGGCCAGGTGGTAGCTCTCATAGCTGCCCCACGCGCCGGCCTTGGCGCCGTTGTGGAACACCGCATCCACCCCGGCCACCGCGTGGCGCACGGCGTCGGCGTCGGCCAGGTCGCCGCGGATCTGGCCCACGCCCATCGCGGCCAGCGGCGGGTAATCGCCGCGGTTGAAACTGAGGACCTCGTGGCCGCGCGCGACCAGGCCACGGCACAGCGCCTGGCCGAGGAAACCACCACCACCGGTGACAAGGATCTTCATGCGGGTTGTTCCATTCGGGTTGCCGCCCAGACCGCGAGCTTCTCGCGGCCGATCTTGGCGTTGTGGCGGATATCGACCGGGAAGCCGGGGTGCAGCAGGAAGCGTTCGATGCGCAGCGTGCCGGCGTGCGCGGCCGCTTCATCGCGCAACCGCTGCTGCAGGGCCGGCGAATCGGCGCTGCCCGGCTGCAGTTCATAGCAGAGCACCGGCAGCTGCCGGCCAGCGGGGCCCACGCCGACCAGCGCGGTGCGCGCGATGCCGTCGAGTGCGTTGAACACCGGCTCCACCTGTTCGGTGTACAGCGGGCCGTGCGCGGTTTCCAGGCGCTGGGTCTTGCGCCCGCAGAACCACAAGCGGCCGTCGGCATCGAAGTAACCGACATCGCCCATGCGGTGCACCACGCGGGTGCTGCCGTCGGCGCGCGTTTCGGTGATCTTGGCCGCGGCGGTGGCCTGCGGGCGGTTGAAGTAGCTGTCGGTGGCGGTCGGGCCCGCCACGGTGATTTCACCGACCACGCCCTGGGCGACTTCGCGCACCTGCGACCAGTGCGGCAGCGGCGCGTCGTCGATGGCGATGACGCGCACCTCGTTGGGCGCCACCACGCGGCCCACGCAGGTGCCGGCGCCGGCCTCGGTGGCCTGGCGGGTGCTTTCCAGCTCGCGGCCTTCGATCACCGCCACCGGCAGGCACTCGGTGGCGCCATACGGGGTCCAGAACTGGGCGTCGTCGGGCAGCAGGCGGCGGATGCGGGCCACCACGTCCGGCGGCACCGGCGCGCCGGCCGAGGTCACCCGGCGCACGCCGGGCAGCGGCTGGCCGTGGTCGGCCAGCACCCGGATCAGTGCGGGCGAGCCGAACAGCTGGGTCACGCCGAAACGGGCGATGGCGTCGTGCAGCCTGCGCGGGTCGGCCTTGGCCGGGCGGGTCGGGTCCATGTCCGGAATGACCGAGGTCAGCCCCAGCGCCGGGTCGAACAACGCGAACGGCGGGAAGGTGGGCAGGTCGACCCCGCCGGCCTCCATGCCGAATGCCGAGCGCAGCAGGTCCACCTGGCCGACGAAATGGCGGTGGCGGTAGACCACGCCCTTGGGCACGCCGGTGGAGCCGCTGGTGAACAGGATGGCGGCGACATCCTCGCCATCGGTGGCGGCCATCGGCTGCGGCTGGCGTGCGCCCTGCGCTTCCAGCTGGTCCAGGGTGGTGCCGCCCCAGCCCCAGCGGCGGCCGACCGTGACCAGGCGCGTGGCGGACGGGCACCAGCGCAGCACCAGCCGCGCCACGTGGGCCAGGCCGATGCCGATGAAGGCTTCCGGCTGGGCCTCGTCCAGGCACTGCTTCAGCGCGCGCTTGTCGATGCCCGGGTCGACCAGCACCGGCACCGCGCCGTTCTTGAACAGCGCAAACATGAGCAGAAAGAACTCCGGCGAGGGCCGCACCATCACCACCGCACGCACGCCGCGGCCGATGCCGTAGGCCGCCAGGCCGGCGGCCATGGCGTCGCTGCGGGCGTCCAGGGTGCGGTAATCGAGGGTCACGTCATAGCGCGCCATGCCGCCGGGGCCGGGCCGGCCGGGGCAGCGGATGGCGATCTGGTCGGGGCGTTCGCGGGCCAGTTCGGGCAGGCGCGCGGCGATGTTGATCGGGCTGTTCATCCGTTCATTGTCGCCGCTGCAGAAAATTCTTGCGCGGCGGCCGCAGGCGTGGAAAATTCGCCCCCTTCGCCTTTCCATCCCCCTGCCGCCCGAGGCGGCACGCCCATGTCCCATCCCTGCATGACGTGCGGCGCCTGCTGCACCCAGTACCGCGTGGCCTTCCACTGGATGGAATCGGACGAGGTCACCCCCGGCGGCGTGCCGCACCAGCTGACCGAGCCGCTCGACCCGCACCGCCTGTGCATGCGCGGCACCCATTCCAAGCCGGTGCGCTGCGTGGCGCTGGATGCGGAGATCGGGGTGTATTCACGCTGCAGCATCCACCCCAACCGCCCCAGCGTGTGCCGCGAGGTGGATGCGTCGTGGGAGTTCGGCAAGGCCAGCCCGCAGTGCGACAAGGCGCGGGCGATCCATGGGCTGCCGGCGCTGAGCCTGGAGAGCTGGGCCTGGCGCGATGGCGCGGACCACCCCGACGCAGCGTGAAAGGTAGGTACCGACCGTTGGTCGGTACTCCGTTAAATCGGGTTCTGGTCCAGGAACGCGCGGATTTCCGGCACAAGCACCTCGTGCTTGTCTTCCAGCACGTAATGCCCGGCGTCCTCGAACGCGTGCACCTGCGCCTGCGGCAGCGCCGCCTGGAAGCCTGCCAGGAAGTGGTGGTCGAACACGAAATCGCGCAGGCCCCAGCCGATGAAGGCCGGGCGGTCGGCGAACGACGGCAGCGCCTTGCCGGCGCGTTCCAGCAGCGACCAGGCCTTGTCGGCCGGGCTCAGCGGAATGTCCTGCATGAAGCGGATGGTGCTGATCCGGTTGGCGTAGCTGTTGTACGGCGACACATAGGCACGGCGCACGTCGGCCGGCATCTTCCGTTCCACGCCCAGCCACGAGGCACCGGACGAGAACGCGTTGAAGGTGCGGATGATCCACTCGCCGATCTTCCAGTGCCGGCCCAGCGCGATCTGCCACGGCATCTGCTTGGCCGCCGGCATCGGGAAGGCGGCGGTGTTGAGCACCACCAGTCGCTTGACCTGCACATGGTGCGACAGCGCCCAGCCAAAGCCGATCATGCCACCCCAGTCGTGCACGGCCAGGGTCACCGGGCCGGTGATGCCCAGGTGCGCCAGCAGCGCGTCCAGGTCGTCCACGCGCGACTGCAGGGTGTACTCGTAGTGCGCGTCATCGGGCTTGTCCGACAGGCCCATGCCGATGTGGTCGGGCACGATGCAGCGGTAGCGGTCCGACAGCCCGGCCACCAGCGTGCGCCAGTAGTAGCTCCACGACGGATTGCCGTGGACCATCACCACCACCTCGCCATCGCGCGGGCCTTCGTCGAGGTAGCCCATGGTCAGGCCCGGGCGGACCTCGAAGCGCTGCGGATGGGCGGGATAACCGGGAAGCTTGGGCATGGAAGCGCACCTGTGGAAAGGGCCGGTAGAACCGGCCCTCGAGTATGGGAAGAACCGCGCAGCGGCGCTGAAGTGGCGGTTTACCAGACCACTTCGGCCATCGAGCAGTTCAGGCCCGAACCGATGCCGAGCAGCGCAATGCGGTCGCCCTTCTTCAGGCGGCCCAGCTCCTTGAGCTTGCTCAGCACGATCGGCACCGAGGCCGGACCGATGTTGCCGTGCTCACCGAAGATGGTCATCACCTTCTTCGGGTCGATGCCGAAGTTCTTGATGAAGGCAGCGGTGTGCGGCTGGCTGACCTGATGGATGACGAACTGGTCCAGTTCCTCCACCGCCCAGCCCAGTGCTTCGCGGGCCGCCACGAAGGTCTTCTGCGCCAGCTTGATGCCTTCGATCAGCAGCATGCGGGTGTCGGTGACCATGCGGTCCAGGTTGCCGCGGCACAGCTGGTTCCACTCGGTGGCCGAACGGGTCACGCCACCGCGGTAACGCGGCGCGTCGGGCACCAGTTCGGTGCGCGCCATGACCATGGCGGCAGCGCCACAGCCCAGGGTCAGGGCGGCCATCTCGTTGCGGAAGTCGTCGGCGGTCACGCCCGGCAGGGCCATGCGCTCGAGGGTCTTCTCGTAGACGAGGTTGGCGGTTTCGCCATCGACGATCAGCGCATAGTCGATCTCGCCGCGTTCAAGCATGCGGGCGGCGATATCCATGCCGTTGATGAAGGCCAGGCAGGCGTTGGCGACGTCGAAGGTCATGCACTGGTCGCTGACGCCCAGGTTGCCCGAGACGATGCTGGCCGTGGACGGCTCCAGGTAGTCGCGGCTGACCGAGGTGTTGACCAGCAGGCCGATCTTGTCAGCGCCGATGCCGGCGTCGTCCAGCGCCTTGCGGGCAGCCAGGGTCGCGGCGTCGGAGGCGAGCATGTCCGCGTCCCACAGGCGGCGGGCGTGGATGCCGGCGATATCGCCCAGCACGTCGGTACGGATGCCCAGACGATCCAGCGTCGGCTGCAGACGTTCGTTGATTTCCTTGGACGTCAGCGTGTGCGGCGCGTCGATGTGCGCCAGGCCGGCGATCGATACATTCTTGAAGAGCATCAGTTAGCGCCAAGGCTCAGGCAAAGGGGGCGCTATTGTAAGCCCCCTGCGCCTTCACCGCACCTTTACGAATTCACGTCCGGGCGTATGGTTCCGGCCCGGACCTGACGGGTTCAGCGTGGCGGGCACTGGAAGGCAGCAAAACGCTGGCTGCCATCAGCCGGCAGGCCCGACGCCTGGACCGCATTTGCGCCGGCGCTGGGCGCCTCGTTGCGGGCCAGGGTTTCCAGTTCTTCCTGCACCCGCAGCGGGTTGCGGTTGTAGAAGCCGACCTTGTCCTTCACGGTGACCACCACCTCGCCCTTGGTGACGCAGCCGGTGGGAACCGGGCCGTTCGGCAGCACCCGCACGGCCTTGCCCACCGGTTCGATCGGCACCCAGGTGCAGGCGGTGGCGCTGAGGGTAAGAAGGGAGAGCAGCAGAATGCGCATGGCGGAGGGCTCGTGAAGATGAGAAAGGCAGTGTGCCTGAACGGGCTGAATCGCGGGTAGATGGACCCCGAGGGCCGGCCAACGGCCGGCGCTACCGGGAACTGCCGTTGGTTGATTGATCCAGATCCCAACCGCCACGTAGCAATTCGTAGGTCCGGCCGTTGGCCGGACACCGCGCGCAGCGCGGCCAAAGCGTCCGACGCGGGAAAAACGCCGGTCGAATCAACCCGACCGGCGTTTACACCCACCGAAGCCACCCGGTCGCCCGTTACGGAACCGGCTTGCCATCGGCATCGATGATGGTCACCTCGCCCAGGTTCAGCGCGCGCACCGGGGCTTCGGTCTGCTTCAGGTCGCCCACCACCACCCAGGTCAGGGTCTTGGGATCCAGCGTGGCGGCGGCCTGCTGCACCTGGGCCGGGGTCATCGCTTCGATCTCGGCCTTGCGCTTGAACACGTAGTCGTCCGGGCGCTGGTAGCGGACGATGCCGCTGATGGTGCCCAGCACCGCGCTGGCGGTCTCGTAGGCGCCCGGCAGGCTCAGGTTCTGGATGTTGCGGATGCGGGTGACCTCGGCCGGCGTGATGGTTTCGGCACCGGAGGCGAAGTCGGCGATTTCCTTCTGCATCTCCTTCATTGCCTCGGCGGTCTTGTCGATCTGGACCGGGGCCACGGCCATCCACGGGCGCTGGCCCAGGGTGCTGCTGGCCATGGTGCGGGCACCGTAGGACCAGTGCTTCTCCTCGCGCAGGTTCATGTTCAGGCGCGAGGTGAAGTCGCCGCCGAGCACGCCGTTGGCGATGTCGAAGCGGGTGGCACCCGCGTCCATGGTGGAGGGCACCACCTGGCCGGCGAACAGGTTGGCCTGCACCGCGCCGGGCTGGTCGATCAGGTACACGCGGCCCTTGGCCGGGCGCGCGACATCCACCGGCGCCTTGGCCAGCGGCGCCGGGGTGCTGCTCTTCCAGTCGCCAAGCTGGCGCTCCAGCAGCGGCACGATTTCCTTCAGGGTGGTGTCACCGACCACGATCAGGGTGCCCTGCTCCGGGCGCAGCCAATCGCGGTGGAAGTCGACCAGGTCGGCGCGGGTCAGCGACTGGATGTCGGCTTCGTTGCCGCTGCCGGTGAACGGAATGGCGTACGGATGGCCAGCCCCATACAGCAGGGTGGGCAGCACCCGCATGGCCGAGGCGTTCGGGTTGACCTTCTCCTGCTGGATGCCGGCGATCCAGGTGGCCTTGACCCGGTCGATCTCGGCCTGGTCGAAGCGCGGCTGGCGCAGCATGTCCGCGTACAGGGCCAGCGACGGGGCCAGGTTTTCCTTCAGCGCCGACAGGTACACGGCGGCGCTGTCCAGCGTGGCCGATGCACCCAGGCTGGCGCCCAATGCGTCGGCCGCATCGGCGAACGGCAGTGCGCCCAGCTTGCCAGCGCCCTCGCCCATCAGGTCCATGGTGAAGTTCGCGGTGCCGGACTTGCGGCCCTGGTCGGCGGTGAAACCACCGGGGAATTCATAGCTGAACTGCACCACCGGAATGTCATGGCGCTCGGCCAGGATCACCTGCGTGCCGTTCTTCAGCGTGGCGCGGTGCAGCTGCGGGAACTTCAGCTCCGGGAAGGTCTTGGTCTGCGGCACGCCGGTGCTGCGGTCCACCACGGTCGGGCTGGTGCTGAACCTGGGGTCCACGCCCGGCACGGTGAACGGCTTGGGGGTGGCCGACGGCAGTTCCGGCAGCGCCACGCGCGCGCCCGGTTCCACCACCAGGGTGTGGTCGCCCACGCCCAGCCACTTGGCGCCGGCCGCGCGCACGTCGGCGGCGCTGGCCGCGTCGATGTTGGCCAGCGAACGGCGGAAGCAGCCCGGGTCGCCTTCGAACACGGCGCACTCGGCCAGCGCGTCGGCCTTGCCGCCGAACCCGCCGATGCGTTCGATGCCACGGATGAAGCCGGCGCGGAACGCGGTCTTGCCGCGGCTCAGCTCATCGGCGGTGGGGCCGTCCTTGACCAGGCGGCGCACTTCCTCATCGATGATCGCTTCGACCTTGGCCGGGTCCACGCCCTGCTTGACGGTGGCCATGATCACGAAGTTGGACCCCAGCTGCGAGGTGTAGGCACCGGCGCTGATGTTGTCCACCAGCTTGTCCTGGTGGAGCAGGCGCTGGTCCAGGCGCGAGGACTTGGCCCCGCCCAGTACCTGCGCGAACAGCTGCAGCTGGTCGATGTCGGTGGTGCCGGTCTGGGCGACGTTCCAGACGCGGTAGATGCGCGCCTGCGGCACCTTGTCGGTCATGGTTTCGCGCGTGGACGTCTCGCGCTTGGCCACGTTGACCGCCGGCTGGGCCATGCTCGGGCCGGCCGGGATGTCGCCGAAGTACCGGGCGACCTTTTCCTTGGCGGTGGCCACGTCGATATCACCGGCCAGCACCAGCACCGCGTTGTTGGGGCCGTACCAGGTGCGGAACCAGTTCTTGACGTCGTCCAGCGAGGCCGCGTTGAGGTCGTTCATCGACCCGATCACGCCGTGATGGTACGGGTGGCCTTCGGGGTACATGGAGCGGGTGAGCTTGTCCCACACCTGCCCGTAAGGCTGGTTCTCGCCCTGGCGCTTTTCGTTCTGCACCACGCCGCGCTGTTCGTCGAGCGCAGCCTGGTCGATGGCGCCGAGCAGGTGGCCCATGCGGTCCGATTCCATCCACAGCGCCATGTCCAGCGCGGTGGTGGGTACGTTCTCGAAGTAGTTGGTGCGGTCGGTGTTGGTAGTGCCGTTCTGCCCGGTCACGCCGACCTGCTTGAACGGTTCGAAGTATTCGCCGGCGTGGTTTTCGCTGCCCTGGAACATCAGGTGTTCGAACAGGTGCGCAAAGCCGGTGCGGCCGGCCGGTTCGTCCTTGCTACCCACGTGGTACCAGATGTTCACCGCCACGATCGGCGCCTTGCGGTCGGTGTGCACCACCACGCGCAGGCCGTTGGGCAAGGTGAACTCTTCAAACGGAATGTCGACCTTGGCGACCTGTGCCGGCCTTGCCATCGCCGGGGCCGGGGCGAAGCTGCCCAGGGCGGCGGAAAGCGCTACAGCCAGCAGCGCGGCACGCGGTCGAAGTTGGGAGGTCATTCCGTTTCCTTGGTCATGAAAGTGAAGGGGGATGCTAGCCCGGGAGTACGGGTAAAGGCATCGGCCAACAGTCACTCCCTTTGTCAGGGAACTTTCCGGGCGCGCCGCTGACCGCCACGGCGCCTTCTGCCGCCACCTGAACCCACGTCCGGACAGTCGCGCAGCCCTGGATCGGACAGGTGTCCGGACAGCGGACACTCTGCGCATCCGACAAAACCCTTTCAAATCAATGACTAAAAGTTGGCACGGGCCCTGCTTACACCCAAGTGCGGAAAGGACGCGATCAAACCAAAGCTGACTGATCGCTGAACACAACACGGAATCTGAAAATTTCTCTTGCACTCCCAGATTCGGTGTACTACCTTACTACCACACCACTGCTCACCAACACTAAACAGGCCCCGTCATGAACACCAAGACCATCGCAATTGCCATCGCCCTCGCTGCCGGCTCCGCGTTTGTTTCGAACGTGCATGCCGCTTCCGCCATCACCACGCTGCCGACCGTGCAGGTCCGCCCCGCCGCCGACCAGCTGGCCCAGGCCGAAGTCGAACGCACCAGCAGCATCCCCACCCTGGCGCTGGTGGAAGTCCGTCCGACCGCCGGCCAGATCGCCGAATACCGTGCCGAACTGGCCAACAGCCAGCGCGTCACCACCCTGGCCGCCGTCGAGGTCCGCCCGACCGCCGAACAGCGCGAAGCCCTGGCTGCCGAGCAGGACACCCGCAGCACCGATTACATGGGTGCCCTGGCCTCGGCCGCCGGCACGATCGCCCGCGACGTGATCATCAACCTGCCGACCCTGCAGGTGCGCCCGTCGCCGAACGACCTGCAGGCCTTCGCGGTTGAAACCGCGTCGGTCCTGGTTCGTCCGTAACCGCAGGTATTGACCGACGGTCGATACCTGCCAGGGGGTCGCGGCGTAAAATGCACGAATGACCGCCAACCCTACGTTCCATGTTGTGTTGTTCCAGCCGGAAATTCCCCCGAATACCGGCAATGTGATCCGGCTCTGCGCCAACACCGGCGCGCGACTGCACCTGATCGAGCCGCTCGGTTTCGACCTGAGCGACAAGCAGCTCAAGCGCGCCGGCCTGGATTACCACGAATACGCTCGACTGCAGGTGCATCCGGACCTGGATACCGCCCTGCAGGTGATCGCGCCCAAGCGCCTGTTCGCCCTGAGTACCCGCGGCAGCGTGCGTTATGACACCCAGCAGTTCGAAGACGGCGATGCGTTCCTGTTCGGCCCGGAAACCCGTGGCCTGCCGCAGGACGTGCTGGATGCGTTGCCGCACGGCCGCCGCCTGCGCCTGCCGATGCAGCCGGACAACCGCAGCCTCAACCTGTCCAACACGGTCGCCGTGGTGATGTACGAAGCGTGGCGCCAGAACGGATTCGCCGGCGGCGCTTAAAACGCGTTGATTCCGGTCAACTCGCGCCCGATCACCAGCTGGTGCACGGTTTCGGTGCCCTCGTAGGTGATCACCGATTCCAGGTTCAACGCATGCCGGATCGCAACGTGTTCGGTGGTGATGCCAGCGCCGCCGAGCAGGTCGCGGCACTCCCGGGCGATGTCGATCGCCATGCGGCAGTTGTTCCACTTGGCCAGGCTGACCTGCTGCGGCTGCAGCTGGCCGGCATCCTTCAACCGCCCCAGCTGCAGTGACAGCAGCTGCGCGGTGGTGATGCGCCGGGCCATGTCGGCGAGTTTGATCTGGGCGCTCTGGGTGGCCGCCACCGGGCGCCCGAACAACACGCGTTCCTTGGTGTAGTTCAACGCCTCGTCCAGGCAGGCCACGGCCGCGCCGATCGGGCCCCAGCTGATGCCGTAGCGGGCCTGGTTGAGGCAGCCCAGCGGGCCTTTCAGGCCCTGCGCGTTGGGCAGCCGGTTGCGCTCGGGCACGCGCACGTTGTCGAAGAACAGCGCGCCGGTGAGCGAGGCGCGCAGGCTCATCTTGTGCTTGATTTCCTGGGTGGTGAACCCGGCCATGCCCTTTTCCAGCACGAACCCCTGGATGCCGTCTTCGGTATGCGCCCAGACGATGGCGATATCGGCCACCGGGCCGCTGGTGATCCACATCTTGCTGCCGTTGATCACCCAGTCGCCGCCATCGCGCACCGCGCGGGTCTTCATCGCGGCCGGGTCGGAACCGCCGTGGGCTTCGGTCAGGCCGAAGCAGCCGATCACCCGGCCGGCCGCCATGTCCGGCAACCAGCGCAGGCGCTGTTCTTCGCTGCCGTAGGCGAAGATCGGGTACATGCACAGCGAGCTCTGCACCGAAACGAAACTGCGCAGGCCCGAGTCACCGCGTTCCAGTTCCTGGCAGATCAGGCCGTAGCTGACCGCGTTGAGGCCGCCACCGCCGTATTGTTCCGGCAGGCTGGAGCCGAGCAGGCCAAGCGAGGCGATTTCGGGAATGAGTTCATCCGGGAAGCGGCCCTCGTCAAACGCGTCGCCGATGATCGGCAGCACGCGTTCGTCGGTGAAACGCGCCACCGTGGCCTGCACTGCGCGCTCCTCTTCGGTGAGCAGCGAGCGGACATCGAACAGATCGTACGGATTGAGGGCCATGGGCGGCGACATCGGGGGCAGTAGCAGGACCTCCATTGTGATGCCTGGCCCGGGACCGGCCAAGGGACGCCGCACCACGCCGGTACAATGGCGACCTCCTCCCGCAGAGATCTCCGCCCATGCAGATCCGCAGCGAGCGTCCCGGCGAGGCCGACGCCATTCATGCCCTCACCCGCGCAGCGTTCGTCGATGCGCCGCACAGCAGCCACACCGAGCAGTACATCGTGGATGCGCTGCGCCGTGCCGGTGCGCTGGCGGTCTCCCTGGTGGCCGAAGACGCCGATGGCATCGTCGGGCACGTGGCGCTGTCAAAGGTGCAGCTCAGTGATGGCAGCCCGGGCTGGTATGGGCTGGGGCCGATTTCGGTGGCACCGGGGCGGCAGGGGCAGGGCGTGGGGAGCGCGTTGATGCGGGCAGCAGTGGAGACACTGCGGGCGCGCGGTGCGGCCGGTTGCGTGCTGCTGGGGGATCCGGCGTATTACGGCCGGTTCGGGTTCCGGGCCGAACCGCGCCTGCGGTTCCCCGGGGTGCCGGCGGCGTATTTCCAGGCGCTGCAGCTGCACGGCGGGTGTCCAGATGCAGAGGTGGAGTATCACGCGGCGTTCGGGGCCGCGAGCTGACGTGCTGTCCGCAATCCCCGTACGATCACCGTCCGTGCTGGATTGATGCGGCGCACCATATGACAGCGAATCTCAGCGAACTAGGCGGAAACGCCGCGTGCCGCTACCCTGATGGCTTGATCCAGCATTGCGCAGTGACACGTCGCGCGCGATTCCCAGGCAACCGCCGCCGGCTCCGGCCGGGACGGCACTACCCACGAGTTACGCACCCCCATGAGCGAAGAGACCACTGCCCTGCCCCCGCGTGAAGCCATGGAATTCGACGTGGTGATCGTCGGCGCCGGCCCTGCCGGCCTGGCCACCGCGATCCGCCTGCGCCAGCGCGCCATCGAGGCCGGCCGCGAGCTGTCGGTGTGCGTGCTGGAAAAGGGCTCCGAACCCGGCGCGCACATCCTGTCCGGCGCGATCATGGATACCCGCGCGCTGACCGAACTGTTCCCGGACTGGGCCGAACGCGGCGCGCCGCTGAAGCAGAAGGTCACCCGCGACGAATTCCTGTTCCTCAGCCCGGAAGGCGCGCGCAGCACGCCGCATGCGCTGTTGCCGGAATGCTTCCACAACGAAGGCAACTACATCATCAGCCTGGGCGAGGTCACCCGCTGGCTGGCACAGCAGGCCGAAGCGCTGGAAGTGGCGATCTTCCCCGGCTTTGCCGCCGCCGAAGTGCTGTACGACGAGAACGGCGCGGTGATGGGCGTGGCCACCGGCGACATGGGCATCCGCAAGGATGGCTCGCACGGGCCCAACTTCGAACGTGGCATGGAGCTGCATGCCAAGTACACGATCTTCGCCGAAGGCTCGCGCGGCCACCTGGGCCGCCAGCTGATCGCCCGCTTCCAGCTCGACGCCGGCAAGGACCCGCAGGCGTACGGGATCGGCATCAAGGAGCTGTGGCAGATCGACCCGGCCAAGCATGAGCCGGGCCTGGTGGTGCACACCGCCGGCTGGCCGCTGGACAGCGATACCTACGGTGGTTCGTTCCTGTACCACGCCGACGGCGGCAAGGTCGCAGTGGGCTTCGTGGTCGGGCTGGATTACCGCAACCCGTGGATGAGCCCGTTCGAGGAGTTCCAGCGCTTCAAGACGCACCCGTCGATCCGCAAGCACCTTGAAGGCGGCAAGCGCATCGCCTACGGCGCGCGTGCGATCACCGCCGGTGGCCTGTTGTCCCTGCCCAAGACCGTGTTCCCCGGCGGTGCGCTGGTCGGCTGCGAAGCCGGCTACCTCAATGCCAGCCGGATCAAGGGCAGCCACGCGGCGATCAAGACCGGCATGCTGGCCGCCGATGCCGCCTTCGACGCGCTGGCGGCCGATCGCCAGTGCGACGAGCTCAGCGCCTACCCGGCCGCGTTCGAAAGCAGCTGGCTGCACGATGAGCTGAAGCAGTCCAAGAACTTCAAGCAGTGGTTCAAGAAGGGCCGCAGCGTGGCCACGCTGATGACCGGTATCGAGCAGTGGCTGCTGCCCAAGCTGGGCATCCGCAACCCGCCGTGGACGCTGCGCCACAGCAAGGCTGACCACGAGTGCCTGGAACCGGCATCGCAGCACACCAGGATCGAGTACCCCAAGCCGGACAACGTGCTCACCTTCGACCGGCTCAGCTCGGTGTTCCTGAGCAGCACCAACCACGAAGAAGACCAGCCTTCGCACCTGACCCTCAAGGACGCGAGCGTACCGGTGCGGGTCAACCTCGCCGAGTACGCCGGGCCGGAAGCGCGCTACTGCCCGGCCGGGGTGTACGAATTCGTCGGCAGCGAAGGCCACGAGCAGCTGCAGATCAACGCGCAGAACTGCGTGCACTGCAAGACCTGCGACATCAAGGACCCCACCCAGAACATCGTGTGGGTCACTCCGCAAGGTGGCGGCGGGCCGAACTACCCGGCGATGTGATGCGGCTGCCGCGCCGGTTGCTGGTGCTGCTGTGCTGCCTGCTGCTGGGCGCGTGCGCACGTACGCCGCAGACGCCCGAGCAGGCGCGGCAGCAGGAACGCCAGCGTGCGTTCGCGATCTGCGGTGGCTGCCACACGGTCACTGCCGGCGGCGTGCACCGCTTCGGTCCCAACCTGCACGGCGTGCTGGGGCGCCGCGCGGGCAGCGTGGCCGGCTATCCCTACTCGCCTGCGATGCAGCGCGCCGACCTGGTCTGGACCGAGCAGACCCTGGATGCGTTCCTTCGCTCTCCGGCCACCGTGGTGCCGGGCTCCAGGATGGTCAATGCAACGGCGGATCCGGAGCGCCGGCGGCTGGTCATCGAATACCTGAAGGAACAGCCCTAGGGACACCCCATGGGTGTCTGCGCTTTGATCAGGCATCGCGCGGACACCCATGGGGTGTCCCTACGATTCGTCCAGGCTGGCCAGGTACACCTGCAAGGCGTCCTCGAACGCGCGGATGTCGTCGGCGCTGGCCGTCAGGCCGTGTTCTGGAATCCGCTGCATCAGGTCGCGCGCCTGGGTGGCCAGTGCTTCGGCGCCCAGCGTGCCCAGCCCTCCGACAATGCGATGCAGCACCTCAACCGCGGTGTTGCTGTCGCCCATGTCGCGCGCTTCCCAGCCGCGCTGCAGGTCGTCGGCGGTGGCCTGGCGCATGCTGTCGATCAGCACCGTGGCCACGTGTTCGGAACCGAAGCGGCGCACGATCGCCGCGCGCGTGGGCGCCGCCGCAGGCGCGGCTTCCACCGGCGGCGTGGCGTCACGCACAGCGTCGTCCGCATCGTCCGAGGGCAGCCAGCGGCGCAGCGCCTGGCGCAACGTGGCCAGCGCCACCGGCTTGGCCAGCAGGTCATCCATGCCGGCTTCGCGGCAGCGCTGCACGTCTTCGGCCAGCGCGCTGGCGGTGAGCGCCAGCACCGGCATGCGCTGGCCCCTGCCACGTTCGCGCTCGCGGATGCGCCGGGTAAGGGTGTAGCCGTCCATCACCGGCATGCGGCAATCGGTGATGACCAGGTCGAAGTGCTAGGATGCCAGCAACGCCAGCGCGGCTTCACCATCCACCGCCAGCTCATGCTGCAGGCCCAGCTGCTGCAGCCGCCAGCGCATCAGGGCCTGGTTGGTGGGATGGTCTTCCACCACCAGCACCCGGCGCCGTGCCTGGCCCGGCGGCAGCGGGTCGACGTCGCCGCCGGGGCGCTGCTCGTCACGCACGGTTTCCTCGCCGGGCACCAGCGGCAGGCTCAACAGCACCTCCACGCGCGTGCCCTCGCCCGGCACGCTGTGCATCTCCAGTCGCCCGCGCATCAACCCCACCAGGCGCTGGCAGATGCTCAGGCCCAACCCGGTGCCCCCGTAGTGGCGGGTGATCGCCACATCGGCCTGGGCAAACGGTTTGAACAGCCGCTCGCGCTGCTCGGGTGAAATGCCGATACCGGTGTCGGCCACCGTCAGCCGCAACGCCTGCGCCATCTCATCATCGCGCTCCACGCTCAATGCGATGGTCACCGCGCCTTCGTTGGTAAACTTGATGGCGTTGCTGAGCAGGTTGAACACGATCTGGCGCAGCCGCATGCCATCGACCAGGTGCTGGTGGGCGACGGCGGGATCGACCTCCAGGCTGAGCGAAAGGTTCTTGCTGGAGGCCTGTGGCGACAGCAGCTGCTGCACGTTGTCGAGCAGGCTGCGCAGCATGACCGGCTGCGGTTCCAGCGGCAACGCGCCGGCTTCGATGCGCGAGTAGTCGAGGATGTCATCCAGGATCTGCCGCAGCATCTGCGCCGAATCCTCGATGACCGCGATGATGCGCCGCTGCTCGCCATCCAGGTCGGTATGCGACAGCGCTTCAACCATGCCCAGCACGCCACTCATCGGCGTGCGGATTTCGTGGCTCATGGTGGCCAGGAAGTTGGATTTGGCCGCGGTGGCCCGTTCGGCGTCGGACTTGGCGGCGGCCAACGCATCGGCCTGTGCGCGCGCTTCGGTCACATCCACCCAGTAACCGCTCCACAGCACCACGCCGTGTTCGGCGGCATACGGCAATGCGCGGGTACGCACCCAGCGCACCGCGCCGTGCGGGCTGGTGCGGAACTCCATGTCCAGCGCGGAGAAATCGCGCGCGGCGTCGTGCAGCGCGCGGTTGACCGCCTCGCGGTCGCGCGGGTCGATCTGGTCGACCAGGCGCGTTTCATCAGCGACCACTTCGGCGGTGCTGACCCCGAACATCGACTGCAGGTCGCCGGTGATGTACGGGAACGTCACCCGGCCATCGCTGTCACGGCGCGCCTGGTAGACGATCGCCGGCAGGTTGTCGGTCACTTCCACCAGCCGCTGTTCCAGCCGGCGCCGCATGCCGACCTCGCGGCGCAGCCGCCAGTAGCCCCAGCCATGCACGATGATGCCGGTGAGCAGCACCAGCGACAGCGGCACCGCCCAGCGCGCGACCGAGCGCCAGTCCAGCCCGGTGCGGTATTCGGCCAGCAGCCAGTCGCCCCGGATGGCGGCGTGCTCGCGTGGGGTGAGGTTGGCCAGCACCCGGTCGAAGGTGGTGGCCAGCGGCGCGTACTGGCGTTTGACGGCCAGCGACAGCTGGTCGCTGAAGCCCGCCGGCGCGGCCACGTGCAGCTTGGCCGGATACACCTCGCGAACCACGCGGTCGACCATCGCCAGGTTGCCCACGTAGGCATCGGCGTCGCCATTGGCCAGTCGCGACAGTGCCTGCTCAACGCCGCGCGCCGGCACGATGCGCGCCTTGGGCGCGTACTGGAGGATGTAGCCGCGCAGGCGCTCGGGGTCGGAGAGCAGGATGCTGCGCCCGTCCAGGTCGCCCAGCCCCAGTACCGAACGGCTGTTGTTCGGGGTGACGATCACGTTGGGCACGCTGATGAAGGGCTGGCTGAAGACCCAGTCATCGCCTAGGTAATGCGCATCGTTCGGCATGCCCATCACCACATCGACATCGCCGCGGCGCATCTGCTCGCGCACCTCGAACCAGTCGTGAGCGGGCACGCGGTTCAACTGGGCCCCGACCATGCGCAGCTGGCGCAGGTAATCGCCGGCCACCCCGCTGGGTTCGCCGGCCGCATCGATGAACGACAGCGGCGCCCCATTCGGCGCATAGCCCATGCGCAACGGGGTGGCCAGGATGCGGCGTTCGGCCTCGCCCAGGATCAGCCGCGACTGCGCCGACCACTGCAGTGGCGGCAGCCAGCGCTTGTACAGCGCCTCGCGCTGCGCGGCGGTCACGGTGGACAGCGCGCTGTCGAGCGCTTCGGCCAGCGGCTGGCGGGCATTGGGCACGCCGAAGTGGAGGCGCTCGGGCGGCAGGTCGCTGGGCCGCAGCAGGGCGATACCGTCAATGTCCTGCTCGCGGATCAGGGTGCTGGCGACGTGCGCATTGCCGATGTACACATCGGCCTTGCCCTGGGCCACCATCGCCAGCGCGGCCCGGGTATTGGGCGCGGTCACCTGGCGGGCGGCGGGGAAGCGTGAACGCACCTGGTTGCTGGTGAGGAATTCCTGCTCGGTGACCACGCGCAGCCCGGCCAGGTCCGGGTCGCTTGAGGTCCGGGTATCGCCCACCCGGCCCACAAGGGCCAACGGCGCGTCGGCGTAGGAGCCGGTGTAGACCATGCAGCGGGTGCGGTCCGGGGTGAGGGTGATGTTCATCACCACGTCGACCTCGCCCCGGCATGCCGCATCCAGCACGTCTGCCCAATCGCGATACACCCGCACCTTCACCCGCACGCCGAGCTGCCGGGTCAACAACATCAGGTAGTCGTAGCCGAGTCCGTCGGGGCGGCCGTTGTGCATGAATTCGAATGGTGGCCAGCCGCTGTCGTACAGCCCCAGTAAGATGGTAGGGTTCCGGTCGATCCATTCAGCCTGGCGCGGTGACAGCGACGGTGCAGGCGCCGGAGCCGCGATGGCGCCCAGCGCGATCACCAGGCCCAGCACGACCAGCCAGCGGACAACCGAGGTACGCATGCTGTCAGTTCTCCCAGGAGTGATCCGCCCACCGCGACGTGCCCCGAGGGGCCGCTGCCTTAACGGCCATACTATTCCATGAGCTTGCGCATAATCATCGCCGACGACCACCCGGTGGTCCGCATCGGCACCAAATCCGTGATCGAATCCAGTGGCGTGGGCCACGTGGTGGCCGAAGCCAGCAGCGTGGATGAGCTTTTGGCCGTGCTCAAGGTCAAGGAGTGCGACGTGCTGGTCACCGATTACTCCATGCCCGGCGGCGGCCAGCCTGACGGTTTTGCCATGATCGGCCAGGTCCGCCGTCACTATCCGGACCTGCCGGTGCTGATGCTGAGCGTCTCCAACAACCTGGCGATTCTGCGCATGGTGGTAGGCACCGGCGTGCTCGGGCTGGTCGACAAGACCTCGTCGATGGAAGAACTGCCGGTAGCGATCCAGACCGTGCACCGCGGCCAGCCGTATGTCAGCCGGACCCTGAAAAAACGCATCGACAAGATCGGCACGGAGGGCATGGGCGACGATCGCGCACGCGCGCTGTCGCCCCGTGAGGTGGAAGTCCTGCGCCTGCTGGGCAGCGGCCTGATCGTGAAGGAAATCGCCGCGAAACTGCACAAGAGCGTGAGCACCATCAGCCGGCAGAAAGGCGATGCCATGCTCA
The DNA here is from genome assembly GCF_034044835.1 of Stenotrophomonas sp. CFBP8994. NCBI lineage: Bacteria > Pseudomonadati > Pseudomonadota > Gammaproteobacteria > Lysobacterales > Lysobacteraceae > Stenotrophomonas > Stenotrophomonas sp. CFBP8994. The sequence continues at coordinate 571,520 of NZ_JAXCWT010000003.1, read as the reverse complement.
AGCTTGGCCTGGACAATGACGCCGATCTGTTCGATTACATCAAGATCCACCGCTTCTGAAGGTGCGTCACCGATCCATGCCCTGTTTGCCGACACTACCGTTTCAATGACGAACACCGATCACCGCGTGCAGGGCCTGGACAACGATGACGTCGCCGCAGATTGGCCTGCAATCGACGACGCCGAACTTGCCTGGCTGCGCGGGCACTATCCGGTGCTTGAGGGCGACTGCCACGTGGTGTGGCACAGCCCGCGACCGTTTTCAGCGGCCGCGCTGGTGGAGTGCGGGTCACGGCGCTGCTTCATCAAACGCCACCATCGCCGCGTACGCACGGCCGACGTGCTGGTCGAAGAGCACCGTTTCATCGCGCACCTGGCCGCTGCCGGACTCCCGGTCGTGCAGGTGCTGCAGGGCTGCGATGGCGCCACCGCGATCGCCCATGGCGACTGGACCTACGAACTGCACGCGCAGGGTGACGGCCATGACCTGTACCGCGACAGCCCCTCCTGGACACCGCTCGGCGATGCCGCGCAGGCGCGCACTGCCGGTGCGATGCTGGCCCGCCTGCACCTTGCATCGGCCAGCTACCCCGCGCCCCAGCGCAGCACGCACCTGCTGGTGGCGCGCGATGACCTGATCCGCGCCCATGATCCGCTTTCACTGCTGCAGCGTGAGCTGCCCGACCGACCGGGGCTGGCCAGCTACCTGTCGCGCCAGCAGTGGGAACACGACCTGCAGCGCGCGGTGCTGCCCTGGCACGCGGCCCTGGGCGAGCGCCTGGCCGCCGAGCCGGTGCTGTGGGGGCACAACGACTGGCACGTCTCCAACCTGCTCTGGCACGGCCAGGGCGCCACGGCGTCGATCGCCACCGTGTTCGATTTCGGCCTGGCGTCGCCGACCAGCGCCCTGTTCGACCTGGCCACGGCGATCGAGCGCAATGCCATCGCCTGGCTGGATGCAGGCGGCGATGGCCCGGTGGCGCATGCCGATATCGCGCTGGCACTGCTGGCCGGCTACCGCCAGGTACGGCCGCTGGAGGCCGCCCAGGTGCACCTGCTGGCCGACCTGCTGCCGGTGGTGCACCTGGACTTCGCCCTTTCGGAAGTGGAGTACTTCCAAGGGGTTACCGGCTCCCCGGCCAACGCCGACGTGGCGTACCACACGTTCCTGCTGGGCCATGCCGACTGGTTCGCCAGCCGCCCGGGCCGGGCCCTGCTGGATGCCCTGCACGCCGCTGCCTGAGCCACCGGGGTCGCAACGGCGGCCGATTGGTGTGAAACTAGCCACTGAAGCGGGGGTGCCTGGCGTTGCCAGGCTGAGAGAGTCCCTTGGAACCTGATCCGGTTTGCACCGGCGTAGGGAGCTTGAGCAGCGAGCGCATCCCCCCATTGCGGGCCGGTGCGCCTGCGCGCCGTCGCTTCGTCTCCTCTGGCTGATGACGAATCGAATGAACCGCTGCTACCGCCTCACGCTGTTGACCGCCGCCCTCTGCGCCGCCCTGCCGCTGTACGCCAGTGACGCCGACAGCGCCGCGGGCGAGCGCTCGCCCACCGATCTGGCCGGCATCCGCGTACAGGCGCGCAAGCCCGCCGCGCCGCTGGCACCGTCGAGCAGCTTCGGCAGCGCGGACTGGAAGAACACCCCGGCCTCGGTCAACGTGCTCGACAGCGCCTTGTTGGACCGCCTGCAGGTACGCACCCTGTCCGAGCTGGCCCGGCACGACGCGTCGCTGGGCGACAGCTACGCACCGGTGGGCTATTACCAGAACATCGCCATCCGCGGTTTCGCGCTGGACCCGGCCACCGGCTACCGCTTCAACGGGCTGTCCATCGCCGGCGAACAGCGGCTGGCGCTGGAAAACGTGCAGCAGGTGGAAATCCTCAAGGGTGAGGCGGGGCTGGCCGCGGGCGTGATGGCGCCGGGCGGGATCATCAACTACGTCGGCAAGCGCCCCGCCGATGTGCGCAACATCACCCTGGCTACCGATTCGGAAGGCTCGCGCTACGCGGCGGTGGACCTGGGCGGCTGGCTTACCCCGCGCTTCGGGCTGCGCTTCAACGCGGCCTGGGATGACACCTCGTCCTACATCGAGCATGCCGACGGCCGCCGCAACTTCTATTCGCTGGCCGCCGACTGGCTGATCGGCGAACGCGGCAAGCTGGAAGTGGATGCCAACTACCAGACCAGCGCGCAGCGTTCGGCGTCCGGTTACCAGCTGCTGGGCGGCAGCGAACTGCCGCGCGGCGTGGACCGCAGCCGCATGCTGGGCCACCAGCCGTGGCAGCAGCCGGTGGGCATCGACAGCACCAACCTCACCGCGCTGCATACCTACGATTTCAGCCCGGACTGGCAGTCGCGCGTGTCGGTGGGCCACAGCCGCTCGGTGATCCAGGACAACGTCGCCTTTGCGTACGGCTGCTACTACGCTGCTGGCTGCGCCGATGGCAGCGTGCCGGGCAACTACTTCGCGCCTAACGGCGACTACGACATCTACGATTACCGCAGCCCCGACGACGTGCGCCGCAATGACGAGGCACGCGGCGAACTGCGCGGCCGCTTCAGCACCGGCGCGGTGGAACACGAACTGTCGGTGGGGCTGAGCGCGTTCCACCGCACCGTGGACAAGCGCCAGAACGTCAACGAGTACGTGGGCACGGCCAACATCGGCGATGCGCAGGTACCCGTGTTCGATCCCTCGCCGCTGCAGCCGGGCCCGTCCGCGCGGCGCCTGGACAGCTGGCAGCGCGCGGTGTTCGCGCTGGACCGCATGCACTTCGGCGATGACTGGCAATGGCTGGCCGGCGGCCGCTACGTGCGCCTGGATGAGCGCGCCTACGACAAGCGCGGCACCCCGGAACGGCACAGCCGGCTGTCGCAGTTCCTGCCGCAGACCGCACTGGTGTGGCAGGCCACCGAACAGCTGAACGTGTACGCCAGCTACGTGGAAGGCCTGTCGCTGGGCCAGGAAGCGCCGTTCTGGACCTCCAACGGCAGCACCTTCCTGCCGGCCATGCAGTCGCGCCAGCGCGAGCTGGGGGTCAAGTACGCCGCCACCGACGGCCTGATGCTGGGCGCGGCGGTGTTCCGCACCACCCAGCCGTTCCAATACGCCAAGCCGGACGCCAGCGATGCCGGCTTCACCTTCGTGCAGGAAGGCACCCAGGCCCACACCGGGCTGGAGCTGACCGCCAATGGCCAGGTCACCGAGCGGCTGGCGCTGAACGCCAGCGCCAGCGTGCTGCAGGCGCGCGCGCGCGATGCCGGCACCGCGTTCTACGACGGCCAGCAGCTGGTCAACGTGCCCAAGGTGCGTGCGGCACTGCACGTGGACTATGCCCTGCCGTTCGTGGCCGGCCTGGCGGTGAGCGGCGGCTGGCGCTTTGCCTCGTCGAATGCGGCCACCGTGGATGGCAGCGTCAAGGCACCCTCGTATTCGGTGTTCGATGCCGGTGTGCGCTTCCAGCACGCGCTGCGCGAGCATCCGGTGACCTGGACGCTGTCGGTGGACAACGTATTCGACCGCTTCTACTGGCGTGACACCGGCAGCAGCTATGGCGATTACTACCTGTTCGCCGGTGCACCACGCCAGGCGCGCCTGTCAGTCACCTTCGGCCTGTGAGCGCGCTCCTGCTCGAATGGAGCGCCGTCGCCGCCAGCCTGCTGGGGGTGTGGCTGATGGCCAAGCGCCGCGTGCTGGCGTGGCCGGTGGGACTGCTGGCGGTGGGCCTGTATGCGGTGGTGTTCATCGAAGCACGGCTGTATTCGGACACCCTGCTGCAGGTCGCTTTCGGCGGCTTCCTGCTGTACGGCTGGCTGAGCTGGCACCGGCATGCCGAGCAGGATGGCGCGATCGTGATCGTGCCGCTGCCGCGACGGCAGCTGCTGCGTGACCTCGGCGTGGGCATCGTCTTCGGTATCGCGTTGGGCGCGGCCATGCACACCTGGACCGATGCCGCGCTGCCTTGGCTGGACGCGATGCTGGCCGCGCTCAGCCTGGTGGCGCAGTGGTGGCAGGCACGTCGCCACGTGGCCACCTGGTGGCTGTGGATCGTGGTGGACGTGGTCTACGTGGGCATGTACCTGGCCAAATCGCTGGACATCACCGCCGGGCTGTACCTGGTGTTCGTCGGCCTGGCCGTGATGGGCCTGCGCGCGTGGTCGGCCGCGGGCCATGCCGGGGCGGCACTGAAACCGCGCTAGGCTTGCGTGGATGAACCAGACCCCCGAACTGCTGCGCCGGCTGCTGCGGGCCAAGGACCACATGGACCGCGCCCCGCACGAGGCGTGGCCGGTGGCGCGGCTGGCGCAGGTCAGCGCGGTGTCGGACGCTTACTTCGCGCGGCAGTTCCGCCAGGCGTTCGGGCTGCCGCCGCACCGCTACCTGCTGACGCGGCGCATTGAACGCGCGGTGGCACTGTGCCGCGACACCGACCTGCCGATCACCGAGATCGCGCTGCAGACCGGCTGGAACAGCCTGGGCACGTTCGGGCGGATCTTCCGCGACATCACCGGGCAGAGCCCGGGCGAGCTGCGTACAAGCCTGGCCGCCGGTACCGCTGCGCAGGCGCCGGAATGCATCGCGCGCGCGGCCGGCCGGCCCGATCTCAAGACCTCAGTTTCGGAGAAGCGGCTGGGCGGCGGGACCGGTAAAAAGGACCCACCAACAACGGAGGTCCCATGAACCAGGGTATTGAAACGGTCGGCCTGTACGTGCGCGACCAGGAAGAAGCACTCGCGTTTTACGTCGGCAAGCTGGGCTTTGTGGTGCACACCGATGCCGGCAATGGCGATTACCGTTGGCTCACCGTGCAGCACCCCGACCAGCCCGGTTTCCAGCTGGGCCTGTTCCAGCCCGGCCCGCCGGTGCACGACGCGGCCACCGCACAGGCGCTCAACGCGCTGGTGGCCAAGGGCGCAATGCCGCCGCTGGTGCTGACCGTGGATGACTGCAAGGCGGTCTACAAACAGTGGTCAGCCGCCGGAGTGGAATTCAACCAGGAACCAGTGGAGCGTTACGGCACGGTGGATGCCGGCTTCCGCGATCCGTCCGGCAACGGCTGGAAGCTGATCGAACGCGCCGCCACCGCCGGCGCGTAATGCCTCAGTCGAGCAGAAAGCGCATCGCCCCGGTGCCCAGCGCCGGGTCGGTGGAGCATCGGTCATGGGCGCGGCAGTGGGGTCGGCCGGCAGTATTGGCAGCTGGGGTTACGTGCCCATGACATGCGCGCGACGGGCGTTCCGTCGCGCGCACGTGTCATTCCCTCAATGCGCGCCGTGCGTGGAGCGGTGGCGGAACCTGCGCGACATCCATTCGCCGAGGTCATCCATCACGGTGAATGCCGCCGGGATCACGATCAGGCTGAGCAGCGTGGAGGTGATCAGGCCGCCGATAACGGCAATCGCCATCGGTGCGCGGAAGCTGGAATCACCGGCGAAGCCCAGCGCGATCGGCATCATGCCGGCGCCCATCGCCAGGGTGGTCATGATGATCGGCTGCGCACGCTTGCGGCACGCATCGATGAGCGCGTCATGCTGGCTCATGCCCTGTTCGTCTTCGGCCATCACCGCGTAATCCACCAGCAGGATGGAGTTCTTGGTGGCGATGCCGATCAGCATCAGCAACCCGATCAACGCCGGCAGCGAGAGCATGTTCTGGGTGATCAGCAGCGCACCGAACGCACCGCCGGCACACAGCGGCACCGCCGCCAGGATGGTCACCGGCATCAGCGCGTGGTTGAACAGCAGCAACAGCACCATGTAGATGCAGATCAGGCCGGCGGCCATGGCCAGCATGAAGCCGATGAACAGCTCCACGAACACTTCGGCATCGCCGGTGTTGAGGAAGGTCACGCCCGGCGGCAGCTGCTTGACGCTGGGCAAGGCCTGCACTTCGGTCATCACATCGCCCAGCGGGCGGCCGTTGAGTTCGGCGGTGAGGGTCACGTTGCGCTGGCGCTGGTAGCGCGAGATCTGCGATGGGCCACTGCCCTGGCGGATCTCGGCCACCGCCGCCAGCGGCACCGGGCCATCGCGGCCGGGCACGCGCAGCTGACCGATCAGCGCCGGGTTGGCCAGCGTGGCCTCGGCGAAGCCGACCCGGATCGGCACCTGGCGGTCGGGCAGGTTGAGCTTGGCCAGGCGCTGTTCGTAGTCGCCCGCTGTGGCAATGCGCGCGGCTTCGGCGATGTCCTGCGTGGCCACGCCGAGGTCGGCCGCACGCGCCGCATTGGGCACGATCTGCAGCTCCGGGCGCAGCAGCGAGGCGGTGGAGGTCACGCTGCCCAGGCCCTGGATACCGCGCAGGTCGCGCTCCAAGGCGGTGCTGGCGTCCTGCAGGCGCTGCGGGTCGTCACCGGACAACACCAGCTGCAGCAGGTTGCCCGGCTCGGAGCTGACGTAGCTCACGCGGACGCCGGGCAGGTTGGCCAGGCGTGCGCGCGCATCGCGTTCCAGCGCGCGCTGGTCGCGGTCGCGGTCATCGGCCACGCCCCAATCCAGGATCAGCGTGGCCTTGCGCGGCTCGCCCACGCCGGTGGCGCTGGGGTCGCCCAGGTCGAGCACGGCGCCCACGGCGGTGTAGACCTGCTTCAGCTCGGGCATGTCCTTGAGCAGCGCACGCGCATGTTCGGCCACGGCCACGGTTTCCTGCAGGCGGGTGCCCGGTGGAAGCTCCAGATTGAGGTTGCTGCGGCCCAGGTCGGACTGCGGAATGAAGGTGGCCGGGATCAACGGGACCAGCGCCAGCGACCCTACGAACATGGCGAAGGCCAGCCACAGGGTCCAGCCGCGGTGGCGCAGTGCCTTGTCCACCCAGCCCAGGTACCAGCCCATCAATTTCGATTCGGGCTTCTCCTCGCCATGCGGCTTGAGCAGGTAGGCCGCCATCATCGGGGTGAGCAGGCGCGCCACCAGCAGCGAGAACAGCACGGCGGTTGCGGCGGTCCAGCCGAATTCGCGGAAGAACTTGCCGGCGATGCCGGGCATGAATGCCACCGGCACGAATACGGCGGCCAGGGTCAGCGAGGTCGCGATCACCGCATTGCCGATTTCGCCGGCGGCTTCGCGCGCGGCCTCAAGCGGGGGCTTGCCCATGCGCAGGTGGCGCACGATGTTCTCGATCTCCACGATCGCGTCATCCACCAGGATGCCGACCACCACCGACAGCGCCAGCAGGGTGATGATGTTGAGCGTGAAGCCGAAGAAGTACATCACCGCGAAGGTGGGAATGATCGACAGCGGCAGCGCCAGCGCTGACACCCACGTAGCGCGCCAGTCGCGCAGGAACAGCCACACCACCAGCAGCGCCAGCAGCGCGCCCTCCCACAGCATGGTCATCGACGAATCGTAGGAGCGGTGGGTTTCGTCGATGGCGGTGGTGACCAGGCGGAAGTCGATGCCCGGGTGCTCGGCCTTTATCTTGTCCAGCGCGTCATGCACGCCGGCTTCCACCTTCACTTCGCTGGAACCGCGGGTGCGCGACATCGAGAATGCCACGACCTTCTCGCCGTCCAGCAACGCCGCTTCAGTGGGGTCGGCCGCAGCGTCGGTCACCGTGGCCAGGGTGGACAGCCGGACCGCGCGGCCATCCGGCAGCGCGATGGAGTAGTCGCGCAGCGCCTGTGCGTCACCGACCGTACCCAAGGTGCGGATGGTCTGCTGCGCGCCTTCGATCTCCGCCTTGCCACCGGCGCGCTCGACCTGGATGCGCGCCAGTTGCTGCGAGACATCACCGGCGGTGATGCCCATGGCGATCAGGGCGTTGGGGTCCAGGTCCACGCGCACCTGGCGCTGCACGCCGCCCACGCGGGTGACCCGGGCCACGCCCGGCACGCCGTACATCGCGCGCGAAATGTCGCGGTCCACGAACCAGCTGGCCTCGTCCGGGGTCATGTGCGGGGCGACCAGCGCGTAGGTCATCAGCGAGCCGCCGATATCGACCTTGGAGATCACCGGCTCCTGGATGTCCTGCGGCAGGTCGGTGCGGATGCGGGTGACCGCATCGCGGGTATCGTCGAGCGCCGTGGCCAGGTCGGCCTCGAGCTGGAATTCGATGGTGGTGGTGCTGACGCCTTCGCTGACCGAGGAGATCACGCGCTTGACGTTGTTGACCGTGGCTACCGAGTCCTCGACCTTGCGGGTGACCTCCGCCTCCAGCTGGCTGGGCGAGGCGCCCGGCTGGGTCACGGTGACCGTGGTCATCGGGAAGGCGATGTCGGGGAAGCGGGCGACCGGCAGCTGGTAGAAGCCCCACAGGCCGGCCACGCACAGCACGAAGAAGATCAGCAGCGCGGGTAAAGGGCGCTTGATTGCCCAGGCGGAGACATTCATTTCGCGGCCGCCTTGGCATCGGCCACCACGCGCACGCGATCGCCTTCACCGAGGAAGCCGGCGCCGTCCACCACCACGCGGTCGCCGGCCTTGACGCCTTCGAGGATGGCGGTACGGCCCTGCACCGCCTGGCCGGTGCGCACGCGCAGGCGCGCGGCCTGCTGCTTGTCGTTCACCGTGAACACATAGCTGTGGCCATCGCGCTGCACGATCGCAGCGGTCGGGAGGGTCAGCACCGGGCCCTCGCCGGTGACGATGCGGCCTTCGACGTACACCCCCGGCTTGAGCGTGCCCGGCTCGGGCAGGTCGGCATACAGCGTTCCGGTGCGGGTCTGCGCGTCCACGCCCGGGGTCACCGCACGGATGCGCCCGGTGACCACGGCACCGGCATACGGCAGCTCCACCGTGTTGCCCACGGCCACGCCGGTGAGCTGGTCTTCGGGCAACTCGGCGCGCCATTCCAGGCGGCCGTCGCGGATCAGGCGCAGCAGCTCGGTGCCGCCCGACACGACCTGGCCGGGCTGCACAAGACGCTTGGAGATCAGACCATCGGCGGGCGCGCGCAGATCGGCGAAGTCGCGGCGCAGCTTGGCCGCGTCACGCGCCGCACGGGCGGTGGCGGTCTGCGCTTCGGCATTGATGCGGTTGGCGCGCAGCTCGTCCAGGCTGCTTTCGCTGATCAGCTGCTGCGCGGCCAGCTTGGCGCTGCGCTCGTAGTTCATCCGCGCCAGGTCCTGCGCCGCCTGCGCCTGCTTCAGCGAGGCGTCGGCCTGGGCCAGTTCGCTGTCCAGCGTGCGGTGGTCCAGCTGCAGCAGCACCTGGCCCTGTTTGACCCACTGGCCGACGTCCACCGGCAGTGCAGTCACGCGCTGGCCGCTGATTTCGACGCCCAGCTGCATTTCCTCGTACGCGGAGACCGGGCCGGAGACCAGCACCGTGCGCGCCATGGTCTGCTGCTGCACGGTGGCCAGCGAAACCGGCAGCGCGGAGCTGGCGGCCGCTGCCTCCGCTTCGGCTTTTTCGTCCTTGCCGCCGCATGCGGTGACCAGGGTGAGGGTGAGCAGGAGCAGTGAACTGCGGAGAAGAGGTGCACGCATGGAGGAGCTTCCGTGTCGAAACCGCGGGAACAGGGGAAAGGGAAAACGAATCAGGGTGTGCGGGCCAGGCGCAGCTCGATGCCGTCGAGCATCAGGCCGAGGCCCTGTTCGAAGCGCGTGTCGAAATCGACCTCGCTCCAGACCTCACGGGCGTCCCAGCAGTGCGGGAAACGCGCTTCGGCCAGGGCCATGAAGGCCTCGCCCAGCGCTTCCATGCTGCCGTCGCCGGGCCAGGACTGTTCTTCGATGACAAAGCCCATCGCGTAATACACCAGGTCCATCGAGGCAGTCGCGGCGAACCGCACCGACGCACCGGCGCCGACCAGCGCGGCGATGCTGGCTTCGCCCACCCGCAGCACGTTCTCGGTGGCCAGGAAGGTGCCGGCATACACCCGGGCACCATCGCGGCGGGCCTTGAAGGCTACCCGGAATTCGCGGGCGATCTGCAGCAGGGTCTGCCGCCAGGGCTGGCCTTCGGGAATGTCGCGGGCCACGTCGACAATCATGGCGTCGGCCATGGCATCGACCAGCGCCTGCTTGCTCTTGAAGTGCCAGTACAGCGACGGCGCGCGGATGCCCAGCGTGCAGGCCACCTTGCGCAGGGTCACGCCCTCCATGCCGGCCTCGTCGAGGATCTTGAAGGCAGCCTCGACGATGTTGTCCCGGGCGATGGGTTGACGCACTGGGGGCTTCTACCTAACGTTGTTAGGGAGCGAATCTAACAGTGTTAGGTTTACTTGTGCAAGGAACGGCCCCGTCGCGCTTCGTGGGCGCCGGGCACCGCGAGGACACGCATGGCGTGCCCCTACGGGTGGGGCCGGATGCGGCGCGACGCGTGGCATACTCCGCCGACTTTCCCTCCGGCCGCAGGTGCGCCTGCTCCTCTGGTCCGCCGCCATGCCCTGGCTTCCGGTTCGTCATGCATCCGCGCACGTCACGAACAGGAGCCGCGCCGGTTTCTGCCGGCCGCTGCTGATTGGCCTGCTGGCCCTGCTCGGCGCGCTGCCGTCGGCGCAGGCGCTGTCGCCGGACCGGGCGCTGTCCCAGTTGCGGCATGACCGCTGGACCCCGGACAACGGAGCACCGGCACAGATCTTCTCCATTGCCCAGACCCCCGACGGGCTGCTCTGGCTGGGTTCGCGGCAGGGTCTGTACCGCTTCGATGGCGTGCGCTTCGAGCGGATCACCACGGCCGGCAGCAAGCCGCTGATCGATGACGACGTGCTGAGCCTGCTGGCCGAGCCCGACGGCTCGCTGTGGGTGGGCTATTTCAACGGCGGCATGAGTCGTCTCGGTGGTCCGCATCCCGGGCAGTACGCGTACCAGCGCGAAGATGTCCCGCTGGGTTCGGTGATGGGTTTCGCCCGCGACAGCACCCGCCGCCTGTGGGCGATCACGGCGGCGGCGGTGGTCTGGCTGGACCCCGCCAGCGATACCTGGAAAACCGCGCAGGACCAGGGGATCGATCCGGCGTGGCGACCGGAGCGCCTCTTTGCCGACCGCCAGGGCGGTCTCTGGCTGGCGTACTCGGTCGGCAACACCTTCGGCATCGCGCATCTGGCGCCGGGCGCCGCGCGGTTCCAGGCCTACCCCAAGCCGGTGCAGATTCCCTATTTCGACCAAGCCGCCGACGGCACGCTGTGGGCGGTGGACTATTGGGGCGCGCGTCCGCTCGCCCAGGCCGACCCCGACGCGCGCCATCCACGGGCCACGGTCAGCTGGCTCGATCCCGCCTTCAAGGGCGCCGGGCTGCGTTTCGACCGCGATGGCGGCATGTGGCTCAGCACCGCCGGCGGCATCGCGCGCGTGCGCGATCCGAAGGTGCTGCGCGCCCCTGGCAGCGGCAACCTGCCGGCGCCGATTGAATACTTCGGCACGCAGCAGGGCCTCAGCTCCGAGGTGGTGTGGACGTTGTTCGAGGACCGCGAGGGCAGCGTCTGGGCCGGCACGGCCAACGGGCTGGACCGCTTCCGCGGCAATGCACTGGCGGCGATATCGCTGCCACGCCGGGAGCAGTCTTTCTCGATCGCGATGGACAAGGCCGGGCGGCTGCTGGCCGGGAACGCCGACGGCAGCCCGATGTGGGTCACGCCTGATGCCAGCCAGCCGAGTGGCGCCCGTGTGGTCGACCTGGGTGGCATGAAGATGGATGGGGTAACGGCCCTGCACCGCGACGGCAGCGGTACGCTGTGGGTCGGCAGCGGCGGTGGCCTTTTGTCACGGGTGGGACCCGCCGGCCTGGAAAACGTGGCATTGCCGCCGGAGCTGCAGGGCAGCGGCATGATCGGCATGCTGGCCAGCGACCGCGCCGGCGGCCTCTGGGTAAGCCGGCTCAATGGCGGCCTGCTCCGGCTGTACAACGGCACGTGGGAAGGCCAGAACGCGAAGTTCGGCCTGCAACCGGGGGTAATGCCACGCGCGCTGGCCGAAGACGCGCAGGGCCGCATCTGGTCCGATGCCGGGCAGACCATCCGCGTGTTCGAAAACGGCAAGCGACGCGACTTCACCGATGACGGCCCGGGCATCGGTCGAATCGCCCTGTTGCAGGCGCACGGCGACGACCTCTGGATCGGCGCCGCGCAGGGCGTGGCGGTGCGCAGTGGCGAGGTGTTCCACCGCCTGCTCGGCCAGGGCGGGGAGCGCTTCGAGCGCACCACCGGCATCGTGCTGCTGCCCGATGGCGAGCTGTGGCTGGGCGGCGGATCGAGCTTGAGCCGGGTGCCGGCCGCAGAGGTGAAGCGCTGGCGCGCCGATCCCTCCCATGCGGTGGCCTTCGAACGGTTCGGCGTGCTCGACGGCCTGCGCGGCAGCACCGAGCAGAACGGTGGCGTGCCCTCGGTGCTGGGCGATGGCCAGGGCCGCATCTGGTTCGCGACCAACCGCGGCGTGCACTGGATCGACCCGCACGCCATCACCCGCAACCCCGCGCCCGCGCCACTGCCGCCGACCCTGCTGGGCGTGCAGGTGGACGACAAGGCGCTGCCACTGTCCCCGCACCTGCGCCTGCCCGCCGGCAGCCGCGACCTGCGCGTGGACTACACCGCGCCGGCACTGCGCATTCCCGAACGCGTGCGTTTCCGCTACCGGCTGGATGGGGTGGACGATGCGTGGCGCGAAGCGGGCACCCGCCGCCAGGCGCTGTACAGCCGGCTGGAACCCGGCAGCTACCGCTTCCGGGTGATCGCCAGCGATGACGCCGGCACCTGGTCACCGCAGGAAGCATCGTTCAACGTCACCGTGTTGCCCGCGTTCTGGCAGACCGGTTGGTTCGCGCTGGCGATGCTGGCGTTGGCCGGCGCGCTGGTGTGGCTGTTCGTGCGCTGGCGGGTGGCGATCGCGCGGCTGCGGGTGCAGCGCCTGTACCGGGCGCGGGTGGGTGAACGCGAGCGGATTGCCCGCGACCTGCATGACACCCTGCTGCAGTCGGTACAGGCACTGATGCTGCGCATCGAGTCCTCGCGCCGCCGGCTGGCGTTGGGCGATGCCGCCGGCGCCGAGGCCGGGCTGGTGCATGCGCTGGAAGAGGCCGAGTCCGGCCTGGCCGAAGGGCGCGACCGCATCCGGGCGCTGCGCCGCGACGAGGCCGGCGTCGACGATCTGGAAACGGCAGTGCGCGCATTGCCGGCCCAGCTCGAACTGCCCGCGGGGATCGCGTTCGCGCTCGAGGTACGCGGCCGGCCGCGTCGCTGGCGCCAACCCGAACTGGGCGAGGTGTACCGGATCGTGCGCGAGGCATTGGCCAATGCCACCCGCCATGCCCATGCATCGCGCATCACCGTCCGCATCACCTATGCGCTGCTGCACACCCTCGTCGAGATCGAGGACGATGGCTGTGGCATCCAGGACGAGGTGGTGGTCCACGGCGGCAGCGAAGGACATTGGGGCCTGCCTGGCATGCGCGAACGCGCGGCACTGTGCGGCGGCACGTTGTCGGTGCAGGCACTGGCCACCGGCGGCACCCGGGTAGCGGTGCGCCTGCCACGCTGGCGGGGCTTCCGGCGCTGAGGAAAGCGCTTGCGTTGGGCAGCGCCACGATGCACGGTGCACTCCTCACCAGGACCTTGCCATGACCCTCCGCATCCTGACCATCGATGACCATCCCCTGATCCGCCAGGGCATCGCATCCATGCTGGAGGTGGAACCGGGCCTGGAACTGGTCGGCGAGGCCGCCGATGCACTGGACGGCATCGAACAGTACCGGCGCCTGCGGCCGGACATCGCGCTGGTCGACCTGCAGATGCCCGGTGTGGATGGGATCGAACTGACCCGCCGCCTGCGCGCGGAGTTTCCGCAGGCCCGCGTGGTCATCCTGACCACCTACCGGGGCGACGCCAATGCGCGCGACGCACTGGCAGCGGGCGCCTGCGGCTACCTGCTGAAGAGCTCGCTGCGCCGCGAACTGGTGGAGGCGCTGCACCGCGTGGCACAGGGCAAACGCTGCCTGTCGGCGGAGATCTCCGAAGAGATCGCCCAGCACATCGGCGAGGAACCGCTGACCGCGCGCGAGCAGTCCATCCTGGCCGCGCTGGCGCAGGGGTGGGAGAACAAGCGCATCGCCAATGACCTGGGCATCTCATCGGAAACGGTGAAGTCACACCTGGCGCGCATCTTCGAGAAGATCGGTGCACGCACCCGTACCGAAGCCATCCATATCGCCCTGCGTCGTGGGCTGGTGCGGCTGGACGACTAGCGCTTCATCATCGGCAGCGGCCGCAGCGGATGGCGCAGCCCATGCCGCAGCGAGAACTGGACCAGGCGCAGGTGGAAGCCCAGGCGCGGGAATCGCTCTACGGCGCGGGTGAAGTCATCCGGATGCAGGTCGAAGCGGAGCAGCCCCAGCGAAACATCGATCCAGTCGGCGCGGCGGAACGCCTCGATGCGGCGGTCCTGGTCCGGTGGGACGCGCGAGATCCGGTGGTGCTCGCTGATCATCGCCACCACCACCGGCACCAGTTCCGGCCGCTCCTGCTCGAGCAGGTAGTGCCGGGCCAGCGCTTCGGAAGGCGCCAGGTAATCAAAGGTGCCAGCAGTCCAGATCCCGAGATCATGAAACGCAACGGCCACCGACAGGGCGTACAGATCGTGCACCGTGCCCGGCAGCATGCACCAGTGGAAATTGGCCACGCGGTAGGTGTGGTTGCGGTAGGGATGGAAGTCCCGGCCCAGCACATTGGCGTGGCGCTCCAGGATCTCATCCAGCACAGCCAGGCGGTCGAGCATGGCGTTCTCCCGATGCACGGCGCGGTGCCGTGCCGGGGCAAAGCATAGCGCCGGCACTCCGGTGTGGCCGGCGCTGCCCGGGGTATCCGTAACTCCCCCATGTGGGGGCATCGACGCGCGCCCGAACGCCCGATGCCCGGCATGCACCCGCATGTGAGCCTGTCGTCCTTCCCTCCGTGACGAGGAGCCGCCATGAACACCGTTCCCCCCACCGCCCTGCATGACCTGACCGACGACGTTCGTGGCAGGGGTCCATCGCGCAGCGAAGAGTTCATCAGCGGGGGCGAGCGCGAGCTGTTCATCCGCAGCTGGCGCCCGACCGGGAAGGTGCGCGCGGTGCTGGCCATCGTGCCAGGCTTCAACTCCCATAGCGGGCACTACCAGTGGGCCGCCGCGCAGTTCACGGCGATGGGCCTGGCCGTGTATGCCGTGGACCTGCGCGGCCGCGGCAAATCCACTGGCGAACGTTTCCATGTCGAGCACTTCGACGATTACCTGGCCGACGTGCAGTCGCTGCTGGATGTCGCGCGCTCGCGCGAACCCGGGCTGCCGGTATTCCTGCTCGGGCACAGTGCCGGTGGGGTGATCGCCTCGGCGTACACGCTGGCGCACCAGGACGAACTGGCCGGCCTGATCTGCGAAAGCTACGCCTTCCAGGTGCCGGCACCGGCGCCGGTACTGGCACTGGTGCGCTGGCTCAGTGGCCCGTTCCCGAAGCTGCGGGTGCTCAAGCTGCCCAACAAGGAATTCTCGCGGCTGCCCGAGGTGGTAGCCGCGCTCAATGCCGATCCCCTCATCGCCAACGAGAAGCAGACGGCGCTCACCGTGGCGCAGATGCTGGTCGGCATCGACCGGCTCAGGCGCGGTTTCCCGAGCCTGCGCCTGCCGGTACTGATCGCGCATGGCACCGCCGACAAGGTCACCGTCCCCGCCGGCAGCCAGGTGTTCGACGACAACGCCGGTTCCGCCGACAAGACGCTGCTGCTGTACAAGGACCACGCCCATGACCTGCTCAACGATGCAGGGCGCGAAGGCGTGGTGCGCGACTTCCAGCAATGGATCGAGCGGCACCTGCCCCGCGACGTCGCCGTGGACGCGGAGCGCAGCGCGTGATCACGCCAGCGCGATGCCCTTCACCAGACGCGAGGCGAGGCGTTCATGTTTGAGCTGTGCCAGCCACCACTCCAGCGCCCTGCCCTGGTGATCGCCGCGCCAGGCCACGTACAGCAGGTTGGGCTCGCGCGGGTCGGCCATGCGTTTTTCCACCAGCGCGCCGCGCGCGAGCAGGCCGGCCACCCGCTCGCGCGGCAGCCAGCCCACGCCCAGGCCCTCGCACTGCGCGCGGATCTTGGCATGCATGCTCGGCACCGCCAGCGACGGCTGGCCACCGAGCACGCCATAGCCGCGCACCTCGAGCCTGCGGGAGGTATCGGCCACCACCACCGCGCGGTGCTGCAGCAATGCTGACGCGTCGACCGGCTCCAACGCCTTGGCCAGCGGATGGTGGGGCGCCACGGCGAAGACCCATTCCATCACGCCCAGCTCGAACCAGCGCAGGCCCGGAATGACGGGCGGTTCGTTGGTGGCGCCCACCACCAGGTCGGCACGCCCGTCGCGCAGCGCGTCCCAGGTGCCGGTAAGGACTTCGTGGGTAATCCGCAGGGTGACGCCGGAGGCGAGCGCGTCGAAGGCATGGATGACCGGCAGCAGCGTTTCGAATTCCAGGATTTCGTCGGTAACGATCCACAGCCGGTCTTCCCAGCCACCGGCCACCTGTTTGACCCGGCGGGTGAGCCGGGACACATCGAGCATCAGGCGCGCCGCTTCCTGGGCCAGCAGGTGGCCGGCCGGGGTGAGCTGCAGGCGGTAGCGGCGGCGGTCGAACAGCAGGGCATCGAAGCGTGCCTCCAGCTGGCGGGCGGCGTGCGACACCGTGGACGGCGCCTTGCCCAAGCGGGCTGCAGCACGCGACAGGCTGCCGCTCTCGCGGATGGCTTCCAGCAGGGCCAGTTCGTCGGCAGACAACATGTTCGATCCCTTCGAACGAGTTCGTCGCGATTGTGGCACGGAAAAGGCAGAACGCCCGCGCAACATTGGCTCACGGCACAACGCCACCATCGAAGGAGATCAGCATGAACCGTTTCAGCAACAAGACCGTCCTTGTCACCGGCGGCAGCAGCGGCATCGGCCTGGCGGCGGCCAAGGCCTTCGCCGCCGAAGGCGCCCGTGTGGTCATCACCGGCCGCGATGCCGCCGCATTGGAGCAGGCTGCAGCGGCGGTGGGCAGCACCGCGCTGGTGGTGGTGAACGATGCCGGCGACATCGCCGCCGCGCGTGCCCTGGCCGAAACCCTGGCCGCCGCCGAGGTGCGCCTGGACGCCGTGTTCGTCAACGCCGGCGCAGCGAAGTTCGCCGCCTACCCGGACGTGGACGAAGCGCTGTGGGACCAGATCTTCAACACCAACATCAAGGGCCCCTACTTCCAGCTGCAGGCGTTGCTGCCGCTGTTGAATCCAGGTGCATCGGTGGTGATCAACGGCTCGATCAACGCCCGCATCGGCATGCCCAACACCTCGGTGTATGCGGCCAGCAAGGCGGCGGTGATCTCGCTGGCCAGAACGCTCTCGGCCGAACTGCTGCCGCGCGGCGTGCGCGTCAACGTGCTCAGCCCGGGCCCGGTGGCCACCCCGATCTACACCAAGCTCGGCCTGGATGCGGCCGCGCTGGACGCCACCGCCGCACAGATCCAGAGCCAGATTCCTCTGGGCCGCTTCGGCACCCCGGAAGAAATTGCCGCCACCGTGCTGCACCTGTCCTCACCCGAATCGGCCTACATCGTCGGCACCGAAATCATCGCCGACGGTGGCATGAGCCAGCTCTGACACCCCGCCCTTTTCCAGGAGAATCGTCATGAAACTGCTTCCCCGTTCATTCCGCCGCGCCGCCACCGCGCTGGTGCTGATGCTGGCCGTGCATGCCACTGCGCAGGCGGCCGGCAGCGCGGCCATCCAGAGCCACACCGCCGACGTCAACGGCGTCACCCTGCATTACCTGCAGGCCGGCCAAGGCGATGCGTCGCCGGTGGTGCTGCTGCACGGCTATGCCGAAACCAGCCACATGTGGCGCCCGTTGATGCCGCAGCTGGCCGGCCGCCATGTGGTCATCGCGCCCGACCTGCGCGGTGCCGGGCAGTCGTCCAAACCGGACGGCGGCTACGACAAGAAGACACTGGCGCAGGATGTCCATGCGCTGGTGAAGTCGTTGGGCTACCCCAAGGTCAAGATCGTCGGCCATGACATCGGCCTGATGGTGGCGTACGCGTACGCCGCCCAGTACCCGGACGAAGTGGACAGCATCGTGTTGATGGATGCGTTCCTGCCGGGCGTGGGCGACTGGACTCACGTGTGGCTGCTGCGTGATCTGTGGCACTTCCACTTCTATGGCGAAACCCCGCTGAAGCTGGTGGATGGCCGCGAGCGCACCTACTTCGAGCACTTCTGGAACGACTTCGCCGCCGACCGCACGCACTCCGTGCCCGAGGCCGACCGGCAGTTCTATGCGTCCGAATACGCACGCCCCGGCGGCATGCGCGCGGGCTTTGAGTACTTCAAGAACTTCGAACAGGATGCCAAGGACTTTGCGGGCTTCGCCAAGACACCGCTGCACATGCCGATGCTGGTGCTGTCCGGTGAGAAGGCCGGCGGCCAGTTCCTGATCGACCAGGCCAAGCTGGTGGACACCAACGTGGAAGGCGTGATCGTCAAAGGCTCCGGCCATTGGCTGATGGAAGAAGCCCCGGAGCAGACGATCCCCGCGCTGGTCGCGTTCCTGGACAAGTAGCCGCCTGACTACCCACCCTCGCCGTGCGCGTTCAACCACTCGCGCGGCGAGGTGCCGGTGCGCCGGCGGAAGGCGCGCGAAAAGGTGGGCGCGTCGGCGAAGCCGAGCTCCAGCGCTACCTGCTTCACCGGACGACCGGCGCGCAGCAGCGAGGTGGCCACGTTGAGTTTCCAGTCCAGCGAATACGCCGCCGGCGTGGTGCCGGTGGCGGTCTTGAAGGCAGCGGCGAATGCGCTGCGCGACATGCCTGCGCGTTCGGCCATGCGTTCGAGGGTCCAGTCGGCATCGGGTTCGGCGTGCACCGCCATCAGTGCCTTGGCCAAGCGCGGGTCGGACAGGCCCATCGTCATGCCGGGCGACACCTGCGCCTTGCCGGGGTGGTCGATGATCCAGCGCAGCACCTGGATCAACACGACCTCGAACAGGCGGTTGGCGAGCAGGCGCGACCCGCAGCGCAACTGGTCCGATTCGGCGAACAGCAGGTCAAGCGTCGCCTGCAGGCCGTCAATGGCGCCCAGTGGCAACACGATCGCTTCCGGCAGCGACTGCACGATCGGGTTGCGGGCGCCACCATCGAAATCGAGCGTGGCGCAGGTGAAGTCCGAGCCGTCCACCGGCGGGTTGATGAATTCGTGGTGCACCGCGCGCGGAAACAGCAGCAGCGTGGGCTCGCTCAGATGGGTGCGCGCCAGGCGCGAGCCGTCGCGATACAGCAGGTCCATTTCGCCCCGGCGCAGCACGTGCAGGAAGCCGCGGCCAGGCTGCGCGTCGAAGCGCTGGTGCCCGCACAGCGGGCCGGCATGGAACAGCGTGGCCTGGACCCGGAACCGCTCCAGGACCGGGGTCAGACGGTCGATGGAAGGACTGGACGAATTGACATCTATGAGCGACATAAAGACACCAAACGTCCCGGTCGGGTTCCTATTATGCCCATCAACCGGCCACCCCGCGCCGGCATTCAGAGGAATCCACACCATGTCCCGTATCCCGCTGATCAACGCCGCCGACACCACCGGCGAACGCCAGGCCCTGCTCGGCCAGATCCATTCCGCCTTCGGTGCCACACCCAACATGTTCCGTGCCGTTGCCAATTCCACCGCTGCCCTGAAGAGCATGTGGGGGTCGTTCGGCGCGCTCGGCGGCGGCATCATTCCGGCCGCGCTGGGCGAGAAGATCGCCGTGGCCATCGCCAACCGCAACGCCTGCGAGTACTGCTTGGCCGCGCACACCGCACTGGGCCGCAAGGCAGGTGCCAGCAGCCAGGAAATGAGCGCCGCGCAGGGCGGTGAGTCCGATGATCCCAAGACGGCTGCTGCGCTGCACTTCGCGCTGCGCGTGGTGGAAGGCCGTGGCCAGATCGACGATGCCGATGTCGCCCAGCTGCGGAACGTGGGCTTCAATGATGAAGCGATCGTCGAAATCCTCGCCCACGTGGCGTTGAATCTGTTCACCAACTACGTCAACGTCGCCTTTGCGGTGCCGGTCGATTTCCCCGGCGTCAAACTGCGTTGATTCCAGCGGTCCGTGCTGGCCGGGTTCCGGCCAGCCAACCCAGGTGTTCCCTCCGTCCTGATGCGTGAGACTGCGGCAATGACCACAACCTACCGCCCGATCAACTGCGAGTTCCACGATGTGCTGGAAGCCACTGCCACCGGCCAACGCCGCGTGACCATCGTGTACGTGGACGCGGCTGGAGAGGAATGCACGGCGCTGGCGCGGATCACCGACCTGCGTGCGAAGGAGGGCGCCGAGTACATGCACCTGGACGACGGAAGCGTGGTGCGCCTGGATGCCATTGCGAGCGTGGACGGCGTGCGGCTGGCCGCGTTCTAAAACCTTGGTATGCAGCCTGGTGTCCGCGCCGGTCCAACCGTGCATACCAAGAGATGGCTGTGCGCCACCCGGTGCCGAATCGATAGTGGGGCCTCACCCAAGGAGTCCACCATGTCCGACATCATCATCACCGACAAGCTGCTGTCCGCCTCCGCCTACACCGCGATCATCAACGCGCCGATCGAGAAGGTGGACATCGCGGACTGGCTGTTCAACCTGCCCGAAGCGGAGTATCAGCGCTGCTGCCCGCCCGACCATATCTCCGCTGGCTCGACCCGCACCGACGATGGCACGCGCATGTCCATCAATGTCGAGATGATCGGCAAGACGCTGATGGTCCAGCACTACGTGGCTGAAATTGCCAGGCCAAGCCTGTGCCGCATGGTATCCACGTCGGACGCGTTCACGCCCAACGGTCGCACGCGGGTGCAGGTGATCTGGACGCTCAGCGTGAAGAAGATCGACGAGAACACCTGCGAATACACCAACAGCGTCGTGGCCCACCCCACGCAGGAATTCCTGGACTTCATCGCCGAACACGGCACGCCGTTCGAAGACGCGGCCGACGCCCGCCAGCGCGATGGCGGCAACCACAACAGCCGCGAGACCCCGTTGTTCGCCGCCAGCATCGAGAGACATGCGCTGGCTTCGGCTGCAAGCCGGCTGCTTTGACGTTGGTCAGCTTCTGACGAAGGCGAGCAAAGAAGCAATATCTCCGCAGTCCGCCTTCCTGATGGCCGCCAGGTATTCCTGGCGGACCATTGGGCCGTGGGGAGCAGGCCCCCACGAAAACTGCTCGCCCCCATGCCTGAGCAGGAACATGTCAGCCATCACACGCGAGCAGCGGCCATTGCCATTTGGGAAAGGATGAATGAAGGTCAGCTGGTGGTGGAGGCGCACGGCCTGCTCATCAAGGGGGTAGGTTCCAAACTCCTGCCAGGCGTGTGCATTGTCGAACAGCTGCCGCAGTTGCGTTGCAATCTGATAGGGGGCAACGCCGATGTTTCGTTCGGTCTGGCGGAAGGTCCCCGCCCAGTCCCACACTTGGTTGAACATGCGTTCGTGGAGCTGGCGCAGGAATGCCTCGCTGTTTACGACGACGTCCTTCCTCCTGATCTGGGCACGGGCCCAGCGCATTCCGTGGAGAATGTTTTCGCCCTCCGCATCATTGAGGTCGGTACGTGTTGCTACCCACCCAAGCTTCAGGCCACGCGCTTCATCGGGATCGAGCGGCGTCTGCCCCTCGTCCAGTGCATCGCGGAAGTACGGGTCAGCCAATGGGTAGCTCCCGCCACAACATACTGTCCGGGATTGCCGCCTCGGCCTGCAGTAACAAGTGTCGGCGCAGCGTCTCGGATACGGCCTGGTCCTCCAGGTTCATGTGTACGGAGGCCCGATCGATTTCCGTGCTGTAGAGCTGCAGGCGACGCTGGTCCACCGCAGCCTGCAGCGGTTGACGAGGCACGACCAGTACCACCAGCTCGCAATCGAGCACGGTTGCCGCGCGTCGAAGCGTGTCGATCTGGACCGTGCCCGCCCGCTCATTGCTTTCCAGCTTTGCCACCGCAGCCGGAGACACTCCCAGCCGCCTTGCAAGATCTGACTTGGACATTCCCAACGCTTCGCGCGTTCCCGCGATCCACCCACCGCCGGGCGTGCGCGGTAGCTTGGGAAGCATGTCGCGAAGGCGGCTGCCAACTTCATCCAGCCGTGCCCGGGCAAGTCTGCGCATCTGCGAACCATCTCTGGATGACATGGGGCCACCTGTGGCGTTGAGGCTTCATCCTATAATGTAACCTATAGTTATCATTTTGCAACGTCATTTGTTACCTATAAGTTACGTTATCAGCTGTCTACCATCACCTATAGGTGCGGCCTATCGCCTGCCGGAGCGGTATGAAGACGCTTCCACCAAGTTCCCTGAACGCGCCCTTCATTCATGTACCGGTCAGTTCAATATTCAGGGTTGATTAGAGCGCCTAACGGATAATTCACACCTGTCGACCGTCCTTCTCTCTCCCCTCCCCAAGGGGGACGGTCGGCAAAACCAAATAATAAAAAGGTGTGTTCCCGATGATGAAGACCTCCCTGCTTGCCTTGGGCCTGATTGCTGCCCTGCCGTTCGCTGCTTCGGCTGCCGATGGCCTGTCGTACAACTACGTGGAAGGCGGCTACGTGAACACCGATACCAAGGGCGGCTCCGCCGACGGTTGGGCGGTGAAGGGCTCGGCCGCGATTGCGCCGAACTTCCATGTCTTTGGCGATTACAACTCGCAGGAAACCGACCGCGGCAACGTTGATGTTGACCAGTGGCGCGTGGGCCTGGGCTACAACTACGGCATCGCGCCGACCACCGACCTGGTGGCCCGCGTCGCCTACCAGAAGTTCGATCCGAAGGAAGGCCTGGATTTCAACGGTTACGCCACCGAAGTGGGCGTGCGCACCGCGTTCACCCCGATGATCGAAGGCTACGCGATGGCCGGCTACGAAGACTTCAGCAAGAAGCACGGCATCAACCCGGACGGCGAGTTCTACGGTCTGGTGGGCGCGCAGGCCAAGTTCAACCAGAACTGGGGCCTGAGCGGCCAAGTGAAGCTGGCAAAGGGTGGCGACAAGGAATGGTTCGTCGGCCCGCGCTTCACCTGGTAAGCCTGTAGCTGCACGGTACGTTGTTGGATGGCGTGATCTCTCTCTCCCTCACGCCATGAAGCCCGGCTTAGTAGGCCGGGCTTCACTTATATGGCGCCTACCTCGTCGGGGTGCCACGCAGAAACCCAGCGCAAGCTGGGTTTTCGCGTTCTGGGCATCCGGGCGGGGTAAAAAAAAACCCCGGCAATGCCGGGGTCCTTCCTGATCATTTGAACAGCGTGTCCGGATACTCCGGTTTCTGTTCGCGGGCCAACAGCGCGCGCAGGCCCTCTTCCGGGGTCTGTTCGCCGTGCAGCACGGCGCGGACCCGGTCGGAGATCGGCAGGTCGATGCCGTGGCGACGGGCCTGGCGCATGACTTCGTCGGCGGTCTGCACCGATTCCACCACTTGGCCGATTTCGCGGATCGCGTCCTGCAGTGACTGCCCACGCCCCAGCGCCAAGCCCAGGCGACGGTTGCGCGAGAGATCGCCGGTGCAGGTCAGCACCAGGTCACCCAAGCCTGCCAGGCCCATCAGGGTCTCCGGCTTGGCGCCAATCGCAGCGGCCAGGCGCAGCATCTCGTTGAGGCCGCGGGTAATCAGGCCGGCACGGGCGTTGAGGCCCAGCTGCATGCCATCGGCCACACCGGTGGCCACGGCCAGCACGTTCTTCATGGCGCCACCGAGTTCGGCACCGACCATGTCGTCGCCGGTATAGGCGCGGAACGCCGGGCCATGCATGGCTTCGGCCACCTGCTGGGCGAACTCGGCATCGTCGCCGTGCACGGTAATCGCGGTGGGCAGGCCCAGCGTGACTTCCTTGGCGAACGACGGGCCGGTAACCACCGCCAGCGGCACCTCAGGCCCGAGGACCTCGCGCGCCACTTCATGCAGGAAACGCCCGGAGCCGGGTTCGAAGCCCTTGGTGGCCCAGGCCACGCCGGCAGCCGCCGGGCGCAGCGGCGCCAGCGCGCGCACGGTTTCACCGAACGCGTGCGACGGCACCACCACCAGGATCCAGGTGGCATCCTTGACGGCCGCAGTCAGGTCCGTGGTGGCGCGCAGGGATTCCGGCAACGGAATACCCGGCAGGTAGCGGGTGTTCTCGTGGCGCTGGTCGATGGCCTCGACCATCGCCGCGTCGCGGCCCCACAGCACGGTCTGGCGACCGTGCCGTGCAAGCAGGCTGGCCAGGGCGGTGCCCCAGGAGCCGGCGCCGAGAACGGCGACCTTGTCTGCGTTGTTGCTCATTGCTGCAGCGCCGATCAGGCGTTGCCGGCCGGCTCGGAATCGGCGAGCGAGGTTTCGCCCTGTTCCTGGCGCTGGCGCAGGGTTTCGGCGTACAGGCCTTCGAAGTTGATCGGCTGCAGGAAGAACGGCGGGAAGCCGCCGGCCTGGATCAGCTCGCTCACCAGCGAACGCACGTACGGGAACAGGATGTTCGGGCACTGGGTGCCCAGCAGCACGTCGATCGACTGCGGGTCCAGGCCGACCAGGCCGAACACGCCAGCCTGCTGCACTTCGGCCACGTAGGCGGTCTTGTCGCCGGCCTTGCAGGTCAGGGTCACGGCCAGCACCACTTCGAAGGCGCTCTCACCCAGGCGCTGCACGCGCTGGTTCAGGTTGAGCTGCAGCTCCGGCTGCACGGCTTCGTTGAACACGGCCGGGGCGTTGGGCGATTCGAAGGAAACGTCCTTGACGTAGATCTTTTCGACGGTGAACGCGGGGCCGGTGGCGGCGTCGGCCGGCGCGATGGCGCCGTTGGTGTTCGCTTCGGACATTTCCTGTTGCTCCAGAATGAATGCTGTAAAAACGGATTGTTACATGCCCTGCGATGGGGGCGTGTGGCGGCGCGCACAAGGCATGCCGCGCAATCCGGGCAAAATCAGTTGCGGCCCTTGACCAGCGGCAGCTCGGCCTGCTGCCAGGCGGGCAGGCCGCCGTCGAGCACGTGCACCTGCTCGAAACCGGCCTTCTTCAAGGCCTTTGCGGCGGTTTCAGAGGCGGTGCCGGTGCGGCACACCAGCACCACCGGGCGCTGCTTGGCGTTGGCCACCAGCTTGTGCTCCGGCCCGAACTGGGCAGGCTGCACGTTGCGGCTGCCGGCAATATGGCCCTTCTCGAAATCGGTGCCCGCCGACAGGTCGACCACGACCGCGCCGCCAGCATTGATCAGCTGGGTCAGCTCGGCCGGCTTGATCGACTTGTAGCCGCGCAGCAGGCGGCGCACCTCGGTGACGAGGATGGCGACGGTCAGGCCCACGAAGGCCATCGACAACATCGGGTTTCGGCCGGCAAAGGCCAGCAACTCTTCGTAATTCACTTAGATCACGGGTCGATTAGCGGGCGCCGATTGTCGCACATGCGGGCGAACCGGCGTCCAGCCCTGGGCCAGCTCAGGATTCCTGCCACAGGTCCGGCAGCCCACTGGCCTGCAGCCAGCGCTTGCCATCGGCATCCCAGCGCCAGATTTCCTTGACCCGCACCGAACGTTCGGACTGGGTGTTGATATTGATCACCCGGACCTCGGCATTGCGGCCGATCCGGCCATCGGGCAGCGGCACGTTGTCGCCGGCGCGGTAGCTGGAGATCTTCACCTGCTCGAACCTGCGCAGTTCCAGGTCGGTCAGCGGGTGCTCCTTGGCGTAGGCCGGGTCCAGGTACGGCAGCATGTCTTCCACGGTGCCCCAGCGCATGGTCGAGTCGTACTTGACCTGGGTTTCCTCGAGCTGCTTGCGCTGCTTCTTGGTGGTTTTCTGCTCGCCGGCGAATGCCGACACGGAAGTCAGGGCCAGCAAGGCCAGCAGCAGGATCTGAAAGGTGCGACGCATGCGAATTCCCCAATCGGCAAGGCGCCCATCCTACCGCCTTGCGAAGGCAACGAAACGTCCGGTCAGTTCAGCTGCGGGCTTGCCGGCCTCGCCGGGCTGGCGGGCCACCACCTCGATGCGGGCCTTGCCGCGCTGGGCGAAGGTGGCCAGGAAGGTGTCCCAGTCCGCATCGTCGGCCGCCTGCGCCTGGGCCAGCAGGTCCTCATAGACCGGGGCCAGGTAGCGCACGTGGCTGTCGGCCACGTAGACATCGGCATCGAAGCCGGCCAGACGCAGGCGCAGGGTGACCAGCGCCCAGCCGGACAGGGTCAGCGCCGAGGACAGGCTGCCGCCGAAGGCGTTGCCCTTGTCATTGACGTTGGCGGCCAGCGGCGCGCGCAGGGCGAGCACGCCGTCGGCATAGGCATCCACGCGGATCTGCATGGCCGCTACCGGCGGCATGCGCTCCAGCACCTGCTGCAGTGCGGCCAGGTGCGCAGGGAGGGAATCTTGTTCAGACATCAGTACGGCGACGTTGCAACGAAGGCCTCGCATAATGCCCGCAATGAACAGCCACGCACATGTGCCGGATTGGACCCTGGTGTCGCTGCGCCCGCGCGGCCAGCACGCACCGCTGCGGCGCGCGGCCGAAGCGCTGGGCGCGCAGGTGATCGGCTTGTCGCCGTGGGCCCTGGTGGCGCGCCACGATGCGGGCACCCGCGCGGCCCTGGCCCAGGCGCTGGGCGCAGACCGCGTGGTGTTCAGCAGCCCGGCGGCGGTGCATGCCGCCGCGCGGCTGCAGCCGCTGCAGGCCCCGCACGCCGGCACCTGGCTGGCGGTAGGCGCCGGCACTGCCGCTGCGCTGCGCGGGCATGGCGTTGACAACGTGGTGGCTCCCACCCGGATGGACAGCGAAGGCCTGCTCGACCTGCCGGCGCTGGCCCAGCTGCAGGGGCTGCGCGCGGCGCTGGTCACCGCCCCCGGCGGGCGCGGCATCATCGCCAGTACGCTGCAGGCGCGTGGCGCGACGCTGCAGCGGGTGGATGTTTACCAGCGCAGAGCGCTGCGCCTGCCGCCCCGGCAACTGCAGCGGCTGCGCCACCAGGCCGGGCCGTGGGTGCTGGCGCTGAGCAGTGCCGAGGCCCTGGCGCTGCTCAGCGAACAGCTGCCGGCGGACCTGCTGGCGCAGCTTCGCCAGGCGCACGTGGTGGCCGCCAGCGAGCGGTTGGCAGCGCTGGCGACGGACGCCGGATTCACCCGGGTCACCCTCGCCGCCGGCCCGCTGCCGGCGCAGCTGGCGCAGGCCGCACACGCGGCTGTCACCACCGCAGCAACTTCCTGAACAGGGGTCGTTTGCGGCCTTGCAGGGCCTGCGGGCGGCGAGCGATGCTGTGCACTTCGTCGATCGCCAGCTCGTGAATGCACCGGCGCGGTCGACAAGGATGCCTGCATGAACGACATGGTTCCGCCCCCGCCCCACCGACCGCTGCGCTGGATCGTGCCGCTTGCCGCGCTTGCGGTGGTGGCCGCTGGCGCCGCGTGGGGCTGGACCCAATGGCAGGCGCAGCAGGCGCGTGTCGCGCAGCGCGAGGCCGATGCCGCCGTGCTCGTGCAGGGCCTGGCCGGCAGCGTGGAAGCGCTGCGCCGCGACCAGCGCTCCACCTCGCAGCGGGTGCAGGATGCGGCCGCCACCAACCGGGTGCTGCGCGATGAAATGCTGGGCCTGAGCCAGCGCAATGCCCTGCTGGAAGAGAACCTGGCACGGCTGGCCGACAGCACCCGCCACAACGCCCAGGCGCTGCAGCTGGAAGAGGCCGAACTGCTGCTCAGCCAGGCCGGCCAGCGCCTGGCGTTCGCCGATGACGTGGAGGGCGCCAAGCGCCTGTACGCCTTGGCGGCCACGGCGCTGGAAGACGTCCAGGGCACCGAGTTCCTCAACCTGCGCCAGGCCCTGATGCAGGAACGTAACGCGGTCGATGCCCTCGGTCCGGGCGTGCGCGCCGGCATCAACCAGCGCCTTGGCACCTTCTCGCAGTCGCTGCTGGCGCTGCCCGAACAGATCGCTCCGGCGACCGACACCGCCGCGCCGCCGTGGTGGCACCAAGTGCTCGCCCCGTTCGTGACCATCACCCCCACCGCGGTGCAGGGCCCCCTGACCCGCGCCGAGCGCACCGCCGCGTGGGATTCGCTGCAGCTGGAGCTGACCCTGGCCCGTGCCGCGGTTGAACGCGGCGACCAGGCCGGTTTCGAACAGGCATTGGACCGGGTGGCGCTGTGGATGCCGCGGCTGTGGCCGGATTCACCCGGCCTGCGCGAGCGTCGTGGTGAACTGCAGCAGTTGCGCACCCAAGTGCTACGCCCGCCGCTGCCCGAACTGGGCAGCACCCTGCAGCAACTGCGCGCCATGCGCGATGGGAGTTGATACATGAAGCCGATTCAATCCGTGGTGGTGCTGTTGCTGGCCGTGGTGCTGGGCGTGGTGGCCGCGCAATGGCTGGGCACCGAATCGCTGCGCCAGTACGGCGAGGTGATCTACCGCGCCGGCGGCAACGATTACCGCTCCACCGTGCCGCAGGTGGCACTGATGGTGCTGGTGGGCCTGCTGGTGCTGTGGCTGCTGTGGAGCCTGGTGGCCTCGCCGTTCCGTGCCTGGGGCCGCTACCGCCGCAAGCAGGGCCGCGCCCGCCTGATCGAAGGCATGCAGGCGCACGAGTACGGCCACTGGCAGCGCGCCGAGAAGCTGCTGGGCACCGCCGCCGAAGACGAAGAAGTGAGCGCGGTGGCCTACGTGACCGCCATCCGCAGCGCCGAAGCGCGCGGGGACCAGGCCGCGGTGGACCAGTACCTGCAGCGCCTGTCCACCACCGATGCGACCGCCTACGCGCTGATGCAGGCCGAACGCCTGCTGCAGCAGGAGCGCCCGGTGGATGCGATCAACGCGCTGGATGCCCCGGGCATCCAGCCGCTGCCGCCGCGCGGCCTGTGGCTGCGCACCGAAGCGTTGGCACGTGCCGACCGCGCGCACGAGGCTTATGGCCAGCTGGGCGCGCTGCGCAAGCAGAAGGTGCTGCCCGATGAGGCCGTGGCCGAACTGGAAGTGCGCCTGGCCGCGCAGTCGCTGCTGGAGGCCAGCGATGTGAATGCGCTGGCCGCGCAGTGGGAAGCCACCCCGAAGGCCCTGCGCAGCGACCCCGATGTGGTGTCGGCCTACGCGCTGCGCGCCGTGGCGCTGGATTGGGATGAACCGGCCCTGCTCAACCTGGAACAGGCGCTGGATACGCGCTGGGACGAATCGCTGGTGACGCTGTACGGTCAGATGCCGGTGGAGAAGCTGGCCACCCGCCAGGCCAACCTGCAGCGCTGGCTGGGCCAGCAGCCGTCCAGCCCGGCCCTGCTGCTGGCGCTCGGCCGCATCGCCGCGCGCCAGGGTGAGCACGTCCAGGCCGAGGATTACCTGCACCGTGCCATCGCCGCCGGCGCCGGCTCCCCCGCCTGGGAAGCGCTGGGTGAGGTCTTCACCGCACGCGGCGAACCCGCCTTGGCTGCGCAGTGCTACATCAACGCCCTGCGCCAGCAGCGCGGCGAAGACAGCGTGGTGCTCGCGCGCCCGGTCGCCCCACTGGCGGCCGTAGTGCCCGAACGCGCCACGGTCGAAGAACAATCCTTGATGAGCGAACCGCTGCCGGTGCGCGACATCCATCGCGACGAGCGCGATGAAT
The DNA here is from genome assembly GCF_034044835.1 of Stenotrophomonas sp. CFBP8994. Classification (NCBI taxonomy): domain Bacteria; kingdom Pseudomonadati; phylum Pseudomonadota; class Gammaproteobacteria; order Lysobacterales; family Lysobacteraceae; genus Stenotrophomonas; species Stenotrophomonas sp. CFBP8994. The sequence continues at coordinate 542,044 of NZ_JAXCWT010000003.1, read as the reverse complement.
ACGGCAACCCGATCCGCTGACGCCGTCCCCAACAAAAAAGGCCGCCCAACCGGGCGGCCTTTTTTTTTGCGCGATGCGAACAACTCAGCGCTCGACGATCGCCACCACGCCCATGCCGCCGGCGGTGCAGATCGAGACCAGCGCGCGGCCACCGCCGCGTTCGGCCAGCTGCTTGGCCGCCGTGGCGATCACGCGTGCACCGGTAGCCGCAAACGGATGGCCGGTGGCCAGCGACGACCCCAACGGGTTGATCTTGGCCGGGTCGATCCTGCCCAGCGGCGCATCCAGGCCCAGGCGGTTGCGGCAGTAGTCTTCGCTTTCCCACGCACGCAGGGTGCACAGCACCTGCGCGGCGAAGGCTTCATGGATTTCGTAGATGTCGAAATCCTGCAGGGTCAGGCCATTGCGCTTGAGCATTTCCGGCACCGCGATGGTCGGCGCCATCAGCAGGCCTTCGCCGTGCACGAAATCAACGGCGGCCACCTGCGAATCGCGCAGGTAGGCCAGCGGTTCGTGGCCATGCGCGCGCGCCCATTCCTCGCTGGCCAGCAGCACCGCCGACGCACCATCGGTGAGCGGGGTGGAGTTCGCCGCGGTCAGCGTGCCGCGGCCGGAGACCTTGTCGAAGGCCGGCTTCAGCGTGGCGAGCTTTTCCAGCGAGGTGTCCGCGCGCAGGATGTTGTCGCGCTCCACGCCGCGGAACGGCGCGATCAGGTCATTGAAGAAACCGCGCTCATAGGCCGCGGCCAGCTTCTTGTGCGAGGACACCGCCCACTCGTCCTGCGAATCGCGGGAGATGTTCCACTCCTTGGCCATGTCTTCGCAGTGGTCGCCCATGCTCTTGCCGGTGCGCGGTTCGGCCACGCCCGGGAATTCCGGCTTCAGTTCGCCCAGCTTGAAGCCGCGCACGATCGCCTTGATCTTGTCGCCGGTGGTCTTGGCGCGGTTGGCGGCCAGCAGGCGGGCGCGCAGCTTCTTGCCGTACACGATCGGCACGTCGGAGGTGGTGTCCGAACCGCCGCCGATGCCCGATTCGATCTGGCCCAGCGCGATCTTGTTGGCCACCGCGATGATCGTGTCCAGCGAGGTGCCGCAGGCGCGCTGCATGGTGATGCCCGGGGTGAGCGGGGACAGGCCCGAGGACAGCGTAGCTTCGCGGCCCAGGTTCCAGTCGCTGGAATGCTTGATCACCGCGCCCATCGCCACTTCGCCCAGCTGCTGCCCGTGCAGGCCGAACCGTTCCACCAGCGCGCCAAGCGTACGTACCGACATGCCCAGGTTGCCAACGTCCGAATAGGCGGTGTTCTGGCGGCAGAACGGGATGCGGACGCCACCGAGAATGGCGACGGGACGAGCGTTGGGCATGGAGATACCTGGCATGGGAGGGGTGTCTGCAACATGGCCTGCACGAAGGAGCAGGCATAATGGGGCCAAGTGTAGCTGCCGCCCTGTGATGGGCCAACTGTGAACCCATGAGCAAACCCGACCCCGGCATGAATGCCCTTGGCGTACTGGCATTGGAACTGGCCGGAGGAGACGCCCCCCGCCACGCGGCCCTGACATCCGCGCAGGCGGGCGAACTGGCCGACCGCGTTGGCCGCGACCTGGCCAAGCTGGTACCCGGCGTGAGCGGACTCGATTTCGTGTTCGCCGGCGCCCATTTCGACCCCGCCGAAGTCCTGCGCCCCGGCTGGCCGATCCACCGCCGCCTGGAAGAACTGCAGATGCGTGCGCCCGGCCGCAACGAAGGCCCGCGCCTGCTGGCGTTCGGCGCCGGTGCCGACGGCGAAGTGCCGCTGCCGTTCCAGGCCGATGCGAGCCTCACCGGCGGTGGCCTGCGCGTGGTGCCGTTCCTGCTGACGGGCACCGACGTGGCCCAGACCACGGCCGTAGCCGAAGCACTGGAAGAGGTGCTGCTGGCCCAGGGCATGGCGCAGGCCGATACCGCCCTGCAGGCGCAGAATGCCTTCGGCGCGCAGATCGAGCACGCCCGGTATTTCACGGTGAACGACCTGGCCGCGATGATGTCGATGCAATACGACAACCAGGGCCTGGCCGAGTTGTGGCCGCTGATAGAAACGGCGCTGATGGCGCCGCAGTCGGAGCAGTGGCTGGACAGAGCGCCGGAACCGCTGCTTCGATACGCTGACGGCGAAGTGCGTATGGCACTGTTCGATCCGGCCGGCTGGTGCAGCTACTACAGCCACGACAAGGGCAACTGCGATCGCCTGCAGGGCATTTACGAGCAGTACCTGATGCGTCAGCGGCAGATGGCTGCCGTGCTGGAAGCGCACGGGCTGCCGGTGCTGTTCGTGCATTGCGAAGCGGGCCAGGATGCGCGGGAATTGTTGACCCGCTGACGGTGACGCCGCGCAGCCACGCAGGGCGTGGCGCTACCGTTCAAGAAAAACGCCGGCGATGCCGGCGTTCTTCGTTTCACGGGGCCGGCCAACGGCCGGCGCTACCGGTTACGGTGCGGCTTTGATGACCGCACACGCCAGGCGCGCACCGGCGTTGCCGGTCGGCTGGGTCTTGTAGTCGTCCGGGTCGGCATGCACGATCAGGCCACGACCGATGATGTCGCTGTCGTTGCCTTCGCCGATGTTGACGTTGGTCGACACGGCTGCATCCACCACCGCGTTGCCCTGGGCGTCGGCCTTGATGTTGGGGATGTCGCCACCGTGGTGCGGGGTGGTGGCCACGTTGCCGTGGTCTTCCTTGCTCGGATTGAAGTGGCCGCCGGCGCTGTCGCCGTTCGGCGCGCTGCAGTCGCCCTTCTCATGGATGTGGAAGCCGTGTTCGCTGTTCGGCTTCAGGCCGCTGACCTGGCCCTTCACGTGAACCTTGCCGTCGACGACGCTGAAGGTCACGTTGCCCTTCACGTCATTGCCCTGGGTCGGGGCCAGCTCGGCCACGGCGGTGTGGTTGGCGTGGGCTTCGCTGGTCATGGCCGGCGGCGCTTCGGTGGTGCGCGCGGTTTCGGCGATCGGCGGGGTGGCGGTGGCGGCATCGGCCGGCGCGTCGGCCGGCTTGTTGCAGGCGGTCAGGCCGATGGCGGCGATGGCGGCAAACAGCGAGGTATGGATCAGACGCATGTGGATCTCCTTGCGGGTAACGAGTGGAAAAGCGACGTCGGGGGGCAGCGCGTTCAGCGCGTGACCTTGATGACGCCGCAGGCGATGCGGGCGCCGGCATTGCCTGCCGGCTGGCTGCGGTAATCGTCGGCGTTGGCATGCACCACCAGCGCGCGGCCGACGATATCGGTGGCTGCAGCGCCGCCGAGGGTAACCGCTGGCAGGCGTACATCGACGCTGACCCGGCCCTGCGCGTCGGCGCGCAGGTTGTCCATGTCGCCAGCGTGATGCGCCCCAGCGCTATTGCGGCCATGCGGCTGGTTGGCCGGATTGAAATGCGGCCCCGCACTGCTGGCGTCAACGGCACTGCAGTCACCGCGCTCATGCACGTGGAACGCGGCGGTCTGCAACGGCTGCAGCCCACCGATGGTGCCGGTGATATGCACGCCCTGCGCATCGGGCACCAGCACCAGACGGCCGCTGACAATGCTTGCCGAGGCAGGCGCCAGGTTGGCTTCGGCCAGCTTGGCGGTGCTCACCACCGGTACGGCCGGCACCGGCGCGCTGCGCTGCTCGGGCGCGGAACCACAGGCGGCCAACACCAGCAGTGACGGGATCAGCAGGGCGAGGTGGGAACGACGCATCTGGAACTCCTTCTGTGCAAACTAACGTCATGGTCGTCCACGGACCATGAAAGGCACCGCGACGCGGTGCTTACATGCCATGGACAGGGATTCATCCGCCGCGCCGGCGCCCGGCGCCGAGCTTGCGGGTCAGCGTGTTGCGGCCCATGCCCAAGCGCGCGGCGGCTTCGGCACGGCGGCCGTGGGTGATCTGCAGGGCCGCCTCCAGCAGCGCCTGGTCCACCCGGTCGCGCACCTGCGCATGCAGGCCTTCGGCGCCCTCGGCCAGGCGCTGGCGCGCCCACGCTGACAGCATGGCTTCCCACTGGCTGGGGTCGCCCTGCGTGCGGGTGCGCGGCCCGGCACCGCGATGCAGCGCGCTGTCCACATCGGCCACGCCGATGGTGTCGGAGGCGGCCAGTGCGGCCATGCGCCAGCACACGTTTTCCAGCTCGCGCACGTTGCCCGGCCAGTCGTGCTCGCGCAGCGCCTGCAGCGCAGCGGCGGTGAGACGCTTCGGTGGCGTGTCCAGCTTGCGCGCCGCGGCGGCCAGGAAGGTGTCGGCCAGCTGGGCGACGTCATCGCGGCGCTCGCGCAGCGGCGGCAGGCGCAGCCGCACCACGTCCAGCCGGTGCAGCAGGTCGGCGCGGAAGCGGCCCTGCGCCACCAGCGTTTCCAGGTCCTGATGGGTGGCCGCAATCACCCGTACATCCACCCGGATCAATTCGCGCCCACCCACACGGAAGAACTCGCCCTCGGCCAGCACGCGCAGCAGGCGGGTCTGCAACGGCAGCGGCATGTCGCCGATTTCGTCCAGGAACAGCGTGCCGCCATCGGCCTGCTCGAAGCGGCCCACGTGCCGCCGTTGCGCGCCGGTGAACGCCCCGGCCTCATGACCGAACAGCTCGCTTTCCAGCAGTTCGGAGGGAATGGCCGCCGTGTTGAGTGCCACGAACGGGCCCTGCACGCGCGGCGATTCGTGGTGCAGCGCATGCGCCACCAGTTCCTTGCCGGTGCCGGTTTCGCCGTTGATCAACACCGACAGCGGCGCCTGCGCGAGGCGGCCGATGGCGCGGAACAGCGCGCGCATGGCCGGCGTGTCGCCGACCAGCTGCGGGCGCTGGTCAGGCGCGGACTCCACTGACGGGAGGCTGGGCTCGACCAGGGTGGTGTCCGGCTCCGGCAGCACGCGCTGGGCCAGGGCCACCGCATCGTCCAGATCGAACGGCTTGGACAGGAACTCCTGCGCGCCGCCACGGAACGCACCGGCGGTGCTGGCCACATCGGTATAGGCCGACATCACGATCACCGGCAGTTGCGGGTGCGCGGCCTTGAGCTTGTCCAGCAGCACCAAGCCATCATCGCCGGGCATGCGCACATCGGTGAACAACAGGTCCGGGGCGGGTTGGCTGGCCAGCATCTCCAAGGCCGCCGCCGCGCCATCAAAGCCTTCCACCGCATAGCCCGCATCGCGCAGCGCGGTGCACAGCACGAAACGTACCGCGCGGTCGTCATCCACTACCCAGACACGCTGGGCGGTGGCTTGGCTGTCATCCGCCATGCGCGGTCTCCTCGGCAGCGGGGGTGCCCTGCCCGATCGGCAGATGCACGGTGAATACGGTATGCCCCGGGCGCGAGCGGTAGGTCAGCGTGCCGCGGTGTTCGCGCGCCACCTGCTGGGCCAGCGCCAGGCCAAGCCCGGTGCCTTCGGCGCGGCCGCTGACCAGCGGCAGGAACAGGTGCTCGGCCAGCGTTTCGGGCACGCCACGGCCGTCATCGGCAATCTCCAGGCGCAGCGCCATCGGCTGCAGCTGGTCGCCGATGCGCACGCCATGTTCCACCCGGGTGCGCAGGGTGACGGTACCGGCGCCGGCCTGGATCGCATTGCGCACCAGGTTCCATATCGCCTGGGTGAGACGGTCGGCGTCGCCGTCGAATTCGGGAATGCTGGGGTCGTAATCGCGCTGCAGGCGCACCGCCCAGCCGCCTTCGCTTTCGGCCAGGCGCAGCACGCGCTCCAGAGAGGCGTGGATGTTGAGGGGCGCATGCGGCGCGGCCGGCGCCGGCGACAGCAGCTGTTCCAGCAGTCCGTTCAGGCGTTCAATCTCCGAGCCGATCAGCTCGATCAGCTCGCGCTCTTCCGGGTCGCGCTGGGCGCTGCGACGGGCCAGCAGCTGGGCCGCGCCCTTGAGGCCGGCCAGCGGGTTGCGCAGCTCGTGGGCCAGTCCTTTGAGGGCGGCACTGAGTGCGCTCGGTAGCGCCTGGGTCGGGTCCAGCCCGGGGAATTCATCCACCGGGTGCGCTTCCAGCAGCCAGCCGTCTTCCTCATGCCGGCTCAGCCAGCCCTCGGCGAAGCGCGGGGCCTCCCCGGGCAGGGCCAAGGCCAGGCGGTGCAGGCGCAGGGTGTCGCGCTCGCCGCGCGCCAGGAAGTGGGCCAGCGCCTCGCCCTGTACCTCCAGCGAGGCCAGTGGCTGGCCGAGCAGGCGACGCACGCTTACCCCCAGCCAGCGCGCAAAGGCGGGATTGCAGCCGGCGACGCGGCCTTCAGCATCGGCCCAGGCGACCGGGGTGCCAAGGACTTCGAGGGACGGAGACGGTGGTGCGGGGGTCATTGCACCAATGTAGTGCAAAACGAGGGTCTATTTCGCCTTCCGTCCGGGACCACGCAGCCACGCAGCCCGCCGCTAATCCACGAACACCTTCGCCCAGTCCTCCCGGACGCTGACCAGCGGCCACCCGCGCTCCTTCGCCAGCGCCACCGACTTCTGGGCGCCCGAGGTGTACGCAATGTCCCGCTCGTCATCATCGTGGGTAACCAGCAACGCCAGCGACGCGCCCTTTCCCTGCGTGGCGAACTGCAGCATCTGGATGTCGCCATTGGAATTGCCGGCAGCGAAGATCGGGCGCGCACCGATGCGGCTCCATATGCGCACCACTTTGTTCGGGCCGTCGTCGAACACCTCCAGTTTCGAGGTGTGGACCAGCTTGCCGATGCCGTCTTCTTCGCGGTACTGCAGCGCGACGGTGGTGCCGACCACGCGCTCGGGCGGAACGCCGTACAGCTCGCGGGTGATCGGCCGCATGAAATCGCGTCCGCCACCGGACACGATGTAGTTGGTGAATTGATTGGCTTCCAGGTACTGCAGCAGCTCGCGCATGGGCGCGTAGGCGGTTTTCAGGTAGGGGCGTTTCAGCACCGGGTTCTCCTCGCTGCGCAGGAACTGGTCGGCCTTGCTGGCGAACGACTCCACGTCATCTTCGGCATAGGCCGAAAGCAGGCCGGCCGCCATTTCCTTGAGCGTGGTGTCATCGCCCTCGTAATGCTTGGTGATGACATCGCCCAGCCACGCCTGGTCCTTTTCGTGAACGGCTTTCCAGGGTTGCCGGTCACGTAGCGCCGGGTCTGCTTCAGCCTGTTCGGCAATGCGGCGCAACAGGAAGCCGGCCTGGATCGGCGTGGGCTTTTCGCACCACAGGCAGCCGTCGTTGTCGAACACGGCGATCCGTGCGGCCGGCGGCACGTAGTCGGGGCCGTCCTCCAGGGTGACCCGTGCGACGAAGGCGATGATGGCCTGGCGCGTGGCGCCGGCGTTCCAGCTTTTGAGCAGTCCTTCGTGCATGGGTATGACTCGACGGGGCTTGAAGCTGGAATGCTAGCCCTGGCGCGCGGCGGCTACCTGCGCAGAATCACTGCGCCGGGCGCAGTAGTTCTACTGGGTGCGGCGCCTCAACGCCATGATCGCTTCCGGCAGCTCCACACGCATCTGTTCGCGCAGGGCCTCGGCAACCGCGTGGTAGCGGCGGCGCTGGATGAAGTAGCAGTACACGAACAACCCCAGCATCATCAGCATCGGCCAGGTGGAGGCGGCCACCATCGGCATGGCCACGCACAGCAACGCAATGGCCAGGGTCATCCAGTTGCAGATACCTTCCACCCGTACCTGGTTGCGCCTGGCGTCCACCACCACCAGGCCGCGCATTACCGGGTAGTAGCGCCCGGTGAAGCTGGTGAAGAAGCTTTCGCGGAATGCCATGCGGCCATCCGGCAGTGGACGGAATACCATCGGCATCCAGTCCGACGTGGCCACGTCGCGCTCCAGGCAGTTCAGCACCAGTCGGTGGCGCATCTCCGCGGTGGCGGGAATCCGCTCGTTGAACAGGCGGATGCCCGTTCCGAAGTAGAACGGGCTCCAAGCCAGTTGCAGCACGATCTCCAGGACCATCACCCCGACCACGATGTACCAGATTGCCATGTGGGTGTCCTCAGCCGCCGACGGGAGTGTGGGGCAGTGCTGCACCCTTGGGCCACAGCAACCACAGGTTGCCCTTCTGCTTCATGTCTCCGGCCAACTTGCCCGCGGCGTCGCCGGTGCCCCAGTAGAGGTCGGCGCGCACTTCGCCGGCGATGGCGCCGCCGGTGTCCTGCGCGGCCACCGGGCGCACCACCGGGCTGCCATCAGGGCGCGTGGTGGACAGCCACAGCAGGCTGCCCAGTGGCACCACGGTGCGGTCCACCGCGACGCTGTAGCCGGCGGTGAGTGGCACGTTCAACGAGCCGCGCGGGCCTTCGTCGCCGTCCGGCCCCTTGGTGAAGAACACATAGCTGGGGTTGCTGGCCAGCAGCTCGGTCACGCGCTGCGGGTGCGCATCGGCCCAGGCGCGGATCGCGTCCATGGTGACGTCTTCCTTCTTCAGCTCGCCCTGCGCCACCAGCCAGCGGCCGATCGGGCGGTAGGGATGCCCGTTCTGGTCGGCGTAGGCGATGCGCAGCTGGCGGCCGTCGTCCAGGCGGATGCGGCCGGAACCCTGGATCTGCAGGAACTGCAGGTCCATCGGGTTGGACAGCCAGGCCAGCACGGGCGCGTTGACGCCCTTGGCGGAGATCTTTGCTGCGTCGTCGTAGGGGCGAAGCACGCGCCCATCCACGCGGCCGCGCAGGCGCTTGCCATTGAGCTCGGGGTAGAGCTCATCGAGCTGCACGCTGACCATGTCGGTCGGCACGCCATAGACCGGTACGGGCGTCCTGGCAGTGCGGGTGAGGGTGCCGCTGTACACCGGCTCGTAGTAACCGGTGATCAGGCCATCGGCGCGGTGGCCGCCGGCACGGAGCGAATAGACCTCCAGATGGTCCTGCAGGAACTGGCGGATGGCCGTTGGGGTGTTGGCGATGTTGGCAGCCGCCGCGCAGGTGGGCGCCCAGGTGGCGTCACTCTTCAGCCGCGGGCAGGCGCTGCGCCAGGCACTGAAGCCGGCCTGCAGGTCGCTGTCGCTGACCGCGGGGAGCGCTTTCCAGTCCGCCTTTGCGTAGGTGGCGGGACTTGCAGACGGCGGCGCATCGGACTTGGGAGTGCTGACGCTGCAGGCGGTGAGCAGGGACAGACCTAGAAGGGTCAAGGCAGGGTGCCTGATTGCAGCGGTGATGCGCTTGGCCTTCATGGATGCTCGTTCTGGGCGGTATCAGCGATTGATTGTAGGGGGTTGCTGAAGCAGCGGACCAACCGGCCGCTCTACCGCTGCAGGAGCAGCGAATGCAGGATGCGGGCGTCCTCGACGTCGAGGGTGGGCGGCAGGTCGTCGCGGCCACGGAAACGGCGGTGGAAGGCGCCGGCGGCGGCGGCGCGGTCGTCCAGTGGGTAGCCGAAAGCCTCCAGCGCCAGCCACGGATCGAAGCCTTCCGGAGCGGGACCATCATTGGCGCGCGGCCACAGCCCGAAACCTGCTTCGGCCAGCTGTTGCCACGGGAAGTAGCGGCTGGGGTCCTGCTTGCGTGCGGGCGCCAGGTCGGCATGGGCGATGATCTGGCGGCGCGGGATGTCCAGGCGGGTACAGACATCGTTGAGTAGACGGATCAGCGCGGCGATCTGGGCCGGCGCGAACGGGCTGCTGCCGTCGTTGTCGATCTCGATGCCGATCGAGGCCGAGTTGAGATCGCTGATGCTGCCCCAGCGCCCGCCGCCGGCATGCCAGGCTCGGCGGTTGTCGGCGACCAGCTGATAGATGTGCCCATCCGCACCCACCAGATAGTGCGAGCTGACCCGGCCACCGCTATTGGCGGTACGCAGCGTGCGCAGACTCTGCTGCACGTTGTCCTGGTCGGTGTGGTGCAACACGATGATCACCGGGTTGCGCACGTTGTGGTTTGGCGAAGGCACCCACGTGGCGAGCGGGCTGCGCACGTCGGTGCTGGCGCACGCGGCGAGCAGGAGGGTGGCGAGCAGCACGAGCGGGTGGCGGACTTGGCGCATCACCCGATTGTGCTTGATTCGAGAGCGGGTTGCGCGGGTCCTGGCCTCACGACGAGGATGCGAGTCCTGGATCGCGAAATCCCACCCGTGCAGATTGGGGTCCACGTGCTTGCGCGGGTGATGAACGACGCCGTGCGTTCCCCGTGGCCCTGAACTTTCTTCCTTCTCAACCCCGAACGAACGACAGGTTATAGAGGAATGGCAGCCATGCAAGGAGGGCCAGTGCAATCTCAAGGATTCGCGCCCTCCTCCAATCGGTGATCCTGATGATGATCGCCATTGTCTGGATCAACAGCACCACCACGCCTGCCTGAACAACCTGCAGCGCACGCTCCGGGTTCAGATCGTAGACGTCAAACAGGCCAAGGGCTCCAGACGTGTATCTGTTGTAGGCCACCGCATGGAACAGCGCCGCGCACGCAATCCAGCCGACGTAGTAGACGATGTTGATCAGGCTCTTCATTGGGCTGCCTGGAAGGATGCATAGTCGTGGCGAGCGGGCAGAAATCGTAGCGCAACACGATGCTCGCCGGGTTGCGCACGTTTTGGATTGGGGCGGGCAGCCACGTGGCCAGCGGCTGCGCAAGGCGCATTCCACGAGCTACCTGGTGTCACGAGGGATTGCGCGATCAATGAACCGCACAAACGCGGTGTAAAGAAGGCCGCTCATTACGCCGATGAGCGAGAAGAGGATGAGTCGCCTGGGTGCCCAGTCCACCCAGAATTTTGGATTGGACCATATTGCTTCCCAGGCGCCGCGCGCGAACCCACCGTCCAGGACTAGCCAGCCCACCAAAGCCCCGGCCGCGCCAAAAACAATGTACCTGGGGCGCCATCTGGGGAAAATGCCGTCGACCAGCAAGACAAGTGGACATCCCACGATCAAGCCAATGATGGCACCTATGATCAGGAAAATGCCCAACACAGGCAGTGCACCATGCACCGACGTTCCGCTCGAGGACTTGACAGGGATCAGAAAGAACATGCCACTGGCCACTGCAGTGCTCAGTGGCACTGCAAGCATCCTGGCATGCAGGTTCCAAGCACTCATTGACAAACCTCAAATTTCTTTCCATCGATTATGGACGGCCAGCACTTGGCGGGCGGTGCGCCCGGTATCCACGGCAGCTTGTAGGAGTTGACCTCAGAGCCGATGTTATCTGTATTCGGCCCCGTTTCATCGTGGATCCGCCATTTGTGAAGTTGCGGTGCGAGAGCATTGGCATAGTCGAGGATCCAGACATGTGCGTCGCATCGCTGGGAACGGTCACCACCGGTACCCATAAGCCCAAACGGCATTGCCGACTGCGAGAGCCAGAAACAGGCAGCCCCCAGATAGGGCCGCGCCCGGCGACCGAAGTACTTCAATGCGTTCAACCAAACGCTTCTGCGCCTCACTCAGGGAGTCGCGCTTCAATCCAGCCCAAAGCATGAACATGTAGACCGATAACACTGCAAATACGATTGAATGCAACCACGCTGGAAGAACCGTTCCATTCATTACTACAAATCTCCAAGATGGAAAATTGGCGCGCTCGCGATATCGGGCAAATTGATCATTGAGCGGCTTACAGGCGCGGCTTTAGACGAAAGCGCCAAGACGCCGGTCTGCGCGCCGACCGATACGCCGACGCCTGCCTCGGCGCCGGAATAGCTGCTGACAGCTACGAAAGATCCAGCTCGCCGGGAGAGACTTCGCCACGATCCGCGAATTCCCAGAAGCATCTTTTGACTACGGACATTGAGAGGCTCACTCGGGCGTCGCGCTTCAGTGTCCGCTGACCCGCTCGAAGCTAAGACCCACCGCACCGGCAGCCTCGATACGCCGCTTCACTTCATCGCTGACGATCAATGCGCTTGGGTAACCCTTCAATCGAAACACGTGCCGCGATTCTGTCCTATCCTCGTCCAAGGTCATTTTGAAGAACGCTCGAATCTGTCCAGCCGAGTCTGGCCTTGCCACATCGCCGTCGTCGAACCTGACGAACTCTGAACGCGCCTCGTCGATACAGTCGACCTGTGTCTCAACAATCATGAGAAAATATTTATGATCCGTTTCCTGCCCTACGATAGTTACAGGCTCGAAGACAACGTTCTCATATGGCTCGTCGACCTCGGCCAAACCCCTCAATGCACTGAAGAGCCTCTCACTGACAACCGGGGCACTTGCGTATCCAGCCAGTGAATAGTCGACCTCGCGCCCAGGGTGCGTGACCGAGAGGCTATAGCTACCGGGCTCCATGAAGTTGACCGGCGGTTCGATCAGGTGCCAATTGTTGATGTGACTCACATCGCCCAGAACCCATCGGTCCAGGATAGCCAAGTCCGCCCGCATCAAGTAGCGCTCCATACGACCTCCCTGTCGGCAACTGTAGCCAATTCCTCGCCCCCCCACTAGCGATCAGACCAAAGCGGAAACGACTCGAAGAGTAATGGCGCTAGCATCGTCCACAGCTGAGACTGCCTCGTATATCGCCTCAGACGACGAACGTAGCGACTCTTCCTCGACCACAAACAGCATTGCTGACAAGGCGCGAGCCCTGCTGAATGCCGCGAGGCAACCGATGTCTTCCGATGAGTCACTGGCGTCATGGAGGTCGAAGTATTGCTTGTCGGCTTGTTCCAAGAGTGTCTTAACCTTCTCAATCGCAGAAGCTGCAACGCCGCGCGCTGAGTTCAGTTCGCCGAGAACGGAGAGCACGGCACTATCGTGCACCTGCGCATACTCGACTGCATAAGCACACGCCGCCAGTGCGGCAATCCTTCTTTGAGAAGGGCACGCCTGCCTCAATCGGATCATCAAATCCTCAGACAACGTTTCCAACCTCATCATTCTTCGCCCTGCTTCGGCATCGGCCATCGAAAACTTCCAAAGCCCCACACAAGTACCTATTGTAGCCATCGAGAAGCCACTGGACTTGCTGGACTGGGTGTTCTGGCGTTCTGGGTGTCCACCGTGTCTTGGAGCGCAACGAGCACGTGCCGCCGCCCGACTTGGAGCCGTGGCTGAACACACGGCCTTGGGCGTACACATACGCGCCGGCCTGCGCGGGTGCCCACTAGACCAACCTAGTTGCGCGACTACGTGCCCGGTAGCCTTGCCTCTTCGCCCTGGCTATTGCGACGATTCCAGATCAATCGTAAGAAGGTTGAACGTTAATCCGCTCGGTAGAGAGATCCAATGTGAACTCACAACCGCTCCAAGGTGCACGATCAGCCGTCAAGCCGGCAGCAACAGATCAATTTCGCAGCTCAACGAGTAGATCCATCAAAGACGAGTTAACTTTCGCTCCCGGTGCAAGCCAGCTCTTTTCTCCAGCGCCCTTAACCGAATCGTACGTAAGCCTGCATGCATCTGATTCCGGTGTAAGTTTGGCACTCATCACCATCTGAGCTTCACCGATTGGCGGAGCTTCCGACAAGATGGAAGCTATATCGGGATAGATATCATTGTCCGCGCGAGTCATTGGCCACCCGGTGAATTGTTGAAAGTGATGATTTCGGGGCGACCCCCGTTATCACCTTCTGCCGAGAGCTGCGCCCCCTGGCCGGTAATGGAGCCAGCGATTTCGCACGCACGTTGTTCCTGGCCCACCGGCATCTGAGGTTGTACCCAACCGACATTGATGATTGGATCTTTTACTTTGCAATTCTCGACACCCTTGAAGAAGCTCCTACTCGGGCCAAACAATCTCTTCGGCATTCATCCAGTGGAGTCTGCCGGGCATCTCTAGAGGTTTAACAAAGAAGTCCTCTACCGCATGCCATGCGGTCAGGGGTGAGACCAAGGAGCCAAGAGGAACGAACCGGTCGTCACCGACATCCACAATTGTGTTCATCTCATCCTTGCTTCCAATGGAGTAGTAGGCCTTCCTCCCCCTAGCAAGATCGTATCGAACAGACATTCGACCCTTTCCGTCATGCAGAACTACGAGGACTGCAAGTGAAAGTCCATCTTCTATGTAGCTAAAGACGCAGTCTCCGCCGCCCTTGTTCCACTCCGCGGCGGAATAGTTCAGGAAGCTTTCCGCGTACCGGGAAAGCTCGGGGGACCGATCCACTTCACGACGAAGAAATATGCAATTGAATTCTGACATCTGCCTTACTCACTAGGGGGACGCATGCGGGAGTTCAACGTAATTGCATTGCCATCCTTCATAACGATGTGAAGCGTATCAACCTTCGTTCTTCTCCGCCGAGTCCAGCACTGGAGCCTTGGCGACGCTCAGGTCAACCTGCAACAGCTGCCATTGATAACCTTAGAGCGGCAACCCGCGAGTGATGTCCTGATGGATCGCCCTTGCCCTGAGACTTGCCCATGCATCGGCACGGAAACGAGTCACAGCGATATCTGCAATGTCATGATATTGACGCGCCGCTTCAATTGAGGCGCACGATTGCGGGTCCCTAAGGAACGCATCCAGAGATCCAGCATCACTTTTTCCGTCAGGGTCCTGAGCGGCGTCAACCGCATTTGCGAGCTCGACTGCGATCATCAGAACTCTCTCCGGCGGGATGGTTTGCTCACCCAGCGCTTCCTTTGTCATCAGAATCGAATCTGTCGCCATGACTACCAGCTCATCAGCCAGAGACTCCAGTTCGAACTCGTCTGGGACGGATAACTGCATGGGTTTCATAGGCTTGCGGTCCCACATGGCGTCCAGCAAGTCTCTCAGGCGAGATGGATCACAAGCGTCGCGAGTATCGGGGCGAGAAATCACAAAGAACATCCGCTCGCACGCAGACAGCATTACTGCGACCCCGGAATCTTGATCCAGGGACGCAAGTCTTTTGGTCAGATTTTCAATGTATTGGTCATACAAATCGATCATTCTGATGTTCTCTTTCGTGGGCGCGGATGGAGCCTTGAGGGCGTTTCTGGAGGATTGATCGGACGGGTCACTTTCCCTCCGTTCTGGGAAGCAGCGCCGGTCGCGTTGCGAACTCCAGCTTCGGCTTGCGCTCCCTCACAACTTCCGCAAGCGTAGTGACTCGATGCCTGTAGGGTTCCGCCGGGTTCTCAATTGCCTGCATGCCTCGACGTTAGGCGTGATTACCCTTCTCGCCTGGCGCATTTGTCCGTGTTGTCCCTCTGACAAATATGACGCTGTCTCCAAAGATCTCCCGAGCCAGCTTCTGCTGTGCGATCGACGGAACGGAATTGTTGTTGGATATGATCACTTTACCATCCGGAGTGACCGAGACGGTTGTCACCTTCCTCGCGCGTACAGATGGAGACCCGAGAACTGCGTGGAGAGCGTCGACCGCATCCTGCAACTGTCGATTGGTGAATTTTCCCGCGACAGGGTGGAGCGTGCCGACGCCCTCTCCAGAACCGGGGATCCCCTTCGGTCCGCCTCGCGAGATGGACTGCATGCCGCTGTCGCCAAGCCCCGCAGGACTACTGACAGCATCAACGATCATCTGCTCAAGCAGCGCATTAAAGCCTCCAGTGCCTGGCTTTGACTTTAGTGCACTTCGCAGCGCCGCAAGTTCACCCATGCTGACCACGGCATTCGTTGGCCTGACCTTGACCGATCAAGTAGCCGAAGTTATGGGGAGCCGGCACCCTCGTGAAGTTTCAGCGACGCCGATTGGACGTTTCCAGTAGAGGCGAATTCATGAAAGCACATTCTTACCGGCTCGATGTCACGTGTCGTCATGCATCGCTGATACAGGTCCCCAAGGATTTCAATCTCACCTTCGCCCGCAGTGGGATTTGTGATGGTATCTACCTCGTGATCTCCGTCGTCGGTGTAGCGACTAAGCATAAGCATGAAGTTTCCGCTGTCTGCATATAGTGCTAGTTCGTAGACTCCGACCTCAGGCACGGGATCTTCACTCAGGCTGACAATTCCGCTCATTGCCGAAAATAGCTGCAGCGCAGCGTCAATCTCTTCATTGGAAGGATCATTCCGAACTGGCAGCTGCGTGCGCGCAGCATCCGAACTTACGTAGAATCCGGCTAGTTTCACGATTGCTTCTCTCTGATTGAGCGCATACCCTGGGTCCAATAGCAGGTCTTTGGTAGACCGGTCTTGTTGTCAACCGCTCTGACACTAAGGGAATTCAAGCCAGCAGCCTGGGCCGCCGCAGCGATGTCGCCCTTACAGAATCCGCAGACGTCTTTTCCGGAGACAGAGATGCTCATGTCCGCACCGACCGCAAGCCCAGCATCATGCACCTTCTGGATAACAGCGATCTCTGCATGAGCCGTCGCCATGTTGCCATTGGGCAACACCTTGCCTGACCTCTCTGATCGAGCAGCGACGCGATCCGCTATCAGCGTTGGTATGCCGGAATTTCCTTGGTCAAATTCTCTCGCAGTCTGATTGTAGTCTACGAAGGTTCTTCCTCCAATGGTGGTCGTGGCAGTGACAGTTGGAACGACAATTCGGTCCGACAGACCGCCACCGTTCTGAGGCGGAAGGCTAAGAGCATTTGTTTGAGGCACCTCCAGCTCAGAGGGGGTGGCCGCCGGCGGCTTTCGGATGCCAAGTGACCCCGTTACAGGGGCAACTCCAGATTTCACCGTCGCAGCGTTCTCCAGTAGATTTGCCAGTCCCCCTACTGTCAAAGTGAGTGATCGACGACGCTCTTCACTCATGTCGGACGCACTTGCAGCAAGGTAAGCGGCGCTCGCGAGCGCACTGTTTATCTGAGCATCCTGGACCGCAAAGAAGCTGCGCCAAGCCATGTTGGTCGGAAGGTAGTCTTCTGACCGGAAGCTTTCCAAGCCTGACCTGAGCAGTCCTTCCATGTAGGTGCTCTCGTTGCTGGTCTTCTCTCTGTATATGTACCTTTCAAACCAGGTCAGGTTTGTATCCGAATACGCATGCTTGTCTACGCTGAGTCCTGCGTAGGGGAAGCCGATTACGGTGTCCGGACCCGTTCCAGATAGCTGTCCGGTCACCTGACCGCCGGGCGTCAAGCCTCCGCCGTTCTGGGATACGTAGGTGCTGTAGTAGATATCCCAGTTTGCCTGCTCAACAGGCGTCAGCTCGACACCAGCTTGAATCTTACGAAGCAGTCCTGCGCTCATCTGATCACCGGCATCAAGACGGACGAGCTCCGTCCACTCCTGCTGGTTCAGATTTTCGCCTTGGGCACGCCTCTCCCGAAGATCGCGCAAGCGATCCCTGTCCTTCGGGCCAAGAATATTATTCTTCACTGAGTTCTCGGCAAGCATCGCGCCGAGCGAGGCTTCTGCCAGTCCACCGTCACCTAGGCCGCCGGCCAGCGCTCCGACTGCTTGTGAGAGCGCCAAGACAGTCTGCTTCTGCTGCTCATCAAGCGCCCCCGGGCTCTGTATCGTAGAGAGCGTGGGCGAGATACTTTGCGGCCAACTCACCACCGACCGCCGCCACGGCACCGTTGCCCGCTGATCCAGCATTAGCCTCAGCAAGCAGAGCTCCCAGCAACGCATGCGAGATCAACTGCATCGTGGCGTTCGGATCTTTCCCGTGGTTGGGGTCAAACCTGCTGCCAATGAACTCGGCTGCGTAAGGTGCCAGCGCATTAGCTGCCACCTGCCCGCTGCCCTGCCCGGCCACGCTACCGACGATGGCGGTTGTCACTGCCTCCAAAGCGCGGCTGTAGTCCCCTCCAATGCCCCACTTCTGGGCGTCGATGTAGGCGGCGCTATGCTTAGACAGGAATGCCTCCTTGCCGGCATTATCCAACCCCAAATAGCGGGCGTGGGCTTCCGGATCGCTTTTCTCCAAATCCGAGAGGTACGCGACTGCCGCCTGCTTGCTCTTGTAGGTAAGGACGTCGCCCGCAATCTGCTTACTGGTAACCATCACCGTACCCGCGGCCGACGACATCGCCTGCTGTTCCTGCATCAACTTCTGCAGGTCCGGCAGATTGCTGATTGCCTCATGCGCCTTGCTGGCATCGGTGTTCACGCCCAGCTCGGCAGGGGTGACCTTCTTGCCTCCGATGGTGATGTTGCCTTCGGTCAGTGTGGCGTAGGTGGTGGAGCTGTCGCTGCCACTGCTGATTATCGGCATTCCACCGCCGAAGTTGGGGCCTCCCGGGCTGCCAACCAGTTGGCTTTCTACGTTGCTGCCAATTTCCTTGAACTGGCCGGGCGCGTTCTGGCTTGCGCCCCCCTCGCCGAGCTTGCCACCGTACCCACCACTGATGCTTGCCGAGCTCGTCCGGTAGTCCATCTCATTCTTGAGATCGGTGAAGGTGAAACTCTCGGCGGTCAGCTCACTGTTGGCCCCATTGGTGCTGGCAATGGCGCCGCCCACCAGGTTCACGTGTCCGGCGTCTACGTGGTAGCCGCCGTCGCCCGCGAACAGCCCGGACTGCTGGCCAACGCCCTTGTAGCTGCCGTTGGCTTTGCCCGCACTGGCATAGCCGCTGGCATCCCACGCGGTGCCGACCGACACCTGCACGCGCCCGCCCACCTGGCTGTCCTTGGACATGCTTTCGGCAACGTCCTGCAGCGATTCAATGGTCAGCGTGCCGCCAGTCTTGACGTCGATGCGGTCCGCGGTTGCGGTGGCGCCGCGCAGGGTGGTGTCACCCTCGGCCTTGAGCGAGATGTTCTGGCCGGTCAGGGCGGTGTTCTGCCAAGTGCTGCTGTCGGCGTTGGACTTGCTGCTGCCCACGCTGGCTTCGGGGCCAGGTCCCAGCCCTTGCCGCCGCTCTGGCTGGTGCTTGTTTCGATGCAGTGGGCGACGTCGAACTCGATGTCCTTGGTAGCCAGCAGCAGCGCGCTGCCCTCGGCCGACAACTGCACGCCCTGACTAGTCGGGCGGCTGCGCGACGAATGCCTCAACGAGCATTGGTTTCCGACATTGCTTCATGCCCGTACCAGCATCGAAAGCTGGCGGCGCGACTACAACGAAGAAAGACCCAAGCGAGCGTTTGGCGGGCAAAGACCCGCCCAGTACGCCGCGCAGTTGGCGGCGAGGAAAGATAACATCAGCAACGGACTCTAAACCCGCCTGCTACTGAAGTCGGGGGGACGTCGGCACTACCGAGGCTTTCTGTTCCACCGTGATCGCAACCCGTTCAGTTCTACGGACAAATCACCACTCTGAAACAATTCCTGGAACAAGCTCAACGCGTGAGAGATGTTTGAGCTAACGGTCCTCGCGTCCCACTCATCATCGCCGAACCTTTCTGTGCCGCTGAACGGCCGGTCTTCCGGCTCCCACCATTCGAGCAAGTCCAGCTTAGGATCGGCTGATCGTGTCAATGCGACAAGTCTGTACTTCCCACCAATCGAGTTCATCGTAAGTTGCTTTACCAATCCGGCGCCTGGTGTGAGGACACGCAGGTCTACGAATCCGCCCTTTTCGAATGTCAGGTGCAATGCCGATTCGATGCGACTCCACACTGGCCTCTCGGTCACCGTAGCACCGTTACCCGCAGATCTGTCGTAAGCGCACAGCTGTACGACAAACCCAGAATCAACCACGTTAGTTGTCATTCGACCCAACCCCTTCCTCGAATCCACAGGAATACCCGACCGCGCACCGTATCAACAACCTGGAGGCTATTCAATCCAGAGCGTTCTGCCGCCGTCGACAGGTTGCTTTGGCAATAGGAACAGACTGCCTCGCCTCGAACGACTATGCTCATGTTCTGCCCCCGCGTCAGCCCTGCATCGAAAGCCTGCTGGATCAGCCCGATCTCCGCATGTGCATTTGCCATCGTGGAATTTGGATCACCGGGCGGAACAGTATCTGAAATTAGGGTTCGCTTACTTCCGTCGGCCAGCTCTGACGGCCTGGCTGTCTGATTTGTGTCAAATAGCGTTCGCCCTCCTATCGTGCTCTCCGCCGTAACTACCACCGAAGCGTTTGCGCCCGGCAGTGTTGTGCCAATTCTTGGATCTGACCTCTGAGCAGCCAGTAGCTCGTTCAACAGCCCATCCTTCGCTACCGTCGATGTAGCTGGATGATCCTTTGAAACAGGGATGCTCGTGCCTGCTTCACTGTCGGCAACCCAACTAGCAATCGGAGGGGTGTTTTTGTTCTTTGCAAGGTCGGTGGCTGCCTTCGCCGGCAGCTTCACTAGCTTGATGAGATTACCGCCGAGGAAGCCTCCCGCCTCGCCGAGTGCCATCCCAGACCACATGAGTCTTTGAGTTGTTGCCCACTCTGCACCTTCTACAAAGCCCGCCTCCGCCCATCGCCCTTGATCTTTCAGAAGCAGTTGGAGGTTTGCTTTCAATTTGAGCTCGTCGTACGGGCCGACTTGGTCGCTCGTGCCGCTGTAGAGCACAGACTGACCGAAGCTCACCATGGAGTTTGCGATCAACTTGATGTCGCCCCAAGCAGATGCCTGCCCATCTGCGTAGGAGTAGCCGGCCAACTGCCCATACCCAAACAACTCGCGATTCAGGTCAGTGGGCTGGCGGTTGTTGGCCCCAATGCTGTCAAGGTACTGGGCTACGACAGGGTCAAACCTTGCGTCGTACAGCGCATTCAGGTTGATCGTTGGATCTTTCAGCTCAGTGGCAGAGCTGACAAAAAACGCGTGACTTTTCCCGGTGGAATCTTGGTACGTGAGGCCTTTCGACATGCTGGAAAGGAACTCACTGGTGAGCGGATCTTGGCCAAGTATCGCCGACCAGCTATTGTCTTCCTTTGAGCTGGCAAACCGGTTAAGGCTGGAACGCGCCTCCTCCGCGGTCAATACGACGCCGTGACTTGCCATGAAGGCAATGTAGCTATCAACCGTCTCTTTCTTGGCCAGGAATTTGACCTCGGACGGGTGCAGAAGCCGGTTGTTCTCCACCGAGTTCTGGGCAATGTTTGATCCCAGCGCTGCGCCAGCAAGCCCGTTGCCGCCGGCCCCGCCAGCAATCGCGCCTACAGCCTGTGACAGTGCGAGAACGGTCTGCTTTTGTTGCTCGGTGAGATTCGAGAGACCCGCCGGGTAAAGATAGTCGGCGATGTACTGTGCCGCGATTTCACCAGCACCAGCAGCAAGTGCTCCATTGCCAGGGCTTCCGCCATTTGCCTCTGCCAGGAGTGCACCCAGCACGGCATGGGAGAGGAGCTGCAGCACGGCATCTGGATCCTTGCCGTGGTTGGTGTCGAATCGGTCTCCGATCAGCGCGGCGGCATACGGAGCCAACGCGTTCGATACCACCTGTCCACCACCTTGGCCCGCAACGTTCCCCACAATCGCCGTCGTGACCGCATCCAAGGCGCGGCTGTATTCTCCGCCCGTGCCCCACTTGAGAGCTTCGCGATACTCTTGACTGGCATTCTGCAGGTAGCCCGCTTTGCCATTACTGTCCAGCTTTGAGTAGTTGGCCCACTCTTCGGCATTGTTATTTTTAAGGTTTTCTTCAAAAGCCTGCTTTGCCTGCTCGCTCTTATAGGCGAAGACGTCCCCCGCCACCTGCTTGCTGGTAGCCACCACCGTACCCGCAGCCAACGACATCGCCTGCTGCTCCTGCATCAACTTTTGCAGGTCGGGCAGGGTGCTGATCGCCTCATGCGCCTTGCTGGCATCCGTATTGACGCCCAGCTCGGCGGCCGTGACCTTCTTGCCCCCGATGGTGATGTTGCCTTCGGTCAGGGTTGCGTAGGTCGTGGAGCTGTCGCTGCCGCTGCTGGTCATCGGCACGCCACCACTGAAGTTGGTGCCGTCCGCGCTGCCAAACTTGCCGCCGGCCACGTTGGTGCCGATGTCCTTCAACTGACCGGCGGCATTCTTGTCTGCGCCTTCACCGGTGCCCTTGTTCCCAAACCCACCGCTGATGCTTGCCGAGCTCGCCCGGTAGTCCATCTCGTTCTTGAGGTCGGTAAAGGTCAAGCTCTGCGCGGTCAGCTCGCTGTTGGCGGCATTGGTGCTGGCAATGGCGCCGCCCACCAGGTTCACGTGTCCGGCGTCGACGTGGTAGCCGCCATCGCCCGCGAACAACCCGGACTGCTGGCCGACTCCCTTGTAGCTGCCGTTGGCTTTTCCCGCGCTGGCATAGCCGCTGGCGTCCCACGCGGTGCCGACCGACACCTGCACGCGGCCGCCCACCTGGCTGTCCTTGGACATGCTTTCGGCAACGTCCTGCAGCGATTCAATGGTCAGCGTGCCGCCAGTCTTGACGTCGATGCGGTCCGCGGTTGCGGTGGCGCCGCGCAGGGTGGTGTCACCCTCGGCCTTGAGCGAGATGTTCTGGCCGGTCAGGGTGGTGTTCTGCCAGGTGCTGCTGTCGGCGTTGGACTTGCTGCTGCCCACGCTGGCTTCGGCGTACACGTACACGCCGGTCTGCGCGCCAACCGATACGCCCACGCCCACTTCGGCGCCTGCGTTGTTGCTCCTGCTCTTGTCCTGCAGGTGCGCCTTGCCTGCTTCGAGCAGGATATCGCCGGCCGAATCCAGCGCCAGCGTGTTGCCGGCGCTGAGGTTGCCCTGCACCACGTGGATGTCGCCGCTGGTGCTGGTCAGGTTGACGTTGCCGCCGCCCTGGATGGTGGAGCCACGCGAAACGGTGCTGCTGCCCTCGGCACTGCTGCTGGAGGACTTGAAGCCGATGCCCGCTTCGGCACTGAACAGCGAGCCGCTGCCAGCGCCGCCGGCGGCCGCCGAGATTGCGCTGGCCGCCTGGTAGGCATTGGCACCGGCCGCCATGCCTTGCATGGCCTGCAGGCGACCGTCCGACTGGCGTGCCGAATCCACGTTGTTGATCAGGTCGATGAAGGGCGACTTGATCCGCGCGAACACGCCAATCTTCAGGTCCTTGTCGCTCTGCGAGTTATGGCCGCTCTCATCTGCGGTGAGCAGCTCGATCTCGGCGGCAGTAATGTTCACATCCTGAGCGGCCACCACGTTGCTGGCGATCTGGGTGTACTTGCCGCCTGCACCCAGGTTGACGTTGCCGCCCAGGCTGCCGATGGTGCTGGCGACCTGGGAGACCATGCCGCTGTCGTCCTCGTGCTGCTGGCGGTGCCAGCCGGCGAACTTCTCGGTGTCGGAGATCTGCACCGTGCCGATGGCCTTGCTGTCGGCGGTGTTGGCGTTGCTCACCGTGTCCTGGCCGCTCTGCACGGTGAGGTTGCCCGCGGCGCGGATGGTGACGTCCTTCTCGGCGGCGATGTTCGCCGCGGTGAGGCTGATGTCGCCTTCGGTGGTGGCCATGCGCACGCCGCCGCCCACCGACAGCTGGGTGCCAGTGATGGTGTCGCTCTGGCCGGTGCCGTCGCTGCGCGAGTTGTTGGTGCCGAACGGCAGGCCGCTGGTGTTGTTGGCGAAGCCCCAGCCCTTGCCGGCGCTCTGGCTGGTGCTGGATTCGGTGTTGTGGGCCACGTCGAAGACGATGTCCTTGGTGGCCAGCAGCAGCGCGTCGCCTTCTGCCGAGAGCTGCGCGCCCTGGCTGGTGATCGAGCCGCCATTGGCGATCAGGGTCATGTCGCCGCCCGCACTCAGCTGGGCCACGCGGGCGTCGCTGGTGGAGTGGGTCTGGTTGCCGCTGGAGCGCTGGCTGCCGCCGGTGACCACCACCGAGGTGGTGGCCGCACGCACGCCGGAGGCGGTGCCTTCGGCATTGCGGGTGATGTCGCCCATGATCGAACCACTGTCGGCCATGCCGTCGGTGGTGGAATCGCGGGCACTGCGGTAGGCCTTGGTGGGGTCGTAGGTGACGCCCATCGAGAGGCCGCTGGACTTGCTGGACTGGCTGTTCTGGGTGTCCAGCGTGTCCTGGCGTGCCACCAGGTTGATGTCCTTGCCGATCAGGGTCAGGTCCTGCCCGGCGGCCACGTCGGAGGCGGCGATGGTGAGCTGGTTGCCTGCGTTGAGCTGCACGTTGCCGTCCATCGAGCCCACTGCCGATCCCACCTGGGTGGTGGACTGGCTGGCACTCTCGTTGTTGGACCTGGCGCTGCTGTACCCCACCGAGGCCACGCCATTGGCGAAGCCACCGGTAATGCCCGACTTCTTCTGGCTGAAGCTGCTGGCTTCGCTCAGGGTGTCCTGCGCGGATTCGATGGTGATGTTGTTCACCGCCGCAATGCGCAGGTCGTTGTCGGCCAGCACGGTGGAGCCGGTGATGGAGACGTCGTTGCCCGCGATGATGTCCACCGACTTGCCGCCGACGCTGGAGCCGACCGCGTAGCTGGCCGCGCTCTGCTCGTGGGTGGTGGTGGTGGTGCTGGAAAGCGTCTTCTTCTTGCGGGTGGTTTCATCCACCACCAGGTCGTGGGTTTCCTGGGCGGTGGTCAGGGCGACGTTGCGGCCGGCCGAAAGCACCACGCCACCGTCGCTGCTGTCCACGGTGGTGGACTGCAGCGTGAGGTCGCGCCCGGCCTGCAGGGCGACGCCTTCGCCGCCGCTGAGCTGGTTGCCCAGCACCCAACCGCTGGCGGCGGTCACCTCGCGCGAGTGGTTCCGGCTCTTTGCGCCGCTCTCGAAGGTCTGGGTGTCGACCACGGCGACGCTGTTGATGTCACGGCCGGCCTGGGCGACCAGGGCGTTGGCCGCCGAGACATTGGCGGCCGCCAGGTTCAGGTCACGGCCCGCGTTCAACACCACGTCGCCGGCGCCGGTGATGGTGGTGCCGGTGTGGGTGAGCTGGCTCTGGTTGCTGAAGTTGCGGGCGTCGTGGGTAAGCGACACGCTCCGTTGCTCGACGACCGAGGTCAGGTTGAGGTCACCCCCGGCCACGATGGCGGTGAGGCCGTCGGCACCGGCGTTGGCCAGCCGGGCGGCACGCAGTTCCACGTTGCCACCGGCGTTGACGCTCAGCACGCCGGCACCGTCGGTGTTGGTCACGTAAAGGCCAGCCACGCGGTCCAGGGTGGTGGTGCGCTGGGTCAGCAGGTCGCCGTTGTCCTGCCAGTCGCGGGTGGTGGAGGCCACGGTGATGTCACCGCCAGCCTTGAGCGCCAGCACGTCGGTGGCGGTGACGGTGCTGCCGATGATGTCGATGTTGCCGCTGGCCTTCAGGCCCACCTGCTGGCCACTGATCTGCCCGCCGCCGATGTTGCGGATGTTGCCGGCGTCGATGCTGACCAGCTGGCGCCCGGCGATGGAGCCGTTGCTGACCAGGTCGCCACGCAGCTTGATGTCCACGCCGGCACCGGCCAGCAGTGCCCCGTTGTGGTCGAGGTCACCCGGCATCACGCGCAGGTAGACCTGCGGCACCAGCGCGCGGGCGACCGAGCCATCGGCCAGGGTCACGTCCTCCTCCACCAGCCACACGATGTCGCTGGTGAGCCGTGCCATCTGCTCGGCGGTCAGGGCCACGCCCGGACGCAGGCCCCATTCGCCGGCCACGGTGGCGCCGGCTTCCAGCAGCGCGCGGTACTGGTCTTCATCGCTGGCGTAGCCATCGAGGAAGCGGCGGCCGGTGAGTTCACCGATCTGTTCGCGCACCAGCTTCTGCTCGTAGAAACCGTCGCCCAGGCGCTTCTGGGTCTGGGAGGGCTCGTAGCCGGCGCGCTGCAGCAGGTAATCGGAACTGAGCCAGCTGCGGTAGTTGGCGAATTTCGGATCGGTTTCGACCAGGTAGCTGCCGCGGTTGGCATCCACGTTGAACAGGCTGGCGCTGGGGGCGCTGGCGTTCGGTGCGGTGGTCACCACCAGGTGCGGATCGTTGCCGGCGGCGGCCACGGCCTGCTTGCGGTCGAGTGCAGCGTTGGCGCCACTGCCGGCATGGTTGCCGCCCTGCGCGGCCGTCGGGCCGGTGGCGGTGGCCTGTGCGGCCTGGACGGCACTGATGTCCTGCACGCCGCTGCCGCCCGGCCCTGCCGAGCCGACCTGGCCTGGTCCCTGCGCGGTGGCGGTGTCGGCCAACTGCGCGTGGGCATTGCCCGGGCCCTGCACGGCGGTGCCGTTCTGGCCCTGCGCTGCGGCGGCGGCATTCGGGCCCTGCGCGGAGACCGGTCCCGCGCCCTGCCCGGCACTCTGTCCCGGTCCCTGTACCGCGCCGGCACCGGGGCCTACCGAACCCGCACCGGGCCCGCCGGTATTGAGATTGGCCATGCTGTCACCGTCGCGCACGTTGGGTGCGTCGCGGCCGGTGTTTTCATTGCGCAGGTTGCCTACGTCGATGGTGAGCTTGCCACCGGCGACGATGCCCGAGCCCAAGACACCGGTCTGTTCGGAGATCGGTGCGGCGCTCCATGTGGTCTTCGACTTGTTGTACGTATAGGACTCATTGAAGAAGGAATGGGTCCGGTACAGCGTCTTGGCAATGTTGGTGACCGACGCGTCCTGGGTAATGCCGAAGGTGGCGAAGTCGCCACCGGCGGCAATGCTGGCGTACTCGTTGCGTAGTGCATCGGTGGTGATGCGCATGTTGCCGCCCGCATTGATCACCGCATCAGAACCGGCCGACACCACCACGTCTTCCACCGTGGTGCGCGTGGCCACGCGGCGCTCTTCATTGCCGCTGGTGTTTTCCGGATGGCGCTGCATGTTGATCAGCATCGCGTCCGGATTGTCGTAGTCCGGATAAGTGATCAGCTGCACGCACGTGGTGGTGCAGGTACCGTAGGCGTTGCTGTAGGTCAGGTTGTCCGATTCATAATGGAACGCTGGGCTGCCCGGCTGCGACGTCGACAGGTCGCGGAAGGGGTCTTCAGCGCCGGCCCCGAGCTGGTCGGGATTATTGCGGTTGTCCGCGCGGAGCACGTAGTAGATCACCATCGTGCCGCCCTGCACGTCCAGACGCGCGCGTTCGCCGCGCGCGCCGTACAGCCCGCCGCGCGCGAAGTAGTACGCACTGGTATTGGGGGTCATCTTGACCACCGCCCTGCGGATCTGCTGACCGTCCGGCGTGATGTAGGCCGAGTCCTCCAGGATGTCAGCCGGGTTTAGGTAATACACCTCGTAGGGCTGGAAGTTGGAGGTGTTGCGCAGGCTGCCGGTGTTGTTGCCGTTCTTGAACCACCCCGGCTGGTTCAGGGTAACGGGGGCATGCCGGGTGGTCTGCTGCTGCACCACCACGTTCTCGCGGATGTTGTTCACCGCTAGCGCGTTGATGTCCAGGTTGCCGGCGATTTCGATGGTGGAGCTGAGGTTGTCGATGCGCTGGGCAGTGCCCACCGCGTTCAGTCCGTTCAGGCCACCGCCGATGGCGGCGTCGCCATCGCTGAAGACCAGGCTCTGGCCGGTGTTGCTCAGCACGCCCACGCCCAGGTCCAGGCGCTGGCGTGCGGCAATGGTCGCCGATCGCTGCACGCCGCCCACGTTTTCCGCCTGGTTGTTGAGCGTTCCGGCGTTGATGGCGATGTGATCGCCATAGATGCGGCCGGTGCCGATGTTGACCAGCGTCCCGGCGTCGACATGGGTGGTACGCCCATCCAGCAGGCCGCGGTTGACCAGTTCGCCGGCGGCGACCAGCCGGGTGAGGCCGACAGAACTGATCTCACCGGTAGCTGCGTTGTAGACGTTGCCGGCGCTGATGTTGACGTTGGCACCCTGCAGCTTGCCCAGGTTGTCCAGGTTGCCCTGGATGGCCAGGGTGAGCGTGCCGTTGGCGGCCAGCTCGCTGGTGTTGGTGTAGCTCTGGCGCAGCTCCAGGGTCATGTCGCCCTGCGAGAGCACCCTGCCGTCGCCGGTGATCTCGCGGGTGCGGATGATCTGGTGGGTACCGGCCACCAGGGTGCCACCCCCGTTGGCGATGCTGTCTGCACTGATGTCGGAGGTCTCCGACGCGGACACCTGCCCGCCGGTGTTGTCCAACAGGCCGCCGAGCTGCAGCGTCAGCTTGTCGGCCAGGACCTGGCCCTGCTGGTTGACCAGGCTGCCGCTGGTCAGCTGCAGCTGCTTGCCCTGCAATCCCAGCGCCGGGCCATTGGGCGCGCTGAGCGTGTTGCGGTTGTCGACGCTGGCGGCCTGCACGGTCAAGGTGCCGGCGGCGGCGACCAGCCCGCTGCGGTTGTCGAGCGCGCCTGGCAACGCGATATCGGCGTTGCCGCCGACGCTGATGGCGCCGCCGGCATTGTTCAGCGCCTGCACGCGGAGGGTGAGGTCACCCGCCCCCTGGAGCGAGCCACCGGCATTATCCACGCTGCTGGCGTTGAGCGTGATGGCGCCCTGGCCGAACACCGCACCGGCGCGGTTGTCGAACGCACCGCTGGTGATGTCCAGCGTGCCGCTGCTGTTGATGCCATTGCCGTTTGCGTTGGCGTTGATCAGTGCCTGCCCGGCGGTGTCGATGCGCAGGTTGCCGGCGGTCTGCAGCAGGCCGCCCGTGTTGTCGAGCAGGCCGGTGCGCAGCACGCCGCCACCGGTGAGGCTGGCGATGGTGCCGCCCCGGTTGTCCAGCGCCTGCCCGCGGGTGTCCAGCTCCAGCGTACCGGCAATGATCCGGCCGGCTTGGTTGTCGATGCCGGCCGCGCCCAGGTGCAGGTCGGTACCGGCCTGGATCAGCCCGCCGGCGTTGGCCAGCCGGGTAGCCGTATCAAGCTGCAGCACCGCGCCGGCGGCGAGGATGCCGGCGGTGTTGTTGAGCGACTGTGCGCGGATGTCGGCGCTGCCGCCGGCATTGATCGTGCCCTGCGCGCTGTTGTCGAGCAGGCCGTCCACGGTGAGGGTGAGCGGTGCACTGCCGTCGGTGTGCAGGATGCCGGCGCGGTTGTCGACGCTGCCAGCGGTGACCGTGGTGGCACCGCCGGTGAGGATGCGGCCACCCCGGTTTTCGAGCGCCCCGCCGAGGGTGAGCTGGTGGCCGCCGGTGCCGGCCGCCTGCACGGTGCCCTGGTTGTTGAACAGGTGCGCGGCGCGCAGGTCCAGGGTGCCATTGGTGGCCAGCGTACCGGCAGTGTTGTCGAGGCGGCCGCGCACGTCCAGCGCCAGGGCCTCGGTACCGGCGGCGGTGAGCGTGCCGCCCGCCGTGATCAGGTCACCGGTCTGGATGCGGATGCGCTGCGCGGCGGTGGTGCCGTTGCGCAGGTCGGTGCTTTCGCCCAGCAACTGCAGGGTGCCATTGCTGAGCAGCTTGCCGCCCTGGCCATTGAGCGTGTGCGCGTTGATCGCAAGCGTGCCGCTGCCGGCGTGCTGCACGGTACCGCCGGCATTGCCAAAGGTCGCTGCGGTGATCTGCAGGTCGCCATTGCTGGCCAGGGTGCCGTTGTTGCCGTTGTCCAGGCTGCCCTGCACCGACACGGTGCTGGGGCCCGTGCCACCGGACACCACGGTGCCGCCGCGGTTGTCGAAGCCGGTGGCCACGATGTCCAGCTGGTTGGCGCTGAGGGTAGCGTTGCGATGATCGACTTCCCCCGCACGCAGGGTCAGTGCCCCGGTGGTGGCGATGCTGCCCTGCTGGCCGAGCAGGCTGCCGGTGTGCAGGGTGAGGCCACCGTCGCCTGCGTGGGCGATGCGGCCTGCCTCATTGATCAGGCTGCCTGCGTTTACCTGCAGGGCGTTGGCATTGCTGGCCACGGTGCCGCGGCTGTTGTCGAACTGACCGGTGACGTCGATGCGGGTGTCGGCGCTGCCGGCCGAGCTGAGCGTGCCGCCAACGTTTGAGAGCGCGCCGGCGCTGATCTGCTGCGCGCCATTGGCGGCGATGGTGCCGCCATTGTTGCCGAGCGCATCGCGTACCTGCAGGACCATGGCCTGTTCGCCGGTGGCGCTGAGGGTACCGCCTGCATTCTGCAGGCTGCCGGCAATGACCTTGATGTCGCGCGCGGCGGTGGTACCGCCGCTGATGTCCAGGGTCTCGCCTTCAAGGTTCAGCGCGCCATTGCTGACGATGCGGCCAGCCGCGCCCTGCAGGGTCTGCACGTTGATCTGCAGCTGGCCGTCGCCTGCCTGCTCGATGGCGCCGCTGCGGTTGTCCAGGGTTCCGGCGCTGATGTCGGCGTCGCCCGCACTGGCGACCAGGCCGGCGTTGCTGTTGTCCAGCAGCCCGTCCACGCCCACGCGAAGGTCGGCTGCGCTGTGCAGGGTGCCGCCTTGGTTGTCGAGGCTGGACGCGGTAATGGCGAGATCGCCACTGGTGAAGATCTTGCCGCTGCGGTTGTGCAGCGCCTGGTCGATCTGCAGCTGGCTGGCACCGGTACCGGCGGCCTGCACCGTACCGGCGTTGTTGAGCAGCGCACCGGCGCGAAGGTCCAGCGTGCCGTTGCCGGCAACGGTGCCGCCGCTGTTGTCGAGCTGGCCGCGCGCGTGCAGCACAAGGGCATCGGTGCTTGTGGCGGTGAGCGTGCCACCGGCGGTGGTCACGGTGCCGCCGTCGATGCGGATGCGCTGCGCGGAGGTGGTGCCGTCACGCAGGTCGATGTCGTCGGCCTGCACGGTCAGGCTGCCATTGCTCACCAGCGAGCCATCGGCACCGAGGACGCGGACCGCCGTGATGTCGAGCAGGCCGCTGCCGGCCTGCTGCACGGTGCCGCCGGCATTGCCGAAGGTGGCCGCGTTGATGGCCAGGTCGCCGTTGCTGGCGATCAGGCCCTGCCCGCCATTGTCCAGCGTGTCCTGCACGGTGAGGCGGTTGGCCCCGGTGCCGGTGGCCACCAGCTTGCCGCCGCGATTGTCGAAGGAGCGCGCGTCCAGTGCGATCTGCGCCGCCTGCAGCGTGGCACCGCGATGATCCACGGTGGTGGCCGACAGGGCCAGGTCGCCTGCGGTGACGATGGCGCCGTCGCGGCCGTCCAGCGTGCGCGTGTCCACCGTGAGACCCGCGGTGCCGGCGTGGTTGAGCGTGCCTTTCTCATTGCGCAGGCTGCCGGCGCTTACTGCCAGCGCGCCAGCATTGCTGGCGATCAGGCCCTGGCTGTTGTCCAGTTCGCCGCTGACGGTGATCTGGCTGTTGGCCGTACCGGCCGAGCTCAACGTGCCGTCGCGGTTGGACAGCGTGCCGGCCTCGATGCGCTGGGCACCGTTGGACGCAATGGTGCCATCGTCGTTGCCGAGGCGGTCGCGTACCTGCAGCAGCATGTCGGCCGTGCCGGCGGCATTGAGCGAGCCACCGCTGTTGTCCAGGCTGCCGGCCTGCACCGTGACCTGGGTGGCGCCGACCGCGCCATCGCGCAGGTCCAGTTCCTCGCCCTGCAGCTGCAGCGCGTCGCTGGCGACCACGCTTCCGCCCGCGTTACGCAGGGTGGCGGTGTCGATGTGGAGACTGCCGTTGCCGGAGATGGCGCCGCCGCTGTTGTCGAGCAGGTTGGCCACGCGGATCTGTGAGGCCGCTTCACCGGCCGCGATCAACCTGCCGTGGTCGTTGGTGAAGGTGCCGGCCGCGATGTTGACCGCGCCGTTGCTGCCGAAGGTGCCGCCGCTGTTGTCCAGCAGGGTGCGGGCCTGCACCTGCAGCACGCCGGTGCCGATCGCGCTGAGCTGGCCACCGGCGGTGACCAGGCGCTCGCTGTCGATCTGGATCTGCTGCGCCGAGGTGGTACCCCGGCTCAGGTCCAGGCTGTCGCCGCGAAGCTGCAGGGCGCCGTTGCTGAGCAGGCTGCCGGCCGTACCGTCCAGGCGCGCCACCTCAATGGCGAGTGTGCCGTTGCCGGCCTGCTGGATGGAACCGCCCGCGTTGCCCAGGGTCTGGGCGGTGATCGACAGGTCGCCGTTGCTGGCCAGGCTGCCGCCGTCACCGTTGTCCAGCGTGTCGGCCACCTGCAACGTGTTGGCGGCGGTGCCGGTGGCGACGATGCTGCCGCCCCGGTTGTCCAGCGACTGCGCGGTGAGGTCGAGCTGCGCGGCGGCCAGCGAGGCGCCGCGATGGTCCACCGCACCGGCGCTGAGGGTTACCGCGCCGGCGGTGCCGATGCGGCCGTCCTGTCCGTCCAGGCGGCCGGTGGTGATCGACAGCCCGCCGCTGCCAGCGTGGCTGATGGCGCCGTCGGCGTTGACCAGCGTGCCGGTCTGCAGCTGCAGCGCTGTGGCATTGCTGGCCACGCTGCCGGCGTGGTTGTCCAGGGTGCCCGCCACCACGATGCGGGTGTCGGCGGTGCCGGCCGAGGTGAGCTCGCCGCTGCGGTTGCTCAGCGAGCCTGCCTCGATCTGCTGTGCACCGTTGGCACTGAGGGTGCCACCATCGTTGAGCAGGGCGCCGCTGACGCTCAGCTGCAGGGCCTGCTCGCCCAGCGACAGCAGCGTGCCGTTGCTGTTGTCCAGCGACCCGGCGCGGATGTCAACCTGGCGTGCGCGGGTGCTGCCCTTGCGGACATCCAGCGCCTGCGCCTGCAGCTGCAGCAGGCCGTTGCTGGCGATGCTGCCCGCGCTGCCCTGCACGGTATTGGCGGTGATCTGCAGGGTGCCGTCGCCGGCGTGATCGATGCTGCCGCCGGCGTTGAGCAGGCCGTCGGCGTCGATGCGCAGGTCGCCATTGCTGGACAGCGTGCCACCCTGGTTCTGCAGCAGGCCGCCGGCGCGCAGCGTGCTTGCCCCGGTGCCGGCGGCGACCATCTTGCCGCCGTTGTTGATGAGCGTGGTGGCCTCGATGGCCAGCGCACCGTTGCTGCCGAGCAGGCCACCGGTGTTGTCCAGGGTGCGGCTTACCTGCAGGTTCAGCGCATCGGGGCCAGCCGAGGTGAGCGAGCCGCCGGCGGTGACCAGATCGTTGGTATGGATGTCGATGCGCTGGGCAGCGGTGGTGCCGTCGCGCAGGTTGGTGGTGCCGCCCTGCAGCAGCAGGCTGCCGTTGCTGAGCACGCTGCCGCCCTGGCCCTGGAGGGTAGCCGCATCGATGCGCAGGCTGCCGCTGCCGGCCTGCTGCACGGTGCCGCCGGCGTTGCCCAGTTGCGCTGCGCTGATCTGCAGGTCGCCGTTGCTGGCCACGGTGCCGCCGTCGCCGTTGTCCAGGGTGCCCTGTACGTCCAGGCTGCTGGCCTGCTGCCCGGTGGCGAGCACGCGGCCGCCGCGGTTGTCGAAGGACGCGGCGGTCAGGCTGACCTGGTTGGCGATCAGCTGCGCATTGCGGTGGTCGGCAGTGCCCAGCTGCAGGAGCAGGTCGCCTGCGGTGGCGAGGGTACCGCCCACGCCATCCAGGCGATCGGCGCGCAGGCGCAGGCCGTCGCTGCCGGCGTGGCTGATGCTGCCCCGCGTGTTGACCAGGGTGCCGATGCCCAGGCCGAAGCTGGCCGCGTTGCTGGCGATGCTGCCATCGCGGTTGTCGAGCGTGCCGATCGTCCAGGCGCTGGCGGCGCTGCCGCCGTGCGCCAAGGTGCCGCCCCGGTTGAGCAGTGTCTGCGTGTGCAGCTCCGCGCCCTGGGCCAGGGTCATGTGCCCGTCGCTGTTGTCCAGCGTGGCTACCCGGGCGGTGGTGGCGCCCTGCACTTCCAGGGTGCCGCCGACGTTGCGCAGGCCCTGGCCCTGCACCTTCAGGGTGTCTACACCGAGCGTGCCGCCGCTGTTGTCCAGGCTGCTGCGCGCGTCCAGCTGCAGCACGCCGGTGGCGTCGATGGCGCCGCCGTCGTTGTCCAGCGTGCGCGCGATGTTGAGCATGCCGGCCGCCAGGGGAACCGTCGTGGCGGGCGGCGGGGTGGTGCCTGTGCCGGTGCCTGTGCCGGGCGTCGGGATGCCCGTGCCGGTGCCGGGTGTGCTGCCGCTGCCAGGTGCGGTACCGCCGGTGTTGCCGGTGCCGTCGCCTGGCGTGGTGGTGGCAACGGTGCCGATCTGCCCCTGCAGGTTGCGGACGTCGGCCCCCTTCAACTGCAGCGCCTGCGCGCCCACCTGTTCGATGCTGCCGGCGCGGTTGCGCAGCGCGTCGGCGTTGAGTTCGAGCCGGCGTGCGTTGAGCGTGCCGCCGCTGTTGTCGATGTCGGCGGGGGTGTCCACGCGCAGCTCGCGCTCGGCGCTGAGCGTGCCGGCGTTGGCCACGCCGTCTGCGGCTTTGATGCGGGTGTCCTGCTGGGCGTGCAGCGCGCCGGTGTTTTCCAGCCGTCCTTCGGCGGTGACCACCAGTTCGCCGGCCTGCGCACCGATCTTGCCGGCGTTGCGCATGCCCACGCCCTGCTCGTTGCCGACCAGCCAGATGCGGTTGGCATACATGCCGCCCAGCGCGCCCACGTCCAGGGCGAACGCCGGGGCGCCGCTGTCGACGGCCTGCGGGGTCACGGCGGTGTTGTCCGCGCTGACCACGTTGTTGCCCAGGCTGGCCTGCAGCTGGTTGGCCCAGATGCCGGCGTTGACCTGCAGCGAGCGGGTGATGATGTCGGTGTAATCGGTGCGGCTGGCATCCAGGCCGGCACCGGCAATGCGGATGGCGCCCCCGGCAACCCGGTAGCCTTCCAGCGCACCGTTGCTGACGATGGGCGTGCCGGTGGTCAGGGTGACGCGGCTGGCGTTGAGGAAGCCGGCGCCGTCGATCTGGATGCCGGCCGGATTGGCGATGATCACCTGCGCGCGGGCGCCGGCCACCTCGATGTAGCCGTTGAGCTGACTGGGACTGCTGCTGTTGATTTCATTGAGGATGACGCGCGCGGTGCCGGTGGCCAGCCACGGGTTGCCCTGCACCCAACCGCCGATCTGGGTCTGGGTATCGCCACGCGAGTTGTTGAGGATCACGCCCTGCGCGCCAACGTCGAACTGCTGGTACTGGTTGCGCGAGACACCCGCCGCACTGGGCGTGGTGATGTTGACCTGCGGGGTGCCGTTGGCCGAGCTGACCACGGTGGGGCGCTGGTCGGCCGGCGCGTTGGGGTCGGCGATGATGCGGCCGGCGCTGGGTGACTGCTGCGCCGAGAGCGGCTGCACCACGCCCACCCAGCCCAGCGCCAGCCAAAGGGCGAAGCTCACCGGGCGCAGCGTGGCCACCGTGTTGCCACCGCGCGCGTCGCAGCCACCGCGCGGTGCGGTGACCAGCTCGGAGGCGACCTGCATGACACCCAGCGTGCGGTTGAAGACCAGACGGTAGACTCGATTCACGGCGTTGCTTCCTTTCAATGCGGTGGTAGGGGCGCGCACCGGCACGGTGCGCAGTACCGTACGACGGACGTCAGAACGAGACGCCGAGATTCATGCCAAAGGTGGTGTAGGCGGTCTGGAAACCGGCGGGCTTGTCCAGCGGGCTGCCCACGAAGCCTTCCCATTGCACGTGGCGGGTGCCACCGCGCAGGCCCAGCGCCAAGCCGGTGAGGCGGTCGCCGAGCAGCCATTCGGTGGACGGGCCGCTGACCTGGCCGTGGTCGATCGCCACGTAGCTCTCCACTGCGCCGCCGAGCGCGAACGCCAGCTCATTGCGCAGCAGCCAGCCGCGCTCGCCGGTGAGCGAGACTTCACCGTCGAAGCCACGCACGGTGTAGCGGCCGCCGATGGAGAAGCGGTCCTGCGGGACCAGCCGCGAGCGGTTCCACTGCGCGCGCCAGCTGCCGGTGTAGCGCACGGCCTGGCTGCCCCACTGCATCGGCACGGTGAGCTGCGCATCGGCGGTGACCACCTTGCCGCGCGCGGTGCCCTCGCCGAACCCCTCCTCCGGTGCGTGCAGCGCATCGAACGCGCCGGTACCACGTCGGTATGCCAGGTTGCCGTCCAGGGTGGCCTTGCCGATGAACTGGCGGTGGGCGAGCCCGAGTTCCCAGCCGGCCATGCGCCGGCGCTGCACCAGGATTTCGGTGTCGTCGATGAAGTTGTCCGATTCGCGGTACCAGCCGCGCGCGTGCATGCTGGTCTTTGCGCGCGCGTTGCGGAACAGCATGCGGGTAAGGCGCAGTTCGGCGTTGCGGCTGGAGCCGCTGTATTCGTAGGTCTCGAACGCGCCGGCCACGGTCTGCTGGTAGTCGTACTCGCTGGCGTTGGCACCCAGCAGCCACCACCCCATGGGCACGCTGTAGTGCGCGGCCCAGCTGTCGGTGCCGCGTGCGCTGCCGTTGAACACGGACTTGCCTGCGTTGAAATAGAACAGGTCGCTGATCCCGGCCAGGTTGTCCAGCGATACCGTGGCACCGGCCTGCAGCTTGCCGGTGGAGGTGCTGCCGGCGTCGTCCAGGGTCAGGTTGAGGCGCACGGGCGCGCGCTGGCTCCAGCTGATGACCAGGTCGCTCTCACCGGGCCGGGCCTGCTCGCCTTCCTGCGGCGGTGCGATCTGGATGTCCACGGTGGCGGTCGGCACGCGCTGCAGGTTTTCCAGCGCCTGTTCGATGTCGCGCAGGTTGAGCAGGTCACCGGGGCCGACCGCCAGTGCGTTCCACAGCGCCGGGGTGCGTCCTTCACCGCTGGCGAAACGGACCGCGTGGATGCGGCCGGGCACCACCGTGAGCGTGAGCGTGCCGGTCTTCAGGTCCTGCGGTGCGGCAAGGATGCGGGTGGTGACGAAGCCGCGGGCGATGATCGCGTTCTGTACCCGCTTCATCACGATGTCCACGCCACCGGTGCCGAGGCAGCGCCCGGTGGCGCGATCGTTGCGCGGATCGGCGGCCTTGAGCGCCCAGCCGAAGCGATCAGCCAGTTCACCGTCGAGCACGATGTGGTTGATGGTGAAACAGGGCGATTCGTCGACCGGCAGGCGACCGACGGCTTCTTCCGGGGCTGCCTGCAGGCGCACGTCAGGCGTGGTTTCCTGCTGCTCGCGCAGCACCCGCTCACGCTCCTGCTGGCGCAGCAGTTCCTGGTCTGACGGCCCGGCCACCTGTGCAACGGCGGCAGCCGGCAGGCAGGCGATTGCCACGGCCACGGCCAACGGCCAGCGCAGCGCACGGCTGCGTTCGATACGTCCCTGATCCACGTTCACGCGCTTCCCTGGCAGAAAATTCTGAAGCCTCCGATCCTGAAACGGCCGGCGGGCGGCGAACTTTAAAGCAATCCTGCGATCCGAAACAGCTCTGGATCCTCCCTTTCGTTTGTAGGAAAACTACGCATCGCGCGTGAAAGTGAGACATCGCCCGGGGCGTGCGCGGGCATAAAAAAACCGGCGGCCCGAAGACCGCCGGTAGCAACGTCAATGGTCAACGTGCATTACCGCAATGGTGTAACCCCGAAGAAACTGTGACCTCTATCAGACCTCGTAAGCGGATTCACCGTGCGAGGTGACGTCCAGACCGGTGCGCTCGGCTTCCTCGGTGACGCGCAGGCCGAAGACCAGGCGCACTACCAGCAGGATGGCGACGGTGACGACCGCGCACCAGGCGATGGTGAAGCCCACGCTGACCAGCTGCACCCAGACCTGGTGGCCGATGTCGAGGTCGGCCTTGGTGCCGCCCAGCGACTGCGCGCTGAACACACCGGTGAGCAGCGCGCCGACGATGCCGCCGACGCCGTGCACGCCGAACACGTCGGCGGTGTCATCAACCTTGAGCAGGCGCTTGAGGCCGGTGACGCCCCACACGCAGACCACGCCGGTGACCAGGCCGATCACGATCGCACCCAGCGGACCCACGGTGCCGCAGGCCGGGGTGATGCCGACCAGGCCGGCGACCGCGCCGGACGCCGCGCCCAGCGCGGACGGCTTGCCCTTGCTGACCGCTTCGACCAGGGTCCAGCCCAGCACCGCAGCGGCGGTGGCGAGGATGGTGTTGATGAACGCCAGCGATGCCACGGTGTCGGCAGCAGCAGCCGAGCCGGCGTTGAAGCCGAACCAGCCCACCCACAGCAGCATCGCGCCGATGTAGGTGAACGGCACGTTGTGCGGCTTCAGGGCGGTCTGGCCGTAGCCGATGCGCTTGCCGACGAAGTACGCGGCGACCAGGCCGGCCACGCCCGCGTTGATGTGCACCACGGTGCCGCCGGCGAAGTCGATCGCGCCCATTGCGCCGAGGTAACCGCCACCCCACACGATGTGGGCCATCGGGATGTAGCTCAGGGTGAACCACAGTGCCGAGAACAGCAGCACCGCCTTGAACTTGATGCGCTCGGCGAACGCACCGACGATCAGCGCGGTGGTGATGCCGGCGAAGGTGGACTGGAAGGCAACGAACAGGTAATCCGGCAGGCCCTTGATCGGGGTGTTACCCACCGAATCGGGCGCAAAGCCCTTGAGGAAGGCGAACTGGGTGAACGAGCCGAAGAAGGCGTTGCCTTCGCTGAACACCGCGCTGTAGCCATAGGCCACCCACAGGATCAGCACCAGCGAGAACACCACCAGGATCTGGCTGAGGACGGACAGTACGTTCTTGGAGCGGACCAGGCCGCCGTAGAACAGGGCCAGGCCAGGCACCCCCATCAGCAGCACCAGCAGGGTGGAGGTGAGCATCCAGGCGACGTCGCCATGGTCGAAGGTGGGCGCTGCGGCAGCTTCCGCGGCGGCGGCCGGTGCCGCGGCTTCCGGGCCGGGCAGCGGTTCGACGGCAACAGCTTCCGATGGTGCGGGGCTGACCTGGGCCTGGGCATGCGCGGTGCCGGAGAAAGCACCCACCGCCAGCGCGCTGAACAGCATCAACAGGCACACCGCGTGGAACCGGGCTTGCCACCCGGTGAACAAGGAAGTCTTCATTGTGGGCTCCGAGTGGGGTTAGAGCGCGTCCGCGCCGATTTCGCCGGTGCGGATGCGGATGACCTGTTCAACCGCGGTGACGAAGATCTTGCCGTCGCCGATCTTGCCGGTGCCGGCCGCGTTCTGGATCGCTTCAACCACCGCGTCCAGGCGTTCGTCGGTGACCACGGTTTCGATCTTGATCTTGGGCAGGAAATCCACGACGTATTCGGCGCCGCGATACAACTCGGTGTGTCCCTTCTGGCGACCGAAGCCTTTTACTTCAGTCACGGTAATGCCCGATACGCCCGCATCGGAGAGGGCCTCGCGGACCTCGTCGAGCTTGAACGGCCGGATGATGGCGGAGATCAGTTTCATGCGCATGTCCCGATGGTGGATGGAACCGGCCCGAAGACGCAGGCCGATGTCAGGTCAACCGGCGACCACTTGCACATGGCCGCCGGTCGTTGCGCCGAACGTTGCATGGACCGCGATGACGCGGGAGGGAGGTGTGGCCCATGCTGCGCGTCCGGTCTCTCTTTTCCCCTGGTGGTGCGGCAGAAGCAGCCGACTAACAGTCGGCTCTACCGGGTGGTGCGTGCGGATTGCCGCGTGGTGCGTGCGGAATGCCGCGTAGTGCGTGTTGCCGCGTTTTGGCTCCCCAGCCATGGCGCGTTGGTGCAGAAGCGGTGGCGATGACGAAGGTGGGAGGGAAGTCCTTCGGCATCGCCACCTGTTGCTCAGTTGGCGTAGTACATCTGGTATTCGAGCGGATGCGTGGCGGCGCGGAAGCGGGTCACTTCCTGCATCTTCAGCGCGATGTAGCCATCGATGAAGTCGTCGGTCATCACGCCGCCGGCCTTGAGGAACTCGCGGTCCTTGTCCAGCGCTTCCAGGGCCTGGTCCAGGCTGGAGCACACCTGCGGAATCAGCTTCTCTTCTTCCGGCGGCAGGTCGTACAGGTCCTTGTCGCTCGGTGCGCCCGGGTCGATCTGGTTCTTGATGCCGTCCAGGCCGGCCATCATCAGCACGGTGAAGGTCAGGTAGCCGGACTGGATCGGATCGGGGAAGCGCATTTCAATGCGGCGCGCCTTCGGGTTGGACACCCACGGAATGCGACACGAGGCCGAGCGGTTGCGGGCCGAGTAGGCCAGCATGACCGGGGCTTCGAAGCCCGGCACCAGGCGCTTGTAGCTGTTGGTGCCGGAGTTGGCGAAGGCGTTGATGGCCTTGGCGTGCTTGAAGATGCCGCCGATGTACCACAGCGCCAGCTGGCTCAGGCCGCCGTAGCCGTCGCCGGAGAACAGGTTGGTGCCGCCCTTGGACAGCGACTGGTGCACGTGCATGCCGCTGCCGTTGTCGCCGACGATCGGCTTGGGCATGAAGGTGGCGGTCTTGCCATTGCGGTGGGCGACGTTCTTGATGACGTGCTTCATGCGCAGCAGTTCGTCGGCCTTCTGCACCAGGGTGCTGAACTTGGTGCCGATTTCGCACTGGCCGGCGGTGGCCACTTCATGGTGCTGCACTTCGACTTCAATGCCGACCTGTTCCAGCGTCTTGCACATTTCAGCGCGCAGGTCGTGCAGCGAATCGGTCGGCGGGACCGGGAAGTAGCCGCCCTTGACCGCCGGACGGTAGCCGCTGTTGGCGCCGTCGAACTTGTCGCCGGTGCTCCACGCGGCTTCTTCGGAGGAGATCTTGAAGAAGGTGTTGCCCATGTCGTTGGCGAACTGGACGGAGTCGAAGATGAAGAACTCCGGCTCCGGGCCGAAGAAGGCCTGTTCGGCGATGCCGGAGGACTTCAGGTAGGCCTCGGCGCGCTTGGCGATGCCGCGCGGGCAGCGGCCGTACGGCTGCATGGTGGCCGGGTCGAGGATGTCGCAGCTGATCACCAGGGTCGGGTGCTGGTAGAACGGGTCGACGTAGGCGCTGGCTGGGTCCGGCAGCAGGACCATGTCGGACTCGTTGATGCCCTTCCAGCCGGCGATGGAGCTGCCGTCGAACATCTTGCCTTCTTCGAACAGCGACGGTTCCACGATGCTGACCGGGAAGGTGACGTGCTGTTCCACACCGCGCATGTCGACAAAACGCAGGTCGATGAACTCGATCTGGTTGTCCTTGATCAGCTTCTCAACATTTTCCACGGACATCGGTGAAACCTCAGATGGGTGATTGCCTGTGTGGATAGAGCAATCCCCGTGCCAACTTTTCGTGGCGCACAAGTGGTTGATTTCACACGGCGTGCACCCGGATGGACGCTGAACGCGGCGCACCATTGCGGTGCAATGGCCGCACCATGCACACATTTGGTGCGGGTTGTGATGTTTTATGATTTCACCGCACCAGCCGGGCACGGCCCGGCTCTACCCCTTCATTTTTCGAGCAATTGCCCGCCGATGTCCGATCTGTTCTCCGCCCTGCTGTTGGGCATCCTTGAAGGCCTCACCGAATTCCTGCCGATTTCCAGCACCGGCCACCTGCTGATCGCCCAGCACTGGCTGGGCGCACGCTCGGACTTCTTCAACATCGTGATCCAGGCCGGTGCGATCCTGGCGATCACCCTGGTGTTCCGCCAGCGGTTGTGGACGCTGGCCACGGGCCTGCACGACCGCGCCAACCGCGATTACGTGCTCAAGCTGGGCACCGCGTTCCTGGTGACCGCGATCGTAGGCCTGCCGGTCCGGCTGGCCGGCTGGGAGCTGCCCGAAACGGTGACCCCGGTGGCGTGGGCGCTGATCATCGGCGGTATCTGGATGATCCTGGTGGAAGCGCGCACCGCGCGCCTGCCCGACCGCGACGAGGTGACCTGGAAGGTGGCGGTGCTGGTTGGCCTGGCGCAGGTGGTGGCCGGCGTGTTCCCGGGCACCTCGCGGTCGGCGGCGGCAATCTTCATCGCCATGCTGTTCGGCCTGAGCAGGCGCGCGGCCGCCACTGAATTCGTGTTCCTGGTGGGTATTCCCACCATGTTCGCCGCCAGTGGCTACGCATTCCTGGAGCTGGCCAAGGACGGCAAGCTGGCCAGCGAGAACTGGGCCGACGTGGCCGTAGCCTTCGTTGCCGCCGTCATCACCGGCTTCGTCGTAGTGAAGTGGCTGCTGGGCTACATCAAGGCCCACCGCTTCACGGCGTTTGCGTTCTACCGGATCGCACTCGGCGCGGGCCTGCTGCTGTTCCTGCCTGCCGGGAACTGAACAGCGCCGCGCCGCCGCAACCCCACCCGGGGTGCTCCAGCGTTATTCCCCGGGTTCCCAAGGAGATGTCCATGAAAACCACCCGCAACCTGATGCTGATCCTGCCGCTGGCCCTGCTGGCTGCGTGCAGCAACCCCTCCAGCCAGGCCCCCGCCGACCCCGGCCGCGACGACCTCGCCCCGGCCCCGACCGCCGCCGCCGACCAGAAGGCCGCCGTGCAGCTGGACGTGCAGCGCCTGCAGGGCAACCACTGGGTGCTCGACAGCGCCACCGACAGCGCCGGCAAGCGCATCGATGCGCTGTTCGCGCGCGCCGACAAGCCGGTCACGCTGGACTTCATCGATGGCCGCCTGGCCGTGAGCAATACCTGCAACCGCATGGGTGGCGGCTACACCCTGGCCGACGGCACGCTGACCGTCTCGCCGATGGCCTCGACCATGATGGCCTGCACCGACAAGGCGCTGATGGCGCTGGACCAGGCGGTGGGTTCGCGGCTGGAAGGCGCGCTGAAGACCGAGCTGGGCGGCGAAGGCCAGCTCACCCTGCGCACCGCCAGCGGTGACGTGCTGGTGTTCAGCCCGCAGCCCACCGCCGAAACCCGCTTCGGCGGCCCGGGCGAGACGATCTTCATCGAGGTGGCCGCGCAGACCAAGCCGTGCCCGCACCCGATGATCCGCGACAAGCAGTGTCTGCAGACCCGTGAGATCCACTTCGACGACAAGGGGATCAAGCAGGGCACGCCGGGCGCGTTCGAGAACTTCTACGACGTGATCGAGGGCTATACCCACGAAGCCGGCACGCGCAACGTGCTGCGGGTGAAGCGCTTCAACGTGGCCAACCCGCCGGCCGATGCGTCGTCTAAGGCGTATGTGCTGGATATGGTCGTGGAGTCTGCGACCGAGAAGTGACCAGCATTGCGTGGGCCGGCCAACGGCCGGCGCTACCGATGCACTGTGCCGCCCGATGATCGATCGGGCGGCTTTTTTTACGCCAACGCCGGGTTGAGCGTGTAGGTGCCGTGCAATGCGGCTTCGGCCAGCACGTGGCCGTGCATGGCCTTGTGCACGTCGGCGGCGGTGAACGGGGTGGGCAGCTCGAGCGTGGCCACGTCCAGCGCGAACAGGCGGAAGAAGTAACGGTGCACGCGCGCGTCGTTGAACGGCGGGTACGGGCCGTCGTAGCCCAGGTACTGGCCGGCCATGTCCGGGTTGCCGGCGAACCAGCCGGTGAAATCGTTCAGGCCCTGGCGCGCACCGGCCGGGCCGGCAGGCTGCGGCTTGCCCTTGGCGGTGAAGCCATCGCTGCAGCTGCCTTCGGCGATCTCGCGCAGGTCGGCCGGAATGTCGGCCATCGCCCAGTGGGTGAAGTCGGCACGTGGCTGGTCGACGGGCACGCTGCAGTCGCTGCGGCCCACCGTTTCCGG
This sequence comes from Stenotrophomonas sp. CFBP8994, assembly GCF_034044835.1. Classification (NCBI taxonomy): domain Bacteria; kingdom Pseudomonadati; phylum Pseudomonadota; class Gammaproteobacteria; order Lysobacterales; family Lysobacteraceae; genus Stenotrophomonas; species Stenotrophomonas sp. CFBP8994. Next base: position 499,221 of record NZ_JAXCWT010000003.1, on the reverse strand, counting down.
CACGGTGGGCACGTCCGGGTCGATGCACAGCAGGGCGAACGAACGGGTGCCCTCGGGCACCTCGCTCCAGGCCAGCGGCGGGTTGCGGTTGGCGGCGAAGCCGTTGGCATCGCCCGCGGCGAACGTGGCGGGGATCGGTGCGCCGTTGCGCAGGGCGGAACTGGTCAGTTTCATTGCAAGGTCCTCCTTACGCTTCCGGGTAGCCAAGCCGCACCGCGACCGGGGTGAGCTGGGCGAACGCGGACCCCAGCACCTCGCGGTAGTGGCGCCAGTGACCGGCAGGCAGGCGTGCCGGGCCCAGCGTCCGCGCCGGCGGCAGCTGCACGCCGAACAGGCTGCCCAGCTGCGCGGCCATGGCCTCGGGGTCGTTGCCGATGTCATCGACGCGCACGAGGGCGTGCGGGTACAGGTCCTGCTCGTGCAGCGTGGCGATCTGGGTCAGCGAACGGGTCAGCCATTCGGCCGCTTCGTTCACCGAGTTCACCGCGAACGGCGTCGGCGCGCCATGCGCCAGCCACTGCAGCAGCATGTCGCGCGGATCGCGCAGCACCAGCAGCAGGCGGCCTTCCGGCAGCTGCGGACGCAGCGACCACAGCAGCGCGTTGTCCCACCACAGCAGCCAGTCGATGACGTTGGCGTCGGCCAGGCCGCGCTCGGGCAGCTGCGCGCGCCACTGTTCGACCAGCTGTTCCGGCGCCAGCTTGCCGGTGGAGAGGTCCTGCAGCGTGTGGTAGCTCTGGAAGGCATCGTTGGGCGGGTTGGGACCGAAACGGTCGCCGCGCAGCACCTTGCTGCCGGCGGCGATGGCCGCGATGACCCGCTCCACGCCCGAGCCCGGCGCGCCCCAGACGAACATCGGGCGCGCGCTGATCGTCTCGGGAATGCTGCCGGAGTCCGGCCAGGTCAGCGGTGCCTTGGCCTGCGGCGGCAACGGCAGACGCTGCGAGGATTCGGAGGCATGCAGGGCGGCCCAGGTCGACAGGGCCGCATCAAACTGGCCGGCGCGGTCCTGCACGCTGCCCAGCCACGCACGCAGCGCACCGCGGTCGGCTTCGGGCTGGGCGTCGACCAGTGCCTGTACGTGGGCGACCGCGGCGGCCGGATCGCGCGCCAGCAGGGCATCCACCAGGCGGGTTTCGCCGCTGGCACGGCCGGGTTCAATGGCGATGATCTGCCGTGCCACCGCTTCGGCAGCGGCGGCATCGCCGGCCATGTCGTGCAGGCGCAGGCGCGCTTCCAGCGCCGGCAGGTGATCCGGCACGGCCGCGATCCAGCGATCGGCCACGGCGGCGGCCTCGGCACTGCCAACCACTTCGATGGCCAGGCGGGCCATCCACAGGTTGTGTTCCTGCGGGTGCGTTTCCAGCGTGGCATCCAGGGTGTCGCGGGCCTGCTGCTCGCGGCCCAGGCGCTGCCAGGCCATCAGCAGCAGCTGCAGGGTCTGGCGGTCGGCCGGCCACTGTTCCAGCACCGGCAGCAGGTGTTCCAGCGCCTGCAGCGGCTGGCCCGACTGCAGCGCCAGCTCGCCGGCCAGGCGGTGCATCGCCGGGGTGTCGGTCTCGGGCTGGGCCAGCACCTGGCCCACGATGGCGGCGGCGTTTTCGGTATTGCCCTGGCGCAGGGCCAGCTGCACCAGCAGGCCCTGCAGCGAAGTGATGGCCGGGTTGATCTCCAGCACGCGGCGGAAGGCCTGTTCGGCAAACGCCAGCAGGTCCTTGCCCAGATAGGCAAAGCCCAGCGCATAGAGGATGCGTGCATCGTTGGGCAGCGCCTGGCTGGCGGCCGAGAGCAGCGCCAGCGCACGGTCGGCATCATTGCGGCGCAGCGCGATCATGCCCTGCAGCGCCACCACTTCGGCGTTGTCTTCCTCGACGCGCGCGGCGGTGCGGGTGATCCGCTCGGCCTCGTCCACATCGTTGCGCGACAACGCCAGGTGGGCCTGCATCAGGTAGGCCGACAGTTCGTTGGGATTGAGTTCTGCGGTGCGGTCCAGCGCGCTGTTGGCGGCGTCGAACTGGCGCAGCGCCAGCAGCAGGCCGGCGTGCTGCAGATGCAGTTCGGCATTGTCCGGGGCCAGCTCCAGCCCGCGCTGCAGGCTGGCCAGTGCTGCGTCGTGCTGGCCCTGCTGCTGCAGCGCCAGGGCCAGCCAGCGGTGCGCCTGCGGCTGCTCCGGCTCGGCCTGGATCCATTCGCGCGCCAGCTGCGCGGCTTCTTCCACTGCGTTGCGGCGCAGGGCTTGGAGAATAGTGTCTTGCATGACGGTCCGGCTTGGGGTCAAACCCCGATTGTAGAACACCGGCGCCGGCGCGCCGGGCCGGGCCTCAGCGCAGCGCTTCCAGGCTCAGCCGCTGGGCCACCCAGCGTTCGGAGAAGCCATCGCCACGCCAGTTTTCCAGGAACCCGCAGTGGCCGCCCCACGGGGCGATTTCCAGCCGGGCATGGGCCGGCAGGCGCCAGCCGTGGAAGGTGGCGTAGGGAATGACCGGGTCGTCCTGGGCCATCAGGATGTCGGCCGGCACTTCCAGCCCGGCCAGGCGGTCGCCGGCGATGGAATAGCCGTCGAAGTAAGCCTGCAGGGTGCCGAATTCGGTGTGGTGTTCCACCAGCCAGGCGGTCAGCGCGCGGATGTCCAGCTTCAGCACGCGGTCGTCCCAGTCGCTCAGCTCGGGGAACAGGTCGCGCTTGCGGCGCAGCGAGCCGGCCCATTTGCGGCGGAAGTACCAGTCGTACATCGCCGGGCCGTTTTCGATGCTTTCCATGGTGATCGCCGGGTCCAGCACCGGGCAGACCGAGGCCACCCGCCGCAGCGGTACCCCGGCCGACGGCGCGCGCAGCGCCAGCCGCAGCACGAAATTGCCGCCCAGCGAGTAGCCGGCGGCCACCAGCGGCAGCTGCGGCCAGCGCCGGGCGATGTCGCCGGCGGCGTGTACCACTTCGTCGATGCGGTTGGAGTGGAAGATGCCAGGGTTGAGGTGGTGGGTGTTGCCGTGGTCGCGGAAGTTCAGGCGCACCACGTCGTAGCCGGCCTCGAGCATGCGCGCGGCGGTCATGCGCATGTAGCTGGATTCGGAACTGCCTTCCCAGCCATGCAGCAGCAGCGCCATGCCGACCGGCTCACGGCCTTCGATGCGGCTGTGCCAGCCCTGCAGGCGCACGCCTTCGCCGCCGTCCAGGATCAGCTCTTCGGTGAGCGCGCCCGTTGCGGCCAGCAGCACCAGGCCGCGCTGCATGCGCATGCGGCTGGAGCTGAGCATCGACTGCAGGTGCGGGTTGCGCAGCCAACGCGGCGGACAGTAGTCGGCAGCGGTCAGCATCGCGCTATTGGGCGTTCATGGCCGCCACGATGCGCGCACGCGAGGTTTCCGCGATGCGGCGGCGGCCTTCCAGGTCATGGGTGCCAATGGGCGCGAGGAAATGCACCTCGGCCCGCCGTGCCGGTTCCCCCAGCAGGCGCAGGAAGTTGGCGAAGAAGCTTTCGCGCTCGCCGAACGCGACCACCGTCTGCGCGTCGCCGCGCACGCCGTAGCGCAGCGCCACCGGCTGTACCGGCACCTGGGTTTCCACCGCGGCCTGGAAGATGCGGGCGTGGAACGGGCCCACTTCATGGCCACCGCGGGTGCGCCCTTCCGGGAACACGCCCACGGCCTTGCCTTGCTGCAGGCGCTCGACCATCAGCTGCATCACCCCGCCGAGCGATTCGGTGCTGCCGCGCTGGTGGAAGATGGTCTGCCCACGTGCGGCCAGCCAGCCGACCACCGGCCAGCCGGCGATTTCGCGCTTGGCCACGAAGCCCATCATGCGCTGGCTGTGCAGCATGGAGATGTCCACCCAGCTGACGTGGTTGGCCACGAACAGCACCGCGCCCGGCAACGGCGTGCCGATGCGGTGCAGGCGGAAGCCGAAGATCCACATCAACCCGCCCGACCAGGCATTGACCAGCAGGTGCTCCAGCGTACGCCCGCCCACGCGCAGGTTGCCCCACGGCGGCAGCATGCCGACCAGGAGCAGCGGAAGGAACAGCAGCAGGTGGACCAGCAGCAGGGGAACGCGGTACAGGTAACGGCACACACGCGCCACGCCGCCACGCGAGGCCGAAGGGGGGGAAGTCATCCGCGAACGATACCCGAGCGCTGCGGGGTCTGCCAGCGTGGCGGGCCATCCGCCACAGCAGGTCAAGCCGGGCTCAGCCCGGGCGGGCCGCCGGGACCACGGCCAGGGTCAGCCGCGAGGTGCAGACCAGCTTGCCGGCCTCGTCTTCGATGCGGATGTCCCACACGTGGGTGCTGCGGCCCACGTGCACGGCCCGCGCAGTACCGGTGACGGTGCCACCGCGCTGGGCGCGGATGTGGTTGGCGTTGATCTCCAAGCCCACGCAGACCTGTTCGCGGGTATCCACGCACAGGTTGCCGGCGCTGCTGCCCAGGGTTTCGGCCAGCACCACCGAGGCGCCCCCGTGCAGGATGCCGTAAGGCTGGCGGGTGCGCGCGTCGACCGGCATGGTGGCCTGGACCCAGTCGTCACCGGCGGCAGTAAAGACGATGCCAAGGTGTTCGATCAGGGTGTTGCGGCTGAGCGCGTTGAGCGCCTCGATCGAAACCGGCTCGCGGAATACCTGGGACATGCGCTGCTTCCTTGGAACGAAGAGTAATTACAGGATGGGCACCAGGCCGGCGCCGAACGCGGTGAGCATGCGCACCAGCAGCCACTTCGGGCCGACGTTGACCTCGGGGAAATCGCCCACGGCCACATAGCAGCGGTGGAAGTCCGGGTCCTGGCGGCGCAGCGGCTCCGGGCAGTCCGGGCCGGGCTGGAATTCGTAATCGGTGGCGTAACGCCACGGCCAGAAATCGAGCACCGGCAGTGCTTCGGAGGCCTTGCCCACGCTGTAGTTCAGGCCCGACAGCACCGGCGGCTTGGTCCGCGGCGCCACCACCCAGGAGTTCTTGGGGTGGATGTCGCGCAGGATGCTCTGCGCCAGCGCTTCGGCAAACGCCGGGTCATCGATGATCACCGCGCCTTCGGTGTTGTAGTTCTCGCTGCGCGGGTCGAAGTTGTGGGTGCCGATCACACCGATGCGGCGGTCCACCACCAGTGATTTGGCGTGCAGGCCCATGCGCGCACCGCTGCGGGTCACCGGCAGCGGCTTGTTCACCGCCTTGGTGCCCAGGAACGAAGGCCGGGTTTCGGCGCGCAGCACGCGGCGTTCCACCACGCTGCCGTCGGTACGGCGGCGCGCGGCGGGGCCGGGGGTCGGCTGCGGGCGGTCGCCGGCGTCGTCGGTGGCTGGCACGGTGCCGGCGTCTTCCTGCGCCACGGGCGGTGCGGTTGCGCCCGTGGTGTCCGCGCTGCGCCGGTTGCTGCCGCTGCTGCGCGCGTTGCTGCCGGCCGCGCTGCCACCCAGCAGACTGCTGCGCCCACTGTCGGTGCTGGGCGTGGTGCCCAGCGGGGCCGGCACCAGGTTGCGGTAGTCGACCGGCGCATCCAGCGGGAACGGCTTGAACTCGTAGATGTTGAAGCCCAGCTCGCGCATGTTGCGGCGCTTGTACTTGTAGGACAGCGCGTAGACGATCGGGTTGTCGGTGGCGGCCAGGCTGTTGGTGGAGACCACGATGCGCGGCGGTTGTTCGCGCTTGCGCAGTGCCTCGAACAACTTGCGCGCCGGCTTGGACAGCACCAGGTACGGGGTCTGCAGCAGCACTTCGCTCTGCGCGCCGGCAATCAACGAATCCAGCTGCGGCTCAGTCACGTGCTGGCCGTTGGCCGGCTGGCTGGCACGCTCGCGGCGGTGCTTGCGCGGCAGGTCGGCCACATAGCGGACCGAGCGCACCGGCAGTGCGGTATCGACGAACATGCGCTGGATGTAGGCCGGGTCGATCGCCTCATCGATCACCTGTTCCACCCGCGCCGGGCGGCGGTAGTCGGCCGGCGGCATGGCCGGGGCGCCCTGCTTGAGCAGGGTATTGCCCACATCGTTCAGGCGCTCGGCCGGCACGCTGCGCTGGGCGCGCCAGAACGCATCGAAGTTGGCTGCCATGCCGCGCGCTTCGGGGCCGGCCAGCAGTACGTCGCGGTCGCGGAAGTTGTATTCGCTGTCCCAGTCGTAATAGTCGTCCTGGTAATTGCGCCCGCCCACCACGCCCAGCGCATCGTCGATCACCAGCAGCTTGTTGTGCATGCGCTGGTTGAAGCGGCGGAAGCAGCAGATCACGCTGCCGGCATAATCGGCGTAGTTCAGCCGCGCCTTGCCGAACGTCGGGTTGTAGACGCGTATTTCGAAATTCTGGTGGCTGCTGGCCAGCGCGGCCAGGATCTCCAGGTCGGAGATCGCCGAGAGCTGGTCGATCAGCACCCGCACCTTCACCCCGCGCCGCGCGGCGGCCAGCAGTTCGTCCAGCACCAGCCGGGCGCTGTCGTCCTTGTCGAAGATATAGGTCTGCAGGTCGATGCTGCGGGTGGCGCTGCGGATCAGGTTGATGCGCGCCACCAGCGCGGTTTCGCCCTCGTCCAGGATGGTGGCGTAATGGCGAGGCGCCGCTTCGGTGGATTCGCTGAAGGCCTGCCCGCCCAAGGCGCGCAATGGCGAATCGAGCGCGCAGCGGTCGGGCTTGTCGCAGTCCACCACATGGGAACGCGCCTGCGCCGCAATGCCGGCCGCGCGCTCGCGCTGCGCGTTGGACAGCGACGCACAGCCGCTGCCCAGCAACAGGATTGCCAGCACGATCACCCGCAGCAGGGGATTCACGGTTTCAGCGCCTCGTTGAGACGCGCACGCAGGACGAAGGTCACTCGATCACTCAGGGCTAGCTGCCAGCTGTCCATCCCATACCGGCCACGCTGGACGGTACCGCGGCTGACCACATCGCAATCATACCCGGCCCGGGGGCAGGACGCCGGTTCCACCTGCAGGGTCTCGGGGTGGGATACCCCGCGCAGGATCAGCCGGCCATGGATGCCGCCGCCCTTCTCGACCAGCTGCGGGTCGTAGGGCACTGAATCGAATTCGACCACCGGGTAGCGCCCGGCGTCGAAGAACTCCTCGCCCCGCATCCAGCCGGTGTAGCGGTCCTTGCCGGGAATCTCCACGTAGCCGGTGAACATGCGCAGGTGGACCTGGTGGCGGCCGTCGGCCAGCACGTCAATGCGGCCTTCAAAGCGCGGGAACACCCCTTCGATACGCTGGCCCAGCCGGGTGCGGATCTCGAAGCCCAGGCGCGAACGCGCCGTATCCAGCTCCATCACGTGCCTGGGTGCGGCCTGGGCCGGGGGCAGGGCCGTCACCGGGGGTTCGGCACGCGCCGCCCCCGCCGCCAGCCCGAGCAGACAGCACAACAGGGTTCGTACTGCTGTCACGGCTTACGGCCACCAGAACGCGGTCAGGCTCGCAACGCCGGGCTCGATGGCAGTGTCCCTGGGAATCTGCAGTACCGCTATTCCGCCCGGGGCCATGCCGCGGTATTCGCTGCTGCTGCCGTCGCTCATCAGCGCCACCAGTTGTTCCAGTGCGGGGTTGTGCCCGACCACCAGCAGCCGATCCACGTCCCTGCGGTCATCGACCAGGGCAGCCAATGCACCGGGCGTCGCCTCGTAAATCCCGTCGTCCAAGCGCTTTTCGACGTTGCCGATGACGCCCAGCACCGCTTCAAGGGTCTCGCGGGTACGCCGCGCGGGTGAATACAGCACGCAGTCGGGCAGCAGGTTGTTTTCTTTCAGCCATTTGCCGGCGGCTTCGGCTTCGGCCAGCCCGGTCGACGACAACGGCCGGTCAAGGTCGGCCTGGCCGGTACCCGCAGGTTCGGCATGGGCGTGGCGCAGCAGGATCAGTTCTCGCATAAGGCTCTCTTCTGGCTCAGGCAATCTTCAACCACTTCAACAGTGGCTCCCAGTCACTCTGGTGCTCGCGCACCTGCGCGGAGCGGTAATCGAACAGGCTTCGGCCCAGGCCGGTCATGACCACGTAGCCCTGGGTATCGCGCAGCTTGGCAACGACCGGGTACGGCCACTCCTCCAGCATCTGCTCGGCCTGGCGGGAGGTCTGGGTCCACGGTTTGGTGCGGTTGAGCACCAGCCCCACCGGCAGCTTGCGCTTGTGCACGCGCGGCACCTTGGACAGGGTGTTCAGGAAGCCGACGATGGCTTCGATGTCCAGCGCCGAGGGCAGCACCGGCACCACCACCGCGTCGGCCACGTCCAGGAAGGCGTCCAGCTCACCGGCGCGGGCGCCGGCGGGGGCATCGATGACCAATACCTCGGTGTCGTCAGGCACGTGCTTGAGCGGGTGCTTGCCGCTGGCATCAATGGGCAGCACCGCGCTTTCCAGCCCGGCACGGCGTTCTGCCCAGCGGGTGCTGGAGCCTTGCGGGTCGGCGTCGGCCAGTACGGTCCGTTTGCCGGCCAGGGCGGCCTGCGCCGCCAGGTGGGTGGCAATGGTGGATTTACCCACCCCACCCTTGGAACCGGCTACCAGGATCGTCTTCATGCCAGCCTCGCTTCCGGGGAACGTGACCCGAGCGTACACCGCCCTCCGTGATGGAGATAGTCGCGCGGCTGAACCTCCTGCATCCCGCGCCGCTTTGCTATCGTGCGCGATCCAATGGACTGCAAGCCGGCATGAGCGAGTTACAGGACCTCAGCGCGTTGATCCGCGCCAATACCCCGCTGATCGTGATCGAGACCCAGGACGAGGGTCGTGTGGTGGAGCTGTTCCGGCAGACCCTGATGCATGTCTGGCGGGCCCTGCACCGCTGGTCCATCACCGAAGGCCTGCGCCGGATCGACATGGACCGCGAGGACGACGCGGTCGGCCCGCCCGATGCCAGTTCGGCCCTGCAGATGATCCGCCAGGCCGACCAGCGCGGCATCTACCTGCTGCTCGATTTCCACCCTTACCTGGGCTATGCCAGCCACCAGCGCGCGCTGCGCGACCTGATCCAGCGCCGCCACTGCGAGGCCCACGTACTGGTGCTGATCGGCGCCAAGGTGGAGCTGCCGGCCGAGCTGGAGGCGCTGGCCACCCGCTTCAACCCGCGCCTGCCCGACCCCAACGCGCTGCTCAAGATGCTGCGCGAGGAAGTGGCCGCCTATGCGCGCGAGAACGGTGGCCGCCGGGTCGAAGTGGACAACGATGCGGTCAAGAAGATCCTGCACAACCTGCGTGGGCTGAGCCTGGTGGATGCACGGCGGATCGCCCGCCAGCTGATCTTCGCCGACGGTGCCATCAGCCAGGACGACCTGCCGCAGCTGGCGAAGCTGAAGTTCGAGCTGCTCAACCGCGCCGGGCACCTGCATTACGAATACGACACCACCCGCTTCGCCGACGTGGCCGGGGCCAACCGGCTCAAGCGCTGGGTCAACCAGCGTCGCCCGGTGTTCCTGGGCGGCCAGGGCCCGGCCGGGCTGGACCCGCCCAAGGGCATGCTGCTGCTGGGCGTGCAGGGCTGCGGCAAATCGATGCTGGCCAAAGCCACCGCCGCCGGCTTCGGGGTGCCGCTGCTGCGCCTGGACTTCGGCAGCCTGTACGACAAGTTCCACGGCGAAACCGAGAAGAACCTGCGCGAGGCGCTGGCCTCGGCCGAGCAGCTGGCGCCGTGCGTGCTGTGGATCGACGAGATCGAGAAGGGGCTGGCCAGTGGTGGCGAGGACGGCGGCGTGTCCCGGCGCGTGCTGGGTCACCTGTTGACCTGGCTGGCCGAGCGCAAGAGCCAGGTGTTCATCGTGGCCACCGCCAACCAGGTGCATGAGCTGCCGCCGGAGCTGCTGCGCAAAGGCCGCTTCGACGAGATCTTCTTCGTCGACCTGCCCGATGCCAATACCCGGGTGGAGCTGCTGCGGCTGCACCTGGGCCGGCGCACGCTCAATGCCGACGATTTCGCGCTGCCGGCGCTGGCGGCGGCCAGCGATGGTTTCTCTGGCGCGGAAATCGAACAGGCCGTGGTGGCCGGGCTGTACGCGGCACATGCCGAACAACGTGCGCTGGACACCGAACTGCTGATGACCGAGATCCGCGGCAGCCGCCCGCTGTCGGTGCTGATGGCCGAACAGGTCAACGGCCTGCGCGACTGGGCACGCGGGCGTACCGTCAGCGCGGACGAATAGACCACGCTCCAGCACGGTGCGGCCACCGGCTTCGAGCAGGGTCGAAGCCGGCGTAACCTGCGGGTGTTACGGCCAAGCCGGCGGCTGCGCCGCCCAGGCCTGCTGCACTTCGGCCAAGGTGGCACGTTCACTGTCGCGCCAGCCCGGCAGTGCCTGCGCGTAGCCGTCGCTGGTGCTCCAACGCTGCGGCTCGGTGCGCACGGCGGCGGCGTACCACTTCACCGCTTCGTCCTTGCGACCCAGCGTCCACAACGCCAGCGCGTAGGTCTGCGGCACCCACGATGCGTTGCCGCGCAGACCCTGCTGGGCGCTGTGCCACTGCACCAGGGCCGCCTCGGCGTCACCCTGGCGGAACAGATCCCAGCCATGGTTCCAGCGCACCATGCGGCCCGGCACCGAGGTACCCGGCGCATTCTTTTCCGCATCGGCGTACAGCTCGCGGCCCAGCTCCGGGCGGCCCTGTGCATAGGCCACGCTGGCCAGCTGCACGGTGGCTTCCAGCGCCTTGCGGCCACGTTCGCGTTGTTTCATCAGCTGGTCGACGACATCGCTGCTGTCGGCCGGCACGACCACGGGCGTGACCGCAGCCACGTCGTCATCGAAGTAGAACTCCTGCAATGCCGGCAACGATTGCGCTGCCGCCCCGAACACATTCATCCCCGCCGCCAGCACCATGCCGGCCAGCATCTTTCTTGCCACTGCCATACAAACTCCCCCAGGTTGTCACAACAACCTCCCTCCCCGATCCTAACCGCAGCTCGCCCGCGGTGCGAGTCCCGAAGGCCAGAAAATGCCCGGCTGATACAATTCCGCCCTTTCCGGCCGCCCTCGCGGTGGCCGTGCCAGCCGTCAGCACGGGCCAGCCATGACCAGTACCGCCGAACTCACCTCGCCTTCGTCCGCCAACCTGCCTGCCGGGCCGCTGGACGACAGCTACACGCTGGACCACAAGTACACCCGTACCGATGGCCGCATTTACCTGAGCGGGGTGCAGGCTCTGGTACGCCTGCCGCTGATGCAGCGGCTGCGCGACCAAGCCGCCGGGCTGGACACCGCCGGCTTCATCAGCGGCTACCGCGGCAGCCCGTTGGGCGGCTTCGACCTGGAACTGTGGCGCGCCCGCCAGCACCTGGAGGCGGCGAAGGTGAAGTTCACCCCCGGCCTCAACGAGGATCTGGGCGCGACCATGGTCTGGGGCACCCAGCAGACCAACCTGTTCCCCGGGGCCAAGGTCCAGGGCGTGTACGGCATGTGGTACGGCAAGGGCCCCGGCGTGGACCGCTGCGGCGATGTGTTCAAGCACGCCAATGCGGCGGGTACGTCCGTGCACGGTGGGGTGCTGGCGCTGGCCGCCGACGACCACGCCTGCCGCAGCTCCACCCTGCCCCACGGCAGCGAAGATGAATTCGTCAGCGCGATGATGCCGGTGCTCAACCCGGCCGGCGTGCAGGACATCCTGGACATGGGCCTCCTCGGCTGGGCCATGAGCCGTTACACCGGGCGCTGGATCGGCTTCAAGACCATCGCCGAGACGGTGGAATCGTCCGCGTCGGTGCAGGTGGACCCGTTCGCGCGCCGGATCGTGCTGCCGGAAGACTTCGAAATGCCCGCCGGCGGGCTCAACATCCGCTGGCCGGACCCGCCGCTGGACCAGGAAATGCGCCTGCACCGCTATGCGGTCAAGGCCGCCCAGGCGTTCGCGCGGGCCAATGGCATCGACCGGGTGGTGATGGATTCGCCGCGTGCGCGGCTGGGTATCGTCACCACCGGCAAGAGCTACCTGGACGTGCTGCAGGCGCTGGAGTACCTGGGCCTGGACGAGCGCGCCTGCGCCGACATCGGCATCCGCGTGTACAAGGTCGGCATGACCTGGCCGCTGGAACCGGAAGGCATCGCGCGCTTCGCCCAGGGGCTGGAGGACATCGTGGTGGTGGAGGAGAAGCGGGCCTTCATCGAGCGCCAGATGAAGGAGCAGTTCTACAACTGGCCGTCCAGCTGGGGCCAGCGCCCGTCCATCGTCGGCAAGTACGACGAAGCCGGCCAGTGGATCCTGCCGTCCACCAACGAACTCACCCCGGCCACCATTGCCGGCGTGATCGGCCGCCGCATCCAGCGCTTCTTCACCAATGACTCCATTGAACAGCGCCTGCGCTGGATGGATGCCAAGGAGGCCGAACTGGCATTGCCGCGCGCCAGTTTCCCGCGCGTGCCGCATTACTGCTCGGGCTGCCCGCACAACACCTCCACCCGCGTGCCGGAAGGCTCGCGTGCGCTGGGCGGCATCGGCTGCCACTACATGGTCACCTGGATGGACCGCAGCACCGACACCTTCACCCACATGGGCGGGGAAGGCGTGACGTGGGCCGGCCAGGCCGCGTTCACCGATACCGAACACGTGTTCCAGAACCTGGGCGATGGCACCTATTTCCACAGTGGCTCGCTGGCGATCCGCCAGGCGATCGCCGCCGGGGTCAACATCACCTACAAGATCCTCTACAACGACGCGGTGGCGATGACCGGCGGCCAGCCGGTGGACGGCACCCTGACCGTGCCGCAGATCGCCCACCAGATGCGCGCCGAAGGCGTGCAGACGATCGTGCTGGTGAGCGATGAGATCGGCAAGTGGAACAAGCGCGAGCTGTTCCCCGAGGGCGTGGAATTCCATGACCGCGCCGAGCTGGATGCGGTGCAGAAGCAGCTGCGCGAAGTGAAGGGCACCAGCATCCTGATCTACGAACAGACCTGCGCCACCGAAAAGCGCCGCCGCCGCAAGCGCGGCAAGCTGGTGGACCCGCCCAAGCGCGTGGTGGTCAATTCACTGGTGTGCGAGGGCTGCGGCGACTGCGGCCAGAAGAGCTTCTGCGTGTCGGTGCTGCCGAAGGAAACCGAATTCGGGCGCAAGCGCGATATCGACCAGTCCAACTGCAACAAGGATTATTCCTGCACCACCGGTTTCTGCCCCAGCTTCGTCACCGTGCACGGCGGCACGCTGCGCAAGGGCTCGCGCAGCGAGCGCAGCAGCCTGCTCGACAACCTGCCCGTGCCGACCTTCCGCAGCACGCTCGAGCAGCCCTGGAACATCCTGATCACCGGCGTGGGTGGCACCGGCGTGGTGACCATCGGCGCGCTGCTGGGCATGGCCGGGCACCTGGAAGGCAAGGGTGCCAGCGTGCTCGACCAGACCGGACTGGCCCAGAAGGGCGGCGCGGTCACCACGCATATCCGCATCGCCAAGCGTCCGGAAGACATCCATGCGGTGCGCATCGCCGCCGGCGAAGCCGACCTGGTGGTGGGCTGCGACATGGTGGTGGTCAACGATTACTGGGCGCTGTCGAAGGTGCGCGCCGAGCGCTCGCAGGTGGTGCTCAACACCTATGAAGCCATGCCGGGCACCTTCACCACCCGCCCGGACATGCAGTTCCCGGCGGCCGACATCATTGCCGGCATCCGCGTGGCGCTGGGCGGCCGCGACCCGCTGCTGCTGGATGCCACCCAGCTGGCCACCGCGCTGCTTGGAGATGCGATTGCCTCCAACCTGTTCATCCTGGGCTACGCCTGGCAGCAGGGGCTGGTGCCGATCTCGTTCGAGGCGCTGATGCGCGCGGTCGAGCTCAATGGCGCAGCGGTGGCGATGAACCAGCAGGCATTCGCGTGGGGCCGGCTGGCCGCCGTGGATCCTCAGGCGGTGCAGCAGGCCGCCGGTCTGGTCCGCAACGGCCATACCGATGCCGAGCGCACCCCGGGCCCGCTGCACGACCTGCCGCCGGGCGAATGGGAAGGCAATGAGTGGGGCGCCACCGCCGCGCCGCGCGAAACCGGCGACGAGCGCGAACTGCGTGGCCTGCCCGGGCATGGCGGCGGCAGCGACGTGGCATTCCTGCCGCTGGATGACGAGCGCCTGTCGCGTTCGCTGGATGAGCTGGTGGAACGCCGCGTGCGCTTCCTCACCGAGTACCAGGACGCGGCCTATGCCGCGCGCTACCGCGCGCTGGTCGACCGCGTGCGCACGGCGGAGTGGGACAAGGCCGGCAGCACGGCGCTGACCGAAACCGTGGCGCGTTACTACTTCAAGCTCATGGCCTACAAGGACGAGTACGAAGTGGCGCGCCTGTACACCAGCGGCGAATTCCAGCGCCGCCTGCAGCAGCAGTTCGAGGGCGATTTCCAGGTGCACTTCCACCTGGCCCCGCCGCTGTTCGCGAAGAAGGACGAACAGGGCCGCCTGATCAAGCAGGAATACGGGCCGTGGATGCTCAAGGCGTTCGGCCTGCTTGCGAAGTTGAAGTTCCTGCGCGGTGGCACGTTCGACATCTTTGGCCGCACCGAAGAGCGCCGGGGCGAGCGCCAGCTGATTGCCGATTACGAACAGACCGTGGCACTGCTGCTGGAAGGGTTGAGCGATGACCGCGTTGCGTTGGCGGTGGAGATTGCCAGCATTCCGGAACATATCCGCGGCTATGGGCATGTAAAGGAAGCGCACCTGCACAAGGCCAAGGCGCGTGAAGCGGTGCTGCTGGCGCAGTGGCGCAACCCGAAGGCACTGCATATCGTGCAGGTGGCGTAATCGCTGCCCCTGCGTATCAGGGCGATGCGTTTTCGAACGCACCGCCCTGACACCCGGAACGCACGCGCACCCCCAGGGTAGAGCGGACCGTTGGTCCGCTGCGCGCGAAGCGCGCTGCCGCCCGCGTTCGCAGCTTCCGGCATCCCGCGAAAGGCAGCGGACCAACGGTCCGCTCTACCGTCCGCCGCCGCTGTGTCGCACGGGTCCGGCACACCGAAAGTGTGCCACTCATTCCACGTTGCGCCACGGCGGCGCAATGCCGCTCCTGTCACGGCATACACTGAGGCTACACTTGCATCACGCCTGCCAGGTGACCCGCCGACGCTGCACAAGCGCAAGCCGCACGCCCTGTTGCGGGAAACACCGATGCCCTAAGGGCGCAAAGACAAGGAAGCTGACATGCCGAAGATGCCCCTGCAGGTCGCCGCTGTCGCAAGCCTCGCGCTGGCTGCTTGTGCAACGCCCGGGGCGGCAACGTCCCAGCCCACGGAGATTCAGGAGAGCAAGCCAATGCACGGTGCACGCTATACCTACCCCGACCCTCCGGTCGTGACCAGCGGTGAGCTGGTGTCCGAGGGCGATCCCGCCATCTCGGCGAAGATGAACTACAAGCCGGTGGAATGGCCGCTGCGGTTTGAGAAGCACAGCTTCGGCCCGCGCTGCTACGACACGCTTGAATGCCATGTGATCTACGACAACTTCAAGTTTGGCGGGGACAAGCCTACGAGGTCATCAGCGTCCTATGGCCCAGATTACCTCAAGGGTTGGAACGGCAGCTACGGCGCGGTTCCCAACTTTCCGTCTGCCGCCAAGGTGATCTGGCGTTCGAAGGATGGCACTTCACACGAGGCCGAGATTGATATCGGGGAAATCTTCAAGGACGGACTGGTTCGTCACTTCGTTCCGCGAGAAGAAGTTTCCGACGCGCCAGACGGCAAGATTGTCGTCAGTCCCTCTATCTTGCTTGAAGTGAACGACCGCACCATCCGGGTTTACATGAACGCATTCGTGCCGACCAAGCACATGCAGATACCAGGAAATCGGCGCAGCGGGTTCCGCGATGACCTCTATCTGGCGAAGACCTACGAGTACTGATCACAAGGAGCGCCGCAATGGGAAAGGGAAGTTCCAGTCGAGGCAGCAGAGCAGTTGCAGCTGGGGATCTCCGCATGGAGCAGGACATGCGGGAACAGTTGGGGCAGCTATCAGTCCCTGTGCTCCAGCGTCAAGGAAGTGCTCATGAGCATCTTTTCTTCGCATTCCTGGATGGAACGGGCCAAGACCTCGACAATCCGAAGCTCGGCCCCAGTACAACTGTCGGGCTGCTGTTTGAACAGGCTCTGGCTCACTCCGCCGAGCCCGACAATCGAATGGCTGCGCATTACTCAAGAGGCATAGGCACCCAGCCGAACGCCGTGGGTCGCACGCTCGATGGAATGCTCGCGTACTCGTGGGATGACAACATCAAGGATGCTTACGTTGAGCTGGCTCGTAAGACCAGTCTTTGGGTAAGAAGCGATCCCGAGGCCGAGGTCCGCGTCATTGGAACTGGCTACAGCCGCGGCGCAGTGCAGACTGCGGGCTTGCTTCGTTTGATCGACCAGTACGGGATTGCCGATCCTGCGGATCTCAAGTTTGGCAATGATCAGAACGGCAACATCAGTGTCCTCAGTAGCTCTCCGCCGTTGATCGGTCCAGGCAAGATCGCCCAGGCCGCGCTGCTGTTCGACCCGGTGGCGACCAACATGCCGAGAAACTACGACGCGCGTTTGCCGCCCAGCGCTATATCGCGCGTGGCGATCATGGCCGCCCATGAGCAGCGCGAGCTGTTTCCGCACCAGGCCATCAACGATCCCGGGATGACGCCGGATGGGCGCGCGATCAACGTCGCCGCGCCAGGTGGCCATTCCAACGTGGGCGGCGGGAACCGTGATGCTGGCCTGGAGATCCTGACCGGCAACGCCGCCATCGACTATCTGAACACGTTGCGCGACCAGCCACTGTTCGAGAAGCGCGCCGTGCCGATGGACCTCGATACGATGACGCTGTACCAGGCCGGCGGCGCGACCGCGCTGTACGGGTTGAAGATCGACCGCGACGGCGAGCGCAATCTGCGTGATGCACTGGCCAACTGCAAGATCGTCGATCCGTGCAACGACTCCGAGCCGATTGACCAGGCGCTGGCGGCGCGGTTCGAACACCGTTCCATCCAGCCCGATCCGGCGGAACAGGCGCAGCTGCAGGCCCTGGTGGAGCTGGCCGCGCAGCGCGATCAGCGGAAGGCGCCGGACGCCCCCGGTCACGTGGACAATCCCACGCTGGCCCGCATCCGGGAAGGCGTGCAGGCCGCCGAGGACAAGGGGCAGGTCAGCTTCGCGAACGGGCTGGAAAGGGAACAGTTCTGCCGCTCGGCGCTGGCCTGCGCGATGGACAACCGGGAGACGCGCCAGGCGCTGTATCCCGGCAGCAACGACGGCCCGCTGCAGGGGAGCGAGATCTCCCGCGTCGATGAGGTTGTGTTCGGATCGAAGGGCTACGCCTTCCTTGTCCAGCATGGCAGCGGACCGCATGACCAGCAGCGGGTGCCGTTTGATATCGAACTGGCCAAGCAGACGCCGGTAGCGGTGTCGGACCAGAAACTGGAGGCTGCCGCCAGTGAGATCGAGCAGCAGCAGGCATTTCAGTTGCAGCACGCCGCCCCGCAGCAGGCCCCGGAGCCAGCGCTGGGCGGGTTTGCGCGGTAACCAACGTAGGGACACGCCATGCGTGTCCGCGCCGGCCCGGCCTGCGTGTCACCGCCGCCAGACACGCAGCCGGTTGTTGGCCGGCATCGCCACATCGTCAACCAGCCGCAAGCCCTGCGCTGCGGCCAGCGCATCCACCGCCTCGGCATCCCGGATGCCCGACGCCGGGTCCCGCGCCTTCAGCCACCCATCGAACTGCCGGTTGCTGTCGCTGCTGTAGTTACCGTTGTAATTGAATGGACCATACACGCACAGCAGCGCATCGGCGGCCATCACCGCCGGCAGCCCGGCGAAGAGTGCCTGCACGTGCGGCCAGCTCATGATGTGCAGGGTGTTGGCGCTGAACACCGCATCGAAGCCCAGCGGGGCCGCCGGCAGTGGGGCCAGGCCCGGCACCGGCGCAAGTACCGCCTGCAGCGGCCACGGCGCCGGTGCGTTGGGCAGCCCCGCCTCGGCCAGGCGCTCGGCGATACCCGGCAGGTAGTCCGGATGGTCGCTGGCCTGCCACTGCAGGTGCGGCAGCTGGGCGGCGAAGTACTCTGCGTGCTGGCCGGTGCCGCTGCCGATCTCCAGCACGCGGTGGCGGTCCTGCAGCAGGCGGCGCAGCACCGCCAGGATCGGGTCGCGGTTGCGCTCGCAGGCCTCGGACCAGCGTTGTTGGCTCATGACGTTCGGAAATGTCGGATCAGCGCACATCCAACCATGACCGCAGTCACTTGTGCCAGCACCGGGTCGCAAACGACAGTCGAAGGCTGATCGTTCCCGGGGAATCGAACGCTGTGCAACGCCGTGAGTTTTTGACGCTGTCTGGCATGGGTCTGGCGGGCCTGATGGTGCCGCACGCCCGCCTGATCGCCGCCGAGCAGCTGCTCGAGCCGGCCAACGCGGTCCGCAACAAGGCGCTGGCCGAGGCCGCACTGGCTGCCGCCAAACGGGCCGGGGCCAGCTACTGCGACGTCCGCATCGGCCGCTACCTCAACCAGGCGGTGATCACCCGCGAGGCGCGGGTGCAGAACGTCACCAACAGCGAATCGTCCGGGATCGGCATCCGGGTCATCGTCAATGGGGCGTGGGGCTTTGCCGCCACCCACCAGCAGACCCCGGCCGCGATCCTGGCCGCGGTGGAGCAGGCCGCCGCCATCGCCCGTGCCAACGCCACCATCCAGACCCGCCCGGTACAGCTGGCGCCGGTCAAGGGGGTGGGCGATGTGAACTGGAAGACGCCGATCCGCAAGAACGCCATGGCGGTGCCGATCAAGGAGAAGGTCGACCTGCTGCTGAGCCTGAATGCGGCCGCGACCAATGCCGGCGCCGACTTCATCAACTCCACCCTGTTCCTGGTCAACGAGCAGAAGTACTTCGCCTCCAGCGATGGCTCGTTCATCGACCAGGACGTGCACCGCATCTGGCTGCCGTTCACCGCCACCGCCATCGACAAGGGCACCGGCAAGTTCCGTACCCGCGCCGGGCTGTCCTCGCCAATGGGCATGGGCTATGAATTCCTGGATGGCGATGCCAGCGGCAAGATCCAGCTGCCCGGCGGGATCACCGCCTACCGTGACTCGTACGATCCGGTGGAGGATGCCATCGCCGCCGCCCGCCACGCCCGCGAGAAGCTCAAGGCACCGTCGGTCAAGCCGGGCAAGTACGACCTGGTACTGGACCCGTCCAACCTGTTCCTGACCATCCACGAGAACGTCGGCCACCCGCTGGAACTGGACCGGGTGCTCGGCTACGAGGCCAACTACGCCGGCACCAGCTTCGCCACGCTGGACAAGCGCGACGCCGGCTACCGCTGGGGCAGCGAGCGGGTCAACTTCTTTGCCGACAAGACCGCCCCGGGCAGCCTGGGTGCGGTGGGCTACGACGACGAAGGGGTCAAGACCAAGCGCTGGGACCTGGTCAAGGACGGCATCCTCGTCAACTACCAGGCCACCCGCGATGAAGTGCACCTGCTGGGCGAAACCGAATCGCACGGCTGCAGCTACGCCGATTCCTGGTCCAGCGTGCAGTTCCAGCGCATGGCCAACGTGTCGCTGGCACCGGGCAAGACCCCGCTGAGCGTGGCCGACATGATCAAGGACGTGGAGAACGGCATCTACATCCACGGTCGCGGCTCGTATTCCATCGACCAGCAGCGCTTCAACGCGCAGTTCGGCGGGCAGCTGTACTTCCAGATCAAGAACGGGCAGATCGCCGGCATGGTCGAAGACGCCGCGTACCAGATCCGCACGCCGGAGTTCTGGAACGCCTGCAGCGCGATCTGCGACGAGCGCGATTTCCGCTTCGGCGGTTCGTTCTTCGATGGCAAGGGCCAGCCCGGCCAGGTCTCGGCGGTGTCGCATGGCTCGGCGACCACGCGTTTCGACGGCATCAACATCATCAACACCGCACGCAGCCTGGGCTGAGCCGCCCGGCCACCGTGCCAAACGTCACTACCGTTGGACCGCCGCGCCCGCAAGAATCGATGCACCGCTGTACCGCTGATCCCGCCTTGTTCCTGCCACCCCCACACCGACGTGGAGAGCTGCCTTGCAAAGACGTGACTTTCTTGCCCTGACCGGGCTTACTGCTGGCGGCCTGATCGTGCCGGCGTTCTTCGGCAAGGTGATTGCCGCCGAGCAACTGCACAGCACCCTGGACCCGGCGCTGAAGAAGCGCTTGGCCGACGCCGCGCTGGCCGCCGCCCGCCAGGGCGGCGCCACCTACTCCGATGTGCGTATCGGCCGCTACCTGCGCCAGTTCGTGATCACCCGCGAAGACAAGGTGCAGAACGTGGTGAACACCGAGTCCACCGGTGTGGGCATCCGCGTGATCGTCAATGGTGCCTGGGGCTTTGCCGCCACCAACCAGCTCAACCCGACCGATGTGGCGCGTGCCGCCCAGCAGGCGGTGGCCATCGCCAAGGCCAACGCCGGCGTACAGACCGCCAAGGTGCAGCTGGCCGCTGCGCCGGGTGTGGGCGAGGTGAGCTGGAAGACGCCGATCCGCAAGAACGCGATGGAAGTGCCGATCAAGGAGAAGGTCGACCTGCTGCTGGACGTCAACGCCGCCGCGATGGGTGCGGGGGCCAGCTTCGTCAATTCGATGCTGTTCCTGGTCAACGAGCAGAAGTACTTCGCGTCCACCGATGGCTCCTACATCGACCAGGACGTGCACCGCATCTGGGCGCCGATGACGGTCACCGCCATCGACAAGGCCAGTGGCAAGTTCCGCACCCGCGAAGGCCTGTCCGCGCCGATGGGCATGGGTTACGAATACCTCGATGGCGCCGCGAGCGGCAAGGTGCTCACGCCGAACGGCGTGGTCAACTACGGCTCGTCGTACGACATGAAGGAAGACGCCATCGCGGCGGCCAAGCAGGCGCAGGAGAAGCTGAAGGCGCCGTCGGTCAAGCCGGGCAAGTACGACCTGGTGCTGGACCCCTCGCACACCTGGCTGACCATCCACGAATCGGTCGGCCACCCGCTGGAACTGGACCGCGTGCTCGGCTACGAGGCCAACTACGCCGGCACCAGCTTCGCCACCCTGGACAAGCGCGAACAGCACTTCCAGTACGGCAGCGACCTGGTCAACATCTTCGCCGACAAGACCCAGCCGGGCAGCCTCGGTGCGGTGGCCTACGACGATGAAGGCGTCAAGACCAAGCGCTGGGACCTGATCAGCAACGGCAAGCTGGTGGATTACCAGACCATCCGCGACCAGGCCCACATCCTGGGCAAGACCGAATCGGACGGCTGCTGCTATGCCGATTCCTGGTCCAGCGTGCAGTTCCAGCGCATGGCCAACGTGTCGATGGCGCCGGGCAAGACCCCGCTGAGCGTGAGCGACCTGGTCAAGGACGTCGAGAACGGCATCTACATCATCGGCGACGGTTCGTTCTCCATCGACCAGCAGCGCTACAACGCGCAGTTCGGCGGCCAGCTGTTCTATGAAATCAAGAACGGCCAGATCACCCGCATGCTCGAAGACGTGGCCTACCAGATCCGCACGCCGGAGTTCTGGAACGCGTGCAGCGCCGTGGCCGACGAACGCGATTACCGCCTGGGCGGTTCGTTCTTCGACGGCAAGGGCCAGCCGGGCCAGGTTTCGGCGGTCTCGCACGGTTCGTCCACCGCGCGCTTCAACGGCATCAACGTCATCAACACCGCGCGCAGCCTCGGCTGACCGGTCAGGAGCCCTTATTCCATGAGTATCTTCACCGAAGCCCAGGCCAAGGCCATCCTCGACAAGGTCATCGCGCTGTCCAAGGCCGATGAGACCACCGCGGTGCTGGCCGGCTCGATCAACGGCAACATCCGTTTCGCGCTCAACAACGTCTCCACCAGCGGCATCGTCGACAACACCGAACTGGCCGTCACCGTGGCCTTCGGCAAGCGCGTTGGTACCGCCTCGATCAACGAGTTCGACGACGCCGCGCTGGAGCGCGTGGTCCGCCGTGCCGAGGACCTGGCCCGCCTGGCCCCGGAAAACCCGGAGTTCCTGCCGGCCATCGGCAAGCAGGCCTACACCGCCAGCCCGACCTTCAGCGAATCCACCGCCGCCATCGACCCGGCGTTCCGCGCCAAGGTCGCCGCCGATTCGATCGCGCCCTGCCGTGGCAACGGCCTGATCGCCGCCGGCTTCCTGGAAGATGGCCAGGGTTTCCAGGCCACCGCCAACAGCAACGGCAACTTCGGCTACCAGCGCACCACCAACTTCGACTACACCTGCACGGTGCGCACCGAAGACGGGCGCGGCTCGGGCTGGGTGGGCCGCAACCTGAAGGACGCCGCCGACTTCAAGGCCGACCAGGACGTGCGCATCGCCATGCGCAAGGCCACCGAATCGTCCGAAGCCAAGGCGCTGGAGCCGGGCAAGTACACCGTGATCCTGGAACCGGCGGCCGCTGCCGGCCTGATCAGCTTCATGATGAACTTCTTCGATGCGCGCTCTGCCGATGAAGGCCGCAGCTTCCTGTCCAAGAAGGGTGGCGGCAACAAGCTGGGCGAGCAGGTCTACGACCCGCGCGTGAACATGTACGCGGACCCGTGGCACCCCGAGGCGCCGGTGCTGCCGTGGGACCAGCAGGGCCTGCCGCGCAACAAGCTGGCCATCATCGAGAACGGCAAGGTCGCCAACCTGGATTACTCGCGCTTCTGGGCGCAGAAGCAGGGCAAGACCGCCAATGCCACCCCGGGCAACCTGCTGATGAGCGGCGGCGACAAGAGCACCGCCGAGCTGGTGCGCGGCACCCAGAAGGGCATCCTGGTCACCCGTACCTGGTACATCCGCATGGTCGATCCGCAGACCGTGCTGCTCACTGGCCTGACCCGCGACGGCACCTTCTATATCGAAAACGGCCAGATCAAGTACCCGGTGAAGAACTTCCGCTTCAACGAATCGCCGGTGATCATGCTCAACAACATCGAAGAGCTGGGCAAGCCGGTACGCGTGGCCGGTGACGAATCCAGCTTCGTGATGATGATCCCGCCGATGAAGTTGCGCGATTTCACCTTCACCTCGCTGTCCGACGCGGTCTGATGGCGCGCGTGCGGCAATGAACCGCGCGCAGTTCCTGCGGTTGATGCTTGGCGGGGCCGCCCTGGCGGCCCTGCCCTCGTTCGCCCGCGCGCAGGCCGGGCGTTACGACTTCTGGTTCACCCGGCTCAAGTACGACTCCGGCGACTGGGACGTGGACGCGCGCATGCCGTCCAACCTGATCACCTCGCTGATCGACTACACCACGCTGCGGGTCGACCCGACCGAGCATGTGGTGGCGCTGTCCGACCCGCGCATGCTGGAGGCTCCGTTCTGCTACCTGGCCGGGCACAAGCTGGTGGAGTTCAACGCCGCCGAGCGGCAGAACTTCGTGCGCTATGTGCGCAACGGCGGGTTCGTGGTCGTGGATGACTGCAACCACGACATCGACGGGCTCTTCGCCAAGTCGTTCGAAGCGCAGATGGCCAAGCTGTTCGGGCCGGCCGCGCTGAAGAAGCTGCCCAACACGCATGCGCTGTATCGAAGCTTTTTCAAGTTCCCGGACGGGCCACCAGCCACCGGCTTCGAGCTCAATGGCTGGGGCGATGACCTCGTGCACGATTACCTCAAGGGCATCGAGGTCGATGGCCGGCTGGGCGTGCTTTACAGCAATAAAGACTATGGCTGCGAGTGGGACTACGACTGGCGCAACAAGCGCTTCCTGGCCGAGGACAACACCCGGTTCGGGGTGAACATCGTGATGTATGCGTTGAACAACTAGGTTTCGCTGATTTCTTCAGCCACGCAGGGCGTGGCTCTACATTCATTGCTGCGAGCGTGCCATGCAAAACGATAGCCCCATTGACGCCCTTCTCTCCAAGCTGCAGCCCCTGCGCGATGCGCTGGGCACGGCCGTTGTCGGCCAGCATGAGGTGGTGGAGCAGCTGCTGATCGGCCTGCTGGCCGGTGGCCATGTGCTGCTGGAAGGCGCGCCAGGGCTGGGCAAGACCCTGCTGGTGCGTTCGCTCGGGCAGGCGCTGGAGTTGCAGTTCCGGCGCGTGCAGTTCACCCCGGACCTGATGCCCAGCGACATCCTGGGCACCGAGCTGCTGGAGGAAGACCACGGCACCGGCCACCGCCATTTCCGCTTCCAGCAGGGGCCGATCTTCACCCACTTGCTGCTGGCCGACGAGCTCAACCGCACCCCGCCCAAGACCCAGGCGGCGCTGCTGGAAGCCATGCAGGAACGCACTGTCAGCTACGCCGGCACCACCTACCCGTTGCCGGCGCCGTTCTTCGTGCTGGCCACGCAGAACCCGATCGAGCAGGCCGGCACCTACCCGCTGCCGGAAGCCCAGCTGGACCGGTTCCTGCTGCACGTGCGGGTGGACTACCCCACCGAGCAGGAAGAACGCGACATCCTGGTGCAGACCACCGGCAGCAGCAGTGGCACCGTTCCCAAGGTGATGCACGCCGAGGATGTGCTGGCCCTGCAGGCGGCGGTACGGCAGGTGCATGTGAGCGATGACGTCCTGGGCTGGATCACCCGTCTGGTGCGTGCCAGCCGCCCGGGGGCCGGTGCGCCGGATGCGGTGAACCATTGGATCAAGTGGGGCGCCGGCCCGCGTGCCGGGCAGTCGCTGGTGCTGGCGGCCAAGGCCCGCGCGTTGCTGCAGGGGCGTTTCGCGGCCACCCGCGACGACGTGCAGGCGCTGATCGCGCCGGTGATGCGCCATCGCCTGCTGCTCTCGTTCGCCGCCGAAGCCGAGCAGAAGGGCGCCGACGATGTGATCGCCGCGCTGCTGCAGGCCGTGCCCTTCCCCGCCTGAGCCTGCCGTGAGCCCGCACGCCCCGATCGCCATCCCCGCCGATGTCCGCAGCCGCCTGAAGGCGCTGCGGCTGTTGCCGCGGCGTGCGATTGGCGCGCAGGGCATCGGCCAGCATGCCAGCCGCAGCCGTGGCGCTGGTTTGGAATTCGCGCAGTACCGTGCCTACGAGCCCGGTGACGAACTGCGCCAGATCGACTGGAAGCTCTACGCCCGCTCGGACCGCTTCTTCGTGCGCGAGTCCGAGCGCGAAAGTCCGGTCACGATCTGGATCCTCATCGATGCCACGGCATCGGCCGGGCAGGCCGACCGTGCACGCCCCGCGGTGTCGCGGCTGGACCATGCCTGCGCCACCGCGGCCTGCATCGTGGAACTGGCGCTGCAGCAGGGGGACCGCTTCGGCCTGGTCGCCATCAACGGCGACGGCGTGCAGCTGGTGCCAGCCGGTAGTGGTGCGCGCCAGCGCGACCGCATCCACCTGCTGCTGCACCGCCTGCGTGCGCGTGGCGCATGGCCCGCTGCGGACGCACTGCGCCCGGTCTGGGAACGCGTACAGGCCAACGACATGCTGGTGGCGCTGGGGGATGGCTTCGACGACGCCGGCACCGTGCTGCTGGAGCGGTTGGCCGCCGCCCGCCGCGATGTGGTGCAACTGCAGATCCTGACCGCCGACGAGCGTGATTTCCCGTTCCAGGACGGCCACCGCTTTCGCGATCCGGAAACGGGTGAAGAGCTGCTGGGTGATGGCCGCGCGATCCGCGACGCGTACCTGGCCCGCTTCGCCGAGGCGCAGCGCGTGCTGCAGGCACGGTTGCAGCGCGGCGGCGTTGCCCATGTGGTGACCCATACCGACCAGCCGCTGGACGCGCCGCTGCGGCTGCTGGCGGGGAGCGCGCGATGAGCCTGTCGCTGCTGTTCCCGCTGGGCCTGCTGGCGTTGGCGTCACTGCTGGTGCCGTTGCTGATCCATCTGGCGCGCCGCCACCACTACGCGCCGCTGGAGTTCGCCGCGCTGCGCTGGCTGCGCGCGAAGGCCCGCCCGCGCCAGCGGATCCGCTTCGACGAATGGCCGCTGCTGCTGGTGCGCCTGTTGCTGCTTGCCGCGCTGGCCGTACTGCTGGCCCGGCCGCTGCTGCACGGCGCGCCGGTGCAGACGCCGGCATGGGTGGTGGTGGCACCGGGACTGAGCCCTCCTACATTGCCTGCAGGCAGCGAGGGTCGCTGGTTGGCGCCCGGATTCCCGCCGCTGCGGGATGCGGCGCCGGCCGGCCAGCAGCCGCTTTCAAGTCTGCTGCGCGAGCTGGATCAAACCCTGCCTGAGGGCACGGAACTAACGGTGTACGTCCCCGATCCCATGCGCGGGCTCGACGGCGAGCGGCCACGGTTGTCGCGTGCGGTGAACTGGCGGCCGGTTGCGATGCCGGTGGGCGCGCCGGTGCAGGACAGCGCGCCGCAGCTGCGCGTCAGCGGCAACGACCCGGAACCGTCCGAACGGGCTGTGCTCGATGCCCTGCAGCGCGCGTGGAGCGGGCAGCCGCTGTCAGCGCCGCTCGCCACCGATGCCGTGCCGGAACAAGGTCAGGTCGGCGTGTGGCTGGCCGATGCGCCACTGCCGCCCGCTTGGCAGGCCTGGGTGCACGATGGCGGCAGCGTGTTGGCTGTGTCGACCAAAGCGGCCACCGGTACCGGTACGACGGTGCTGCAGGATGCCAGCGGCAAGGCGGCGGTCATGCGCCATGCCCTCGGTCGCGGACAAGTGCTGCGCTTTACAGCCGCGCTGTCACCCGATGCACTGCCGATCCTGCGCGAACCGTCGTTCCCGCGCCGCCTGCTGGAGCAGGTGCGGCCGCTGCCGTCGCCGCAACTGGCGCCGGCTGCCGTACAGGCGCCGCTGACCGGTGCCAGCCCGCCGCTGGCACAGCCGCGTGATCTGGCGACCTGGCTGCTGGCGGTGATCGTGCTGCTGTTCGCCCTGGAGCGTTGGATGGCCACCGCACCGCGACGCGGGGCAAGCGCATGAACCGCGTCAATCAGGCATGGCAGCGCGCGCGTCGCCGGCGGTGGTGGATCACCGCATTGCTGCTGGTGCCACTGGCGCTGGCCCTTACCGCCATCGCCGCGCGCGTGGCGGGCATCAACATCGGCTCCATCATGCTGCTGGCAACCCTGCTGGTCGTCGCAGGTGCCGCAACCTGGCGCGCGCGGCGGCTGGACCAGCACTGGCTGGTGCGCCAGCTGGACACGCATGCCATCGCGCAGGACAGCGCCGATCTGCTGTTCACCGATACCGCCGCACTCAATCCCCTGCAGCAACGCCAGCAGGCACGCGTCACCGCCGCGCTGCAGGCCGCGCCGCCGGACCTGCGCGCGGCCTGGCCGAAGCGCTGGCTGGCCGTGTCGTGGTGTGGCGGAATGCTGGTGGCCGTGCTCGCCGCAGGCTGGCCTGCACCGGGCGTACCGGTGCCGGGCCTTCCCGGCCGTGCCACGCCTCCCGCCAGCCCGGCCCAACCGCCCAGCCTGCAGTCCTCCCGGCTGCAGATCCAGGCACCGGCCTACACCGGCCAAGCCCTGCGCACCCAGACCGCACTGGACGCCAAGGTAGTGCAGGGCAGTGCACTGGACTGGTCGCTGCGTTTCAGCGCACAGCCCACGCAGGCCGGATTGCAGCTGCACGATGGCACCCGCATCGCGCTGCGCCGCGATGGTGAGGCGTGGGTGGCGCAGTGGAAGGCGGCCAGGCCCACGCTGTACCGCATCGTGACCGAGCCGGCGCTGACCGCACCCAAGCTGTATCGCCTGGATGTGGTGCCTGACCGCCCGCCGAGTGTTCGCGTGATCGCACCGGATCGCACCCTGGTCCTGGCCACGCCCGGCCAGCGCCAATGGAGCCTGCAGTTCGAGGCCAGCGATGACTTCGGCGTGGCGGCCAGCGCCGAACTGCACCTGACCCTGGCCCAGGGCAGCGGGGAAAACATCACCTTCCGTGAGCAGCGCATCGCGCTGAACGGCACCGGCCCGGCCACCCAGCGCCGCTTCGCGCGCACGCTGGACCTGGCTGCACTCGGCGCCGGCCCGGGCAACGATGTGATCGCGCAGCTGCAGGTGCGCGACAACCGCACGCCCACCGCGCAGACCGCGCAAAGCACCAGCCTGATCCTGCGCCTGCCCAGCGAAGAACAGGTGCTGGGCACGGATATGGAGGGCATGGTCAAGAAAACCCTGCCGGCGTACTTCCGCAGCCAGCGCCAGATCATCATCGACGCCGAAGCGTTGATCAAACTTCGCCGCCAGCTGCCCGCCGAGGAGTTCGTGAAGCGCTCCGATGCGATCGGCGTGGACCAGCGCATCCTGCGCCTGCGCTACGGGCAGTTCCTGGGTGAGGAGAGCGAAGGCGGCGCCAAGCCGCCGCCGACCAGTGACAGCCTGCCCACCAGCGATGTTCCGGCCGCTGATCACGATGAGGACCACGCGCACGACACCGCCAGTGCACAGGGCGGCCACGACGATCACGAGCACGGCGCAACCAGGGCCGACAGCGCCCCGGTCTTCGGCGCCGCCACCGACGTGCTCTCCGAGTACGGCCACACCCACGACCATGCCGAAGCAGCCACCCTGCTCGATCCGCAGACCCGCGCGATCCTGAAGGCCGCGCTGGACCAGATGTGGTCGTCGGAAGGTGAACTGCGCCAGGGCCGCCCCGAGCGCGCACTGCCGTTCGCCAACAAGGCACTGGCCTTCATCAAGCAGGTGCAGCAGGCCGAGCGCATCTATCTGGCCCGGGTCGGGCCCGAGCTGCCGCCCATCGACGAAGGCCGCCGCATGACTGGCGACCGCACGGATCTGGGCAGCCGCTCCTCCACCATTACCCCCGTGGACGCACCCGATCCCGCCATCGTGGCGGTCTGGCAGCAGTTGGCCGACACCCGCAGCCCACCGGACCTCGACGCGCTGAGCCAGTGGCTGGGCCGCCATCAATCGCGACTGACCGACCCCCTCAGTCTTGCGGCGGCAGTCGAAGAACTGCGCCTCGCACCAGACTGTGCATCCTGCCGCACCACATTGCGCGCACAACTGTGGCGCGCGTTGCAGCGACCATTGCCGCAGTTGGAACGCCGCAGCGCACCGGACCCGATGGCGCAGCGCTACCTGGATGCCCTGGAGGGCGCGCGATGAGCATGGCCCCATGGATCGCCATCGCCCTGATCCTGATCACCATCGCAGGCAGCGTACGCATCCTCCGCGTAGGGCCACGCCGTGCGTGGCTGCCTTCACCCGGACCCGCCGCATTGCTCGCGTTGCAGGCCCTGTCCGCCCTGTTGCTCTACTTCACCCTCGTACCACCACAGCGCAGCGTGGAAGCGGGCCAGCTGACCGTACTGACCGGCAACGCCGCATCCGCAGGCGGCGTGCCCGCCGGTGCAACCGTGATTGCGCTCCCCGAGGCAACGCCCAATGCAGGCGCCGTACGCGCCCCCGACCTGGCCACCGCGCTGCGCCAGCATCCGGGCAGTACCTCGCTGCTGCTGGTCGGTGATGGACTGCGCGCGCGCGATCGCGATACCGCGTTGCCGCTGCGGGTAACCGTGCAGTCCCCTGCCGCGCCCCGCGGTTGGCTGGATCTCCAGCCGCCGTCGGTCACCGCACCCGGCGCGCTGTTCGAGGTTGCCGCCCGCGCCGGCGGTGTCGACGGGGCGCGCGCCGAACTGCTCGACCCGGCTGGCATGGTGGTGGACCGCGCACCGCTGGACGCGCAGGGCACCGTGCGCCTGCACGGCAGCGCACGCGCCGCAGGGCGCAGCGAGTTCACCCTGCGCCTGCTCGACGCGCAGCAGCACGTCGTTGACAGCCTTCCGGTGCCGCTGCAGACCGTGGCCGCCCCGCCACCGCGGGTGCTGATCCTCGCCGGCGCACCCGGCCCGGAACTGAAGTACCTGCGCCGCTGGGCCACCGATACCGGCCTGGCCGTGCAGGCCCAGGCCAGCGCCGGTGGTGGGGTGATGCTCGGCGATGCGCCGGTCGCCCTGAGCACGGCACGCCTGGCCGCCACCGACGTGCTGGTGCTCGACGAACGCAGCCTGGCGGCACTCGGCGCGGCGCAACGCACGCTGGTGCAGCAGGCACTGCGCGATGGGCTGGGCGTGGTGGTGCGCAGCAGCGGCCCGCTCAACGATGCCTCCCGGCAGACACTGCGCAATTGGGGCCTGCCGGTGAGCGCCGGCACCCGCGCAGCACCGCTGCAGCTGCCGGCCGATCCGGAGTCCGCACTGCTACAGGCACGGCGCGGCCCGCAGCGCCCCTCCACCGACAGCACCGCGTGGATGGACGAAGCCGACGCCGCATCACATAGCGCCACGCCGCCCGCGCTGGAGCGGTTCGACGCGGGGGTGACCGATTCGGATGCGTTGCTGCTCGACGCCAAGGGCAACGCCGTGGGCGGCTGGCGCAGCGTCGGTCGCGGCCGCATCGCCCTGCTCCCGGTTACCGACAGCTACCGGCTGGTCCTGTCCGGCCGCGACGACCGTTACGCCGAGCTGTGGTCGGGCGTGTTGTCCAAGGTCGCGCGCGCGCTGCCGGGTGCGCCTGCCATCCGCCTGCAGACAGCGACGCCCTGGTCGGGCGAGCGCGTGACCCTGTGCGAGGTACCCAACGGCACCCGCGTCCGCGACGCCGAAGGCCATACGGTCGCCCTGCAGGTCGATCCGGCCAGCGGCAGCCAGCAGTGCGCCGGCTACTGGCCGCAGCAGCCCGGGTGGCACCAGCTCCAGCACGGCGACACCGTGCAGGCGTTCTATGTATTCGACCCGGCCAGCGCGCAACCGCTGCACCGCCAGCAGCTGCGCGCCGCTACTGCGGATCGCCTGGCTGAATCCAATGCCGCCTCGAGCGGAACGCCCGACAGCGTGCCCGGCCCGCGCTGGCCGTGGCTCCTCGCCTTCATCGCCGTTGCCGGCCTGCTGTGGTGGCTGGAGCGTCGGCGTCCTTCGCCACCGGTGGCGTAGCGGCGCAGCAGCGGCTCAGTCCCCCGTCGGCACCGCGCAGCCCTGCTGCGGATCACAGAACTGCAGCGCGCGGCGCTGCTGGGCTGCATCCAGCCCCGGCGGCGGGCGCGCGATGGCGGACTGGATCGGGTCCGGGGCGCGGGTCAGGGTATGCAGCCCCTGGGCGGTTTTTGCGATGCCGTAGTTGATGCCCATCATCAAATAGCCGCCGCGCATGCCCACCTCCTCCAGCGAGGGGGGTTCGTGCCAGACGCGGTTGAACGCGTTGGGTTCGGGCTGCACCGGGGATTTGAAGCGGTACAGGTCCACTTGCACGTCGTCCTCGGGCTTGAGCGCGCGCACCTCGCCCAGCGTGGTGACGCGGGCGTCCGCGCTGTCGACGGGTTCGCCGCGATCCTGCTGGGCCTGGGCCCCGTTCGCCAGCAGCAGCCCGGCGATCATCGTCGTTGTTGCCATCCCTGTGCGTAATGCCACGTGTCGTCCTGTCAGCAGCGTCCAGCGCGCAGCATACGAAGACCGCCTTCAGATTTCGTTGCCCGTGCCCGACAGCAGCGCAGGCGCTGAATCATTCACCCGGCCGGCCGGCGATGTCTCAACCGCTGAGACGCGATTGTGCTTCCATGGCGTCCTTTGCAGACCGTTGTACCCATGGCCTACGAACTCGCCAAGCGCACCGAAGATGCCGAGCGCCGCCTCGCGACCACCGACGGGCTGCCCTCGCGCAACGGTGCCCTGCTCACCGCGCGGCTGCAGCAGCGCTACGCCGACCGCATCACCGGCAGTTTCACGATTCCCGGCCGCGAAGGCCGCTACGCGCCGATCCCGGCCGATGTGCCCGCCGCGCTGACCGCCGCGCTGAAGGCGCGGGGCATCGAGCAGCTGTACAGCCACCAGGCCGAAGCATGGGAGGCTACCCAGCGGGGCGAGCACGTGGCCATCGTCACCCCCACCGCCAGCGGCAAGTCGCTGTGCTACACCCTGCCGGTGGTCAGCGCCGCCATGCAGGGCAAGGCCAAGGCGCTGTACCTGTTCCCGACCAAGGCGTTGGCCCAGGACCAGGTGGCCGAACTGCTGGAGCTCAACCGCGCCGGCGACCTGGGGGTCAAGGCGTTCACGTTCGACGGCGACACCCCCGGTGACGCGCGCCAGGCCATCCGCCTGCACGGCGACATCGTGGTCTCCAATCCGGACATGCTGCACCAGGCCATCCTGCCGCATCACACCAAGTGGGCGCAGTTCTTCGAGAACCTGCGCTATGTGGTGATCGATGAGGTGCACACCTACCGGGGCGTGTTCGGCAGCCATGTCACCAACGTGCTGCGCCGGCTCAAGCGGATCTGCGCCTTCTACGGCGTGTCGCCGCAGTTCATCCTGTGCTCGGCCACCATCGGCAACCCGCAGGCGCATGCCGAAGCGCTGATCGAGGCACCGGTCACCGCCGTCACCGAATCCGGCGCGCCGACCGGGCCCAAGCACGTGCTGCTGTGGAACCCACCGGTGGTCAACGCCGACCTGGGGCTGCGTGCCTCGGCGCGCTCGCAGAGCAACCGCATCGCCCGCATCGCGATCAAATCCGGGCTGAAGACGCTGATCTTCGCGCAGAGCCGGTTGATGGTCGAAGTGCTCACCAAGTACCTGAAGGACATCTTCGACCACGACCCGCGCAAGCCGCCACGCATCCGCGCCTACCGCGGCGGCTACCTGCCCACCGAACGCCGCGAGACCGAACGCGCCATGCGCGCCGGCAACATCGACGGCATCGTCAGCACCTCGGCGCTGGAACTGGGCGTGGATATCGGCAGCCTGGACGTGGTGGTGCTCAACGGCTATCCCGGCAGCGTGGCCGCCACCTGGCAGCGCTTCGGCCGCGCCGGCCGACGCCAGCAGCCCGCCCTTGGCGTGCTGGTGGCCAGCTCGCAGCCGCTGGACCAGTACGTGGTGCGGCACCCGGACTTCTTCGCCGAGGCCTCGCCCGAACACGCGCGCACCGCCCCGGACCAGCCGTTGATCCTGTTCGACCACATCCGCTGTGCCGCCTTCGAGCTGCCGTTCCTGGCCGGCGACCCGTTCGGGCCGATCGACCCGCTGGTGTTCCTCGAAGCGCTGGCCGAAACCGAGGTGGTGCACCGCGAAGGCGACCGCTGGGAGTGGATCGCCGACAGCTACCCGGCCAACGCGGTGAGCCTGCGTTCGGTGGCCGACGGCAACTTCGTGGTGGTCGACCGCAGCGACGGCAAGCAGCAGATCATTGCCGAGGTGGATTACTCCGCCGCCGCGCTGACCCTGTACGAAGGCGCCATCCACATGGTGCAGTCCACCCCGTACCAGGTGGAGCGGCTGGACTGGGAAGGCCGCAAGGCCTACGTCACGCGCACCCACGTGGACTACTACACCGACAGCATCGACTTCACCAAGCTCAAGGTACTGGACCGCTTCGACGGCTGCATGGCCGGCCAGGGCGATTCGCACCACGGCGAAGTGCACGTGGTGCGGCGCGTGGCCGGCTACAAGAAGATCCGCTACTACACCCACGAAAACATCGGCTATGGGCCGGTCAACCTGCCCGACCAGGAACTGCACACCACCGCGGTGTGGTGGCAGCTGCCGCAGGGGCTGCTGCTGACCGCGTTCGATTCGAAACAGGAGGCACTGGATGGCTTCCTGGGCGCGGCCTACGCGCTGCACATCGTTGCCACGGTGGCGGTGATGGCCGATGCGCGCGACCTGCAGAAGGCGGTGGGCAATGGCGACGGCGCGTGGTTCGCGGTGGCCGACCAGAGCGGCCGTGGCCAGCTGCGTGGCGCCGAGTTCGATGCCAGCGCCATCGAACTGCAGCAGCAGTTCGTACCCACCGTGTACCTCTATGACAACTTCCCCGGCGGCGTGGGCTTGAGCGAGCCGCTGTGGCTGCGCCAGGCCGAGCTGCTGCAGCGCGCGCAGGAACTGGTGCAGCGCTGCGACTGCAAGGCCGGTTGCCCGGCCTGCGTGGGCCCGGTGCTGGCCGGCCAGGAAGACGATGCCACCACGCCCAAGGCGCTGGCGTTGAAGGTACTGGCGCTGTTTGACGAACAGGCGCTGCCACCTGCCAGCGCACGTGCGCAGCACGAGGCCGAGGTAGTGCCGTTTTGAGCCTGAGCCTGGACAAGCTGCGCCTGCTGCGGCGCCAGGCCGGTGATGCCACGCCGCGCCCGGCGGCGGCCGAGCCCGCTGCCGCGCCTGCACCCGCAGCGCCGGTGGCGGCCAACGATGCGCAGGCGCGCCGGCCCGCGCCGGATTCGGTGTTCGCCTGGGTGGAGCAGGAAATCCGCCACAAGCCGACCGGTGCGAGCGCCCCCGTGCCGGCACCACCACCGCTGCGCAGGCCCGATGTAGGTGGCCTGCACCGGCTGCTGGGGCTGCGTGATCGCGGTAAGGCGGCGGCACGACCGCGCGCGAGCGCACAGGATCGGCATGTGCCGGGTGAGGAGATCGCACCGGGCCTGTTCCTGATCGAATCGTTCCTGCCGCAGGCCATCCCGACCCAGCCGCTGTCGTTGGCCTTCGCAAAACGCGACGGCGAACAGGTGCAGCCGCAGGACCTGATGTTCTTCGATACCGAAACCACCGGCCTGGCCGGCGGCACCGGCACCCGCGCCTTCATGATCGGCGCGGCCGACTGGCACCGCGATGCCGCGCGCGGCGACGGCCTGCGCATCCGCCAGCTGCTGATGACCACCATGGCCGCCGAGACCGCGATGCTGGCCGAGTTCGCGCGCTGGCTGCAACCCACCACGGTGTTTTCCAGCTACAACGGCCGCTGCTACGACGCACCGCTGCTGAAGACCCGCTACCGGCTGGCCCGCCAGCGCTGCCCGATAACCCCCCTGGACCACGTGGACCTGCTGTTCCCCACCCGCCGCCGCTACCGCGGCACCTGGGAGAACTGCCGGCTGGCCACCATCGAGCGCCAGCTGCTGCAGATCGTGCGCGAAGACGACCTGCCCGGATCCGAAGCCCCCGCCGCGTGGCTGAACTACCTGCGCGGCGGCAGCGCGGTGAACCTGCGCCGGGTGGCCGAGCACAACCACCAGGACGTGGTGACGCTGTCGCTGCTGATGCAGCGGTTGGTTGCCGAGGAGCAGCGAGAGCGGGAAACGCTCGCGCTGCAGGGCTGAGCGGGTCGCTACAGATGTGTTTCGCCGACCCCCGCTGCCCCCGGAATGACCTGATGGCTGGCCAGGTGGACGAGGTGGTCGCCTGACGGTTCCACGGAAGTCACCAACTGGTCCATGCCGCTGTCGAACAGGACTTCGGCCTCCTCGGGAATGATCGACAGCTCGGCGATGTAGCGGCCAAGGATGCTGCGCATCGCAAAGATCCACCCATCGTCGTACGCCGGGTTGCGCGTCGTGGTGCTGGTGAAGGCCAGCTCACGGGTGACGATGCCATCGCCGTACAGATCTTCGATGCCTTCGAAAGGAACGACTTTTCTTCTTGTCGGCTCATGGAAATCGTGCGGCGCCAGTTGCGCCAGGCCGCTGGCAATGGCTTCGATGATCGGCTGCATGACGATGAAATCCGGATGCCGGGCATCTCTCTGCCGGAGCGCGCGGTTGATGGGCATGTACGCCGCAGCCGTGTACGCATGGATTGCGGCCGCTTGGCGTTCGGTGACATGCGGAACATCGTGGTGACGTGACGGGACTGCGCTCAGGTGCAACGGCAGTTCGGCGCGTGCGCGCGCCGAAAGATGCCCTGGAATCTGTACCGGTGGATCGTCGTACGCTGCCTTCAGCGATGAAAACCACGTTGCCGCCTCGGCAGCGAGGCTGTCCGGCACCATCAGGTACAACGTGCTCCATCGGGCCCTGGCTGCCAGCGCGGCAGCCGCGAAGAACTGCATGCGGAATACATCTTCGGCCGTTGCATTCCCGTCCGCTGGCCAGGCAAGGAACATGGCCGTGCCTGCGCCCAGGTGACCGGCGACCCGGTGCAGGGCCACGAACGCTTCGGGGATGGCCCGCAACGTATTGTCCAGATCGCCCACGTCCGGCTCCCAGACCAGCAGGTGGCCAAAGCGAGCGTTGGACTGCGTAAGCCGTTGGGATGCCCAGCACGGCAACGACGGACGGAAATCCCGCAGGCGGTAGTTCTCCTCCAGCGCGGCCACGGAGATGCCAAGCGTCTCCAGCTCGGCAATGAACGGGTTCTGTGCAGGTGTGTAGTCATGCGGTGCGCTTGAAATGGCAAGGAACTGCAGGTCGAGGTCCTGCGGCAGGGTCGCGATGCTTCCACTGCACAGCGTCAGCACGCGCGGATCGGTACCCGGGTGGTCAACGTAATGGGTGTCAATGTAGTTCATGGCGTTCCCCTGAGCGTGGTGCGCAGTTGGCGGGCGCGTTCCGCCATCGCGGCGAAATACCCGGTCTGGAGCAGATGCTTCAAGTGACCTTCGCTGAAGCGATCCATCCGCAGATGCGTGATCGCGGCGCGGCGGAATGCGTCCAGGTCCATGGACTGCAGTAACGCGGCGTCCTCCAGGTCACGCGCGTGAAGCGCGTAGGCGCTGATCCAGTCGTAGGGAACGACGAACCCCTTGGCATAGACTGCTGCAAGGAACTCTTCAAGTGCCGGGCTGACGTCCTGCCCGGCTTCACGACTTCGCAGCACGCTCGTCGCGTACTCGATGAAGCAGTCCAACTGCTCACGGGTGAGGTGAGGTTCCAATGTCATGGCGTACTCCTGCAACCCAGCGGCGCGGTGCGCCGTGGTGTATGTCAGTGGTACCCCCGCAGCCGCGATCCTAGCGCCGTAGGCCGGACGGCATTCTCACGCCGCCTTCATCCCACCTTCCCGTTGACATGCGGTGCAGCCGGACGCGTGCATGCTATGCGTTCACCCGCCTTCCTGGAGTCCGCCATGCGCCTGCCCCTGCTGTTGTTGATCGGCTGCGTACTGCCTCTCACCGCGTGCAGTACACCGCCGAAAAGCACTGAAGAATCCAAGGCAGTGGTCGATCCGGTTCCGCAGGTTGCGGATGGCGGCACCGTGAAATGCAATCCGGATGTGCTTGCGCAGTTCAATGGAAAGCGCGCTGACGAAGCGCTGGTCAAGCAGGCCGTTGCCAAGAGCGGGGCCAAGCATGTCCGCGTGGTGAAACCGGGCATGGCGGTCACGATGGATTTCCGCGAAGACCGGTTGACCATCAACGTCAACGACAAGAACGAGATCGAGCGCATCGGCTGCAGTTAAGCCCGCCTCCACCGTTCAACGTGTGTTGGACGGTGTGGGGCCGCGTCTAGCCACCCAGGGTGGCTCTACGTTGCGTTGATCGGCTGGTTCAGCGCAGACGCTGCGCGGTGCCGTCGGCCAGCGCTTTGTCGAACGCCTTGCGCACGTCGCGGGCGATCTGGGCCGAAGCGATGCTCTGCTGCTGCGCCAGGCCTGACTGCTGGCGGGCCAGTTCGGCCTGCTGGCGGGAAATCTCGGCAATCCGGCGGTGGTCCACCGCTGCCGCGGCGTCCGCCTTGGCGCGCTGCGCCGCGCGTTCGGCCAGTGCGGCATCGCCCTTGCGCGTACGCGCGGCATTGTTGGCCATTTCCGCCGCATCCATCGACTCCATCGCATCGCGGCTGGCGCGCATCGCCACCTCGGCAATGCGCTCGCCCAGCTCACCCTGCTGCTCGCCCAATGCGCCCATGCGGTCGCCCAGCGCGCCCTGCTGCTCGCCCAACCTGGCCACCTGCTGCTGCGCCTGGGACAGCGACTTCAGCAGCGCGGGATCGCGCACGAGGTAACGCTCGTTGCCGACGCGCACCCACAGCGCCGGGTCGCGACCCTGTACATCACGCTGTGCCTGCTTGAGGTCGGCCATCGAGGCATCGACGAAGTTGTCGCCGCCGCCCATCAGCACGAAGGCCTGGCGCGGCTGGTGCGAGAGGTCCAGACGACCGTGGGTGATGGTGGTGGTACTGGTGCTGGTGCTGCTGCTCACACTGTCCGGGTGCGGCGGCGGTGCGGGTGCGGCCGGGGGCGCCGGTGCACGCGGTGCAGTGACCGGGCGCGGTGCCGATGCCGGACGTGGCACCGCCGGGGCCGCTGGCGCGGCGACGGCCGCCGGCACAGCCGGTGCGGCCGGAACCGCAGGGGCAGCAGGGGCAGCGGGAGCGGTCAGCACCGGTGGTGCTGGCGGCGGGGGCGGAACCGCAGCCACCAACCGCATCGGCGCCACCCCGATCACCACGAACAGCGCGGTGATCGCCAGCGAGGCCACGCGCGGGAAACTGCCGGTCTGCTGCAGGGTCAGCAGGCGGCGCTTGAGGCTGCGGAAGTTGGGCGAGGCACTGGCCACGCCCACCGCCGGCCGCGGCGCCACGCCCAGCTGCACCAGCAGGCGGCCGTAGTCGTGGCGGCAATGCCCGTGCCCGGCCACCACCGCGCTGTCGCACGCCTCTTCCCGGGCCAGCGCGTATTCGCGCACGGCCACGTGCAGCAGCGGGTGGAAGAACAGCAGGTGCTGCGCCAGCGCGGGCAGCAGCCCGAACCACAGGTCGCGGCGCTGCAGGTGGACCAGCTCATGGGTCAGCGCCATGTCCAGGTCATCGGCGGCCATCGCCGGCAGTTCACGTGCGGGCAGCAGCAGCACCGGGTTCCACGGGCCGATCAGCTGCGGCGAACGGATCTGCGCGGACAGCTTCAGCTGTGGCGCGCGGGCAAGCCCATGCGCTTCGGCGGCCAGCTGCAGCGCCTGCTGCAGCCCGGCGTCGATGCAGGGCACCGCATGGCGGACCAGCGCGCGGCTCTGCCGGTAGGCACGCAGGCTGTGCACCACCATCAGCATCACGCCTGCCGCCCACAGCGCGAACACCACGCTCTGCCAGGACAGCGACGCAGCGGTCGGCGCGGCGGTCACGGTATCGATTGCCATCGGCGCCAGCGTCGTCGGCGCCTGCACCATCGGCTGGGCCACCAAGGTGGCGTTGTCGATGCCCGGGGCCGGCAGTACCGCCAGTTCGAGCGGGCTGCTCCAGACCAGACCCAGCACGGCCTGCAGGGCCACCAGCCACCACAGGCGGCAGCGCGTGGCGGCGGGCAGCCGCGGCAGCAGCCGGCACACGCCCCACACCAGTGCCACCAGCACGCCACTCTGCACGGAAGTCCAGACCAGGCGGGTCAGCAGTTCCATCATCAGGGTGTCCATGGCTCAGCCCTCCCGCTTGCGTGATTGCAGCTGTGCGACCAGCGCTTCCAGTTCGGCCAGTTCGCTGTCGCTGACCTCGGCCTTGTGCGACATGAAGGCGACGAAGGGCGACACCGAGCCCTGCAGCGTCTTTTCCACGAAACTCGCCACCGCGCCCTGCACCACGCTGTCCTGCTCGCCGGTGGCGGAGTAGCGGTACACGCCCTCGACCTGCTGGCGCTGGAGATACGCCTTGCCCCGCAGGCGCTCCATCATGGTCAGCACGGTGGAGCGGGCCAGGCCACGCTCCTCGCCGAAGCCGGCCGCCACTTCGCCGACGCTGGCGTCGTCCTGTTCCGCTATGTACTGCAGCAGGGCCAGTTCCTGGTCCCCGATGGTCTTGCCGCGCATGGCACACTCCGTTGACTACACGTGTCGTCACCATGCCCGTGACTACAGATGTCGTCAAGTGCCGGACGGCGGCGGCCGACGAACGGTAATGCGGAAGCCGCCGCGTCGCATGTCGTCCCCTTCGGCCTGCCTTTACCCCTTCGGGCCGCCCATGACTGGCAGGACCACCCCGCTGATGTAGCTGGCGGTGATCGGCGAGGCCAGGAACACATACGCCGGCGACAGTTCTTCCGGCTGTGCCGGCCGGCCCATGTCGCTGTGCTTGCCGAATTCGGCCACGTCCGGCGCCTGCTTGTCGGCCGGGTTGAGCGGGGTCCACACCGGGCCGGGGGCCACCGCGTTGACGCGGATGCCGCGCGGCAGCAACTGGCTGGCCAGCGCCTTGGTGAACGCATGGATGGCGCCCTTGGTGGACGAATAGTCGATCAGCGCCTTGCTGCCGAACAACCCGGTTTCCGAACCGGTGTTGATGATGCAGTCGCCCTCTTCCAGGTGCGGCAGTACCGCGCGCGCCATCTGGATGTAGCCGCCGATGTTGGTCTGCAGGGTTTCCTGCAGGTGTTCGTCTTCCAGGTCTTCCAGGCGTTCGCAGTGGAGCTGGAACGCGGCGTTGTTGACCAGGATGTCAATGCCGCCGAACGCCTTGGCTACCTGCTTGACAGCCTTGTTGCAGAATTTGGGATCACGCACGTCACCGGCGATCACCACGCAGCGGGTGCCTTCGGCGTCCACGTGCTGGCGGGTGACCTCAGCGTCGTCGTGTTCGTCCAGATGCAGGACGGCCACATCGGCGCCTTCGCGGGCGAACAGCACGGCCACCGCGCGGCCGATACCAGAATCGGCGCCGGTGATGATGGCGCGCTTGCCCTTGAGCTTGCCGCTGCCGACGTAATCCGGCGCCAGGAAGCGCGGCGCCAGATCCAGTTCGTGTTCGTTGCCCGGCTTGGCGATGTGCTGCGCCGGCATGGTTTCAGGCTGCTTGCGGCTGCCGGCCTGGGTGGCCTTCTTGGTAGCTTTCTTGCTGGCCTTCTTCGCCGCGGCGCGCGCGTCCTTGGCCTTTTCCTGGTCCTGAAGGCGGCGCTGGCGGGCGGCCACGCGCGCGGCGCGCGGATCGGTGGCGGCGGCCTTGCGGGTAGCGGTCTTCACCACGGGGGTGCGGGTGCGCGTTGCCTTGGGCTCGGCGGAGGTCGCGGCGGGGGTCGTACGTTTACGGGTTTTCTTGGCCGTGGCCATGGTCAACTCCTTCGTAGCACTTGCCTCGATGCGGGTGGAGGGCGAGGCAAGGGCAGTGTGGCGGCCGGGCCGGTCGCATCCGGTGAATGACATGTCGCCATGACGTGTACGGCTTCATCCGCCGCATACGCACGCAGCGGCATCGTGGGCACCAGAATCCCCGCTGGAGCCGCCCCATGTTTCGTCCCCTGCTTGCCGTTGCCGCCGTGACCCTTCTTTCCGCCTGCAGCAGCACACCGGTGGCGCAGGTGCAGCCGATCGACGGCGTCATCTCCGGCCAGTGCCATGTCGACAAGGTGCGTGGCGCCGTGGGCCTGGCCGCGTCGGCCGCCACCATCGAGCGCGCCCGCGTGGACAGCGACAGCCTGCAGGTCAACGTGCTGCGTGGCCAGCGCACCGAGAGTGGCCCCACCGCCAGCGGTGCGGCAAATCCCAGCCCGGGCGCGGAGAGCGGTGGCGAACGCCTGACCATCGAGACCGGCCGCACCAACAACATCACCGCCATCTACTGCGGCTGATGTCCTGGCCGGGACCGCGCCCTCAGCGCGCGGTCCCGGCCTTGGCCTTCTTCACCGTGCGCCGCGCGCTGCGCAGGAACTTCAGCGTCGCCTGCTCCCATTGCC
Organism: Stenotrophomonas sp. CFBP8994; assembly: GCF_034044835.1. Lineage (NCBI taxonomy): Bacteria > Pseudomonadati > Pseudomonadota > Gammaproteobacteria > Lysobacterales > Lysobacteraceae > Stenotrophomonas > Stenotrophomonas sp. CFBP8994. The sequence goes on along the minus strand of NZ_JAXCWT010000003.1, from coordinate 458,112 downwards.
GCTCGCCGCGCAGGCCGGCCAACCGGGCCAGCGACCCGCTGCGCCAGCCGTCGAACACGCTGGGATCGATATAGGCCTTGCGGCACACCGAGGGGGTGTTGCCCAGCAGCGTGGCCACCTCGCACACCACTTCCTTCTGCAGCGCGGCCAGCGCGCGCTCGCTGGGCGACTCCGGCAGCGCCGTGGCGGCGAAGTGGCGCAGCGCGGCCACCGTGCCACCCCAGGTGCGGAAGTCCTTGGCACTGAAATCGGTGCCCATCGCATCGCGCAGGTAAGCGTTGACCTGCCCCGAATCGACCGGCTGCAGCGCGCCGTCATCATCCCGGTACTGGAACAGGGCCTGCCCCGGCAGCTGCTGGCAGCCCTTGATCAGGCCCACCAGCCGCGTGTCGTCGATGTCGACCTCATGCTGCTGGCCCGACTTGCCACGGAAGCGCATGCGCGCACGCCCGCCCTTGACCAGTTCGAGGTGGCGGTTGCGCAGGGTGGTCAGGCCGTAGGAGCGGTTGTCGCGGGCGTACTCGGGGTTGCCTACGCGGACCAGGGTTTCGGCCAGCAGCGCGACCACGATCGCCAGCACCTTGTCCTGCGGGAAGCCGGGCAGCTTGAGATCGCGGCGAAGGCGGCGGCGCAGCGCCGGAAGCGCCTCGCCGAAGGCGATGACCCGGTCGAACTTGCCATCGCCGCGCACCCGCGCCCAGTCCGGGTGGTAGCGGTACTGCTTGCGCCGGCGGGCATCGCGCCCGGTCGCCTGCAGGTGGCCGTTGGCCAGCGCGCAGATCCACACATCGGTGTATGCGGGGGGGATCGCCAGCGAGCGGATCCGGGCCAGGGTGGCAGCGTCGCGGACCGCGTGACCGTCGGCGTCGCGGTAGCTGAAGCCCTTGCCGGCGCGGCGGCGGGCGATGCCGGGCAGCTCGTCGGTGACATACCGCAGGCCGGCGTCGCGGGCTGCGGTGGCTTCGGGGGTGGCAAGGCGTGCGGGCATGGAAGCGGTGCGGCGGAACGGGCCTGCAGTGTGGTGGGTGGCGCGACGGCACCGCGTCAATAACGCAACACAAACACCTCACACCCGCCTTGACGATATGCTCCACGGTTTACCGCCTGGAACTCCGGAGTCTCGATGTCGTCCTTCTCCTTCCGCCGCCCGTTTGGCCCCACGATCCTGGCTGCCGCCCTGGTCCCCACCCTGCTGTTGCTGGGCGCCTGCAAGGCCCCGCCGATGGACGAACAGGAAGCAGCGGGTACCCACGCGCAGAAGGCCGCCGAAGAAGTCGCTGCGGCGCCCGCCGACACCACGGCCAAAGCCACCGAGGCACCGCCGGTCGGCAACTGCGATGCCAACCAGGTGCAGAGCCTGGTCGGCCAGCCCTACAGCGACGCCATCGGCGCGCAGGCGCAGCAGGATGCCAGCGCGCGCCAGCTGCGCGTGCTCAAGCCGGACGACATGACCACCATGGAATTCGTCGGCGAGCGGCTGAACATTGAAGTCGATGAAAAGGGCGTGGTCACCGGCCTGCGCTGCGGCTGAATTGGGGGTACCGGAAGCGGGTTTTCGAGGGGTTTGGTTGCGCGTGCAACCGTGTATTGCGGCGTTGCAGCAACTGTGATCTAGTCGAAGCATCCGGTGCCTCCAGATGCGCTCAACGGATTGAGCGGGGACGAGTGTCGCCGCTCACCCGACTTTGAGGCAGAGATGGCCCCCCGCAACCGCCAAGGGCTTTACGACCCACAAGACGAACGCGATGCCTGTGGTTTCGGCATGGTGGCGCAACTGGATGACCAGCCGTCACGGCTGCTGGTCGACACCGCGATTGCGGCGCTGTCGCGCATGACCCACCGCGGCGGTGTTGCCGCCGACGGTGTCACCGGTGACGGCTGCGGCCTGTTGCTGCGCCGCCCCGAAGCGTTCCTGCAGGCACTGGCCGCCGAAGCCGGCATCACCCTCGGCAAACTGCATGCGGCCGGCGTGGTGTTCCTGCCGCACGACGATGCCGCCGCCCAGGCCTGCCGCGACACCCTCGAACAGCAACTGCGCGACGCCGGCTGCCAGCCGCTTGGCTGGCGCGTGGTGCCGACCGATCCCAGCGTGTGCGGCCAGCTGGCCCGCGATACCCTGCCCCACATCGAACAGGTATTCGTCGATGCCGGCCATGGCCAGGACGAAGCCGCCTTCACCCTGGCGCTGTTCCTGGCCCGCCGCCGCAGCGAACAGCAGCTGCGCGAACATGCCGATTATTACGTCACCACGCTCAGCCCCAACGCGATCAGCTACAAGGGGATGGTGCTGCCGGACAAGCTGAGCCGGTTCTACCCGGACCTGCAGCGCAACGACCTGGCCTCCAGCGCCATCGTCTTCCACCAGCGCTTCTCCACCAACACGCTGCCGCGCTGGCCGCTGGCGCACCCGTTCCGCATGCTCGCCCATAACGGCGAGATCAACACCATCGAAGGCAACCGGCGCTGGGCGCAGGCGCGCAGCAAGGTGTGGAAGACCCCGCGCTTCGACATCGGCGAATTCAACCCGGTGATCTCCATGCACGGCTCGGATTCGCAGAGCCTGGACAACATGCTGGAGCTGATGGTCAGCGCCGGCATGGAACTGATCCAGGCGCTGCGCATCCTGGTGCCGCCGGCGACCCAGTCGCTGGAGTTCAAGGACGCCGATCTGGCCGCGTTCTACGAGTTCTACGGCCTCAACAGCGAACCCTGGGACGGCCCGGCCGGCATCGTCGCCTGCGATGGCCGCTATGCCGCCTGCACGTTGGACCGCAACGGGCTTCGCCCCGCGCGCTGGATGCTCACCTCCGACCGCCACTTCCTGGTGGCGTCCGAAGCGGGCGTGTGGGAAGTGCCGGCCGAACGCGTGGTGCGCAAGGGCAAGCTGGGCCCGGGCGAGATGATGGCCATCGACCTCAAGCGCGGCGACCTGCTGGATTCGGATGCCATCGACCGCATCAACCGTGGCCGCGCGCCGTACAAGCAATGGCTGCAGCAGGGCGTGACCTACCTGCAGACCGAGCTGATCGACCCGTCGCTGGTGGAAGAGCCGTTCGACGAACGCACCCTGCGCAGTTACCACAAGCTGTTCCAGCTCAGCACCGAGGAAGTGGAGCAGATCCTGCGCCCACTGGCCGAGACCGAGCAGGAAGCCACCGGGTCGATGGGCGATGACACCCCGATGGCCGTGCTCAGCCAGCAGAGCCGGCCGCTCTACGATTACTTCCGCCAGGCCTTCGCGCAGGTCACCAACCCGCCGATCGATCCGTTGCGGGAAGACTGCGTGATGTCGCTCACCACCCAGCTCGGCAAGGAGACCAACATCTTCCATGCCGGCGCGGAGACGGTGAACCACGTCATCCTCAATTCGCCGGTGCTCAGCCAGCGCAAGCTGCGCCAGCTGATCAAGATGCCGCAGTACGTGGACCGCAACCGGCTCATCGACCTCTCCTACAGCCTGGACGAAGGGCTGAAGGCGGGCATCGAGCGCATCTGCGCCGAAGCCGAAGCGGCCGCGCGCGAAGGCATCGTCATGCTGCTGCTCAGCGACCGCTACCCGGTGGCCGACCGACCGATGGTGCATGCGCTGCTGGCCACCAGTGCGGTGCACCACCACCTGTCCAACGCCGGGCTGCGCTGCGACGTCAACCTGATCCTGGAAACCGGCACCGCGCGCGACCCGCACCACATGGCCTGCCTGCTCGGCTTCGGCGCCACCGCGGTGTACCCGTACCTGGCCTACCAGACCCTGTTCGATTTGGGCCGGCGCGGCATCCTGCAGCTGAAGAAGGGCGGCGAGCAGTCGCAGATCGGTCGCAGCTACCGCAAGGGCATCTACAAGGGCCTGTCCAAGATCATCTCCAAGATGGGCATCTGTACCGTGGCCAGTTACCGCGGCGCGCAGCTGTTCGAGATCGTCGGCCTGGACGACGAAGTGGTCGACCTGTGCTTCCCGGAAACGCCCTCGCGCGTGGCCGGCGTAGGCTTCGCGCGGCTGGACGATGAGGCGCGCGAGCTCACCGTGCGCGCCTGGAACGACCTGCTGCGCCCGGACGTGGGCGGCGTGCTCAAGTACGTGCACGGTGGCGAATACCACATGTACAACCCCGACGTGGTCATGACCCTGCAGCGCGCCGCGCGCAGCGGGGATGCCGCCGACTGGCAGCGCTACTGCGATGCGGTGCATGGCCGGCCGGTGTCGGCGCTGCGCGACCTGCTGCAGCTCAAGGCCGCCCCCACGCCGACCCCGCTGGATGAGGTGGCGCCGGCCGAAGACCTGTTCCGCCGTTTCGACACCGCCGCGATCAGCCTGGGTGCGTTGTCGCCCGAAGCGCATGAAGCGCTGGCCATCGCCATGAACCGGCTGGGTGGGCGCAGCAATTCCGGTGAGGGTGGCGAAGACCCGGTGCGCTATGGCACCAACAAGCGCAGCAAGATCAAGCAGGTGGCCTCGGGCCGCTTCGGCGTCACCGCCGAATACCTGGTAAATGCCGAAGTACTGCAGATCAAGGTGGCCCAGGGCGCCAAGCCCGGCGAAGGCGGGCAGCTGCCCGGGCACAAGGTCAACGAACTGATCGCGCGGCTGCGTTATGCCAAGCCGGGCATCGGCCTGATCTCGCCGCCGCCGCACCACGACATCTATTCGATCGAAGACCTGGCCCAGCTCATCTACGACCTCAAGCAGGTCAACCCCGATGCACTGGTGTCGGTGAAGCTGGTCTCGCATGCCGGCGTGGGCACCATCGCCGCCGGCGTGGTGAAGGCCGGTGCGGACCTGATCACCGTGTCCGGCCATGATGGCGGCACCGGTGCCAGCCCGGTCAGCTCGATCCGCTACGCCGGCGTGCCGTGGGAACTGGGCGTGGCCGAATCGCACCAGGCGCTGGTGGCCAACGACCTGCGCGGGCGCACCCTGCTGCAGACCGACGGCGGCCTGAAGACCGGCCTGGACGTGATCAAGGCCGCGCTGCTGGGCGCGGACAGTTTCGGCTTCGGCACCGCGCCGATGATCGTGCTGGGCTGCAAGTACCTGCGCATCTGCCACCTCAACAACTGCGCCACCGGCGTAGCCACCCAGGACGAGCGCCTGCGCGCGCAGTATTTCACCGGCCTGCCCGAGCGCGTGGAGAATTTCTTCCGGCTGCTGGCCGAGGAAGTGCGCGGCTGGCTGTCCTACCTGGGCGTGCGCTCGCTGGACGAGATCGTGGGCCGCACCGACCTGCTGCAGCAGCTGGACGTCGCCCCGCGCCCGGGCGTCAAGGTGGATCTGTCGCGCCTGCTCAACCCGGCCCAGTACGGCGGCAGCCACTGCGCCGCGCAGCGCCTGTACGAATCGCCGGACAGCCTGGCCACGCAGATGGATGGCCTGCTGGCCCCGGCCATTGCCGGCAAGCTGGGCGGCGAACACCGCTTCCTGATCCACAACACCGACCGCTCCATCGGCACCCGCCTGTCCGGCGCCATCGCGCGCGCGCATGGCAACCAGGGCATGAGCGATGCGCCGCTGACCCTGCGCTTCCGTGGCACCGCCGGGCAGAGCTTCGGCGCATTCAACGTGGGCGGCCTGCAGCTGGAAGTGGAAGGCGAAGCCAACGATTACGTGGGCAAGGGCATGGCCGGTGGCCGCCTGGTGGTACGCCCGCCGCGCGGCGCACGCTTCGAAGCGCGCAACACCGCCATCATCGGCAACACCTGCCTGTACGGCGCCACCGGCGGTGAGCTGTTCGCCGCCGGCCGCGCGGGCGAACGCTTCGGCGTGCGCAACTCCGGCGCGCTGGCGGTCATCGAAGGCGCCGGCGACCACTGCTGCGAGTACATGACCGACGGCATCGTGCTGGTGCTGGGCAAGGTGGGGCTGAACTTCGGTGCCGGCTTCACCGGCGGGCTGGCCTACGTGCTGGATATCGACCGCGACTTCGTGGACCGCTACAACCACGAACTGATCGACATTCACCGCATTTCGGCCGAAGGCTTCGAGAACCACCGCCAGCACCTGCACACGCTGATCAGCCGCCACCGCGAGCTCACCGGCAGCATCTGGGCCCAGCAGATCCTGGACGAATTCCGCGATTACGTGGGCAAGTTCTGGCTGGTCAAACCCAAGGCCGCCAGCATTGAATCGCTGACCGAATCGCTGCGCCGCGCCGCCTGATTTCCTGGATTCCCATACATGAGCCGCAAGCACGCCTTCCAGTTCCTCGACCTGCCCCGGACCATGCCGCAGCGCATTCCGGTGGAACTGCGCACCTCCGGCGACTGGGGTGAGCTGTACGGAAAGTTCGGCAAGGAAGATGCCCAGTACCAGGCCGGTCGCTGCCTGGACTGCGGCAACCCCTACTGCAGCTGGAAGTGCCCGGTGCACAACGCCATTCCGCAGTGGCTGCAGCTGGTGCAGGAAAACCGCATCCACGAAGCGGCCACGCTGTGCCATTCCACCAACCCGCTGCCGGAAGTGTGCGGCCGGGTGTGCCCGCAGGACCGCCTGTGCGAAGGCAGCTGCACGCTGGAGGAATTCGGCGCGGTCACCATTGGCGCGGTGGAGAAATACATCGTCGATACCGCGCTGGCCACCGGCTGGCGGCCAGACATGGCGGCGGTGGAAAGCACCGGCAAGCGCGTAGCGGTGATCGGCGCCGGCCCGGCCGGCCTGGCCTGTGCCGACCGCCTGGCGCATGCCGGCGTGCAGGCGGTGGTGTACGACCGCTACGAACAGATCGGGGGCCTGCTGCAGTTCGGCATTCCCAGCTTCAAGCTGGACAAGTCGGTGATCAGCCGCCGCCGCAACGTGCTGGAAGGCATGGGCGTGCAGTTCCGGCTGGGCGTGGAGATCGGCCGCGACGTGACCCTGGAAACCCTGCTGGCCGACTACGACGCGGTGTTCGTCGGCACCGGTGCCTACCGCTATACCGATGGCGGGCTGCCCGGGCAGGACCTGAAGAACGTGCTGCCGGCGCTGCCGTTCCTGGTGCAGAACAGCCGCATCGTCAGCGGCAGCGATGCCCACGGCCGGCCGATTGCCGGCTGGGAAGACACGCTTGCCCTGCCCGACCTGGAGGGCAAGCGCGTGGTGGTACTGGGTGGCGGCGATACCGGCATGGACTGCGTGCGCAGCGCGGTGCGGCTGGGTGCGGCGCGGGTGACCTGCGCGTACCGCCGCGACGAGGCCAGCATGCCGGGCTCGGCGCGCGAGGTAGCCAACGCCCGCGAAGAAGGCGTGCGCTTCCTGTTCAACCGCCAGCCGCTGTCGATCGAGGCCGGTGCCGATGACGAAGCGATCGGCGTGACCGTGGTGGAAACCCACCTGGGCGAGCCCGATGCACAGGGCCGGCGCAACGCGGTGCCGATCGAGGGCAGCGAATCGCTGCTGGAAGCGGACGTGGTGATCATCGCGTTCGGCTTCTCGCCGACCGCGCCGGCATGGCTGACCGCGCAGGGCGTGGAGGCGGGCAACAACGGCCGTATCCTGGCCGGCGGCCAGGGCCGGCTGCCGTTCCAGACCGCCCACCCGCGCCTGTTCGCCGGTGGCGACGCGGTGCGCGGTGCGGACCTGGTGGTGACCGCCGTGGCCGAAGGCCGCGATGCGGCGGCGGCAATCGTGGCGCTGATCACCGCCTGACAGCGGTCACCGGGCACGCTGGCGCCGGCCGTTGGCCGGCCCACGCAGTGCCGGATTCAAGCGGCGGCCCGGACCCCGGCGCGCTCGATTTCCAAGGCCAACAACAGCTGGATCTCATCCAGCTGGTCGCGGATGCGGGCATTGCCCGCATCGTCGGCGTGGTCGCATTCGATATGCGCATCCAGCATGCGCGCCAGCCCGACCAGCAGGACGTCGGCATCGCCGTGAGCCGCATGGCGCAGCAGGCGACCCAGCGCGCGGATACGGGCGCCACGGTCGTGGGCCAGCGTCTGCACCGACGGCGCGTTGCGGGGAGCGGAGAGAGGCATGGGGGCTTGTCCTGATTGACCGGCTGATGGCGGCCAATGTCGGTTATGGCCCCGGTATGCGGCTATGCAACTTTTACGAATTGTCGTGAAGGGCTGGTAATGTCGCGGATGCCCCACTCTCCCGGATGATTCCCATGCGCATCGGCCTGGCCGCCAATCGGCTGCACCACCACGACAAGCACGCTGCACTGTTCCGCTGGCTGCGCGCCAGCGACACCGGGCTGCGCGAGCTGGGCGTGGAGCTGCATGCGGTCGGCCGCACCTATGACGCCATCCAGCGGCTGGGCTTCCTGCCCGATTTCGCCACCCTGCGCCGCTACCCGAACGGCCGCGAGGGCGGCCTGATGAAGCTGGTCGCCGAGGTGGTGGGCATGGGCACGCCCGAGCGCACCCTCGACGGCGCGATCTACCTGATGGACCCGGTCGACCCGTCCTCGGTGTTCCCCGAAGCCACCGCCCTCAAGCGCCAGTGCGTGATCCACGGCAAGCCCTTCATCTCCACCGTGGCCACCGCGCGCGACTGGATCGAAGTGGAACGCGTGCACGCCGGCCTGGCCGCCGATCCCGGCGCCGATGACCTGCATGCATTCGAGCAGCACACGCTGGCGCTGATCGCGCACGATGCGATGAAGCCGGCCATGCTGGCCTTCGCCGACGAACACTTCGCGCTGCTCTCGCGCTTCCGCAGCCGCGTGGGTACCGGCACCACCGGCCAGCGCCTGAATGAACTGGCCTGGAGCCGGGGCTGGGCCAGGGACCAGGAGTGGGTGACCCGCTACCAGAGCGGCCCGATGGGCGGCGACGCGCAGATCGCCGACCAGGTGCTGGAAGGCCGCTGCCAGCGCGCGATCTTCTTCGAAGACCCGCACGTGGCGCGCCAGCACGAAGCCGACATCCAGCTGCTGGAGCGCGCCGTCACCACCGTGACCGATCAGGCGGTGTGCATCACCGCCCCGCGCGTGGCCGCACGCTGGGCGCAGGCGGCCACACTGCGCGCACGCGCTTCGCCCTGATCACGGGGTGCGTATGCATCGCTGGCCACGGCGAAATCATGCGCGCCCTGCCCCCGTCGCCACTCACTGGGGCCACTGCGGCCGCCGGCACTGAGGATGTAGCTGCCGCGCCAGTGGTCGTCGCTTTCACGGCGGTCCATGCCGTGGGTGGCGATGCTGCCCTGGCGCCGCGCGCTTTCGCGGAACAGCAGGCGGAAGCGCTTGCGATGGAACACGCTGCCGTACAGGCCACCACTGACTTCCACCCGTGGCCGTTCGCGGCCGGGCAGCAACCGTAACGGTCCGTTTCCAACGCGGCACTGCACGCACTCGGCCACGCCTTCCACGCGCACCCCGTTCTGCGACAGCATCACCAGGTACACGGCCTCGGCGTGGCGCTCAGGTCCCTGGCCGTAACGGGTCAGCGTCCACACCCCGGAGACATCCGGTACGCGCGCACGCAGCATCGCCGCCGTGCCCAGCACGGCGGCCGCCAGCACATTGGTGAGCACATCGAAGGCAACCGAGGCCATCGTCGACATGGGCATTCCGGGTGGCGGCAGAAGCCGCCAGATTCCCGCGTACCCAGCAGTGATCCCATGCAACAAGGTCGAATCTGGGCACGCCCGGCGCGGTTCCGCCACCGTATGCGTAGTGCCACGCCGTGCGTGGCAACCCCCACCGAAAGCGTGATTAAAGCAGCTGCCGCAGCATCGCCTTGAGCCGCCGCCCTTCCAGTTGGAAGTAATCCCGTTCCTCACGCCACGCCGGGAAGCGCTGTTCCACTTCGTCCCAGAACGCAGGCGAATGATTGGCCTGGATCAGATGGCAGAGCTCATGCACCAGCACGTACTCGAACGCCGACGGCCGCCCCAGCACCAGCGCCAGGTCCAACGCCATGCTGCCATCGGGGGCCAGCGAGCCCCATTGCGAGGACATCACCTTCAGCCGCAGGCGCGCTGGTGCGCGCGGCAGGCTGGGCAGGTAGCGCGGCAGCCACTGGCCGACATCGGCGCGGGTCTGCGCTTCGTAGAACTCGTGCAGCGCGCGCTTCACCGTGGCATCAGTACCGCGGGCCGGCAGGTGCATGCACACGCCGGTGCCGTCCAGCTCCAGGTGCGCATAGCGCCCGGTATCCCACCGCAATGGCAGCAGTTCGCCACGCAGCGGCAGCACGCCGGGTTCGCCGATCACCAGCGGCGGTGGCAGGTTCTGCGCCTGGTAACTGCGCAGCTGCGTGGACAACCAACCGCGGTGCTGTTCGAGGAAACGTTCGCCCATCACCAGGCTGGCGCGCGGCGGCAGGGTCAGCCGCACGCCGCGTTCGTCGACACTCAGTTTGATCCGGCGGGCACGCGGATCGCGCACGCGCAGCACGTCGATCTCGGCATCCTCCAGGCGCAGGCGCACGGTGTCGCGCTGCAGGGTGGGGGCAACGGCCGGGGAGATCAGGCGGCGGAGGAATCCGGGCATGGGTACAGCATAACGCCCGTGGTGCGCGGGATATGACTGCGGGGTGTAAAGGGGCGGGGCAGGACCCCGCCCGGTGCCTCAGTCGGCTTTGCTCAGCTTGAAGGCCTCTTCCAGCAGCAGGAACAGGCGCCGCACTTCGCCGCTCTGCAGGGCGAAACGGGCATCCAGCTCGGCGCGGCGGCCGTCTTCGTCGGCGTGCTCGAGCTGGTCCAGGGCGCCGTCCAGGAACTTCAGCTTGCGCACGATCAGGTCGTCGCCCAGCACGAAGGACAGGTTGTCCTCGAACACCAGGGCCAGCTTGGTCACCTGCTTGCCGGCGTCCAGGTGCTTGTCGATCTCGTCGCAGCGCAGTTCCTGGTGCTGGCACTTGACCACCGCGCCGCCCTCGGCCGGGTCCTTCATCTCGCACTCTTCGCCCAGGCTCAGCCCGGTGGGGAGCGGCTCACCGGCGATCCAGCCGGTCAGGATCGAGCGTGGCGCCACTTCCGCGTTCAGCGGCATGGCCGGGAAGCTGCCGAGCAGGCCACGGATGTCGGACATCATGTTCTCGCCTTTCTTGCTGCTCGAGCAGTCCACCGCCACGTAGCCGTGGGTCAGGTCGATCAGCGCGTCAGTGCGCGAGCTCTTCACGAAGGCACGCGGCATCAGCTCATGCAGCAGGTCGTCCTTCAGGCGCTTGCGCTCGCGCCCGCCGGGCTTGCGCCCCTCCTTCTCTTCGATCTCTTCCAGCTTGCGGGCCAGCAGGTCGTTGACCACCGCGCCCGGCAGGATCTTGTCCTCACCGCCCACGGTCAGCCACAGCGCGTCGCCGACGCGGTGCGAGAACACGGCCTTTTCCTCACGACCGAACGGGGAGATGAAACCGCGCGAACTCATTTCAAGCGGGCCGACCGGCTTGAGCAGCACCTGCGGCAGCAGGGTATCGACTTCAGAGAAATCAGTGGCGGTCGGGAAGCGGAACAGCGTCAGGTTGCGAAAGAACATGGAAATCCGGATAGGAAGGCGTGAAAGGGAAGGTCAGGGGGTGCCGTCGGTCCAGGCCGACGGCGGGCTGGGCGCGACCGCGGTGCGGCCCAGCGCCATGAAATCGAACAGGGCCGGGTCGGCCAGCTGCGACGGGTGGATGTTGCCCAGCGCACGCGCGATCTGGTCGATCCGCCCGGGGTGTTGATCCTCCCACTGCTGCAGCATCTGCGCCACCTGGCGGCGCTGCAGGTTGTCCTGGCTGCCGCACAGCGTGCACGGAATGATCGGGAAACCGCGCGCCTGCGCATGCTGTGCGATGTCGCGCTCGCTGACATAGGCCAGCGGGCGGATCACCACGTGCTGGCCATCGTCGCTGCGCAGCTTGGGCGGCATCGCGGAGAGCTTGGCGTGGTGGAACAGGTTGAGGAAGAACGTGGCCACGCTGTCGTCGCGGTGGTGGCCGAGTGCGATCTTGCTGAAGCCATGTTCCGCCGCATGCCGGTACAGGGCGCCGCGACGCAGCCGCGAGCACAGCGAGCACATCGTGCGGCCTTCGGGAATGACCCGGCTCACCACCGAATAGGTGTCCTGTTCGATGATCTGGTAAGCCACGCCGATCGAGGCCAGGTACTCCGGCAGCACGTGTCCGGGGAAGCCCGGCTGTTTCTGATCCAGGTTCACCGCCACCAGTTCGAAGGCCACCGGGGCCTTTTTCTGCAGCTGCAGCAGCACGTCCAGCAGGGTGTAGCTGTCCTTGCCACCGGACAGGCAGACCATGATGCGGTCGCCGTCCTCGATCATGCCGAAGTCGGCGATCGCCTGGCCCACCTGGCGGCGCAGCCTGCGCGCCAGTTTGTCCTGCGCGGCCGCGTCCGTGCGCGGGGCGCGGGGGAGCGGATCGGGCAGGGGCAGCACGGCAGGCATCCGGTCATTCTACCGGCTCGCACTGGTTGCCATCGGTGTGGGGAAGTGACTGCGTTCACTCCCGGGCGTCATGCCGGATGTGTATGCTCGACGACTGTGGATACCCTGACGCCCGAACAGATCACCGACCTGCTTGCCAACCTCCGGCAGGAGCATCGTGACCTGGATGACAAGATCCAGCGCATGGCCGCCAATGGCGAGGATGAGCTGGAGTTCAAGCGCCTGAAGCGCCGCAAGCTCCAGCTCAAGGACCGCATTGCGAAGCTGGAAGACATGTTGATTCCGGACGAGCCGGCGTAAGGAATGCCGGCCAACGGCCGGCGCTACGAATTGCTGGCGAACGCGGTGAAATCCGGATACCTCGGGATACGCAGGATTGTCGACGCGGTCGTCAATCCTGCGTTACCGGTTCCTCTGGCTTCGCGGCTTCGGGGCTCACCCGCTCGATGGTGTGGCGCAGCTCGCGGCCCAGGATGAACTTGGCGTCCTTGGCCCACATGTCCAGGCGTTCGTCGAACAGCAGCTTGCTGTTCTCGTCCGGCCACACCAGGCGCAGCTCGCGCAGCTTCTGGATGAAGCCGCGGAACAGGGTGCGGTCGAAGAACTCCGGCGCGGCCGGGGCGTAGAGCAGGCTCAGGCGCTGCGCGGCCTGCTGGCACAGGCTTTCCAGCTCGGCTGCGCCCAGCGTGCCCGGGCCGTTCTTCACCAGCACCGAAATGGCGATGTAATACCGCTCGAACGCCTGCTGCAGCGAGTGGCCGATCGCACGCAGGCGGAACACCTCGTCGGTCTGCCCGGTGTTGCGCGCCAGGATGCCGCCATCGTCGTCATTGACGTTCTGCAGCAGGCCCTCGCGCACGAACACCGCGATGGTCTGCTCGATGCGCTGGGCGAATTCGTCTTCGGTCCACGGCAGGAACAGCTCGGCCTGCAGGAACGGGTACACGGTGCGGCCCAGCTGCACCAGCCCGGTGCGGCTCATGCGGCGGTTGTTCTGGAAGCAGCACGCCACCCACGACGACGCGGTGAACAGGTGGATGACGTTGTTGCGGAAGTAGCTGAGCAGCACCGCGGTATCGCCACTGACGCTGAGCACATCGCCCAGCGGGTGCTTGATCCGGGTCAGCACGTTGATTTCCTCGGCGTGCGCGATGATCCGCTCCGGCGAATGCGGCGTGACCGTGACCCGGTCCGAATACGGCATTTCCACCAGCAGGGTCTTGCACAGCTCGATCTGCGCGATCAGGTCGGCTTCGCCCATCGCATGCTTGGGCGTGGACAACAGCGCCAGCGCCAGCAGGTTGATCGGATTGACGTCGGCCGCGCCGTTGATGTGCACCTGGATGCGTTCGGCCAGGTGGTCCACCGTGCCCGACAGCCACGACGGCTTCTCGTCCTCGCCAACCGGCGCGCCATCCCACTCCGGTGCCTGGCGGGCCAGTACGTCGTTGAGCGCGATCGGCTCGCCGAAGTTCACCACCACCTGGCCGTAGTTCTGCTTGAGCACCTTGGGGATCGACCACAGCAGCTGCCAGATCGATTCCTTTTCCTTCGGTCGCCCGGACAGCTCGTCCAGGTAACTGCCGCCTTCCATCAGCTTTTCATAGCCGATGTACACCGGCTGGAACAGCACCGGCTTGCGCGGCTGGCGCAGGAACGCACGCAGCGTCATCGAGATCATGCCGCCCTTGGGCTGCAGCAGGCGCCCGGTACGCGAACGGCCGCCTTCGACGAAGTATTCGATCGAATAGCCGCCGGCCACCAGCTGCGCCACGTATTCGCTCAGCACCGCCGAATACAGCGCGTTGCCGCGGATCGAGCGGCGGATGAAGAACGCACCGCCCTTGCGCAGCAGCGTGCCCACCACCGGCAGGTTCAGGTTGATGCCCGCCACGATGTGCGGCGGCACGATGCCGCGGTCGTACAACAGGTAGGACAGCAGCAGGTAATCCATGTGGCTGCGGTGGCTGGGCACGTACACCACTTCATGGCCCGGCGCGGCGGCCTTGAACTTGTCCAGGTGGTGCACCAGCACGCCGGCGTAGATGCGGTTCCACACATGGCTGAGCATGAAGCTGGCCGAGCGCACCACCGGGCTGGAGTAGTCCGCGGCGATTTCCCAGGCGTAGGCGTGCGCCTTCTTCCAGGCGTCGGCCGGCTTGGTGTTGTCGCGCTTGGCCTGCGACGCGATCGCCTCGCGCACCGTGTCGGCCTCCAGCACCTTGTCCACCAGCAGGCGACGGGTGGACAGGTCCGGCCCGATCACCGATTCGCGGATGCGGCGGAAGTGGGTGCGCAGCACGCGCTGCAGCTTGCGCACCGTGCGCTCGGGGTCCAGCCCTTCGTCCACGGTGGCGCGCAACGAGATCGGCGGGGCGAACCGCACGATGGTGCTGCGGCCGTTGAGCAGCACCGCCAGCAGGCGGCGGAAGCGGCCCACCAGCGCCCAGTTTTCCGAGAACAGCACCGCGAACCAACCGCTCTGCTTGTCCGGCGCGCGGCCGACGAAGATCGACACCGGCACCAGGTTCACGTCCAGCTCGCCGCGGGCACGATGGGCCTGCAGCACCTTGGCCAGCGAATCGGAATGGGTCTTGGCGCCGCGCTGTTCGGGAATCAGCGAGTTGCTGCTGCTCCGCCGCGACAGCGCCAGATAGGCCCGCCTGCGCCCGGTCGGGTCGCCGGCAATGGGCACCAGCGGCGAGGGCAGCCCGGCTTCACGGCAGGCCTTGTCCAGGATCAGCGCGTTGGACAGACCGTAGTCTTCCAGCACGTAGACCACCGGGCGGCCGTCGTCGTACTGGCCGGGGTGTTCGGGTTCGATCTTCAGCGACAGCCACGGTTCGACCAGGCGGCCCAGCAGGCGGGCCCACCACGGGCGGCGCCCGAACGAGGTGCGCGCTGCCGCGCTGACCGGGCTGGGCACGATCGCCGCCGGGTCGGTCGCGCCCGCGGTCGGGGCGTCCGCGCCGGGCAAAATGTCGGGCGACGCGGACGGGGCGTCCGGCGTCTTGGGCGGCTCTTCGCCGGGGAAAGGCAGGGGATTCTGGTTCGGCATCGGCTTCATTATGGCTTAGCCGGTGCAGAAGCACCGTCCTTGACCTGCGCGGCGGCCTCTGCTTCTGCGGCCAGCTGAGCGTCATGTTCAGCTTGCGCGGCCATGGCGGCCTTCGCTTCGTCAGCCGCCTTGAGCAATGCGTCGGTCTCTTCCAGGGTGCGCGCCAGGTACCAGTGGCCCTCGCGGCGGGTCATGCGCACCTGGGCTTCGATCTGTTCGCCGGCCAGCGGGTACTGGATCCGCAGCACGGCGGTGTCGCCCTCCTGCGACACCAGTTCGCCGCGCAGGTCGGTCATTGCCGCGTCCAGCGACAGCCCGTAACTGGCCAGCGCGGTCTTCAGCGCCTTGGCGAACGGTCCCAGCCGGCGCAGGCTGCCTTCCATGCCGGCCGCCTGCAGCTCGGCGTCGGTGGACAACCCGGCATTGCGTGCGGTGGCGGTCAACAGGGTGATGGTGGTCTTGGCGCGCTGCTTGTCGGTCAGCGGCGCGGCGGCCGCCCAGCGGCTCAGCACATCCACTACTTGGCTGTAGTGGGCGCGCTCGGCCTCGCTGTAGTCGGTCTGGTTGCGCAGGTACTGCACGCCGAACAGCCCCATCGAATGGGCCGCCTGGCGCACCCCGGTGGCCTGGCCGGCAATCTGGGTGTCGAACGAGCGCTGCAGGCGCTTGGGCGCGTCCGGCGCGGACAGCGCCGCCAGCATCGGCAGCAGCTGGCCATCCAGCGGCAGGTCGGTGAGCGGCCAGCGGCTGTGACCCTCTTCCCAGGCCGCCTGCAGGCGGGTGTACTGGGCCGGCGGCACCGAGGCGCGGGCGTAGCCCACCAGGTCGTTGTCGGCCAGCTGGCGGGCTATCTGCCGCAACGCGGCCACCGGCTCGGCGGCCGGTGCATCCGGGTCGATCGTGTCGCGCTTGCACGCCCCCACCAGCAGCAGCCCGCACAGCGACAGCGACATCACCCAGGGTCGGTAGCGCCCTGTCATCAACGGCATGGACATGAATTCGGACTTCCCCGGACCGGTCCGCATCTTGCGGCCTGCGCCCCCACAGCGGCAACCCATCCTGCCCGCCGGACCGGCAGGATGGGCGCAACCCTCTGTTTCTATTGGATATCAGTCACGCATCCATGTGGCCTGGATGAAATCGCGCACATAGCCCTGCGATAACCGCGCGTACACCCCAGGGCGATCCGGCAGCGCGCAGCCCTCGCCCCAGCTGACCGTGCCCAGCACCGTCCAGGCGCCCTTGCGGCGCACCAGCAGCGGCCCGCCGGAGTCGCCGCTGCAGCTGTCGATGCCCTCGGCGCCGGCGCAGATCACCGCGCCGGCCTGCAGGTCCGGGTAGGCCTGCTGGCACGCGGCGAAGGTCACGAACGGGGTCTGCACTGTCTGCAGGGTGGTCGGCAGATCCTGCTCCCCGGGGAAGTCGGTCACCCCCCAGCCGATCACCGTGAAGGCGCGCCCGGGCCGCAGGTAGGCACTGTCCCGGCCCAGCAACAGCTCGGCCGGCTCGGCCTTGGGCACCGCCCGCTTGAGCTGGATCAGCGCCACGTCGTTGAGCAGGTTGCCTTCGTCGTAGGCCGGATGGACGTGGATGGCCTTGACGTTGGAGGCGCGGCGGCGCGGCGTGGTCTTCAGCGTGGTCTCCCCGACCAGCACCGCCAGCTGCGCCGGCGGCAGCCCGTCAACACAGTGCGCGGCGGTGAGCACCCAGGAGGGCGAGATCAAGGTGGCACCGCAGTTGTGGCGGGCGTGGTCCGAATCGCCGCGGCCCAGCCGCTGCAGGCTGGCCATGAACGGGTACTGGCCGGGTTCGGCGTCGACCCCGCCGATGATGTGGGGCACGGTGTCCGGCCCGGGCTGGGCCAGCGCGGGAACCGAAACAGCAGAAAAAATCAGGCCGAACATCCAGGCCGGCCGGGAACAGATACGCATGCAGCAACTCCTTTGCGGAAAGTGGAAACGACAGGCACAGCGCCGGGGCGTGTGCCGGGTCGATTCGACGGCAAAGAAGACGGAACAACTGCGTGGTCGGTCGCGTTTCAGCGGCACCAACGATTGATGGATCCATTTCTGCGAACAGGCGCTACCTGGCACCGGGATGCAGTTCCCTCCCGGTGCGTGCAACCCCTACATCAGTCAGCGACGAGCGGCGCGGATCTCGTCCTGGATCGCCCGCGCAGCCGCGCGCGGATCGGCCGCCAAGCGGATCGGGCGACCGACCACGATGGCATCGGCGCCGTCGGCGAACGCCTGGGCCACGCCCACGGTGCGCTTCTGGTCATCGCCCACCGGGCCACCGGGGCGGATGCCCGGGCACACGATCGAGAACCCGGCGCCGGTGGCGGCGCGGATCGGGCCGGCTTCCTGGCCCGAGGCGATCACGCCGTCGATGCCGGCCGCCTGCGCGGCCAGCGCGCGTTCCACCACCACGTCGACCGGCTCGCGGTCGATGCCCATGCCACGCAGGTCGTCACGCCCCATCGAGGTCAGCACGGTCACCGCCAGCAGGCGCATGTCGCTGCTGTTGGCCGCCGCGCAGGCCTCCATCATCGCCGGGTGCCAACCATGGATGGTGGCGTAGCTCACCGGCCACTGCGACAGCCGGCGGATCACCGCCGCAGCGGTGGCCGGGATGTCGAAGAACTTCAGGTCGACGAACACGCGCTTGTCGCGCGCGGCCAGCGCATCGAGCACTTCGAAGTACTCGCCCGAGGCCAGCAGCTCCATGCCGATCTTGTAGAAGGAGACCGCATCGCCCAGCCGGTCCACCCAGGCCAGCGCATCCTCGCGGCCCGGCACATCGAGCGCGAAGATCAGGCGTTCGTCATCGCGCAGCGGCAGCGGGGCGCGGCTCACGGCGCGTAGTCCAGCGCGGCCCGCTTGGCGTCGTGGCGGGCCTGGCGCGACTGGCTGTAGTCGTTGTTGAACTGGGCCGGTTCGAAGCCGCCGTAGGTCGGGTTGGGCAGCATCCACCAGCGCTCGCCGAACCAGTCGTGGTACTGCTGCAGCAGCGCGTCGCGGCCGTCGTTGGTGTTGGCGGTCACTTCCACGAAGTCGCCCAGCTGGTCGCCGAACTGCATCAGCACGCGGTAGTTCTGCCCGGCCAGGCGGCGTCGGCAGTTCTTTTCGCTGCCGGCCTGCTCGCAGTCCTTCACCACCGTGCCCAGGCCCAGGAACACGCTGTCATCGGCCACCGGCAGGCCTTCGGCACGCAGGTTGGCCAGGGTGGCCTCCTTGAGGTGCACGGCGCGGTTGGAGATGTACAGCAGGGTCACTCCCTTGGCGTTGGCCGCCTTGGCGAAATCGACCACGCCCGGAATGGCCTTGGCCTTCTTTTCGGCCACCCACTGGTCCCAGCTCAGTTCGTCGTACTCGCCGCCGTCGCGGACCAGGCGGGCCTGGTAGGGCGAGTTGTCCAGCACGGTTTCGTCCACGTCCAGCACCACGGCCGGCTTCAGGCCCTTGGCGGCGTTGCCGCGCTCTTCAGGCACCAGCGCATCCCAGTTGGCTTCCTTGAGCGCCTTGTCCAGGTGGTCGGCAGCGGCGCGGTAGGTCTGCTCGGTGATTGCCCGGTATTCCTGCGAACGCTGCATCCACAGCACGGCGTTGAGGTTGTCGTTGGCGGCCACGGCGGCATCGCCCTTTGCGGCAGGCGCGGCAGCGGCGGCAGCAGGGGCCGGGGCAGCAGCTTCGGCGGGGGTCTCGGTGCGCTTGCACGCCCCCAGCGCCATCACGGCGCAGGCAAGCACGGACAGGGAAACAGCGGTACGACGCATGGCAATCACCAGTACTGAGTGGCGCCAGTTTACCGGCTTGGCCGCTGCGGTTCATGCCGGCCGCAGGGCTCGGCTATGCTGCACGGCCCAGTAAC
Organism: Stenotrophomonas sp. CFBP8994; assembly: GCF_034044835.1. NCBI lineage: Bacteria > Pseudomonadati > Pseudomonadota > Gammaproteobacteria > Lysobacterales > Lysobacteraceae > Stenotrophomonas > Stenotrophomonas sp. CFBP8994. Next base: position 438,885 of record NZ_JAXCWT010000003.1, on the reverse strand, counting down.
ACCCGGAGCGCGAGATGACCGACGACACCCAGACCCCTGCCCTGCCCGTGCTCAACGCGGCCCAGGCCCGTGCCCTGGGCTGCCTGATCGAGAAGGAAGCGACCACCCCGGACGCCTACCCGCTCACGGTCAACGCCACCCAGGTGGCGGCCAACCAGAAGACCGCCCGCGAGCCGGTGCTGCAGCTGTCGGCCGGCGATGTGCACCACGCCCTGCGCCAGCTGGAAACCCTGGGCCTGGCCCGGCAGCAGTTTTCCTCGCGCGCCGAGCGCTACGAGCACCGCGCCGGCAGCGCGCTGGACCTGACCCGGCAGCAGCTGGCCATCCTGGGCCTGCTGCTGCTGCGCGGCCCGCAGACGGTGAACGAGCTGCTCACCCGCAGCGAGCGCCTGTTCCAGTTCCAGGACGCCGACGAGCTGCGCCACCACGTGGAGCGCATGATCCAGCGCGGCCTGGCCGTGCTGCTGCCGCGCTCTGGCGGCCAGCGCGAAGACCGTTACATGCACCTGCTGGCCGGCCCGGTGGATGTGCAGGCGTTGGCCGAGCAGTACAGATCCGCACCGTCCAGCGGCGGCGGCAATGCCGCGCTGGAAGCGCGCGTGCAGGCGCTGGAAACCACGGTGGCTGCGCTGCAGGAACAGTTGGCCGAGTTGCGCGCCCAGCTGGGCGGCTAGACCGCCGGCGCGCCGGGCGTGGCGAACAGGAGCAGCACTTCTTCATCGCGTGGTGCCGGCAGGCGCACATCGCCACGGTCTTCCATGCCCAGCTTGCGCAGTAGTGCAGCCGAGCGCAGGTTCTCCGGGGCGACGATGCCGTACAGGTCCGGGTAGCCCAGTACGTCACGCGCGTAGTGCATCACCCCGCGCGCGGCCTCGAACGCGTAGCCATGGCCTTCGTACTGCGACAGCAGCGCATAGCCCACGTCCGGCGCGGGCAGCCCATCGCGGCGCACCAGCCCGGCGTTGCCCATCCATGCACCGTCGCTGCGGCGGATGATGGCGTACATGCCGAACCCGTTGAGCGTGTAACTGCCGAGCACGCGTTCGGCGGTGTAGTCGCGCGCCTGCGCCAGGGTGCGCACGCCACGGTCGGCGATATGCCGGATGAAGCCCGGCTCGTTGAGCAGCGCCAGCATGTCAGCCGCGTCATGGTCGGGATCGATCAGGCGCAGGTGCAGGCGTTCGGTCTGGATCACGGCGGACATCGCGTCGCTCGCTGGCAGGAATTGGCCGATTGTGCAGGCTACGGGAACACGTGGGTAGAGCCGACTGTTAGTCGGCTGCCTTCTGTCGGCTGCCTTCTGTCGGCTGCCTTCTGTCGGCTGCCTTCTGCAGGCGCCGTGCGAACGGCAGCCGACTAACAGTCGGCTCTACAACGTCAGTCGAACAAGGCCTCGATCGCCGCCAGGCCGGCGCTGGCGCGCTCCTTCTTGCGCGCCGCGTCCGCCACCGGGTCGGCACCGTCGCGCTGCATTTCCTCGGCCGGGATCTCGTCGAAGAAACGGCTCGGCTTGAGCCGCACATGCTCACCGAACTTGCGGGTCAGCTTGCTGTGGCTCATCCACAGCTGCACCTTGGCGCGGGTGATGCCCACGTACAGCAGCCGGCGTTCTTCCTGCAGGTTGCCCTCGTCCAGGCTGACCTGGTGCGGCAGCACGCCGTCCTCGCAGCCGACGATGAACACATACGGGAACTCCAGGCCCTTGGACGCGTGCAGGGTCATCATCCGCACCTGGTTGCCACCGTCGTCCTTGTCGTTGCGCGACAACAACGCCAGCTGCGCGGCCAGGTCGGCGGTAGAAGCGCCACGCGGACCGCCTTCGAACCACTGCGCCAGCTCTTCCAGGTTGGCCAGCCGGCGCTGGTACACCGACTCTTCCTTGCAGGTGCTGCGCAGTTCGGACACCAGCCCCGAATCCTTCACCAGCTTCCGTACCAGGTCGCCCGAGCTCAGCTTGGGCATTTCCGCGCGCAGGTCGCGCAGGATGTCGGTGAAGCGGCTCAGGCTGTTGGCCGCGCGCGGCGGCAGCTGGGCGAGCGCGCCGATCGCCTCGGCCGCATGCGCCATCGGCAGTTCCTTGTCCGAGGCCAGCTCGGCGAGCTTGGCCAGCGTGCCGGCGCCCACCTCACGCTTGGGCGACTGCACCGCGCGCATGAACGCCGTATCGTCATCGGGGTTCACCAGCAGGCGCAGCCACGACAGCGTGTCCTTCACTTCCTGGCGTTCCAGGAACGCGGTGCCGCCGGTGATGTGGTACGGCGCGCGCACCAGCTGCAGCGCCTTTTCCAGCGGCCGCGACTGGAAGTTGCCGCGGAACAGGATGCAGAAGTCGCTCCACGGAATCTGCTTGGAGGTGGCCAGGTAGGAGATCTCGGCGGCGACCTTCTCCGCCTCGTGTTCGCTGTTGCGGCACTCCCACACGCGGATGCGTTCGCCGTCGGCCTGGTCGCTCCACAGCTTCTTCAGGTGTTCGTGCGGGTTGTTGGCGATCAGCGCGTTGGCCGCGCGCAGCACGCGATTGGAGCAACGGTAATTCTGCTCAAGCTTGATGATTTCCAGCGCCGGGTAATCGCGCGCCATCTGCTGCAGGTTTTCCGGGTTGGCCCCGCGCCAGGCGTAGATGGACTGGTCATCGTCGCCCACGCAGGTGAAGTTGCCGGCAGTGCCGGCCAGCTGCTTGAGCAGCCGGTACTGCGCATCGTTGGTGTCCTGGCATTCGTCGACCAGCAGGTAGCCGATGCGTTCGCGCCAGGCCAGCGCGATCTCCGGGTTCTCCTCCAGCACCTGCACCGGCAGCCGGATCAGGTCGTCGAAATCGACCGCGTTGAACGCGGTCAGGCGCAGCTGGTAGCGCTCGTAGACGCTGGCCGCTTCCTTCTCGCGGTTGCTGCGCGCTTCGGCCATCGCCTGTTCGGGCGACAGGCCGGCGTTCTTCGCACGCGAGATGAGGTTCTTCACGTCCTCGATGTCGTCCGGCTTGGCGCCGTACATCAGGTCTTTCACCTGCGAGGTGGAATCGTCGGCGTCGAAGATCGAGAAGCCGCGCTTGAGGCCGACCGCGGCATGTTCGATCTGCAGGAACTTGAGGCCCAGCGCATGGAAGGTGCAGATGGTGACATCTTCGGCGTCGCCGCCCTGCAGGCGCTTGGCCACGCGCTCGCGCATTTCCTTGGCGGACTTGTTGGTGAAGGTGATCGCCGCGATGCGCTTGGCCGGGTAACGGCGGGTGCTGATCAGCTGGGCGATCTTTTCCACGATCACGCGCGTCTTGCCGCTGCCCGCGCCGGCCAGTACCAGCAGGGGACCTTCGCAGTGCAGCACTGCCGCGCGTTGGGGGGGATTGAGACCGTGCATGCCTTCTCCGTGGGTGCCGCATTGTAACGGGCGGCGGGCCACCGGACCTGGCTTGACCTGCGCCGGGCGGTGGGATATCCAGAGAGCGATCGGATCGGAGCAATCACATGAATGGATTCATGCATTGGATGGCCGGCAGCGCGGTCGGCGCGGCCCTCTGGCTGGCCACCGGGGTCGCTGGCGCAAGCACCCCTGGCTGTGCGCGGCAGGTCCCCCGGACCATTCCCGCCTCGCTGATGACCGATGGCTTCCTGGATGGCCATCCGGATCTGCGCTGGCGCCGTTATGGGCTGAAGGAGTTCGACAAGGGCAACCTGCCACGCGCGTTGTCGCGGTTCCGCAAGGCCGCCGAGTACGCCGACAAGTACTCGCAGCTGCGGGTGGCGATCATGTACCGCGAGGGCAGTGGGGTGCCGGCCGATCCGGAGCTGGCGTACGCGTGGATGGACCTGGCCGCCGAGCGCGGCTATCACGACTTCGTGCGCCTGCGCGACGCCTGGTGGGCCGAGCTGGACGCGGGGCAGCGCGAGCGGGCGCTGCAGCGCAGGCAGGACGTGTTCGCCCAGTACGGCGACCAGGTCGCCAAGCCGCGGCTGGAAAGCGCCATGCGCGGAAGGCTGTCGAAGATCACCGGCAGCCGGGTCGGGCACGTGCACAGCGGCCTGCAGGTTGTACAGCACACCGGCGCCACCGCGGGCGAGGTTCAGTCCGGTGCCGACTACTACGACCCGGAGTACTGGAAGCCCGAGCTGTACTGGTGTCTGCACGACACCTACTGGATGGCCCCGCTGCGCCAGCAGCAGATCGACGTGGGGCGGCCGGAAACCGTCCACGGCGGAGAGGGCGACGGGAAGTAGCGTGCCGTCTAGAATTGGCCGATGGCCAAGCTCTATTTCTACTATTCGGCGATGAACGCCGGCAAGACCACCACGCTGCTGCAGTCGGCGCACAACTACCGCGAGCGCGGCATGCGCGTGGCCATCCTCACCCCGCGCCTGGACGACCGTGCCGGGCGCGGCGTGGTGGCCTCGCGGATCGGCCTGAAGGCCGATGGCATTGCCTTCGACCGCGATACCGACCTGGAGCAGCTGATCCGCGCCGACATCGCCAGCGACGGGCCGTTGGGCTGCGTTCTGGTGGACGAGGCACAGTTCCTCAGCCGCAGCCAGGTCTGGCAGCTCAGCGAAGTGGTCGACCAGCTGCGCATTCCGGTGCTGTGCTACGGGCTGCGCACCGATTTCCGCGGCGAGCTGTTCGAGGGCAGCCAGTACCTGCTGGCGTGGGCCGACGAGATGCAGGAGATCAAGACCATCTGCCACAGCGGCAAGAAGGCCACCATGACCGTGCGCGTGGACGAACACGGCCACGCGGTGCAGGACGGTCCGCAGGTGGAGATCGGTGGCAACGAACGCTACGTCTCGGTCAGCCGCGCGGAGTTCAAGAAGATCACGCGCGGCGAAGGCAGGATCGACCCTGCCCAGGCACGGCTACCCCTGTAGACATGCCGGTAGGTACCGACCGTTGGTCGGTAAACCTTCTCAATACAACGTACGTTCCGGCGCCCCCGCCGGCGGCGGGCTGTACTGGTACAGCCAGGTTTCCGTCAGGGTCTTGCCACCGCTGCGCAGGTACAGGCGGATGTCGATCTGTTCGGTGCTGTCATCGGGCGGCACCAGGTCGAACATGGCGCGGTAACCCTTGATCTCGCGCAGCGGGCGCGCCGAGACGATCTCGGTGCGGCCGCGGCTGGCCTGCACCACCGCTTCCACCTCGCCCTTGTCGATCAGCGCGGCCAGTTCGCCGCCCTGGAAGTCCACGGCGAAACGCCACGAGAAATACTCGCGCTTCTTGCCGATCACCCCGCCCAGGCCGGTGCGGGTGGCCACGGCCTGCGCCAGCGGCGGCCGCGCGGGCGGCTCGGCGCCCCAGTACAGGCGGTAGCCCAGCAGCATTTCCTGGCCCGGCTGCGGCTTGGCTTCGGGGTTCCAGAACGCCACGATGTTGTCGAAGGTCTCGTCCACGGTGGGAATTTCCACCAGCTGGACCGAGCCCCTGCCCCACTGACCCTTCGGTTCCACCCACAGGCAAGGGCGCTTCTCGTAGAACACGCCATCGTCCTGGTAGTGGTCGAAGCTGCGGTCGCGCTGCAGCAGGCCAAAGCCCTTCGGGTTGTTGTCCACGAACATGTTGAAGCGCAGCTGGCGCGGGTTGGACAGCGGGCGCCAGATCCACTCGCCCGCACCGTTCCACATCGACAGGCCGTCGGTGTCGTGGATCTCCGGGCGCCAGTCCCAGGCCATCCGGCGGTCGTTCTCGCCCACCTGGTACATGCTGGTGCACGGCGCGATGCCAAGCCGTTCGATGGCCTTGCGCGGGTACAGCGCCACGTCCACGTCCATCAGCAGCACATCGCCGTTGGTGATGGCGAAGCGGTAGGCGCCGGCCACGCTGGGCGAATCCAGCAGCGCGTACACCACCAGCGTATTGGAGTCGGCGGCCGGCTGTTCCAGGAAGTAGGCAATGAAATCGGGGAATTCCTCCGGGCGGTCCATGCCGGTGTCGATCGCCAGGCCACGGGCGGACTGGCCGTACTGGCCTTCCTTGCCTACCGCGCGGAAGTAGCTGGCGCCCAGGAAGGCGGCGAAATCGCGGTCGGTGTCGGCGCGGGTATTGAGCCGGAACCCGGCAAAGCCCAGGTCGGCCGGCAGGTGGCCGTTCTTCAGGCCGCTCTTGCCGTAATCGAACGCGGCCGGGTCATAGGCCAGTTCCTGCGCCTTGCCGTCGACGATGTCGAACATGCGCACCGGCGAATGGAAATACAGCCCCAGGTGGAAGAACTTGGCCTGGAAGCGGCCGGGCTGGTCAGCCCACAGCGCATGGTCCTGGCGGTAGCGGATCGACTGGTACTGGTCCCAGTCCAGCGCCTCCAGCGGCCCCGGCAGGGTCCGGCGATGACTCTTGTAAGCCGCCTCGGACAGCGCGCGTGCCTGGCCCTTGAGGGTGGCGAAATCGAACGGCTGCGGCTGGCCCAGCCGGCGCAGGCCTACCTGGCTGCCCTGCGCGGCGCAGGCCGGCAGCGCGGGAAAACCAATGGCGGCCAGGGCCAGGGAGGCGTTGCGGATGAAGTCGCGTCGTTGCATGCAGGCAGCGATGGGCAGGAAAGGGTCGGCCATCATAGGCACGTGAACGTTAATTCGCCGCCGTGGCCCCGGGCCTGCGTTCAGGCTGGCCGGTGCGCGCCTGCAGGCGCTTGCTGCCACAGGCCTGCAGCGCCTGCTCGATCTGCCGGGGAATGCGGCCGCCCTGTGGCCGCTGCGCGCGTACTTCGGCCTGCAGCCGCACCAGTGCCTCGCGCCCCCGTGCCGGCGCCTGCGCGCAGTCCAGCTGGCCCAGCGCGGTCCGTGCCAGCCAGCGCAGGTTGACGCTGCGCGGATCCATCGCCTCGCCCTCGGTCAGCGGCCGCAGCGCGCGCTGGGCCTCCACCGGTTGGTCCATGCGGAGCAGGTTGCGTCCCCACGCCAGCTGTACCGCCTGCAGCTGGAGGCGGGCCTCCGGGCCACCCCGCGCGGATTGCCGCATCAGTTTTGCCAGGCGCTCGCCGGCCTGCCAGGGGTCGACATGCTCGCCGATGATCTCGGCCATCCGGCGGTCGCCCCGCTGCACCTCCGGGTCGTCGTCGCCGCGCTGCGCGGCCTGCCACTGGCGGCCCTCGTGGAAGGCGGCCAGCGCATCCTGCCAGCGGCCGAGCTCGGCCAGCGCGTTGCCATAGTCGTACAAGCCCTGCGGCAGCAGCCCGATGCAGTCGGGCTGGCGCCAGATCGCCACTGCGCGGCCGAAGGCCTCCACCGCCGCCGCGTTGTCGCCGCGCTCCAGCGCCGAGCGGCCGAGCGCATGCCAGGTCTGGCCGGTGTCGCGGTGCTGCTCGCCCAGCGCCTGGCGGGTCAGCCGGTGCACCTGCTGCAGGGCGGCCTCGGCTTCGGCCAGATCGCCCCGCTGCAGGGCCAGGGTCGCGCGCAGGCGGCGGATGGCCAGCGTTTCGGGATGGTCATTGCCGTACAGGCTGACCGCGTCGGTCCACGCCGCGCGCAGGCTGCGGTCGGCACCGTCCAGGTCGCCCTGCGCGGCCATCATTTCGCCGAGGTGGCGGCGCAGGGTGACCAGCTGCGGATGGCGGTCGGTGGTGCGCGCCTGCAGCAGCTGCAGGGCCTGGCGGTAGCCGGCCAGCGCGGCCTGTGCGTTGCCGTCGTCACTCTCCAGTGCGGCCAGGTCGGACAGACTCTCGGCCATTGCGGTGGCGTCGTGGGTGATGTCGCGGCGCAGTGCCAGCGCACGCTCGAACCCTTCGCGGGCTTCATCGCGGTAGCCCAGCAGCTGCTGGCAGCGGCCCAGCTGGGCGTGGAACTCGGCCACCACCGACGGCAGCGCCTGACGCTGCTCGGCCGCCAGCGCCTGCATCGGCGTCATGTGCGCCACGCACTCGCGCGAGCGGCCCAGCATGCGCAGCGCGCGGCCGCGCTGGGTGACCGCTTCCAGCTGCAGCCCGGGCGGCACCTGCTTGACCTGGTCCAGCAGCGCGCGCTGCCGGTCCAGCGTTTCCAGCGCCAACGCGTAGTCGCCCATGCCGATCCGCAGCCGGCCGATCACCCCTTCCAGGTCGGCCAGCGGCAATGGCTGGTCGGCCAGCTCCGCCTCGCCGCGCTGCTGCCCGGTGGCCAGCAGCTGGCGCACATCGAAGCTGCCGTGGCGCACGCTGGCGGCGCGGTCGAACAGGCCGATGGTGAAATCCTGCATGGCCTGCGCACGCGCGATCTCACGCCGCGCCTGCTGCATCTGCCACACCGCCAGTGCCGCCAGCACCGCCAGTGCCAGGATCGCCACCGCAGCCAGCGCCACGCCCCAGCGGTGCCGCCCCAGGTACTTGCGCAGGCGGTACAGCGAACGCTGCGGGCGCGCGTGGATCGGGCGGCCTTCCAGGAAGCGCTGCAGGTCCTGCGCCAGCGCTTCCACCGAGGCATAGCGCTGCGCAGGGTCCTTCTGCAGCGCCTTGAGCAGGATCGTGTCGAGGTCACCGCGCAGGCGCCGGGCAAGCCGCCGCGCCGCTGGGGTAGCGGCAGCATCGGTAATGTCGCCACGCAGCAGCACGGTGGAGGCGCGCGGCGCATCCACTTCCAGGATCGAGCGCTCCCATTCGGCATCGCTGTGCCGGCGCAGGCGGTAAGGTTTGCGCCCGGTGATCACCTCGAACAGGACCACGCCCAGCGAATACACATCGGTCAGCGTGGTCACCGGTTCGCCGCGTACCTGTTCCGGTGCGGCGTAATGCAGGGTGAAGGCGCGCGCTTCGGTGGGCGGGTGCGCGGCGTTGGTGCGCGCCTGCTCATCGTCCAGCAGTTTGGCGATGCCGAAATCCAGCAGCTTCACCTCACCGTTGGCGGTGACCAGGATGTTGGATGGCTTGAGGTCACGGTGCACGATCAGGTTGGCATGGGCGTGGCTGACCACCGCGCATACCTGCAGCATCAGCTGCAGCCGGCGTTCCAGCGGCAGCTGCAGGCGCTGGCAGTAATCGGTGATCGGCTCGCCTTCCACATAGGCCAGCGCCAGGTACGGCTGGCCCTGCAGGTCCACGCCGGCATCCAGCAGCTGCGCCAGGTGCGGGTGCTGCAGCCGCGCCAGGATTTCGCGTTCGCGACTGAAGCGCTGGCGCAGGCCGGGGTCGGCGTAGCCGCTGCGCAGCAGCTTCAGCGCTACCTGGCGCTGGTACAGCCCATCGGCCCGTTCGGCCAGCCAGACTTCGCCCATGCCGCCTTCGCCCAGCTGTCGCAGCAACCGGTATGGACCGATGTGGGTGCCGGCGCGGCTGTCTTCCGGTGCGGCGGTCCACAGCGGCTGGGCCAGGAATTCCTGGCTTTCCTGCTCGTGCTCCAGCAACCGCTCCAGGTCGTCGGCCAGCGTCGCATCGGCCAAGCGCAGCTGCGCCAGGCGTGCGGCGCGCCGGTCGTGGGGTAGTTCCAGCAACTGATCCAGCAGCGTCGACAACTGCCGCCAGCGCACTGCGTCCATCGTCCCTTCCCCGGGCGCTGTGTTGCCACCGTGCACATCCGCCCGCGCCCTCGCGCGGGAACCCGACTGCCGCCGTGCTCAGTCCTCGCGGACCGACGCCAGCAGGAACATCCGTGCCTTCTGCCAATCGCGCCGGATGCTGCGCTCCGAGCGCTGGCACAGATCGGCGATTTCCTGTTCCGACAACCCCGCGAAGTAGCGCAGCTCCACGACCTTGGCCAGGTGGTTGTCCACCGCCTGCAGCCGTGCCAGTGCCACGTCCAGCGCCAGCAGGTCCTCATCCAGACGCACGCCGCTGCTGCTGTTTTCGGGTATTTCCGCCACGCGCTTGAGATCGCCGCCGCGCTTGCGCGCCAGCCGGTTGCGCGCGTAATCCACTACCACGCTGCGCATGGCCGAGGCCGCGTAGGCAAAGAAGTGCGCGCGGTCTTCAAAGCGCGCCGCGCCGCGTGCCCCCAGCAGCTTGAGGTAGGACTCGTGCACCAGCGAGGTGGCATCCAGCGTGCGGCCCTGCTGCCCGGCCAGCTGGCGCCGGGCCATGCTGTGCAGTTCCTGGTAGAGCAGGGTCAGCACCCGGTCCAGCGAGGCGCGGTCGCCCGACCGGGCCGAATCGAGCCATACGGTGATATCCGGGCTTTCGTCCATCGCACACCCCCGCCGGTGACGTTTGGCCGACTATAGCGCCGCTTCCTGCAGATGCGTAGGAGAGTTCAGCGCTGGCAGTGGCCGCACCAGACGCTGGCGCGCTGGCCGATGGTGGCGTGGCGCAGGGCGCGCCCGCACTGCCGGCAGGGTTCGCCTTCACGGCCGTAGACCAGCAGTTCCTGCTCGAAATAGCCCGGGGCACCGTCGGGGTTGATGAAATCGCGCAGGGTGGTGCCGCCACGGGTGATGGCATAGGCCAGGATCTGCTTCACCGCCGTGGCCAGGCGCTGGTAGCGCTCACGCGAGATCTTCCCGGCTTCACGCAGCGGAGTGATCCCGGCCATGAACAGGCTTTCAGCGGCGTAGATGTTGCCCACCCCGACCACGATGGCCTGGTCCATCAGGAAGGTCTTCACCGAGGCGCTGCGGCCGCGGCTGCGCTGGAACAGGTAGTCACCGTCGAACGCGTCATCCAGCGGTTCCGGGCCCAGCGTGGCCAGCAGCTCATGGATTTCCCCCGCCGGCTGCCAGAGCAGGCTGCCGAACCGGCGCGGGTCGTTGAAACGCAGCAGGCGGCCGTTGTCCAGGCTGATATCGACGTGATCGTGCGCGCGGACCGGGGTATCCCCCGGGAGTACACGCAGGCTGCCGGACATGCCCAGGTGCAGCACCGCGCTGCCGATGGCGGTGTCCAGCAGCAGATACTTGGCGCGGCGGCGCACGCCTTCAATCGCCTGGCCGGGCAGCAGCGCGCTGATTTCGTCGGGAATCGGCCAACGCAGGTCCGGCCGGCGCAGGATCACGCCGTGCACGCGGCGGCCTTCCAGGTGCGGGGCCAGGCCGCGGCGGGTGGTTTCTACTTCGGGAAGTTCAGGCATGGGCGACTGGCAGGCGGGTGCGCGGTGTCATCGGGGTGGGGCGGCGAGTTCTTTCGCGCTCAGGAAGCCGTCACCGTTGGCGTCCTGCTTGTGGAAGCGTTCGATGATCGTCTGCCGTTGCTGCTCGCGGGTGATCGGCCTGCCTTTGCCGCCGGGCAGTTCATCGGCGCTGAGCACGCCGTCGGCGTTGCGGTCCATGCGGTCGAAGGCGTACATCATCCATTGCACATACTCCTCGACGCTGACCTTGCCGTCGCCATCGGCATCCATGCGTTGCAGGTAACTGCCGGTGTCGGTGACCTGGGCCTGCGCGGCGGCGGCGAGCAGCAACAGGGACGCGCAGGAAAAACGCCGCACAAGGCGGCGCTTTCCGGTGGTGCCAGGGGCAGGCCACACCGGTCAGTGCGCCGTCAGCGCGTAGCCTTTCAGGCGCGCGGCGTAGTTCTGCAGCGCGGCGATGCCACTGGCCTCGGCTTCATGGCACCAGGCCTGGAGCAGCTTCAGGCGTTCGGCGGCATCGTTGCCACGGGCTTCCAGCAGGGCGGCCAGGCGCGCGCGGTGTTCGACCAGCACGCGGATGCGCGGGCGCTGTTCGACCCAGCTGCTGAGTTCGGCGCGGCAATCGGGCTTGAGCCAGCGGCCGTCGTTGACCAGGCCCCGGCGCATGCGGCGCGGCAGCAGCTTGCGCAGCTTGGCGCCGGCAAACGCGGCTTCTTCGCGCAGGGCCGGCACGAACACATTGCGCTGGTAATCGGTCATGGCCTGGAAGCGGTGCGAGAGCAGGGCCTTCAGGGTTTCGGCATCGGGCACGGCGATGTTCGGGCGCACGTCCATGCTGGGCGCCACGCGCAGCACCTTGGCCAGGCCCACGGCCTGCAGGCCACGGATCGCCGCCCAGCCGATATCGAACTCCCAGCGGCGCATCGAGAAGCGGGCCGAGCTGGGGAAGGCATGGTGGTTGTTGTGCAGCTCTTCGCCGCCGATCCAGAAGGCCCACGGGGTGAGGTTGGTGGAGGTATCGGCCGACTCGAAGTTGCGGTAGCCCCACCAGTGGCCCAAGCCGTTGACCACGCCGGCGGCCCAGAACGGAATCCACGCCATCTGGATCGCCCACAGGGCCACGCCGGGCAGGCCGAACAGCACCAAATTCACCGCCAACAGGGCCACCGGGCCCAGGTTGGCGTGCGGGGTATACAGGTGGCGCTCGATCCAGTCTTCCGGGGCGCCGCGGCCGTACTGTTCGATGTCCGCGCGCATGCCACGGGCTTCGCGGTACAGCTCCACGCCGCGCCAGAACACCGTGCCGATGCCCTTGGTCACCGGGCTGTGCGGGTCTTCGTCGGTTTCCACCTTGGCGTGGTGCTTGCGGTGGATGGCCACCCACTCCTTGGTGATCATGGAGGTGGTGAGCCAGGTCCAGAAGCGGAAGAAGTGCGCGATGACCGGGTGGAAATCGACGCCGCGGTGCGCCTGGCTGCGATGCAGGTAGAGCGTGACGGCAAAGATGGTGAGCTGGGTGAACACCAGCAGCACCAGGCCCATGCCCCACCAGCCGAGGCCGACGACACCGCCGGTCAGGAAGTTGATGAGGGTATCGAGCATCGCAGGACTCCGGGCCGTGATGGCCAGCAGGGAAACGGTGACAGGTGGGTCCATCATGGGGCCAGACGTTGCAAACTTCATCCGTCTGATGCGATTTTTGCGCAGTCATTCAGTTGTTTTCCCCCTTCGTGAGCATTGCCCCCGCATTCATGACCGTTGCCACCCCACCGCCGGCCATCGCCGCCGCCGCTCCCCTGATCGAACTCGACCGCGCCTGTGTGATCCGGGGGCAGGTCCGCGTGCTGCATGACCTGAGCCTGCGCATCGCCCAGGGCCAGCACACCGCGCTGCTCGGCCCCAATGGCTGCGGCAAATCCTCCTTCATCAAGCTCATCACCCGTGAGCTGTACCCGCTGGCGCACGCGGACGGCACCGTCGCCGTGCGCGTGCTCGGGCAGAACCGCTGGCAGGTGGACCGGCTGCGCTCGCAGCTGGGCATCGTCACCGGTGACCTGAGCAGCAACCTGGCCGACATGCCCGGGCTGACCGTGGAAGAAGCGGTGCTGTCGGGGTTCTTCGCCAGCTTCGTGGTGCCCGCGTTCCGCGAGGTCACCGACGACATGCGCGCGCGGGTGCGCGAGACGCTGGCACTGACCGGGGCGTTGCCATTGCTGCACCGCGGCTATGCCGAATTGTCCGCCGGTGAAACCCGGCGCGTGCTGATCGCCCGTGCGCTGGTGAACCGGCCGCAGGCGCTGCTGCTGGACGAGCCGTCCACCGGGCTGGACCTGGTGGCGCGCCAGCACCTGATCGCCACCATGCGCACACTGGCCGCGCAGGGCATCACCCTGGTGCTGGTGACCCACCACATCGAAGAAGTGATTCCGGAAATCGAACGCGTGGTGCTGCTGCGCGGTGGCCGGATCGCGGCCGATGGCACACGGGCGGAATTGCTGCGGGATGGGCCGCTGTCGGAGGTATTCGGCGGGCCGATCCAGGTCGTCGAGCACGAGGGCCGGTTGACCGCCTTCGCGGGGTGACAGCCGGGGGCGGCGTTGCCGCCCCCGGCCTCCATCAGAACCGCACCGCTACTGCGCGGCTTTCGATCGGGGCCATCCGGCCCTGGTCCTGCAACTGCAGGTCACGCAGTTCGAAGGGGGCGCCGTAGCCACCCGGTAATGCCACCGTGTCGAACGCCAGCAGCAGTTCGCCGGCACCGGCCGCATCAAACCACGCCGCGCTATGCGCCTGCGCCACCGGGTGCAGCCTGCCGTCGGGCCCGGTGGCGTGCAGTGTGCCGCGTGCCTCGTAACGACCCGGCGCGCCGATCTGCAGCGGCAGCCGCACCTGGCGCCGGGCGGCATCCACCTCGACCTGGCCGCTGAAGCGCGCCGTCGGCCGGGCCACGGCGAACGCCACCTTGGCGTCGCGCTGCACGCCCTGCGCGGTGACGAAGGCCTGCAGTTCCCACAGCCCCTGTGCCTGCCCCACATCCTCGGGAATGGTCACCTGCGCGCGCAGGCCATCCTTGCCGGCCACCAGCGGCACCGGCCAGCTGCGCCCGTCCGGTGCCACCAGCAATGCTTCGCCGCCCGCCGGCAGCGTGCGCGCTGCCGATCGCCCCGCCGCCCGCGCCGCGTTGCCACCGTCGTGCTGCAGGCGTGCGTTCAACAGCACGCTGCCACCGGCCAGCACCTGCTGGCGGTCGGCCTGCAGGGTCAGCGCGATCGGGCTGTTGGGCTCCAACACCTGCACCACGTAGCGGCCTTGGGCCTGGGCGGCCTGCAGGCGGTAGGTGCCCACCGCCGTGCTGGCGCCGGTCCGCGCCATCGCGCTGCCCTCGCCCACGCCCATGCCTGCGGCGCGCAGCTGCTGGGCATCGACCACCTTGTCCAGCGCCACCGCCCCGGAGGGGTCGCGCACCTGCAGTTGCTCCACCTCCAGCGCGCGGGCGCCCTGCACCGGGCTGACCTGGATCACCGCATCCGGCGCGGTGAGCGGCAGCTCCAGGCCGCGCTGCAGCGTGGCCGCATCCACGGTGTCCCAGTAGCTGCGGCTCAGTGCAACGAACGGGGCCGGCGCGCTCAGCGCCCGGGTCGGGTCCAGCGCCCAGGCAAAGCGCACGGGGGCGCGTTCCACCGTGGCATCGGGCATCGGCGCGCGGTCCACGCGTGGGGCCACCTGGTCGGTGCCGCGCGCGGCCTGCAGCGGTTGGGCGGCGTGCAGCGGCAGCGCGAACAGCGCCGACGCGACGGCCATGGCAAGCATCAATCGTGACGTCATGGCGTGCTCCTCAGAGGGTCAGGTCGTTGCGCAGGATCGCGCCCAGGCCGAAGCATTCGCGCCGGCTCTGGTTGTGGCTGAGCGGTTCGGCGCCGTTGGTACGCGCCTTGTCGGTGAACAGCACGCTGCCGGCCGCCTTCTGGCTGCTGCATTCCAGGAAGCCATCGGAACAGCTGTCGAGCCAGTTCTGGGTGAGCTCCAGCCCCACGTTCTGCGCATAGCCACCGCAGTAGCTGTTGCTGTCCCACACCGCCGATTCCACATCCGAACCCACCACCGCGCGGAACGGCTTGGGCAGCGCCGGGCGACCGGAAGTGCCGTACAGGTTCTGCGCGTTGTAGGTGGCCATCCAGCCCACCTGCTGCATGCGCACCGCATCGTTCTGGTAACCCAGCAGCCAGCCGACCGACGCTTCGAAGGCGTTGCCGTTGAGCACCGCGTCGGCCAGCGGCGTGCCGGCCGACGAGGGCGCCAGCGCAGTGACCTTGCTGATGGTCTGGATAAGCTTCGGATAGCGGCTGTCGTAGGTGGGGTTGGACAGGATCCAGCGCACCACGTTGCCGCCGTTGGAATGGGTGATCACCACCAGCTTGGTGATGCCACGGGTGTTGATGAAGGTGGTGAGCTGCCCGGCCAGGCAACCGGCCGCTTCAGGCTTCCACATGTACTGCTCGAAATCGCAGTTGACCACGGTGTAGTTGGCGCTGTTGGGCAGGCCCTGGCGTACCGTGTCGATGATGCCCGGCTGCCAGTAATCGGCGCGCGCATCGGTCTGCTTGCCGGTGCCGTGCACGAACGCCACGCCCACCACGTCGGCGGCGTGCGCGCTGGCGCAGGCCAGCATCATTCCCAGGGCCAGGCCCGCGCCCTTCCCCACTGCAGTGCTTTGCATCCTGTGACTCCCTTTTCCGGTGATCCCCCTGATTGCCGACAGAAGCTATTCCGCCTGCGAATCGGTTTCCGTGAACCAGTAGAGGATTCCTATCATTTGAAACGACTCCCAACGCGGCCCTTCACTGCGCCATGCCGGGTCTGGCGGCATGACCAGTGGCCGCTGGCAGGGGCCTGGGAAGCTGCGATCATGCGGGCTTCACGCTTTTGAGACCTGCCGATGCACGCTGCCGCTTCCGCCCCGTTCCTGCGCCCCCTTCTGGCCACCGCCCTGATTGCGGCCCTGGCCGGCTGTACCACGGTGGCCGCGCCGGCCACGCCGGTGGAGGCCTCGGTGGTGACCAAGGCGGTGGGTTACCTGGCGGCCGACGCGGTACCGGACAGCCTGGCGCTGGTGCCGGCCCCGCCGGCGGCCGGCTCGGCCGGGTTCGCGCTGGACGAGCAGGTCAGCCGCGAAGCGCGCGCCCTGCGCGACAGCCCGCGTTTCGCCCAGGCCCACCGCGATGCCGAACTGGGCTTCCCGGAAGGGGCGAACCAGTTCGCCTGCGCGATCGGGCTGGACGTGGATGCACAGAAGACCCCCGCGCTGTACCGCCTGCTCGAGCGCAGCCGCATCGATGCCAGCGCCGCCACCCGCGCCGCCAAGCACCACTACCAGCGCGCGCGCCCGTTCATGGTCAATGGCGAACCGACCTGCACGCCGGAGGATGAAGAAGGCCTGCGCAAGAATGGCTCCTACCCGTCCGGCCACACCTCGATCGGCTGGGCGTGGGCGCTGATCCTGTCGGAAATCGTCCCCGAGCGCGCCGACGCCATCCAGGCCCGCGGCCGCAACTACGGCGAAAGCCGCCTGGTGTGCAACGTGCACTGGCAGAGCGACATTCTCGAAGGGCGCTTCATGGGCGCGGCGGCGGTGGCAAGGCTGCACGACAACGCCGACTTCAACCGCGACCTGCTGGCCGCCCGAAAGGAAATCGCAGCAGCTCGAAAGGCAGGCGCAACCGTGAGCCGCGATTGCGCGGCCGAGGAAACGATACTGAAGGTCCGACCCGCCAGCGCGCTGTGACGTTGGGTCGCCCGATGGTGACGCATCCGGATCTGATCGCGTTCGCCAGCAATTCGCGACGTATCCAGATCCGCGGACGTTCGCCAGCAATTCGTAGCGCCGACTGTTAGTCGGCGACCGCGCGCAGCGCGGCGCAAGCATCCGAAGTCGAATGACTGCCATTGTGGAAGCGGCACCGACGTTTACGCCCGGCCGAAGCCACCCGTCCGGCGTTCATGACCTCGGAAGGGAGAGCTGCCGACTAACAGTCGGCACTACCGTCGGCGCCACCGTCGGCGTTAACGTCGGCGTTACCGGTTTGTGATCGACAAAAAAAACGGCGCGGATTGCTCCGCGCCGTTTTCGTCTACATGCTGCGCACCCCGATCAGAACTTCGCCGTGAACTCCACGCCAAACGTACGCGGCTCGTTGAGGAAGCCGGTCAGGTTGTTGAAGTCGATCGCACCCACCACGCGGGTCTGGTTGGTCAGGTTGCGACCAAACACGGCCACGTCGTACTGGCCGTAATCCCAGTTGTAGCCCAGGCGCAGGCCGCCTTCCAGCGACGAGCGGCTGCGGAATTCCGGCGACTCGTACAGGAAGAAGTTCACCGGGCTGCGGTAGGCCCAGTCGGTGTAGACGTAAAGCTCGCTGGCATCGTTGATCGGGAAGCCGGCGCGCAGCGTCAGGTTGTGGATCCACTTCGGCGCCTGCGGCAACGGGTTGCCGTTGACCAGCGCGTAGGTGCCACCATTGATCACGGTGGTCGGGTCGGTGATGGTGCAGCCGCCACCGCAGATCGCTACCGCCAGGTCGCGGTCCTTGATCTCGGTGTCGTTGTAGCTGCTGCCCAGGGTCAGCAGCACGTGGTCGGTCAGGTAGGCTTCGAAGTCCAGCTCCGCGCCCTGGCCGATGGTCTTGTCGGCATTGAGCAGGGTGGCGGTGTTGTTGCTGCCGCCCACCGCGATCAACTGCTGGCCATCGACGTTGTAGCGGAAGATGTTGAAGCCCAGGCGCGCGCGGCGGTCGAACAGGTCGGCCTTGACGCCGATCTCATACGAAATCACCTTCTCCGAATCGGCCTGCGACACGCCACCAAAGGCCAGGCGGCCCTGGATGGACGGCGCGCGGAAACCCTTGGCCACGCGTGCATATGCGTTGAAGTTGTCGGTGACCTGGTACACACCGCTCAGGTCCCAGCTGACATCGTCGACATCGGTGTTGGCGATGTACGGACCGCTCACCGGCGTGCCACCCGGCACCGCCTGGAGCACGCTGGCGGTGAAGTCCTTCTTGTCCTGCGTGTAGCGCACGCCGCCGCGCAGCTTGAACTTGTCGGTCACGTCGAAATCGCCGGACGCGAACGCTGCCCACGCCTTGTTGCGCTGGCTCTGCACGGCATGGCCGGTCTGCGGGTTGCCCGGGGTCAGCGAATCGTAGTTGAAGCTGTCGATGGTGACGTCTTCATCGAAGTAGAACACGCCCGCCTGCCAGTCGAAGCGGCCCCACTCGTTGGATTCCACGCGGAATTCCTGGGTCCACTGGCGGTGGTGCGGCAGGCCGTCGGCCGATTCGGACGGGAACGGAATGAAGCCCGGGCCGTAGTTGCCGGCGCCGAGGAAGCTGGCGCCGTAGCCGCCGTCGATGTCGCCATGATTGAGCGATTCGGCGGTTTCATAGCCGGTGATCGAGTGCAGCGTCACGCTGCCCAGGTTCCACTGCAGGCGCGCGCTGCCGCCCCAGGTTTCCAGTTCCGAGAAGTTCTCGCCGTCGTTGGAGACCTTGTCGCGGTCGAAGTTTTCCACCAGCGCGTTGCTGCCCGGCTGGATGATGTTGGCGCGGAACAGGCGCGCGGTGCCGTTGAGCTTGCGCTTGTGCAGGTTGAACAGCGCTTCGAACTCGTCGCCTTCGTACAGGAACTGCACGCGGCCGGCGGCTTCGTCGTAGCCTTCAAAGCCTTCGGCCGGTGCGTTCGGGCGGGTGTTGTCCACGTAGTTGTCGCGGCGCTGGTACAGCGCCGACACGCGCGCGGACCAGCGGTCGGTCAGCGGGCCACCGTAGGCAGCCTGGGTGTTCCAGGTGTCATAGGTGCCGTAGGAAACTTTGACGTAACCATCGGCGTCCTGCGACGGGCGCGCCGAATCGAACTTCACGACGCCGGCCGGCGTGTTGCGCCCGAACAGCGTGCCCTGCGGGCCGCGCAGTACTTCCACGCCGGCCAGGTCGAACAGCGGGAAGCCCTTCAGCAGCGGGCTTTCCTGCACCACATCGTCATACACCAGCGACACCGGCTGCGAGGCATTGAGATCGAAATCGGTGTTGCCCAGGCCGCGGATGTAGAAGCGCGGGAAGGCACGACCATAGGACGATTCAATGTTCAGGCTCGGCACGCGGGCCGACAGGAAGCGGATGTCGTCGCCGGCCGAACCGAGCACGTCGAGCTTTTCACCCTGGATGGCCGAGATCGAAACCGGCACGTCCTTGGCGTTTTCGACGCGGCGCTGGGCCGTGACCTGCAGGGTGTCGAGTGCTACCGGATCCTTGGTGGCGGGGGCGTCCTGGGCTGCGGCCGTCAATGGCAGCAGGGCGGCAAGCGCGACGACGAGGGGATGCACGGACGGAGTACGGCCGTGGGCAGTGCGGTTCGGGAACATGGCGATTAGGCTGTGTTGGGAAGGGTGGTGGACCGGCGCTACCAGACAATTGTTGCAGTACAACAACAGCGTCGCAAATACGGATCTTTCATTACCAAGATCCGCGCCCCCAGATGTGAAGGCATGGCCCCGGGCATCGCTTCATGGATCTCGCCCGATATGGCAGGATGAACGTCTTCAGCCAAAGACTGCTGACGCCACGCGGATGATGCAATGCTGTCAGAGGACACCAGAGGGAGGCCCATGGACGACGACGCCGTGTCCGTAAGCGGGTGGCGGGTCTGGATGACGGTGATGGCCTGGGTTCTCTGTCTCCCGGGCTTGCTTTACCACGTGGTGGTCTTTGGGTCGGTCGCGCTGGTGGGTCTGTTTTCGGGCGAATGGCTGGCTCCCTTGGACCTGCCGGAACTGGGGGTGATGCTGCTCATCCTGCTCAGCACGTTGTCCTGGCTCGCCCTGGCCTGGATGAGCCTCGCGTGGATCCAGGACCGACCGGTGCACTGGGCGTGGCCGTTGGGAGGCACTGCGGTGACACTACCGATACTGCTGGGAACCCATTTCGTTGCGGCGCTGTTTGTCCTGCCCGGCGTTCTTCTGGCGCTCTACCTGTGTGTCTGGCACCTCCGCCAGGCGCGGCGGCCGACGGGCAACCCTGCATGACCACGCAATGCACACTGCCGGCCATGGGCCGGCGCTACCGCTATGCTATTGCCCATTCACTTTCCGCCGACGCCATGACCGCCTTCCGCCGCACCCGTCTCACGCTGTCCGTTGCCCTGCTCGGCCTGCTGGCTGGCTGCGGCGGCGAAAACGCCCGCCCCACCCCGGTTACCCCGGTGGCGGTGCCTGCCGCACCGGCCAAGCCGGTGAAGATCGGCATCGCACTCGGCGGCGGTGCGGCCAAGGGCTTCGCGCACATCGGCGTGATCAAGATGCTGGAAGCCAATGGCTTCGAGCCGGTCGTGGTGTCCGGCACCAGCGCCGGCAGCGTGGTTGGCGCGCTGTATGCCAGCGGCATGGACGCGTTCCAGATGCAGTCCAAGGCCGTGGCCCTGGATGAGGCCAGCATCCGCGACGTGCGCCTGTTCTCCGGCGGCCTGGTGCAGGGCCAGAAGCTGCAGGATTACGTCAACGCGCAGGTGAACAACAAGCCGGCCGAAAAGCTGAAGAAGCCCTTCGCGGCCGTGGCTACCAACCTGGATACGGGCGATCGCGCGGTGTTCGTGCGTGGCAACGTCGGCCAGGCGGTGCGTGCATCGAGCAGCATCCCGGGTGTGTTCGAACCGGTGAAGATCGGCAGCAACCTGTTCGTCGACGGCGGCGTGGTCAGCCCGGTGCCGGTGGATGCCGCGCGCCAACTGGGCGCGGACTTCGTCATCGCGGTGGATATCTCCAGCAAGGCCAGCGGCAAATCGCCGACCGGGATGCTGGGCATCGTCAACCAGTCCATCTCGATCATGGGCCAGCGCCTGGGCGAACAGGAACTGGCGCGCGCCGACATCATCATCCGCCCGAAGGTGCTGGACATCGGTGCGGCCGATTTCAGCCAGCGCGGTTACGCGATCCTGGAGGGCGAAAAGGCCGCGATGACGGCAATGCCGCAGATCCGCGCCAAGATCCAGCAGTTGCAGAAGGCACGCGCGGCGGCAGCGGCGCCGCCCCCGCCCAAGCCGAAGTGCGACGAACCCTCGCGCGTGGGCAAGCTGATGGGCCGCAAGGAAAAGTGCGAGGGGTAAACCGCGTCATCTCTGGTCGCCGCCCGCGGTAGAGCCGACTGTTAGTCGGCTGCTCTCCGCACGGGCGGCGGAGTCTGCGCAAAGGGCAGCCGACTAACAGTCGGCTCTACCGCTGGATGACGAATTGCGTCATTCCAGCTGCGACAACGGCAACGCCCTGAAATCCTTCACCGTGCGCAGCACGAAACTGGAGTTCACATCGGCCACGCCCGCTGCATTGAGCAGCTTGTCCAGCAGGAAGCTGGAAAAGTGCTCCAGGTCGCGCACGTAGATGTGCAGCAGGTAATCCATGTCGCCGGTCAGCGCATGGCAGGCCACCACTTCATCCCAGTCCACCACGCTGTCAGCGAACACGCCGATGGCGTGCTGGTCGTGCTTTTCCAGCTGCACGCGCACGAAGGCCTGTAGTCCCAGCCCGATCCGGCGCGGTTCCAGTCGCGCGCCGTAGCCGGCGATCACCCCTTCGCTTTCCAGCCGTTGCACCCGCCGCAGGCAGGCCGACGGGGACAGGTTCACCCGCGCCGCCAGTTCGGCGTTGGTGGCGCGGCCATGTTGTTGGATCTCCGCCAGAAGACGCAGATCCGTGCGGTCGAACTGGGCATCTCCGGACATTGCTGCTCCGCAACATTGATTGGACGCAACGATATTGCGCCAGGTCGCCAGATCCGCGCAACTTTGCAATCCTCTTGCGCGCGCCCTGCCCTAGCATCAAGGGGGTCACTTCCCAGGAGCCCACCTCGATGGAAACCGCCACTGCCCCCCGCCGCGTCGAACACCAGCAGACCGACAAGGGCTACGTGCCGGTGTACACCACCGCCGTGGTGGAACAGCCGTGGGAAAGCTACACCGCCGACGACCACGCCACCTGGAGCACCCTGTACCAGCGCCAGCGTGAGCTGCTGGTGGGCCGGGCCAGCAAGGAGTTCCTGCAGGCGCAGGACGAGATGGGCATGAACGCGCACATGATTCCGCGCTTCGACCAGCTCAACGAAGTGCTGGGCGCCGCCACCGGCTGGACCCTGGTTGGCGTGGAAGGCCTGCTGCCGGAACTGGATTTCTTCGACCACCTGGCCAACCGCCGCTTCCCGGTCACCTGGTGGATCCGCCGCCCGGACCAGATCGACTACATCGCCGAACCGGACATGTTCCACGACCTGTTCGGGCACGTGCCGTTGCTGATGAACCCGGTGTTCGCCGATTACATGGCCGCCTACGGCCGCGGCGGCGTCAAGGCGCACGCGATCGGCCCCGAAGCACTGCAGCACCTCACCCGCCTGTACTGGTACACGGTGGAGTTCGGCCTGATCAACACGCCCGAAGGGCTGCGCATTTACGGCGCGGGCATCGTCTCGTCCAAGGGCGAATCGCTGTACTCGCTGGAATCGGCTGCGCCGAACCGGATCGGGTTCGACCTGGAGCGCATCATGCGCACCCGCTACCGCATCGACACGTTCCAGAAGACCTACTTCGTCATCGACAGCTACGAGCAGCTGATGGAAGCGACTGCGCCGGACTTCACCCCGATCTACGCCGCGCTGGAAACGCAGGAGCACCTGCCGGCCGGTGATGTGCAGGACGGCGACCGCGTGTTCCAGAAGGGCACCGGCGAGGGCTGGGCGGAAGGCGGCGACGTGTGATCGTAGCGCCGGGCGCTGCCCGGCTGCGTTCACCGCGGTCGCTGGGCCACGCGCACCGGTAGCTGGTTGAGTCGCTTGACGACGGCGTGGGCGTGGTAAGTCCTGCCCCACTTCTTCTCATTGCCCTTCGACAGGATTCCGGCTTCCTCGAGCGCATAGATCCCGGTAAGCGCTGACCGGTCAGATACCTCCAGCAACGAAGCAACCTGTGATGCCGTGACCACCGGATGGCCCACCAGCAGCGCCGGAAGTCGACGCGCGACAGAGTCGCCGCGATAGCGGCTGACCTTCACCGACCACTCCGCCACGAGGCGCTGCATGTCCTCGGCGATGGCGATCGCATCGTTCGCTGACTCCACCACGGCCCGGGAGACCATGTCCATCCACGGTACCCAGTTGCCTTTGATCTGCACCTGGCTGAGCGCGTCGTAGTAGGTGTCCTTGCTTCGGAGCAATGCGCCGGACAGGTACAGCGGTGGATACCCTTCTGCCGCCAGTATCAGCGGCATCAGCAGCCGACCGGTGCGTCCATTGCCATCCTTGTACGGATGGATGGTTTCGAACTGGGCGTGCGCGATGGCGAGCTGCGCAAGGATGTTCAGTTCGAACTGTTCGTCTTCCGCCGCCTGGTACTGCAGCATCTGACGTTCCAGTTCCTGCATCGCCTCGCCGATCCGATCCGGCGGCGAAGGAACGAAGCGCGCGTCTTCAGGGCGTCCTCCCAACGGTCCGATGACCGCCTGTTCCTGCCTGTAGCGGCCCTTCGGGAAGTCCTCCGGCGTGTCCTGCATAAGAACCGAGTGCAAGTGGTTGACGAGTGCAAGGTCGATGGCGGATCTACCCCGCACTCTGACCGCTTCCAATCCGTCCTGCAGCGCCTGCACGTAGCGCTCGGTGACAACGACGTCGGCGGGCAGGCCGTCGAGGCCAAGGGTGGCTTCGTACACCAGCAACTGGTCCAGATCGGTCTGTGTCCCTTCGATCTGGGAACTCTGCACGGCTTCGCGTCGGGCCAGGGTGCGGGTGACCAGATCAGGGGTCGGCCACTGCCGCATGGCTTGTTCCAGCCGGGCCAGGCCTGCGTTGGCGTCGGCGAACAACTGTCGGTTGCCTGACTGGCCTGGGGGCAGCCTGCGCGGCGTGGGCGGAGCGGTCATGGCCACCAGATTCGGGCGGCCTTCCACCGGCACCAGGTATTGGCGGAGCGGCACCGCTATGTCTTCCCGTCGCACGGAATCCTCCGAAGGCCTAAACTTCAAATGCACTTTAGTCTTTTGAAGTTTAACGCGCCATCCTTCAAAAGCATTGGATACTTTTGAAGTTTAGTCGTTTAACCTTCAAAAGCTCCAGGCGCTTTTGAAGGTTAGCGTCTGTAGAGCCGCGCCCTGCCCGGCTGCGCCTTCACCGCGGGTACGCCAGCAGCACCACCAGATCCTGCTCACCCCGCTGCTGCAGCGCGTGCAGGCTGCCCACCCGGGTAAGCAGCGCGTCGCCGGCTGCCACGTCGTACTGTTTGCCATCCAGTACGTAGCTGCCCTGCCCGCTGACGATGTAATAGATCTCGTCCTTGTGCTGCGGGTGCAGGCCGATGCCGGCGCCCTTGTGCAGCACGCGCTTGCGCAGCACGAACGGCAGGTCCTTGTCGTCGGCGAAGAACGGATACGCCGTGGTCGGGCCGGCACCGCCATGCGGACCGGGCTGGGTAATGGCGATATCGCGCTCATGGACAACCTTCGACGGCTTGGCCGGGTCAGCGCCCTGCCCTGCGGCCTGGCTGACATCGCAATCGATGTCGCGCTTCAACGCCGGCTTCAGCGTTGGCTGCAACGCCACCCAGTCACGCAGCACCAGGCAGGCCACGGCCGTGGCACCGGCGGTGCTGAAATGGGTGCCGTCGGCCTTGTTCTGTTCGGGTACGAACATGAAGTATGGCTTGGCGCCCTGCTCGCCCAGCGCGCGGATCCAGCGGGTGGAGCTGGCGTTGAGGTCGATCAGCGCCACCTGTTCGCGCGCGGCCAGTTGTTTCATCGCCTGGGTGTACAGCCCGTGCGTGTCCAGCAGCGAACCGAAGTCGTACAGCAACCGCGCCACCGGAGTGATCAACACCGGCGTGGCGCGCTTGTCGCGGGCCAGCTGCACGTAGCGCATCAGGTACTGCGGGTAGGCGGTGTCCGGGTCGTCGTAACGGGTGGGGTCTTCGAATTTTGCGTCGTTGTGGCCGAACTGGATCAGCAGCACATCGCCGGGCTGGATCTCGGCCGCGATCGCGTCAAGACGTTTTTCCTCGATGAAACTGCGCGCGCTGCGGCCCGCCTTGGCGTGGTTGCGGACCTGCCAGACCGCGGGGTCCAGATAACTCGGCAGGGCCTGGCCCCAGCCCATCAGCGGCGCGCGCTCGGGGCCGTAGTCGGCAGCGGTGGAATCGCCGGCAATGAAAACACGGTGCGGCGCCCCGTGTGTGGTGACCGCCGCGAACAACAAAAGCATCGGGAGCAGGAAGCGGTGCATGTTCGGGCTCCAGGAGGGCCGGCCAACGGCCGGCGCTACCGTCAGGACGTTTGGCGGGGGTACCGACCAACGGTCGGTACCTACCGGTCTTGCGCCGCGGGTTCGCGGCCGACGATCTGATCCCGGTAGGTATCGACCGTTGGTCGATACCCATGCATCACCGAGCCAGCCAACCACCGTCAACGGGAATTATCGAACCGTTGACGTAGTCTGACGCGCTCGACGCCAGGAACACCGCCGTACCTGCGAGATCTTCCGGGGTACCCCAACGTCCGGCCGGAATGCGGTCGAGGATGGACTTGTTGCGGTCCTGGTCGGCGCGCAGCGCGGCGGTGTTGTCGGTGGCCATGTAGCCCGGGGCGATCGCGTTGACGTTGATGCCCTTGTTGGCCCACTCATTGGCCAACAGGCGGGTGATGCCGGCGATGCCGCTCTTGCTGGCGGTGTACGACGGCACCCGGATTCCGCCCTGGAAGGACAGCATCGAGGCGATGTTGATGATCTTGCCGCGGCCCTGCGCGATGAAATGACGGCCGGCGGCCTGCGAGATGAAGAACGCGGACTTGATGTTGACGTTCATCACGTCGTCCCAGTCCTGCTCGCTGAAGTCCACCGCATCGGCGCGACGGATCAGGCCGGCGTTGTTGACCAGGATATCCAGGCCACCCAACCCTTCGATGGTTTCGCGGATCACCCGCTCCACCGGCTCGATGCTGATCAGGTTTGCTTCCACCGCCAGGCAGCGGCGGCCGAGCGCGGTGATCTTTGCGATGGTGTCGGTGGGCGGCGCGATGCCGGCCACGGCCACATCGGCGCCGGCCTGGGCCAGCGCCACGGCGATGCCCTGCCCCAGGCCGGTGTTGCCACCGGTAACGAGGGCGACCTTGCCTTCCAGACTGAACGGATTAGCCATTGCAGTTACGGTCCTTATCCAATGCGGTGTGGGTTACTTGAGCTGGCAGATGTCCAGCACGTGCATGTCGGTGTAATCCAGGTTTTCGCCGCCCATCGCCCAGATGAAGGCGTAGTTGCTGGTGCCGGCACCCATGTGGATCGACCACGGCGGGGACACCACCGCTTCGTTGTTCTGGATCACGATGTGGCGCTGCGCGTCCGGCTCGCCCATGAAGTGGTAGACACGGTCGTTCTGGCCCAGGTCGAAGTAGAAATAGACCTCGCTGCGGCGGTCATGCAGGTGCGGCGGCATGGTGTTCCAGACGCTGCCCGGCTTCAGCACGGTCAGGCCCAGCAGCAGCTGCGAGGACTGGCAGGTGGCCGGCACGATGTACTGGTAGATGGTGCGCTCGTTGCTGGTTTCCAGCGCGCCGCGCTCCAGCGCAACCGCATCCTTGATGGACAGCTGCTTGGTCTCGAAGCGCGCATGCGCCGGGGTCGAGGCCAGGTAGAACTGCGCGGGGTTGGCCGCGTCGTCGGAGGCGAATACCACCTCTTCGCTGCCCATGGCCACGTACAGGCCGTCCTTCGGGCCCAGCGTGAACACGGTGCCGTCGACGGTGACGGTGCCGCTTCCGGCGCCGACGTTGATGATGCCCAGCTCGCGGCGCTCCAGGAACGCGTGGCCGGCGGCGGAGGCCGGTTCGGTCTGCTTCGGCAGCGACACCGGGCCCTTCACCGGGGCGGCACCGCCGAGCACGAAGCGCTCGTAGTGGGTGTACTTCAGGGTCACCGCGTCGGCATTGAACAGGCCGTCGAGCAGGTACAGCTCGCGCAGGTCGTCGTTGCTGGCGCCCTTGATGGCGTCGGGATGGGTGGCGTAGTGGGTCTTGCAGTACATGGCGTCTCCAGAGCAGGGGTGGGCCGACGGGGCGGCCCCGGCGCGATTTCCCCCATTCTAGCCAAGGAGGAAACCGGTGTCATTTTGCATTGCGGGATCGGTGGGAAGTCACGACCAACGGTCGTGACCTACCGCGTGGAATCATCTCGTGGGGCGTTCGGCCGGATGGGCTGCCTTGCCGGTAGGTCACGACCGTTGGTCGTGACCCTCACCGTCCCGTCAGTCCTCCGGCGGTTGGCACGAATCGCGCACGATCAGGTGCGGGCGCACGCTGGCGATCTGCAGCGCGGCCTGGCCGTCGGGCTGGACCAGCATCGCGGCGGCGGTGCGGCCGGTGTCGCGGGTGTGGCGGCGCACCGAGGTCAGCGACGGCCACAGGCGCGAGGCCAGCGGGCTGTCGTCGTAGCCGATGATGGACAGCTGGCGCGGAATGTTGATGCCCGCGCGCAGCGCCACCTTGTAGATACCGGCCGCCATTTCATCGTTACCGGTGAAGATCGCGGTGGGGCGCTGCTTGCCCAGCAGCAGCTTTTCGGCGGCGGCCACACCGGATTCGAAGGTATAGCCGGCTTCCACGATGCGCCCGGGCGGCAGCTCGATACCGCGCTGGGCGAGGGCATCGATGAAGCCGGCGGTGCGCTCGTGCGCCGACCGGTAGGCGCTGGGGCCGGTGACCAGCGCGATGTCGCGGTGGCCCAGCGACAGCAGGTAATCGGCCGCTTCGGCGGCGCCGTCGCGGTCATGGGTCACCACCATCTGCGAGGTGTCATCCAGCGGCAGCGCGGCGATGCGGGTGAAGCGGCAGCCGATCTCATCGAGCATGTCCACCAGCGCCTGGTCTTCCGAGGCACGCGGCACCAGGATGACGCCGTGCAGCTTCTGCTGCTGCACGAAGCGGCGCACGCCTTCGATGTAGCCGGGGCTGCGCGAATCGCACGGGTGCACCACCAGTTCGAAGCTGGACCCACGCAGCGCGTCCAGCGCGCCGTACTGCATGTCCACGATGTACTGCGCGGTGGGGTTGTCGTAGACCATGCCGATCAGGAACGAGCGGCGGAAGGCCAGCCCGCGCGCCAGCGGATCGGGCGTGTAGCCCACCTCGCGCATCAGCGTTTCCACCTTCTCACGGGTGTCCTTGCGCACCAGTGGCGAGTTGTTGATGATCCGCGAAACCGTTTTCTTGGATACACCCGACAGCCGCGCGATGTCATTGATCGTGGCGGCCTTGCCCTTGGTCAACCCGTGCGGTGACGGGTCGGTCTTGCTGCGCAGTGACATGTGTTCAAACCATGAGAGGTCGAAGGAGTCTACCGGCGCCCTCAATCAAGGGCGCGGTAGCGGAACTGGCGGAAGGTCACCTTGCCGTCGCCGGCAGCGTACAGGGCCGGCTTCAGGGCGAGGAACTTCCCGGCCACATTGTGATGGTAGCCGGAGACTTCCATCTGAACCGGGTACTTCTGCCAGGTTTTGCCGTCGGTGCTGGAATGGATGGTCACGATGTGGCGGTTGTTGGTCACCCGCAGCCACAGCTTGCCGCCTTTGGCACTGGGGGCCAGCCGGGTGGGGCGCTCCTCGCCGTAGCGGTGCATGATGAACTTCTCGCCGTTGCTGCCTACGCCCACGTACAGCCGGTCGCTGTAGAAGAGCAGGGCACCGCCCACCGCGCCGGGCGCGATGTCCATTTCGACCTCGAACTGGTAAGCCTGGTCGCCGGCGATGGCGGTCAGCGGCGAGCTGTCCTTCGGGGTGTCGCCCTTGCCCTGCAGGGTCAGGCCGTTGGCGCTGAAGCCGAGGCGTTTGTACTCGTCCTGGGCCGGGTTGAAGAACGACCACTGCGCGCCCAGGGTCTTGCCGCTGAAGTCGTCCGACAGCGCCATGCCGTGCTGGCCCACCGACTCGCCCGAGGGCTTGGCAAGCGGCTGGCCGAGGTCGCCGCCCTTGGCCACGAACCAGCCATCGTCGGTCCACTCGATCGGCTCCAGCAGTGCCTGGCGGCCCAGGGTCCAGTAGCCGTTCTCGTAGCCGTGGTAGATCATCCACCAGCGCCCGTCGGTGCCTTCCACCACGGTGGCATGGCCACGCGACCACCACGGCTCACTGGCGGACTTCGTGCGGGTGATCGGGTTGTTCGGCGCGTTCACCCACGGCCCGTGGATCGAGCGCGAGCGCGCGGTGATCACCATGTGCCCGGTCGGCGGGCCGGCGGTACCGCCCACGGCGGTGGTCATGTAGTACCAGCCGTTGTGGAAATTGATCTTCGGACCTTCCTGCGCGTAGGCCTCCACGTCCCAGCTTTCCGGGTACTTCCAGCCGTCGTAGACGTGTTTCGGCTTGCCCACCACGCTCAGGCCATCGTCGGCCAGCTGCACGTAGGCGCCGCCGCTGAGGAACAGGTAGCGCTTGCCGTCTTCGCCCACCGCGTGGCCCGGGTCGATGTAGCCGCCCAGGCCGATGTCGATCGGCTCGCTCCACGGCCCGCGTATGTTGTCCGACCACACCACGAAGTTGCTGCGGGTTTCGCCGGTGCGTGCCGGGAAATAGATGAAGTAGCGGCCGTCGTGCTTGACGATGTCCGGTGCCCAGATCGCGCCGACATTCTTCGTGATCGCGTGGCCCAGCGGCTGCCAGTTCACCAGGTCGCGCGAATGCCAGATCGGCAGGCCCGGGTAGGCGTCGAAGGAAGACAGGGTGAGGTAGTAGTCGTCGCCATCCTTGAGCACCGACGGATCGGGGCGGTCGCCGGCGAACACCGGGTTGAGGAAAGTGCCGTTGCCCAGGTCGGCCTGGCGCTGGTTCTCGATGCCACGCTTCCACGACGTGGCCGGCACATCGGCGGCATGCAGGGCGCCGGCGAGCAGCAGGCCGGCGGTGGCCAGCCCGGCCAGCAGGGTCTTCATACGCATGGGGTGTCTCCCTGGTTCGGTGCAGGACCCGCCCGTTCGGGGCGGGTCCACGTCGGCGATGGCGGCACCGGGCCGCCGTGCGGTCAGGCGCGCAGCAGCGCCGGCAGCCACAGCGACAGCTGCGGGAAGAACGTCACGATCAGCAGCACGCCCACCGCCGCGAACCAGAACGGCCAGATCGAACGCATGCTTTCGCCCACGCTGATCTTGCCGATTGCCGTGCCGATGAACAGCACCGAGCCCACCGGCGGGGTCACCAGGCCCAGGCCGCCGGTCAGCACCAGCACCAGGCCGAAGTGGATCGGGTCGATCCCGTAGGCCTTGGCCACCGGCAGGAAGATCGGCGTGCAGATCAGGATCATCGGTGCCAGGTCCATGAAGGTGCCCAGCAACAGCAACATCACCACGATCATCAGCAGCACCATGAACTGGCTGTGCGCGAACGACTGCAGGAAGTCCACCGCCGCCGCCGGCACCTGCAGGAACGCCAGCAGCCAGCCGAACACGGCAGCGGTGGCGATCACGAACAGGATTACACCGGTACTGCGCGCCGCATGGGTCACCGTGCCCAGGAACTCGCGCCAGTTGAGCTGGCGGTACAGCACCGTGGTCACCAGCAACGCGTAGACCACGGCAATGGCCGCGCTTTCCACCGCAGTGAAGATGCCGGCGCGGATACCGATGAAGATCAACGCCACCAGGCCCAGGCCGGGCAGGGCGGAGACCATGCGCAGCAACACCGCGCGCCAGCCCGGGAACACTTCCACCCCGTAGCCACGACGGCGTGCCACCACGTAGCCGGTGACCATCAGTGCCACGGTCATCAACAGCGCCGGCACGATGCCCGCCGCGAACAGGTCGGCGATGGACAGACCACCACCGGCGGCGGCCGAGAACAGGATCAGGTTATGCGAGGGCGGCACCAGCAGCGCCACCAGCGCGGCGGTGATGCTCACGTTCACCGCGAAATCGCGGTCGTAACCACGCTTGACCATCTGCGGAATCATCGTGCCGCCGACCGCAGACACGTCCGCGATGGCCGAACCGGAGACACCGCCGAAGAACAGCGAGGACAGGATCGACACCTGGCCCAAGCCACCGCGCATGCGCCCGACCAGCGACGAGGCCAGCGCGATCAGTCGTTCTGAGATGCCGCCGCGCATCATGATTTCGCCGGCGAAGATGAACAGTGGAATGGCGATCAGCGAGGCCGAACCGGTACCGGCCGAAATCTGCTGCACCAGCACCAGCGTCGGCAGATCCAGGTACCACAGGGTGGCAAGCGCCGCCGCGGCCAGCGCGTAGGCCACCGGCACGCCGAGCAGCAGCAGCACCGCGAATACAGTGAAAAGAATCGTAATACCCATGACTCAGCGGTCTCCCTCTGCTTCAGCGACGGCCGGTTGCACGGCCTGCACCATCTGGTTCACGGCGAACACCGCCATCAGCGCACCGCCAATGCACAGCGGCAGGTAGTTGATGCTCTGCGGCAGGTTGGCGCCGGCGGTCTTGATGTCCAGCCCATCCAGCAGCAGCACGGCTGCCCACCAGGCGATCACCACGCCAAGCAGGGCCACCACGAACGAGGCGAACACGTCCACGGCACGACGCAGGCCGGGACCCATGTGCGCGGCCAGCAGGAAGAAGCCGAAGTGGCGTCGGGTGTGCACACCGGTGGCCGCGCCCAGGCTCATGGCGGTGGCCAGCAGCAGCAGGGTCACCGGCTCGGTCCAGCTGGGCGAATCGTTGATCACATAGCGGGCGAACACCTGCCAGCCCTGCACCACCACCAGCCCGAGCAGGGCAAGTACGGCGATGTAGATGGTGATGTCGGCAATGCGGTCGAGTGTGCGCTGCGGCAGCGTGCGCAGGTCTACGGCGGTTTCGGAAGTCGGGTCGGACATCGCGGCAGGCCTCAGGCGAAGTCGCGGATGCGACGGGTGAGGGCGGCCAGCTCCGGCTGCTGCAGGTACTGCTGCAGCAACGGGTCGGCGGCCTTGCGGAAGGCCGGCATGTCGACCTCGTTGAACTGGATGCCGAAGTCGGCCACGGCCTGGCGGGCGGTGCTTTCCGAAGCATCCCACTGCTGGCGCATCACCCCCACCGATTCGCGCGCGGTCTGCAGCAGCAGCTGGCGGTCTTCCGGGCTGAGCGACTCGAAGCTGCGGCGCGACATCAGCAGCACGTCCGGCGCATACGAATGGTCGCTCTGCGACCAGTAGCGCGCCGCCTCGAAGTGGCGGCTGGAGTGGAAGCTGCGCATGTTGTTTTCCGCACCGTCGATCATGTGCGTTTCCATGCCCGAGAAGGTGTCGCCCAGCGACATCGGGGTCGGGTTGGCGCCCAGCAGGCGCATCAGCTGGATGAAGATGTCCGAGGACGCCACGCGCAGCTTCAGGCCGTGCAGGTCTTTCGGTTCCACGATCGGGTGCTTGGTGTTGTAGAAGCAGCGCGCGCCGGAATCGTAGATCGCCAGCCCGACCAGGTCGCGGCTTTCAAAGCCGCGCAGCACGGTATCGGCCACGCCGCCGTCGAGCGCGCGGCGCATGTGCGCCACCGAATCGAACACGTAGGGCAGGCACAGCGCCTGGGTGAGCGGGAAGGCGTTGTTGAGCGCGCCGGAATACACGCGGGTGATGTCGATGACCCCGAAGCGGGCCATGTCGATCGCTTCCGATTCGCGGCCGAGCTGGCCCGAATGGTACTGGCGCAGCCGCAGGCGGCCGCCGGTCTTCGCTTCCAGCTGCTGGCCGATCCACTTCACCGCGGTCACGGTGGGGTAGTCGGCCACATGCACATCGGTTGCGGTCAGCAGGCGCGCGCCATCGGGCGCGTCACCGGTGGAACGTGAACACCCGGCCGACAACAGGGGCACGCTGAGCGCGCCCACGCTGGTGGCAAGGAAACTTCTGCGAGTAATCATCTGCGCCCTCCCAAGCGTACTCGCCATGGCCGCACGGTTACCCGGCGGCGATGGCCCTGCAGGTAATGTCGCCGTAACCGGCGAAACGGATCAGTGCCTGTTGGCCTACGGCGATGTCATGGATACCGGTGGCATTGCCACTGGCGATCAGATCGCCGGCCTTCAGCGGGCGCCCACGCTGGGCCGAACGGGCCAGCGCGAAGGCATACGCGGTGCGCAGGCCTCCCGGCAGCAGGGTGGCGCCACCGGTACCTACCACTTCGCCTTCGATGCGGGTTTCGGCGCGCAGGTCGGCATCATCCAGCCGGGTCCAGTCCGCAATCTCCGGGCCCAGCACCAGGCCGTTGTTGTTTCCGAAGTCCGACACCACTACGCGCGGGCCCAGCTTATTGATCGTGGCGAGCGGGCTGCTGGCCACTTCCACGCCGATGAACAACTTGGCGGGCAGGGCTTCTGCCTCTTCGGCGGTCCAGTGCAGCTTGTCGGCCGGGGCGTCCTGCTGCAGCTGGATCACGTACTCGGCTTCCACCGCGCCGAAGCCGCCGACGAACACCGGGATGTCCACTGTTCCACCGGTAGCATTCCAGAGCCGCTGAGAGAAGATCGGGCCCAGCAGGCGGTCGTCGCCGGAGCCATCGCGGCGCTCGGCGGCGATGTAGCCAACCTTCCAGCCCACCACCTGGTCGTTCCAGAGCGCGATGGCCTGGTCCTGCACCTGATAGGCGGTGACCAGGTCTTCCGGGATGGTTCCGGGGAAATCCGGCAGTGAACGGCCCTGCTGGCGGGCCGTGACGAACGCGTGGGCGATGTCGCCCAACCCTTGTTCTGGCAGGTCCTGTTTGCCTTGATCGTTGCTCAAGCGGGTCTCCCGGTGAATTGTTGCACTGCCCATCGACAGCACTTGGATGAGCTGTATATGGTAAACCGGTGTCATTGGCAATGTGCACCGCGTCAGAACCTGCACGAGCCCGGCACGCTACCGTTTGCCCACCCCTGAGAGGACTGCCGCGGATGCGTTGTGCTGTGTTGATGTCCCTGCTGGTCGGCTGCCTGCTGGCCGCCGTTGCCCCACCGCCGGCCCAGGCCGTTGAGCGCCCGGTGCCGCAGAGCGAGCCCGCCCCCGGCACGCCCACCCGCATCGCGCTCTGGCCGGCGGGCAGGGTGCCCGGTGAGCTCAAGCGCGCCGCAGTGCCCAACGTGGTCGAGCGCAGCGCCGACCCCGCGCTGCCGGACCGCTACATCGACAACCTCAGCGCGCCGTACCTGGTCGCCTACCGCCCGGCCAGACCCAACGGCACCGCCCTCCTGGTCATTCCCGGTGGCGGCTACCAGCGCATCGTCCTGGACAAGGAAGGCACCGCGCTGGTGCCGGGCTTCGTGGAGCAGGGTGGAGTAACCCTGTTCGTGCTGCGCTACCGGCTGCCGGCCGGGCGCGGGGACCGCCAGGCCGCACTGGCCGATGCACAGCGCGCGATGCGGGTGATCCGCGCCGGCGCAACGACGTGGCAGCTGGATCCGCAACGGATCGGCGTCATCGGTTTTTCCGCCGGCGGCCATGTTGCTGCGCGGCTGAGCAACGGCTACGCCACCGCGCTGCCGGGCATCGGCGATGCCATCGATGCGATCAGCGCGCGCCCGGATTTCGCGCTGCTGCTGTACCCGGTGATCGACATGGGCCGGCACGCGCACAGCGGCTCGCGCACCCGGCTGCTGGGCGAACACCCCACGCCCGCGCTGGAGCAGCAGTATTCGATGCAGGCGCAGGTCAGCGCGCAGACCCCGCCCACCTTCCTGGTCCACGCGCAGGACGACGACGTGGTGTCCGTGCACAACAGCCTGCTGTACTACCAGGCACTGCTGGCGGCGGGCGTACCCAGTGAAATGCACCTGTTCGCGCACGGCGGTCACGGCTTCGGCGTACGCCTGCCGCCCGCTGCGCTTGCCACCCAGTGGCCCACGCTCGCGCTGCGCTGGATGCAGGCGCAGAACGGGGAGAAGGCGCCATGACGCTCACCCCTGCCGACCTGCAGCGCCGCCGCTTCCTGCGCGACAGTGCGCGCTACGCAATGCTGCTGGCGGCCGGTACGTTGCCGTTGGCTTCATCGCTTGCAGGCGCGTCCAACCGCACCGACTCGAGCGCTTCACTGGCGACGGTGCGCGGCGGCCGCCTGCGCGGCCGGTATGACCAGGGCGTGCACCGTTTCCTTGGCGTGCCCTATGGCGCGGACACCGCGACCCGGCGCTTCCAGCCGGCACTGCCTGAACTGCCGTGGCGCGGGGTGCGCGATGCACTGGCCTACGGCCCGGCCGCGCCGCAGGGCAGCAAGGAGGACGGCCCCGGCAGCGAAGACTGCCTGTACCTCAACGTGTGGACGCCGGCGCTGCGCGACGGCAAGCCCCGGCCGATCCTGTTCTACATCCACGGCGGCGCCTACAACAACGGCTCCGGCAGCGACCCGCAGTACGACGGCAGTGCGCTGTGCCGACGCGGTGATGTGGTGGTGGTCACCGTCAACCACCGGCTCAATGTGTTCGGCTACCTGTACCTGGCACAGCTGGGCGATGCGCGGTTCGCCGATTCGGGCAACGTGGGCCAGCTCGATCTGATCCAGGCCCTGCGGTGGGTGCGCGAACATGCGCACGAGTTCGGTGGCGATGCCGGCAATATCACCGTGTTCGGCCAGTCCGGCGGCGGCGCCAAGATCGCCACGCTGATGGCCATGCCCGCCGCGCGCGGCCTGTTCCAGCGCGCGTGGACCATGAGCGGCCAGCAGGTCACCGCGGCCGGCCCGCGTGCGGCCACCCAGCGTGCGCAGATCGCCATGCAGGCGGTAGGCGCACAGGATGTGGAGGGCTTGCTGGCGCTGCCGGTGTCGGCGCTGCTGGCGGCCACCCGCGCGCGCGATCCGTCACGGGTGGAGAACACCAGCCTGTACTTCGGTCCCGTGGTCGATGGCGGCGCGCTGCCGGCACACCCGTTCTGGCCGCAGGCGCCCGAGCAGTCCGCCGGGATCCCCATGGTAATCGGCAACACCCACGACGAAACACGCGCGTTCCTGGGCCATGACCCGGCCAACTTCGCGCTGACCTGGGAGACGTTGCCGGCCAGGCTGGAGAAGGAACAGTTCGTCGATCTGCTTCCGTCTGTGGTGATCGCCGAGTATCGGCGCCTGTATCCGCACTACACGCCCTCTGATGTGTTCTTCGCCGCCACCACCGCCGGCCGCTCCTGGCGCGGGGCGGTGGAGGAACTGGAAGCACGCGCGCGGCAGGGCGCGCCCACCTGGGCGTACCAGCTCGATTGGGGCTCACCGCTGGACGGGGGCAGGCTGGGCGCTTTCCACACGCTGGATATCCCGCTGGTGTTCGACAACACCCGGGTAGAGGGTTCGCGTACCGGTGAAGCGGCCGACGCGCAGCGCATGGCGGCAGCGATGAGCGATGCCCTGATCGCCTTCGCCCGCACCGGCAACCCGCAGCACCCTGGGCTGCCGCAGTGGGAGCAGTACGGGCTTGATCGCCGCCAGACGATGCTGTTCAACACCCCGCCGCAGCTCGCTGACGACCCGCGTGGCGGCGAACGACGCCTGTACCAGCAGGCCCCGTTTGTACAGCGAGGCACGATGTAGCGACACGCCACGCGTGTCCCACCCACCGTCGGCCCGCTCCAAACAACGATAGGCAGCGCCAACCAAACAACGAAATCCAATAGATTTTCGGCCAAAAAGCGGTGATCAGCCGTGATTCAGATCAAACATGTCCTTAACCTCCATCGCCTAGACTGGGGGCATGCAGGACCATTGCGATCCCTTTCCGCCGTTCCATGGCCGCGATCGATTGATAGCCGCCATCGATCACGCCGTGCAGCATGACGATCCCCAGCAGATCGCCAGAACCTTGCGCGGTGCGCTCTGCGAGGCCATTGCCGACAGCCGCATCCAGCTGCCGGCCTGCGTGCACCGCCCGATCAGCGACCACTACGCACGCCGCGAGCTGTACCGCAGCCCGGCGCACGGCTACAGCATCGTGGCGATGAGCTGGGCGCCGGGGCAGGGCACGCCGCTGCATGACCACAGCGGCCTGTGGTGCGTGGAAGGGGTGTGGCTGGGGCAACTGGAAGTCACCCAGTACCGGCTGCTCGAACGCAGGGGCGAACGCTTCCGCTTCCAGGCCGAGCCGTCGGTGATCGGCGACTGCGGCAGCGCCGGCAGCCTGATTCCGCCGCACGAGTACCACACCATCCGCAACACCAGCGACGAGCGGCTGGCCATTTCCGTGCACGTCTACCAGGGCGAAATGACCCGCAGCGCGATCTTCGAACCCGACCACGACGGCTGGTACGAGCGCCGCATGAAGGAAATGGAAACCGACGTCGCGTGACGCGGCGTTGCCGCACCCGCAGTCATGCTGGTTGGATGCGCCACACCGCTTCTTCGCCTCTGCTGAAACGCGTGAGGGAGAAGCGCGTTCCGGCGTAGACCTCCGTGGCGCTGGCGCCCTCGGGCAACTTCAACCGCCAGTTCGGCAACGACACCCGCGCTGTGGGAAACCCTACGTGGAGTGCCCAGAACACGCCCGCGGCGTAGGCGATGACCAGTTGCACCCGGCCCGTGCCGTCGCGGACTTCAACGTGGTCCACGCCGCCGTCCTGGTACTCCCGCACCCGCCAATCATGAGTTGCGCCGGAAGCGTCAGGCTGTGGCCGCGGACATGCCTCGATCGGCACCGCCTCATCAATGTCGGCGACGTTGGTGTTCATAGGTGTTTCCCCAAGAGAGGTGGCGCTGTGCATCGGTGTGGTGATGACGACCAGATGCTATCTGCGGCCATTGGGGTGGTGCGTTGAAAAAGATCCTAGATTTGATGCAGGGTTCACCGCCAGGATGCCCGCATGTCGCCACATCCCGCCAAGGAACCGCTGCCCATGACGTCCCACCCCTTCCTCCAGGTCAACGTCTTCAGCACCGATCCGCTGCTGGGCAATCCGCTGGCCGTGGTGCTTGATGCCGATGGGTTGAGCGATGCGCGCATGGCCGCCTTTGCGCGCTGGACCAACCTGAGCGAGACCACGTTCGTATCGAAGCCCAACGACCCGCGTGCCGATTACCGCGTGCGGATATTCACTACGCTGGGCGAGCTGCCGTTCGCCGGGCATCCCACGCTGGGCAGCTGCCATGCATGGCTGGCCAATGGCGGCGTGCCGCATGGCGGGGAAATCGTGCAGGAGTGCGGGATCGGGTTGGTGCGGATCCGCCACGATGCGGCCGGGTTGGCGTTCGAGGCGCCGCCGTTGCGGCGGGAAGGGCCGTTGGACCCGTCGTTGCGCGAGCGGGTGCGGGCGGGATTGGGGGTGGCCGTGGATGAACTGGTCGATGCGCAATGGGTGGACAACGGCCCGCCGTGGTTGGCGTTGCGATTGCGCAGCCGTGCGGCCGTGTTGGCGGTGCGCCCCGATTACGCGGCGTTGGATGGGCTGATGGTGGGCGTGTTCGCGGCGTGTGGCGAAGGCGACGCAGTGGATGCACAGTTTGAATCGCGCGCGTTCATTGCCGGCGAGGCCGCGCCAGAGGATCCGGTGACCGGCAGCCTCAATGCGGGTATCGCGCGGTGGTTGCTGCGGGAGAGCGCGGCGCCGGACCGGTATGTGATCAGCCAGGGCACGGTGATGGGTCGCGCCGGCCGCGTGCAGGTGGAACGGGTGGGGGATGCGCTGTGGATCGGGGGTGCCTGCGTGACGTGTATCGAGGGGGCGGTGACGTTGTAGGCGGTCACTCGACCGCCACCACGTTGTTGAGCTGGGTCACTTCGGCGCCGCCATCGGCCAACATCACCCGCACCTTCAGGCCGCTGCGGTTGCCGGCCGGCAGTGGCAATGCCACCGTAGTGGTCTTCGGCACCAGATCCGTGGGCGCTGCCATCGCTGGAATCTCGATCCGCGCCAGCTCGCGCCCGCCCGCATCTTCCAGCACCGCCGTGCCCAACGGCGTGCCCACATGCCCCAGGCTGTGCACGGTCACGTGCACCTGGCGGCCATCCACGCGCACGTCGCCACGGCCTACCGCCAGGTCGGGCCGCTGTTCCACCGGCATGCCCGCCTGGATCAGCTCGAACTCCACCACCTGCGCCTGCCCCGGCGCGAACCGCAGTGGCACGGACGCGCTGCGCTCGAGCGTCACCTCGCGCACGTCGGCCTTGCCGTCGATCCGGTCATCCCCGTCGCGGTCCACCCCGCTGGTCATCCGCCAGGTCCCGGCGGTGACATTCCACGTGCTCATCTGCGCATCCACCGCGCGCTTGCCGGTGTTGTAGGCAATCACCTTGAAGCGCTCGGTGGACGGTGCATGCACCAGCAGCGCCACCTGTTCGGCTGCATCGGGCTGGGCGAAACGCCAGCTCACCGTGTGGCCCGGCCAGCTCTGGTTGCGCTTGAGCGCGATACCGCCCAGGCGGGCGCGCTGCAGGAACTCGCTCGGTGCTTCGACGCGGTCGGACCACCAGTGGCCTTCGGTGTTCATGTACTCGCGCTGCGCCTTGGCCTGGATGCCATCGGCGTGCAGCGCCTCCAGGTACTTCTTGTCGCCAGTGGCCTGCCACGCCATCAGGCTGGTGAACCCGGTGTTGCCTGCATCGGCATCGGCGACCAGGCCGGGGCTCCAATCCGCGCCCTTGCCCAGCACCTCGACGAAGTTTTCGCCCAGGTTGGCCAGTGCGCCAGGGCCCCCCCGCTGCACGCGGTAGTCCAGCGCCTTCAGGTACTTGTCGTCGCCGGTCCAGCGCCACGCCGCCCAGAACGTGTGCATGACATCGCCGCCGCCGGAACCGTTGTTGAGCTCACCGCCGCGCACCTTGCCGGTGGCCCAGTTGATCTCGTTGGGCAGCGCCCAGCGGCCCTTGTCGTCGGTGTAGGCGTGGGCCAGGTAGCTGTCGGCCAGTCCGGTGACCAGCTTGCGGCCGGTGGGGTCGGCGTTGTACTGGCCCATCAGGAAGGCCGGGTGCAGCGCCGGGAACGAGTACGGCTTCTGCCACTGCCAGTTCGGCTCGCGGTAGACCTTGTTGCCGCCGAACCAGTTGCTGGAAAACAGCAGGTGACCCTGCGGGTTGGGCAGGATGATGCGCTCGTCGAACGCCTTCACCGTTTCCATCAGGCGCTCCACCGTGAGCGGGTCGCCCCAGTTGAGGTAGAGCATGGCGCTGTTGGCGTTGATGCCTTCCTCGTAGGCGTGCAGCTCATCGGTTTCGATGGTGCTCAGGCCATTGGAGAACATGCCGTTGCGGTACACCGCATCGGACAGCGCGGTGAGCGAGCGGTTGAGCGGGTCCGGCTCCACGCCCATCAGCGCCAGGCCCGGCCACTGCTGGGTCAGGTCGGTATCGTCGGAGATGCCGCCGCCGAAATCGCCGTAGGCGATCTGGCGGTTGTCGATCCACCAGTCCACGAAGCGGCGCACGTACTTCAGGTCTTCGGTCTGGCGGAACGCCCACAGCGGCACGCCCTTGGGCGCATCGGGCTGCGTGAACGGCGGTTTGCCCTGGCTGTTGTAGCTGATGTAGTTCCAGTACAGCCGCCCCAGTTCGTGGTCCGGGTCGACCCGCAAGAGGTCGGTCAGGTCCGCGTACACGCGCGCATACAGGCGCTGGCGCTTGGAGGTGGTGTGCTCTTCGACCAGGAAGCCCCAGTTGTCGCGGGCCTGGTTGAAGCGGTCGGCTACATGTTCCTTTTTCGCTTCGGCGCGATCCTTGTACACCATGCGGATTTCCGCACCGTCCAGCGAGCCGGCGTTGAACCCGGGCGCACCGGAAGCGATGCTGATCCACAGGCTGTCGGCGGTGAGGATGCGGTCGCGCAGGT
The DNA here is from genome assembly GCF_034044835.1 of Stenotrophomonas sp. CFBP8994. NCBI lineage: Bacteria > Pseudomonadati > Pseudomonadota > Gammaproteobacteria > Lysobacterales > Lysobacteraceae > Stenotrophomonas > Stenotrophomonas sp. CFBP8994. The sequence goes on along the minus strand of NZ_JAXCWT010000003.1, from coordinate 398,178 downwards.
CCAGCCACAGCGTGCGCTTCTCGTTCGGTTTCACCGACACCGACACGTCGATCATGTCACGCGCCGGCCAGATCGGGTCCTTGATGCGGATGTTGAGCGGAATGAGCCCGTCCTTCGCCGCCGGCAGGTCCAGCGCAGGCAGGTCGATGGCCACGCCGTCCAGCCCGTCATGCATGTTTTCCCAGCTGTGCGCCCAGCTGCGGATCAACGGCTGCGCAGCGGGGGCGTCGCCCACGCCCGAAGGAATCAGCACGTGCACGATCGGCAGCGGGTTGGCCGGCAGCGTATCGGCCGCACGCCGCCGCGAACCTGCGCCCTTGGGCAGGGCCATCACGGTGCTGCGTTCGGCCGCTGGATAGCGGCCGTCGATGTAGTCGCGCAGCGCGGTGATGTTGAGGTAGTCGGGCAGCGCCCGGCTGTCGATCAGGTACCGTTGCTTGACGGTGCCCGTCGGCTCGGCCGCGTCGCTGACCTGGTAGGCCCAGATTTCCTGGATGGGGGTTTCCTGCGCGCTGTTGCGGAAGTGCAGCACCCCGCCGGTCTGCGCCGGAATCTGGTCAACGCTGCGCACCACGCCCTGCGGGCGCTGCAGCAGCGGTGTAGGCGCCGCGCTGCCCGCGCTGTGACTGAGCGCGCCAAAGGCCGCGCCGCGCACCTCGATGCGGTTGACGGTCTCACCGTCAGGCAGGGTCAGGTCGAGCTGCTGCCCGCCTTCCACATAGGTGTTCCAGTCGGGCAGCTGGAAATAGTCGTTGCGGCCGGGCAGGCGCGAGCGGTTGTACACGCCCGGCCAGGTGGTCTCGGCGATGCCATCGGTGGCCTTCCACATCCACTGCTTGTGGTCTTTGGTGTCGGCGAACTCGATCTTGCGGATGGTGGTGGTCGGGCTGGCCAACGCGGGCGGAGCGGCGCTGTCCCAGCCGAAGCGGTGGTTCCAGGCGCGCGTCGCGCCGGTATCGGCGACGGCGGTGCTCGGTGCCTTGTTCGCCGCCAGCGCGGACATTCCGGCGGGATCCAGCAACTGGTCGTACACCCGGATCTCGTCGACATCGCTGCCGCGCAGGAAGTTGTAGCGGCTCTGCACCTGGTAGGGCGCCATCACCCGGCCGGCCAGCCCGAGCTGGTCCAGGGCGGCATCGTAATCGGCGGTGGTTTCCTGACGGGCGACCTCTTTGCCGTCCACGTACAGGCGCACGCCGTGGTTCTCGTCCCAGCCGAAGGCGATGTGCTGCCACTGCTCTGGCGACGGAAGGGCATCCAGTTTGAACGACACGCGGGTGCGCGCCAGGTTGGCGTCGGTCACGAAGGCATCGAAGCCGTGGCCGTTCCAGTCGATGCGCAGCCAGGCCATGTCCCAGCTGCTGTGGTCGGCATAGCCGACCCGGAAAATCACGAACGGCGCTTCACCCACCGCGTAGCGGGGGCGCCAGAAGAAGCCCAGGGTGCCGCGTTGTGCCTGGATGTTGCCCGGCGCGTTCCACGACAGCACGCCGTCGTCTTCCCACTGGATGGCAGCACCGTGCGCGCCATCGGGCACGCGTTTGACCTTGTCCTGGAAGTTCGGAACCGCGTCGCCTTGCGCGGTATCGGCGGTAAAGCCGTTGTCGGCCGACACATGGAACAGCAGCTGCGGCGCGCCCTGTGCCCAGGCGCCGGCACTGCCTCCCAGCAGCAGCAACATCAGGCTGGCGGAAAGGCGGGTACGGCGGGGCGAACGGACAACGTGCAGCGGCATGGCAGGTTCCTTTCGACAACTCAGCAGTACGGCAGTGGCGTTGGAGAGCGGCACAACGCAGTGCACGTGCGCTGCGCGCAGGCGCGCGGACATCCCCGCCGCACGCCTGCACGCAGCACACGCTAGCAAAGCGGCGGTTCCCCAACATCTTGCGTCGCAGCAGCGGCGGCGTGCACGTGCACGCCGCCGCCGGGTCTGCGATGGATCAGAACTTGTAGCGCGCGCCCAGCATGAACTGCCGGCCGGTTTCGGTGTACTGAAGCGGCAGGCGACCGGTGGCCGGCGAGTACACCCACTCGTCGCTGGCTTCGTTGGTCAGGTTCATGCCTTCCAGGCTCAGCTCCAGCTTGTCGCTGATCGCGTAGCGGATCGAGGCGTCGATGAAGGTGGTGCCTGTCATGCCGTGGGTACCGTCCACGTTGAAGCCTGCTTCGGTGCCCGGCACCTGGGTCAGGTAATCGTCGCGGTTGGTGGCCGAAACGCGGCCGGAGAACACCTTGCCTTCGTAGAACAGCGTGGCATTCCAGCTCGACTTGGACAGACCGGTCAGGTCGGCCTTCATCACCGGCTGGCCGCTGGAGTTGATGTACTGGATCTGCGATTCAACCCAGGTGTAGTTCAACTGGATGCCCAGGTTGGACCAGTTGCCCGGCAGGAAGGTGAAGGGCTGGGTGTAGTTCGCTTCCACACCGTGCAGCTCGCCACCGGGGGTGTTGACCGGCTTGGTGTAGGTGAAGTCATCGGCCGGCGACGCGCCGGTACCGATCAGCAGCTCGGCCGGAAGGCCGCTGGCGCTGTACGGCGCCACTTCGCGGGTGGTCTGCACGAAGCTTTCGATGTCCTTGTAGAACAGGCCGATACCGGCCATGGCGCCTTCGCTGAAGTACCACTCGAAGCCCAGGTCCACGTTGGTGGCCCGGATCGGGTCCAGGTTCGGGTTGCCGCTGGAGATCGTGCGCGCACCGCCGGCCACGGCCACCGTCGCGCCCGGAGTCAGGCTGCCCAGGCCCGGGCGGCTCATCACCTTGGCCGCACCCAGGCGGATCAGGAAGTCCGGCGCCACTTCGGCCACCACGTTGAACGAAGGCAGGGTGTCGTCGTAGCTGCGGTCCACCGTGGTGGACACGGTGCCGGTGGCCAGCGTGGAAAGACCGGTGGAGCTCTGCTTGGTCTTGACGTAGCGCACACCGAAGTTGCCGGAGAACGGAATGCTGCCCAGGTCGGTGGAGAATTCGCCCATCAGGTAACCGCCGCGGTCTTCCTCATCCACGCTGCGCACGTTGTTGGCGCGCGGCGCGACGGCGAAGATGCCCGAGTTGCTGTAGATGTCGAACTGGTCGGCAATGGCGTCCAGGTTCGGCACGACCCACTGGTCGGGCGTACCGGTGATGCCCTTCAGGCCGGCCTGCTCGGTCATGTCCACCGGCACGATCTTGGTGCCGTTGGGGAAGTTGGGCACGGCCAGTTCGCTGGCGCGGCGCAGTTCCACGGTGCTGAAGGTGTAGTTCTTGGCCAGGATGCCGCCCTTCAGGCGGAAGCCGGGGCTGATGTTCCAGTTGAAATCGACCTGGCCGGTGTCGAAGTCATTGTCCACGTACTGCGGGCGCAGGCGGATTTCCGCCAGTTCCCAGCCCGCCGGGTTGGTCGGGTCGATGCCGTAGTTCAGCTTCGGGAACCGGCTGTTGCCCCGGTAGTCGTAGCTGTAACCATCCACATCGTACTTGTCCATGATGATGGTGGTCTGGATCGGGTTCTCGTGCTTGGAGCGCGAGATGCCGACCTTGCCGGACAAGGTGAAGTCATCGCCGAAGCGGTGCTGGCCGTTCAATGCGATCTGCTTGAACTCGGTGCTCCACTCGTCGTGGCGGTTTTCGGTGCGGATGTCGACGTTGTCGAATTCGCCGTAGACCAGCGCGTTGTTCTCGATCACGCCATCCTTGACGATCATGTTCGGCTTGCCGACCAGGCGCGGGGTGCTGCTGGTGCCGCGGCTGAAGGAAATGGCTTCGATGTAGTGCTCGTCGCGCTCGGCGTCGATCTTCGAGTACAGCGCATCCAGCGAGATTTCAGTGGCGTCGGTCGGCTTCCACTGCAGGGTGCCGGTCACGCCCAGGCGCTTCTGCTCGTGTTCCATCTGCACGTAGCGCGGGAAGCGCGGGTGGTAGACGTTGGCCGAACGCGCGGCGGCGAACGGCGAAGACGCGCTGAAGTTGCCGTTGCTCGGGCCGTTGGCCCAGCGGCCGGTGTTGGAACCTTCTTCCAGCGCCTGGCGCTCGGAATAGGCCACCGACAGCAGGCCGCCGAAGGTGCCATCGGCCCAGGTGTTGGAGATCAGCGCGGCGACGCGCGGGTCGGCCTTCTCGGCCATGGCGTTGTAGCTGGCCTGGCCGCTGGCGGCGAAGGTGTAGCCGTCGTAATCGAACGGGCGCGCGGTGCGCAGGTCGACCGTGGCGCCCAGCGAGCCTTCTTCCACGTCGGCCGACGCGGTCTTGCGCACGATCAGCTGCGAGAACAGGTCCGAGGCGAACACGTTGAAGTCGAAGCCACGGCCGCGGTTGGTGCCGCCGCTCTGGTCGCCCGCCCCTACCGTGGTCAGCGCTTCCATGCCGTTGATGCGGACGCGGGTGAAATCCGGGCCCAGGCCGCGCACCGAGATGTTGCGGCCTTCACCGGCTTCACGGGTGATGACCACGCCCGGCACGCGCTGCAGCGACTCGGCCAGGTTCAGATCGGGGAACTTGCCGATATCCTCGGCAACGATGGCGTCGACCACGCCCGATTCGCTGCGCTTGATGTCCAGCGCCTTCTCGACGCTGGCGCGGTAGCCGGTGACGGTGACGGTATCCAGGTCGGTGGCTGTGGCCGGGGCAGGATCCTGCGCCAGGGTGGTACCGCTCAGCGCCAGGCCGATGGACAGGGCGAGCAAGGTAACCGGTGTCTTTTTATGGATGTTTCGATATTGCATGTTTTCCCTCTCCCAAGGTGCTACATGAAACAGCTATCCGGCGACATGTCAGTGCAATGACACCGCTGGTCAGGGCGGACGTTAACAGTCCGTTGGGGATCGGGCATCTTGCACCGCAACAGACTTTCAATGTCTCGTAGACGCTTGCGGGACATAGGTTCCGACAAACCGGCCGGGTAGACGAAGGCCGCCGCACCGCTAAAATGACACCGCTAGCCATTACTGTCCGGGCCCTGACCCGCAGGTCATGCCCACCACGAAGGGATCCATCGCCATGAGTCGTGTTGTCTGTTTCGGGGAGTTGTTGCTGCGCATGAGCGCGCCGGGCCGCAAGCTGCTGCTGCAGACGCCGCAGCTGGCCGTGCATGCCGGCGGCGCGGAGGCCAACGTGGGGGTTTCGCTGGCCCACTTCGGGCACACCGTGCAGATGGTCAGCACGCTCCCGGCCAACCCGCTGGGCCAGTTCGTGGCCGGGGAACTGCGAAAGCATGGCGTGGGCACCTCCACTGTGCAGACCCGTCCCGGCCGCATGGGACTGTACTTCCTCACCACCGGGGCGGTGCAACGCGCCAGCGAAGTGGTCTACGACCGCGTGGACTCTGCATTCTCGCTGGGCACGGCGGCCGACTACGACTGGGATGCGCTGCTGCGCGGCGCGCAGTGGCTGCACCTGTCCGGGGTGAGCCCGGCGCTGAACCCGGCGATGGCCGAGGCGACCCTGGTCGCAGCGCGCGCGGCGTGCGAACGCGGGGTCAAGGTCTCCTTCGACGGCAACTTCCGCCCGTCGCTGTGGGCGCGCTGGGAAGGCGATGCACCGCGCATCCTGCGCGAGCTGTTCGGCTGCGCCACGGTGGCGTTTGCCGACTACCGCGACATCGGCGTGGTGTTGGGCGGGCAATTCGAGCAGGCCGCGCTGGCCGACCGCGTGGACGCCGCTGCGATACAGGCCTTCGCCGCCTTCCCGCGCCTGCAGTGGATGGCATGCACGCAGCGCACCCCGGTCAGCGTGGATCACCATACGCTCGGCGCGATGCTGCTGGGCCGCGACGGCACCCGCGCCGTGGCACCCACGCGCGAATTGATCGGTATCGTCGACCGCATTGGCGGCGGCGATGCATTCGCTGCCGGCATCCTGCATGGCATGATGCAAGGGTTCGAACCGGACATGATCGTGCGTTTCGGCCTGGCCGCGGCCAGCCTGAAGCATTCCATCCCCGGTGATTTCAACCCCGTCAGTGAAGCTGACGTACTGGCCCTGACGGGCGAGGAGCGATTCGATGTCCGGCGCTGATCCGCGCGTACGCGCAGTCCTGAAACTGGCCCCGGTGATTCCGGTGTACACCCCTGAAAGCGTGGACGAGGCGGTGCATGTCGCGCAGGCGCTGTTCAACGGCGGGCTGCCGGTGATCGAGGTGACCCTGCGTACCGCCATTGCGATGGAGGCGATCCAGGCGATGGTGGAAGCCGTGCCCGATGCAGTGGTCGGTGCCGGTACCGTGCTGACCGCCACCCAGACGGAGCGGGTCAAGGCCGCAGGTGGCCGCTTTGCGGTGGCGCCCGGTGCGACCGAACGGCTGTACGCCGCCGCGCGCGATACCGACCTGCCGTTCCTGCCGGGCGTGGCCACCTCGTCCGAGCTGATGCTGGGGCTGGAGCACGGGCTGGATACGTTCAAGTTCTTCCCCGCCGTGCAGGCCGGTGGCACGGCAATGCTGTCGGCCTGGAACGGCCCGTTCGGCGATGTGCGGTTCTGCCCGACCGGCGGAATCAGCGCGCAGACCGCGCGCGATTTCCTGCACCTGCCCAATGTGCTGTGCGTCGGTGGCTCATGGCTGACCACGCGGGCGCTGCTGCAGGCGCGCGATTGGGCGGGGATCGAGGAACTGGCGCGGGCGTCGGCGGCGCTGGTGGGCTGAGCTCGATGTCCGCACTGTCCACCGCGAAGACCGTAGTGCTCTCGGTGCTCTGCGTCGTGGTGGCGCTGTTCGTGCTGGGCATGGTGAGCGGTGCCGGTGGATGGATCGCGCCCTGGCTGGGGTTGGGCGAGGGCGAGGTGCGGCTGGCGTGGGACCTGGGCTGGACGATCCTGGGTGGCATTGCCGCTACGGCATTTGCTGCGCGCTATGCGCCGATGTGGCCGTACGCACATGGCGGCGTGGTGTGGGTATTGATTGCCGCCGCGTCGGTGTTTGCCGCGTGGGACCTGGGCAGCGATTACCCGTTCTGGTTCGTGGTGACGTTGTTGGTGTCGTTGCCGGTACAGGCGATTGGAATCTGGTTGGGGGCGCGGTATCGGACTCGGTGAGTCCGCGCGCCCGATCACAGCGTAGGCAACACCTGCTTGACCTGATCTATCCCTTCCCAGGGATCTTTCTTCAGCTTCTGCGCACGCTGCAGCGCCTTGGGCAATGGAAACGCATCGGCGGCGGTGATGCGTCCCAGCTCTTCCCAGCGCAGCGGCACTGCCACGCCGGCTGATGGCCTGGCACGCAGCGACCACGAACACACGCTTGTGGCGCCGCGCGCATTGCGCAGCCAATCAATGAAGATCACGCCGGTGCGCTTGGCCTTGCTCATCGTGGCCACGTAGCGATCCGGTGCGTGCTCGGCCATCGCCTGGGCGAACGACTCGCAGAAATCCTTGGCCTGCGCCCAATCCGCCTTGGGCGTGAGTGGCACCACCACGTGCACGCCCTTGCCGCCGGACAGGCGTACGAAGCTTTCCAACCCGATATCCTGCAGGCGGTCGCGCACATCGCGTGCTGCGGCCTTGATCGCCGCCCAGGTCACGCCCTCACCGGGATCCAGGTCGAACACCAACCGGTCCGGATGCTCGGGGTCGTCCACGCTGGCGCCCCACGGGTGCAGTTCCAGGGTGTTCATCTGCACCAGCTGCAGCAGGCCTTCGGTGTCTTCGATATAGAGGTAGTCCTCGCGGCCGCTCTTCTGCTCCAGCGGGATGGCTTCCACCGCGTCGCCCAGGCCGGTGCCGTGGTGCTTCTGGAAGAAACACTGCTTGTCCACGCCATCGGGGCAGCGCAGCAGTGACAGCGGGCGGCGGGCGACCTCGGGCAGGATCCAGCGCGCCATCTGCCGGTAATAGTCGGCGACGTCGCCCTTGGTCAGCCTGGCTTTGGCGAACACCACACGTTCGGGGTGCGAGATGTTCACGCCGTCGGCGGCGCGATCGGGCGCTTTCGCCTTTGCGGGTGCCTTCGTCGCCTTCGCGGCCTTGGCAGGTACCGCACTGGCAGCCGCACCCAGCTCCTTGGCCGTCTTGTCTTCGCGCAGGCGCTTGAAGCTGGCCTGCCGCAGCAGCCCTTCCTTGGCCCAGCCACGGAAGGCGACTTCGGCCACCAACGTGGGTTTGACCCAATGCACGCTGCTCGCCTTGAACGGCACGTGCGAAGGCAGTTCCACGGCGCCCTTGTCGGTATCCAATGCCTTCAGCTGGCGGTGCATGGCAGCCAGCTTGGCATCATCGAAGCCGGTACCCACGCGGCCCACATAACGTAGACCGCCTTTGTCGGGCGCAGCCATCAACAGTGAGCCGAAGCCACTGCGCGATCCCTTCGGGTCGGTGTATCCCACCACCAGGAACTCATCGGTGTTCTCGTGCTTCACCTTCACCCAGCTGGGCGAGCGCGCGTTGACGTACGGCGCATCCACCCGCTTGCTGATGATGCCCTCGAAACCGGCCTTGCCGCTTGCCTCGAAAACCGCCGGGCCGTGATCGAGCACGTGGTCGCTGTATGCCAGTGTGCCGGGCGTGTCACCCAGCAGGTCCTTCAGCAGTGTCTTGCGTTCCAGCAGCGGCGCGCGGCTGATATCCACACCGGCCACGCCGGGCATGTCGAACACCACGTAGCGCAGCGGCTGCCTGGCGGTGCCGTCAATCACTTTCTGCAGGCCGGTGAAATCGCTGCGGCCCTGCGCATCCAGCACCACCAGCTCGCCATCCAGGCGCAGGTCGGTGACCGGCAGTGCCTGAATGGCCTGCACCACTTCCGGGAAGTCTTCGGTCCAGTTCAGGCCGTTGCGCGAGCGCAGCGCCACCACGCCATCGCGCACATCGGCCAGCAGGCGGTAGCCGTCCCACTTGATCTCGTGCAGCCAGGTTTCGCCGTCGGGTGCGGTGTCGCGGTGATCGGTGAGCTGGGGTTTGAAGTCGTGGGGATAGGGCTTGTCGCGTGCATGCTCCAGTGACAGCGCGCGTTTTTCCCAGCGCGCGTCGGCATTGCGGCGTGCAACCGGTTTGATTGTCCTTGTCGTCCTGGAAGAGCGGCTGGAGCTTGTCTTTGTGGTCACACCTTCCTCCAGCAGCGCGTCCGCGTCGGTATCGCGCGCCTCTTCGTCATCACGCTTGATCAGCAGCCACTGGTGCTGCTTCCCTTTCATGTTGGTGCGCACCAGCTTCCAGCCGCCCTTGAGCCGGCTCCCATGCAGCACGAAGTCGACTTTGCCGGCGGCGATCGCCTCCAGCGGGTCGCCATCACAGGCCCACGTGCCGTGGTCGTAGACATCCACATGCCCGGCGCCGTAGTGGCCTTCGGGAATATCGCCCTCGAACGTGGCGTAGGACAGCGGGTGGTCTTCCACCTCCACCGCCAGCCGCTTCTCGCCCACGCGCAGCGACGGTCCCTTCGGCACCGCCCAGCTCTTCAGCACGCCATCGGCTTCCAACCGGAAATCGTAGTGACGTGCACTGGCGTGATGCAGCTGCACCACGAAGATGGGGCGGCGCGCGACGGCGCCCCGGCGCTCGTCGTCGGGTTCGGGGGTTTCACCGAAGCGGCGCTTGCGCCGGTACTCCTGCAATGACATGGCGCTTACCCGGCCTTGCGCGTCGGCGCGCTCTTGGCAGTCTTCTTCGTCGCCTTCGTGGCTTTGGTTGCCTTGGTTGCCGCCTTGGTGGTCTTGGCTGCCTTCTTAGCAGGTGCCGCCTTCTTCACCACCTTCGACACCGCCGTCTTCTTGGCCGGGGTCCGTTTCTTCGCATCCAGGCTCTTCTGCAGCAGCGACATGAAGTCCACCACGTTGGTGGTGGCGTCATGCGGCGCGGCCGGCTCGTCTTCCACGGTGGTGGTGCCGCCCTTCTGTTTGATGCGCTTGGTCAGCACTGCCTGCAGGCGTTCGCGGAATTCGTCGTGGTAGTCGTCCGGCTTCCATTCACCGGACATCGATTCGATCAGCTGCTCGGCCATCGCCGTTTCCTTGCTGCTGATCCGGTAGTCGGCCAGCGAGCCGGTAGGCAGCTTGTGTTCTTCAGGATCCACCAGCTCCTGCGGGTAGCGCAGGATGAGCAGCACCAGCGCATGCTCGTGCGGCATCACCGCGCACAGGTATTCGCGGGTGCGCACCACCACGCGGGCAATGCCCACCTTGCCGGTGCTGCGCAGGGTTTCGCGCAGCAGCACGTAGCCCTTCTCGGCCTTTTTGCCCGGTACCAGCAGGTAGGGCTTTTCGAAGTAGCGCGGGTCGATCTGGCTGGCGTCGACGAAGCTTTCCACTTCCACGGTTTCGTGGCTTTCCGGCGCGGCCGATTTGATATCGGCCTCATCCAGCACGACATAACTGCCCTTGTCGTATTCGTAAGCCTTGACGATGTCCTTCCATGGCACTTCTTCGCCGGTATCGGCGTTGACCCGCTCGAAGCGGATCGGCTTGCGGTCGCGTGAATCGAGCATGCGGAAGCTGAGGTCGGTCTTGCGCTCGCCCGACATCAGCGACACCGGCACATTCAGCAGCCCGAATGACAGGGTTCCAGTCCAGATCGGTCGGGCCATGGCGGCGCCACTCCAGTGCAAGGCGGGAGGCCAGCTGTACCGCGCAGGGCGTGAAACGCCCGTGTCCGGCCCGTAAAGGCCGGCTGCACGCGCCGCTTACTGCAGCTGCCCGTGCACTGCGGCGGCGGGCATGTGGTCCAGCGCCATCCAGGCGTCCTCGACAATCGCGCGCGCCTGCTGCCAGCCCAGCCGTGACTGGCCGCGCATCTGTTCCCAGTGCTCGGCCAGCTCGCCGTCGGTGTCGTCGTCGCTGCCACGCGGCCAGTCTGCATAGTGGGTGGTCAGCGCGAAGGCATACGCCGGGTAAAGATCCTTCCAGCTGCGCCTTCCCTGACTGCGGCGGCGTTCGTAATCGCTGCGCATGTACTGCAGGTAGTCCTGCGCCACGGCCTCCGGCTCTTCGGCGCGCGGACGACGGCCGCGGCGCGCGTTCCGGTCCGGCTGCAGGTAGGCGTTGAACAGCGCGGGTGCGGTACGGCGATCCAGGCGGGGCATGGCACGTCTCCGGCAGGGGTGGGGGGTTGGCAGGAATAGCCCCGCCGCCGTTATCCAGCCGTGACAGATCCGTTGAGATCGGCGCGCTCCGCTTCACGTCGGCCTCCCCTCCGGGGTGCGTACAGTCCAGCCAACCCTCCACGGAGACCACCACCATGCAACGCGATCCCCTGCGCGAAGCCACCGCCCCGGTACCGGGCGAACAGCGCGCCAAGCACGACCTGCAGAACGAAGAAGACCGCGGCGCCGGCATGTCGCCCTCCGAAGCGCCCGAGCACATGCGCACCGGCATCGACCCGGTCCACGCCGGTGAGGTACACCCCTCCCGCGACCGCAAGGACCCGGCCGCCGCGCCTCACCCGGGCGGGGATGAGCACGAGCATCACCGCGCCGCGCGCAAGGCGCATGAGAGCGACAACCAGGACGAGGCGTTGGAGGAGACGTTCCCCGCCAGCGACCCTACGTCGCCGTTCGTGCCGGCCAAGATTCCCAAGTGAATGGGGCAGGGTGGGCGTGGATCATTGCCACGCCCACTGCACGCCCACGCTGTAGCGTCGGTCCGGCCCCGGTTCGAAGAACCGCTGGTTGCCGTCGTTGACGATCACCGAGCCGATGTAACGCTGGTCCAGCACGTTGTCCACCCTCGCGAACACCCGCAGCGCGCCCTGCGCGGTGGTCCACCTGCGGGCCGCTTCCAGATTGAACAGGGCATACCCCGGCGCCTGGTCGGTGGCCAGGTCGTTCACCACCGTATCGCTTGAGGCCACCACCTCGCCCGCCCACTGCCACGCGCCGGGCTGGTACTGCAGCCGCCCGAACCACTGCTGCTCCGGCACGCCGGGCAGGCGTGAGCCGGCCGCCACCACCGTGTTGGGGACGGCGCAGCCGGTGCCCGCGCACACCAGATACGGCTCGCGCACCGTGGCCTGCACGTAGGTGTAGGCCAGGCTGGCCTCCAGCGCCGCGGTGATCGGCAGCTGCAGGCTGGCTTCCACGCCCTGCCGGCGGGTCCTGCCGATGTTGCGGTAGGTGCTGCGCCCGTTGGTGTTGCTGGCCACCGCCAGCTCGTCATCGGTATCGGCGCGGAACACCGCCGCGTCGAAGGACGCGCCACCGGCACCGCGCCACTTTCCGCCCAGCTCCAGGTTCCGGCTGCGCGCGGCCGAGAGGTTCAGCGCCAACCCGGCCGCGCCATCTGACCGGTAGCCCAGTTCGTTGAAGGTGGGCGTTTCAAACCCGCGTCCGGCCGAGGCATACACCCGCCAGGCATCGCTGGCGTGAAACACCACCCCGGCCACCGGCGTGGTGGCCGAGTAGTCGCGCACGCCGCTGTCGTCCGGGTTTCGCGCGGTGATGTAGTGGTCGTTGGAGCGGAACCGCACCTCGCTGTGGCGCACGCCCATCAGCAGCGACCAGCGCGGCGCCCACTGCCAGAACGCCTGCGCGAACTGGTCCACGTTGCGGACCCGGTCGGCCTGGTCGCGCCGCAGTGCGCCGCGCACACCCAGCGCATCGCCGACGAAATTCTCATAACCGCGTCGATCCTGCTGCTGCTGGTCGGCATTGGCGCCGATCACCACTTCCAGCGGCCGCCCGGCCCAGTCGCCCTGCCACGCCCAGCGCAGGTCCAGCCCGCCATAGCCGCCGTCCAGGTCGATCACCCCGCCGGCATGCAGCGGGTTGGCCTGTGGCCCCGGCGGAATGGCCAGGAACTGCTCCACGCTGCGCTGCCCGGCATAGCCCATCGCGCGCCAGGTCTGGGCCCCTTGGATGCGGGTGAACACCAGCCCAGCCTGCGCCTGGCGCACCGATTTCCGGGTGTTGTACTGGATGGCCACCGCCGTGGCCTGGCGCGGGTTCTGCCGCACCTGCTCGCGGGTGAGGCCCAGCGGGTCCTGCGCGTCGGGGGAATCGAAGTAGTTCAGCACCAGGTCCAGCTGGCCACCGCCCACGTCGGTGCCCAGCCGCGCGTTCACCGATTCGCGGCGCGCTGCGCTGTGCTCGCGCCAGCCATCGGTGCGGAAGTGGTTGGCCGCCACGTTGTAGCGCACCGGGCCCTGCTCGCCGCGCAGCTGCGCCCCGGCGCTGAGCGTGCCGTCGCTGCCGCCAGCCACCCGCAGCCGCCACGGATCGCCGGCCTGGCCATCGGCGCTCCACACCTGCACCACGCCGCCGGACGAGTTGCCGTAGAGCGCCGAGAACGGCCCGCGCAGCACCTCCACGCGCTGGGCGGAAAGCATGCTGGCGTGCGAGAGCTGACCCTGCCCATCGGGCATGGTGGCCGGCACCCCGTCCACCAGCACCCGCACCCCGCGCACCCCGAAGGTGGAACGCGCGCCGAAGCCCCGGATGGAAAGCTGGGTGTCCTGGGCCAGGTTCTGGCGGTCGCGCGCGACCACGCCGGGCACCCCGCTCAATGCGTCAGCGATCTGGGCCAGGGTGCCGTTGGCATCGTCATCCAGCCACACCGTGCTGAGCGAGGCCGGCAGATCCACATCGGCCACCTGCTGGCCCCGTGCGGCCTGCACCTGAACCGTGGGCAGCCGCTCGATGGGTGCGGCAGAGGACGGGGCAGCCTGGGCCTGTGCCAGGTTCGGCAGGGCGGTGGCCGAAAGCAGCGCACAGCAGCGGGCCAGCGGGGTAAGACGGAACATACGCAGAGGGGAATCTCCAAAAAATGAGCACCGCACGACAGGGTACGGTCCCAAGCGTGACGGCGGCCGCCGCGCCCACGCCGAGGCTTTGTTACGATGAGGTAGTTTCGCGCCAACCTCCCCCATCCGTCATCCGAATGAGTACCGCCGTGTCCTTCTTTGCAAATGTGGAACTGGTCCCGGGCGACCCGATCCTGGGCCTGACCGAGGCATACAACGCCGACAGCCGCCCCACCAAAGTCAACCTGGGCGTGGGCATCTATTACGACGAAAGCGGCCGCATTCCGCTGCTTCGCGCCGTGAAGCAGATCGAGCAGCAGCTGGCTGGCGAAGCCAAACCGCGCGGCTACCTGCCGATCGACGGCCTGCCTGCCTACACCCAGGCCACCCGCGAACTGGTCTTCGGCAAAGATTCGCCGCTGCTGGCCGCCGGCCGCGTGGCCACCTCGCAGACCATCGGTGGCAGCGGTGCCCTGCGCGTGGGCGCGGACCTGCTGCACCGCCTGCTCCCGCACGCCACCATCGCCATCAGCAACCCGAGCTGGGAAAACCATCGCGCGGTGTTCGGCGCGGCCGGCTTTGAAGTGGTCGAGTACGCCTACTTCGACCCGGCAACCCACGGCGTGGATTTCGCCGGCATGCTGGCTGACCTGAACAAGCTGCAGCCGGGCACCGTGGTGCTGCTGCACGCCTGCTGCCACAACCCCACCGGCGCCGACCTCACCGTGGCCCAGTGGAAGCAGGTGGCCGAGCTGCTGAAGGAACGCCAGCTGTTCCCGTTCATCGACATGGCCTACCAGGGCTTCGACAAGGGTATCGACGAAGACGGCGCCGCCGTGCGCATCATCGCCGAGGCCGGCATCGACAGTTTCGTGGTCGCCAACTCGTACTCCAAGTCGTTCTCGCTGTATGGCGAGCGCGTGGGCGCGCTGTCGGTGGTGGCCCCGGATGCGAACGCCGCCAAGGCCGTGCAGTCGCAGGTCAAGCGCATCATCCGCACCATCTACTCCAGCCCCTCCACCCACGGCGCCGCCCTGGTGGCCGGCGTGCTGACCAGCCCCGAGCTGCGCCAGCTGTGGGAGCAGGAACTGACCGAGATGCGCGAGCGCATCCACGCCCTGCGCCACGGCCTGGTGGACAAGCTGGTGGCTGCCGGTGCACCGGAGTTCGCCTTCATCAACGACCAAGCCGGCATGTTCTCGTATTCGGGCCTGAGCCGCGCGCAGGTGGACCGCCTGCGCGACGAGTACGGCATCTACGCTGTCGGCACCGGCCGCATCTGCGTGGCCGCGCTTAACCAGGGCAACCTGGAATACGTGGCCAAGGCCGTGTCGACCGTCGCCAGGGGCTGAGCTGCTGCAACGGTGAAATGAAGGACGGCCGCCACGTGCGGCCGTTTTTCTTTTCGTGCAGGCAGGTTGAAACCGGTTACGTGTCCCGGTTGCCTCGTAATGCCCTGCCGAACGGGCCACAATACGGCCCCCGAAATGTCTTTGGCAGCCATTCCATGTCCCGTACGTCGCTTACCCGGTACCTGATTGAAGAGCAGCACGCAGGCCGCATCAATGCCGACCTGCGCCAGCTCATCGCAGTGGTTGGCCGCGCCTGCACCAACATCTCCATCGCGGTCAGCAAGGGCGCGCTGGGCGGCGTGCTCGGCGACGCCGGTACCGGCAACGTCCAGGGCGAGGCGCAGAAGAAGCTCGACGTGATCAGCAACGAGATCCTGCTCGAGGCCAACGCCTGGGGCGGCCACCTGGCGGCCTGTGCCTCCGAGGAAATGGACCACTGCCAGCCCGTGCCGGACACCTACCCGCGCGGCGACTTCCTGCTGCTGTTCGATCCCCTCGATGGCAGCTCCAACATCGACGTGAACGTCTCGGTCGGTACCATTTTCTCGGTGCTGCGCAGCCCGGCGGGCACCGAACAGCCCACCGACGAGAGCTTCCTGCAGCCGGGCACTGCCCAGATCGCGGCGGGCTACTGCATCTACGGCCCCAGCACGCAGATGGTGCTCACCACCGGCCACGGCACCCATTCGTTCACCCTGGACCGTGAAACCGGCGAATTCGTGCTCACCCAGCGTGACATGC
Organism: Stenotrophomonas sp. CFBP8994; assembly: GCF_034044835.1. NCBI lineage: Bacteria > Pseudomonadati > Pseudomonadota > Gammaproteobacteria > Lysobacterales > Lysobacteraceae > Stenotrophomonas > Stenotrophomonas sp. CFBP8994. The sequence goes on along the minus strand of NZ_JAXCWT010000003.1, from coordinate 382,450 downwards.
GCATTCCAGAGGACACCCAGGAATTCGCCATCAACATGTCCAACCAGCGCCATTGGGAAGCCCCGATGCAGGGCTACGTGCAGGACCTGCTGGCCGGCAAGGAAGGCGCGCGCGGCAAGAACTTCAACATGCGCTGGATCGCCAGCATGGTGGCCGACGTGCACCGCATCCTTACCCGCGGCGGCATCTTCATCTACCCGTGGGACAAGAAGGACCCCAGCAAGGCCGGCAAGCTGCGCCTGATGTACGAAGCCAACCCCATGGGCCTGCTGGTGGAACAGGCCGGCGGCGCCGCCACCACCGGCCGCGAGCGCATCCTGGACATCCAGCCCGACCACCTGCACCAGCGCGTGCCGGTGTTCCTCGGCTCACGCAACGAAGTGGCCGAAGCCACCCGCTACCACCGCGAGCACGACGCCCGGGCCTGACGTAGCGCGACCCTTTGTGACCCCGTTCCCAATCATGGCAACGGGGTGACACCTGCACCAACACAGGTCACCATCGGGCTGAAACGCCCACGGATGACCCCATGCCGGCCGATACCCCGCTCGACTTCATCGAAGTAATCCACAACGCCATCCCCGTTGAGACCTGCGCCGCCATACAGGCCCAGATGCGCGCCAGCGCACAGTTGAAGCCCGGCGAAGTAGGCAGCGGCGTGTTCCCGGAACTCAAGCACAGCAAGGATCTGCGCATAAGTGGGCGTCCCGAGTGGCGCCAGGCGGAAATCCAGCTGCAACAAGCAGTATTCAGCGGGGTTTTGACTTATCTACGCCGTTATCCACAGGCGCTGATCTCCCCGCTGATGTTGCAGGTTCAAGACAACGATGGCACCGCGCGCCGCCTGAAGGCTGAAGATTTCCCCGGCATGGACGACAACGCGCTGTCCGAACTGGCCCGTACCTGCCTGCGCCCGGGCGCCATCAACCTGCAGTGGTACGCGGCGGGCGAGGGCGGTTACCCCTATTGGCACTGCGAGCTTTACCCGCGCGACCCCGGTGCGGAGACCCTGCACCGGCACCTGCTGTGGACGCTGTACCTCAACGACGAGTTCGACGCCGGCGAAACCGAGTTCCTGTTCCAGGACCGGAAGATCGCCCCGCGCACCGGCAGCCTGCTGATTGCGCCTACCGCATTCACCCACACCCACCGGGGCAACCGCCCGCAGGGCGGGGACAAGTTCATTGCGACAAGCTGGATCCTGTTCCAGAGCGCGGAGAAGCTTTACGGGGGTGGGTGAGATGCGTGGGCTGGTTCACACAGAAACACCAATCGGAATGCTGCAACGGGCTGCACGCGTCAATCAGTAGGCTGTGCCTACTGAAATCGAAAATTCAACAGAAACAATCGTTTTGTGTTGCGCGGGCGAGGTCTGCAAGGTGGGTGCCGGAGCTCAAAAACTCCACAAGACGCAATATCCGGATGCCCCATGTCGGGAGGGTGGCTAATACAACACCCTCAATGGGGGAATACGCCCGCCGTTGTCTTGTACGGTTTTTGACCTCCCGACGCCCTCGCCCTCACCGGCGAGGGCCATTCCCCGTTTGGAGGCAAACCATGAAGAGCGACCCGGCCCAGCCGACTGAAGACCAACGCGTCCCGCGCGAGCGGTGGATGCAGTACAGCCAGATCAACAACGTACGTGCGGTTCCGCAGATCTGCGAGCGCGACCGCGACCACGTTGGCCCCGTCCCTTTTGTCATGCTGCGCGGCACCTGGCTGCGCAGGTTCGGCTTTGAAGTGGGTGTCCATATCAGAATTGAAGTGGTCCACGGCCAGATCACCGTCAGGCCGCTGTGGAACGACAGCCAGTTCGAAGGCCAGGGCACTGCGGCAGACAAGCCCATCACGTGGCGGGCGCAAGTAAAGGACCGCTGAGGACCGAGGCTGGGCGGGCCCCCACGCAGCGCCATGTAGTGGCACCGCACCCGCCCATGTGCTTCCATTGCCAGGCACACAGATCCGTGAGGAGTCCGCCATGCCCCTGGCCCGCATTGACCTCCGCAAAGGCAAGCCCGCCGCCTACCGCCAGCAGATTGGCCAGGTGGTTTATGACGCGATGCTCAGCATCGGGGTGCCCAAGGATGACCGCTTCCAGATCATCCAGGAGCACGAACCGGATGGACTCATCTACGACCCCGGCTACCTGGGCATTGCGCGCACCGATGACTTCATCTGCATCCAGGTCACCTGGAACGAGGGCCGCACGCTGGAGCAGAAGAAAGCCTTTTACAGCGCCGTCGCCCATGGCCTGCACGACGCGGTGGGCATTCGCCTTGAGGATGTCTTCATCAACCTGGTGGAGGTGAAGCGCGAGAACTGGTCGTTCGGCAATGGCTTGGCGCAGTATGCGATGTGAGCGACCAGGCGGGCTTGCGGCGCCTCATTGCATTGATTGGTGCACCGCGTGACCTGGTCCGCAGACGAGATCCTTCTTGCCGGCAGCAGGCGTGCAGTGGAGATTGTCGGTAGGTCGAGTCTTGCGCCCTATGCGTTTCACATCACTGACCTCGACGGCTATCCGTGGCATCGCCCGGAGGCAGCCCATGGCCTTCCGGAAGGCGGGTTCCTCGCCATTCGCCTGCCTGATGGAGCGTCTGCAGGAGCTGGCGAGTGGCGAGAGGAGGGAGAACAGGCCAGGCATCTGCTAAGCGTGACTGCGACGGCTGTGCTGGCAGAGCACTTGCCTGCCGACAAACAGATACCAGAGCAGCGTCGCCTCTCTACCGCGCATCTGGCGCTGCAGGTTGGACAGCCCATCCTGCACTACAGGTGTGAGATGTGGGCCGGAGAGCTGGAGTTCGAATGCACCCTGGTTTACTCGCCTGCGGAGTCTGTCCTTTGCACAGATGTTTCCGAAAGCAGCTCGCCGGCCGCACCTGATGCACTACGCGATGGGCTCTTGCGCATTGGGCTGCAGTTGCCAACGCGGTACTTCGCCCCGCATGCGCGCGATTTTCCGTGGAGCCGGTACAGGCTCCAACCGACGCTATGACCTCTTACCGAGTCGCTGCGGCACTTGGTTCGGTTGAAAACCACATCGTCTGATCATCGGGTGCTGCCGATGGCGTGGCCCTTTGGCGGTGCTAACCTTCGCCGGGTAGGCAATCCGGTCTGAACCTTAGGAGTAGGGCAGTGGGAAGAACCTGCGATTCAACCTTGCACCGCGAGAAGTTGCTCGCAAGCGATGTGGCGGCCTGCTACTACTGCTTCTCGGAATTTCCGCCCAGCGCCGTCGACGAATGGTGCGATGGCGATGATCAGGATCAGACCGCGCTCTGCCCGCGTTGCGGAGTGGATGCCGTGGTGGGCTTCAATGGCCCAGTGGATACGACGTGGATTCGGTCCGCGCACCAGATTGGATTTGGTTAGAGCCAAGGTGAACTGAACATGCTGAAGGAAGTTGGCGGCGTCCCCATCCAACCCAAGCACCGCGCCACGTGCCACTGCGGCGCCGTGGAGCTGGAGCTTGATCTTCCCAACGGTATCGAGAGCCCACGCCGGTGTGACTGCTCGATCTGCCGGCGCAAAGGCGCGGTGGTGGCTTCGGTCCCTCTCTCCGGGCTTCGTGTCGTGAAGGGGGCAGAGCACCTCAAGCGCTACGAGTTCAACACCCACACGGCCAAGCACTACTTCTGCGGCATCTGCGGGATCTATACCCACCACCAGCGCCGCTCGAACCCTCATCAGTACGGGTTCAACGTCGGGTGCCTGGAAGGCATCAACCCCTTCGCCATACCCAACGTTCCCGTGGAGGATGGAGTTCACCATCCAGCAGACAGCACAGGCTGACAAGCGATCCGGCAAGAGTTCCACAGCCTGCGCGCGTGATAATCTGATGGGTTGCACCCACCCACCTGCCAACCCATGCCCACCACGCCCAAACCCCGCGTTGCCACCCAGGCCGGAACCGGCTTCCGCACGCTTTGGCCCCTGCTGGCGGTCATGCTGTTCTTCCTCGGCAGTGGGTTCCTGGCCGGCAAGAACATCCACACCATCCGCGAGGGCAACGCGCTGGTGATCCGCTCCCAGGAGACGATGACCGCGCTGGGCGATGTGCTCTCTGCGGTGCAGGACGCCGAGACCGGCCAGCGCGGCTATCTGCTCACTGGCGATGACAGCTACCTGGAGCCCTATCGCACCGCCCTGGGGGTAGCCAGCACCCGGCTGGAGACAGTGGAAAAGTCCTTGGCCGATGACCCGGCCCAGGTCGACCGGCTCAAGCTGCTGGCACGGCGGGTCCAGGACAAGCTGGACGAACTGCATGAAACCATCGAGGTGCGGCGCACCCAAGGCTTGGAGCCCACCTTGGAGGTGGTCGGTTCCAACCGCGGCAAGGCAGCCATGGACGACATCCGTGCGCGCCTGGCCTCAATGGGGGCCATCGAACTGGACAAGCGCGCCAAGCGTCTTGAAGAGATGGAATCGGCCTACAACACGGCGCTGAGCTCCGGCGCGGCCAGCGCGGTGCTGGGCATCGTGCTGACGATCTTCATCGCCATCCTGCTGCGCCGCCATACCCGCGCCCGCGAGCGCGATGCGTGGCTGCAGCGGGGTCGGCTGGAGCTCACCACCGCCACCGGTGGCGACCTGGACAGCGGTTCGCTCGCGCGGGCCAGCTTGGGCTTCCTGGCCGGCTTCACCGGCGCACAAGCCGGCATGTTGTTCGTGCCGGAGGACAACGGCTTCCGGCAGATCGGTGCGGTGGGCACCGCGTCCGCCCCGGACGGGACCGACCAGTTGCGCGACAGCGGCAGCCTGCTCGGCCGCGCGGTGGACGAGAAGCGCGTGCTGGTAGTGTCGGACGTGCCGCAGGGCTACTTCACGGTCGGCTCCGGGTTGGGGCAGGCACAGCCGCGCCACCTGGTCATCGCCCCCAGCATCCACGAGGGCGAAGTGAGCGGGGTGATCGAGCTGGGCTTCTTCAGCGCGGTGCCAAGCGAAGTGGTGGAGCTTCTCCAGTTGGCATCCGGCGACATGGCGGTAGCGCTGCGGTCAGCGGCGTACCGCGCCAAGCTTTCCGAGCTGTTGGCACAGACCCAGCGGCAGACCGAAGCGCTGCAGGTGCAGAGTGAGGAACTGCGGGTTTCCAACGAGGAACTGGAGGAGCAAAGCCGGGCGCTGCGCGGCTCCCAGCACGAGCTGGAAGAGCAGCAGGCCGAGCTGGAGCAGACCAACAACCAGCTGTTCGACCAGTCGCAGCAGTTGGAGAACGAGCGCGACAAGCTGGCGCGGGCCAACGCGGCCATCGTGGCCGAGGCGGACAAGGTGCAGCGCGCGAGCCAGTACAAGTCCGAGTTCCTGGCCAACATGTCGCACGAGCTGCGTACGCCGCTGAACTCCGCGCTCATTCTTTCCAAGCTGCTGGGCGACAACCGCGACGGCAACCTGAGCGCGGAGCAGGTGAAGTTCGCGCGCACCATCCATTCGTCCGGCACCGACCTGCTCAACCTCATCAACGAGATCCTGGACCTGTCCAAGATCGAGGCCGGGCACATTGAAGTGCACGCCGAGCGCTTCGGCGTGGAAAAGCTGCTGACCGACATCTCGGCGCTGCTGGGTCCGGTGGCCAGCGAGAAGGGCCTGACGCTGGACGTGTCGATGACGGCCGATTGCCCGGTGGTGATCGAATCCGATCGCCAGCGCATCGAGCAGATCCTGAAGAACCTGCTGTCGAACGCACTGAAGTTCACCGAAACCGGCGGGGTGACGGTGTCGGTTTCGTCGGCCGGGAACGGCAAGGTGGCGTTCGCGGTGACCGACAGCGGCATCGGCATTGCGCCGGAGCAGCAGGCGCGCATTTTCGATGCCTTCCAGCAGGCCGATGGTTCGATCAGCCGGCGCTATGGCGGCACGGGCCTGGGGCTGTCCATTTCCCAGGAACTTGCACGCCTGCTGGGCGGCGACATCACGGTGGACAGCGAGCCCGGCAAGGGCAGCTGCTTCCGGCTGGTGGTGGCCACACGGCTGGCAACCACCGAGCGCCCGGCAGCGCCTGAAGCACTGCCGGCGCCGGTGCCTGCACGCGCGCCGTTCGCAGCGGGTGGTGTGGCCATGGCGCTGGAGGCGCGCCCCTTGGCCGCTCCAGGCAGCAAGGCCAGCAGCAACGGCCGCGGCCTGATCCTGATCATCGAGGATGACCCGGCCTTCGGCCAGATCGTCAGCGACCTGGCGGTGGAGATGGGCTTCCGTGCACAGGTGGCGCAGACGGCGGCAGAGGCCCTGGCCGCAGCGCGCACGGAGCTTCCGCACGCCATCGTGCTGGACATCGGCCTGCCCGACCAATCCGGCCTGTCGGTGCTGGACGTGCTCAAGCACGACATCCGCACGCGGCACATTCCCATCCATGTGGTGTCGGCGACGGACCATTCGCGCAAGGCGCTGGCGCTGGGTGCGGTGGGCTATCTCGGCAAGCCGGCCACCCGCGAGGAGCTGGGCAACGTGCTGCTCTCGCTGGAGCGCAGGCTGTCGCAGCGGCCGCGCCTGGTGCTGGTGGTGGAAGATGACGATGTGCAGCTGGACGCGGTGCGCCAGCTGCTGGCGCTGGCCGATGTGGAAACCATCGGCGCGCGCTCGGCCTCGGAGTGCCTGCAGGCGCTGGCCCAGCACACGTTCGACTGCATGGTGCTGGACCTGAGCCTGCCCGATGCCTCCGGCTTCGAGCTGCTCGAGCTGCTCAGCGAGCAGAGCCCGCATGCGCTGCCGCCGATCATCGTCTACACCGGCCGGGTGCTGTCGCCGTCCGAAGAAGTGCGGCTGGGGCGGTACTCGAGTTCGATCATCATCAAGGGCGCGCGCTCACCCGAACGCCTGCTCGATGAGGTCACGCTGTTCCTGCACAAGGTAGTGAGCGACCTGCCCGAATCACAGCAGGGCATGATCCGTTCTGCGCAGCACCGCGACACCGCGCTGGAAGGCCGCCGCGTGCTGGTGGTCGAGGATGATGTGCGCAACATCTATGCGCTGATGAACGTGCTGGAGCCCCACGGGTGCAAGGTCACCATCGCGCGCAACGGCCAGGAAGCCATTGACGTGCTGACGGCGGCCGTGGGCGGCGCGTCGCCCATCGAACTGGTACTGATGGACATCATGATGCCGGTCAAGGATGGCCTTACCGCCACCCGTGAGATCCGCCAGGACGGGCGCTTCGGCAAGCTGCCGATCATCGCCCTCACCGCCAAGGCGATGCCCGATGACCAGCAGCAATGCATCCAGGCCGGTGCGAACGACTACGTGGCAAAGCCGCTGGACGTGGATAAGCTGGTATCGCTGATCCGGGTGTGGCTGATGGCGTGAGCGGCAGAAGTACTCACCGCCAAGTGCAGCCCATTTCGGATCAGTATCTGCGCCAGGGTGGAAGTTGCAGTCGTTTGCGGTGAACATCCGCGACGCCGGCCATCACCACCGCGAAGGTCGATCCGCCGAATAGTGCCGCTCCAACGGCCGCTACGCCATCGGGCATTGGAAGGAACGGAAGGTACATCCAGGCGATCAGCCACACCACGGCCCATACGCTCCCGAACGCCAGGGCATTGACCCAGAAGCTCCGGAACAACGGCGGTGTCCACTTCAAGCCCAACCGCCAGGCGATTCTCCAAAGCGGTGGAGCGGCCAAGCTCAGGCTCAGGCTACCGCCTCGAGCAGCCAGGTCCTTCCGCATGCGGGCGATCTTGCTGTTGAAGTCCTCAACGGAAGTTTCTTCGTTCGTCATCGTTGGTTCCTTCAACGTGTAAGACCCGGCGCGTCGCGACCTGGGCAAGAATGCAGAAGGCTACCTGCTTCCTCAGGTTCGTTGTATCAGAAACCTCTGAGTTCCCACCCTATCCTGTATCTCCAACCTAAGCCGCGCCTGCTCCCGCTGCACCCATAGCTCGGCGCCGGTTTTGCCATTGGCAAAGGCGGTGCAGCGCCGATGCCGCCGGACTTCCGGCTCGCGATGCGCATCAAGCATGGCCACCCATTCCCTACCTCGCTCGGGTTGATAGATGTGGACCACCCACGTGTCGCCATGGGCGATCACCGTTTCGTCGTAGGCGGTGGCGGCGGGTTTGATCCATCGGAAGTCGGGCGGGAGCATGGGCGAGAGCATTACCGTTCCGGCTCTCAGAAACTGCGACGGGGAGGGTGGCCTGCGAAGTCCTGCTGGTCTGACCGTTGCTTCAGAGTTTGCCAGCTGCCTTGTAACGGGAGACGCCCTGTTCGATCAGCTGCTGGAGCTCCTGCAGCAGGGTGGGATCGATGACGTCGAAGTTGAAGCATGATTTCCCCTGCATGCGCTTCTTCAGGCCAGGACTGAGGCTCTGCAGCAGCTCGGGAAAGTCGTAGACCGGCATGAAGTGGAAGGCGTGCTTTCTGGCAGAGACTTTCACCGCCCCGAAGAACTGCGCCTTGCCCTTGCTGTCATCGTCTTTGCAGTTGGCGTAGAAGTGGGTGTCGGTATCGTGCACGACCGCCAGCGCCTCCTTGTGGGCCAGCAGCAGATCGCGCAATGCGACGAACAACGCCGAGGGCGTTCCCGATTCCAAATGGTGTGTCTGGGAGGCTGGTTTGCGGGGAGTCTTCATGGGTACCTCCGGAATTTCTCGCAACCATACCCGCCGCGAGGGCACGACAGATAGTGGCATGCCTGGGCCCAGCGTTTGAGGGTGACCGGAGACGGCGCTATGCTGGCCCAGCTATCAAGAAGGGAGCTGCGGGTGCGAAGTGGATGGGCTTGGTGTGTCGTTCTGGCACTCGCGTGCATTTCGGGTATGGCCCATGCGGCCGAGCCGGATCGGCGCATCGCGCTGACCATCGACGATCTTCCCTGGCAGCGGCTGGGCGAACGTACCGAGCCGGAGCTCGCCGCCCAACACGCCAGGTTGCTTGCCGCGCTGAAGCACGCCAGCGTCCCGGTGGTGGGCTTCGTCAACGAGGCCAAGCTTGAGGTCGGCGGCCAGGTGCAACCCACGCGCGTGCAGATGCTGCGCGACTGGCGTGATGCCGGGTTCGAGCTGGGCAACCACACCTTCGGGCATGTCGACCTGCATGCGATGCCGCTGGAAGCTTACGAGCAGGACATCCTGCGCGGTGAAGCCACCCTGCGCCCGCTGCTGGCCGAAACCGGGCAGACGCCGCGCTGGTTCCGGCATCCCTACCTGCATGCCGGGCAATCGCCGGAGGTGCGCGCGGAGCTTGGCGCGTTCCTGAAGCGGCACGGCTATAAGATCGCCCCGGTCACGATCGACAACAGTGAATGGATCTGGGCCTTTGCGTACGACCACGTGCGCGACACCGAAAGCGATCCGGCCAAGCGGGATGCGCTGATGCAGCAGCTGCGCCGTGGCTACGTGCCGTACATGCTCAACAAGCTCGACTACTACGAACAGCGCTCGCAGGAACTACTCGGCCGGCTGCCGGCACAGGTCTGGCTGATGCATGCCAATGCGCTCAATGTCGATTCCGTAGGCGAGCTGGTAGCCGCCACCCGTCGGCGCGGCTACCTTTTCATTTCGCTCGAAGCCGCGCTGCAGGATCCTGCGTACCAGCACGCCGACGGCTACAACGGCGGCAGCGGCATGAGCTGGATCCAGCGCTGGGCGATGGCCGAGAAGGTGCCGAAGTCCTTCTACGCGGGCGAGCCCACGGTGCCTGGCTGGGTCATGAAGCTTGCCGGGCGGGATGGCGAGTAGTTGAGCCCGGCAAATCGATCAGTTTTCCTGATAATCGCTTTCATCGTACGTGCCCGCAACCGTGCAGGTCAGCTGCGGCGCTACGCCCTCGCCCAGCATGAGTTCCCCCATCGTAGTCGTGCGCCCACCCGCCGTGCTGAGTTTTGCAGCTTTGCGCACCGCCGCTGCGTTGGCACCCAGGGTTGCGGTGTAACTCTCGCCCAGTTCGCCGTCCGCGTCGATGAAGATGGCTACTTCCTGCACCGGTAGACCGAACACCGTGAATGGCACGGGTGGCTTGATTGCCTCAATGGCACCGGATTCGTCGCGGGGCAGCGCCTTCCAGGCCGTAGCGGTGGTATCGGGCTTTGCGCGGCATTCAACAGCCGCCTGGATCGCGGGTGCTACGGCCTGCCATTGCGCCGCGTCGAACGCCTGCGCTGCCGGAGCGAACAAGGCGCCAACAAGCAGGGTAGTAAGGATCTTGATGGTTGCGCCGCGCTGATGCGGCTTCCCTTGGGTATTGGTCATGAGGCATTCCATTTGCGCTATAGGGTTCTACTTCCGGGGCAAGTTTACTGTGCAACGCATCAGGCCGCCCCATGGGCGGCCTGATGGTCTAAAGGTTGCGATGCTTAGAAGAAAATCGCGTAGAGGATCAGCAGCGGAATCGGAACGCCAAGCGCCCAGAGCAGCAGGGTCTTCATGGGAAGTCTCCTTGTTCGATTGGGAAGTTACAGGTCGCGGCGACGGCCGCCCCAGGTGGCACTGAGGCTGGCGAAGAAGGCGCCGATCAACAGGGTGATGAAAAGCCACAGTGCCGCGTAGGCGGTAGCCTTGCGCGCATCGTCGGCCACCTGCTTGGCGGTGTTCTTGGCTTCTTCCAGTGCAGCACGCATGCGGGTCTGGGTTTCGGTAACCCGGGCCTCGGCCTCGGCCTGGCTCATGCCGGTCTCGCGGGCAATCACCTGGGCCAGGTACTGCTTGTCTGCCGGGTTGAGGCCTTCGGACTGCAGGCTGGTGACGATGATGCGGTTCACCTCGGCACGTACTTCACGGCGGTCGCCGCCCGGTCGCGGGCCCTGCGGCGGCAGCGGGCGCGGCGGTGCAGCGTTTGCAGGACCCACCGCGGGAACCATCGCCGACGGATCGACCGGTGCGGCCGGATCAGCCGGCGTTTGGCCGGGCATGGGTGCGGGCATGCTGCCAGTGCGGAACAGCGAGTCCACCCAGTAGTTCAGGTCGCCCTGGTCTGAGCCCGCGACGGCGGTGCCGGCGCCCGCGGCGGCAACACCGGCGGTGGATGCTGCAGCACCTGCAGTTGCGCCGACGGCTTTGACGCCGGTGCCGAGCACGCCGCCAATGGCCGAGGTCAGCAGGCCGGCGGTGAGGAGGGTGGCGACGGCCCAGGAGACGAAGCCGTGGGCGGTGTCGCGGAAGTAGGTTTCATCGCCGTGCAGGCGAGTCCACTTGGTGCGCAGACGGCCGGCCAGATAGCCGCCCAAGCCGGAGGCTGCGAGTGCGGTAAAGGTCAGCCAGACGATGCTGCCCCAGCCGAAGGTTTCCTTCGAGACGCCATCAAATGCCCACGGCGATACCGAGGACAGGCCCAGCCCGACGCCGAGGATCAGCAGGACCAGCGACAGTGCTGCGGCGGCGACGGCACCGGCCAGGATCGCGCCCCATGACACCGCGCTTTCGGGCGCGGGTTCGATGACGGATGTTTCAGTCACAACGGCGATGTCGGGCCCGAGGGCGCCTCGATCAGGGTAATCAACTCGGGTGTTCATCGGTACTTCGCTCCGTCTGGATGCTGCATGTGCAGCTGGCACCCAGAGGCTGCGCGAAGGCAGGTGAAATCGGCGAGACCTGCGTCTTCACTTCCTGCATGCGCGGGCGGGCGCCAGGGCGATATGCTGTCTGGCGGTCGCGGTGGCGAGGTTGTACAGCCAGGCCATGGTTCTGTCATTCAGGGATAGGAGGGCACATGAAGCGCCGCGCAAAAGTACTGATCGCCATCGTGTGCACCTTGATGCTGGCGCCCGCCGTGGCATTCCTGATCTATGACGCATTGGTGTTCTGGCCGCATCGCGATCACATGCGAACCGTCCTGGAGAATGCAGATCCGCTGGATCGTTCGCCGCCTTCAAAGGTTCGCGCCTACATCCGCGCACAGCATGATGGCGCGTTGCCGTCCGCAGTGGTGGCGCGTCAGTTGCACTCCCGTTGGCTGCCCCGCAGAGGCATGCTTGACTGGCACGTGCGAAGCTTCCTTTGGGAGCGGCTTGTCTCCCTGCACCTGTCACAGGACGAGGTGTTGGGACTCTATGCGAGCCTTGCCTACAACGGAAAGGGGCAGGGGTTGAACTCCCTTTCGCAGCGCTTGTTCACCAAGCCATTGGATGCGCTGTCGGACGAAGAGGCTGCGATGGTGGTTGCCTACACATGGGCACCTGGCCTCTATGCCCAACATCCGGAGCGGCTGCGGGCGCGTACGGACATCCTGCTTTCCCGGGCGCGCAGCTCCCAGCTCAACGCTCTCTGATGGCGCCGTGGGCGATGGCTTGCGCGACTTCTCTGTCAAAGCGCTCACTCTTGGTGATGTGTCTTCTGACGTCGTCGGCCATCAGCTGGTCAGCGTCCAGGTAGGAAAGCTCGACCAGCTTCAGCAGAACGTCTTTCGACGGAGATTGCTTCAGCCACCAATGGAAGACGCCATTGCGGTCGTGTTCGGAAGCATCCTCCATACCAGGTTCGTAGCTCTCCATCAGCAGTTGCAGCTGGTCCGCCGGTACCAGCCCGTACTCTTTCCACTTGGGGTGAAAGTGCATGAGTGCGAGGTAGCTCTCAATGTCCATCACGCGCTCCGTTGAAAACGTGACCAGGTCGGTGCCGGTGTCCAGCACCCAGGCAACGCGATCCATGAGAGGAGGAAACCGACCCAGAGGCGTGTTCTTTCTTTCGGGGAGAGCGGTGGTGCGATTGTCCTCTTGCCTTCCATGAGCAGCTCCTGCGGAATGGTATCGGCGTGTGACGCTTCAGAACAACTGCCCCTGCGGCGAATCCTCACGCGGCGGCCGCGACGGGCGACGGAGCAGACACCTCTGCCGGAAAGCGGGCCGGCTCACTGTCTTGGTGGAGGTTACAGGGCAGAGGACTCACCATCCAGATGGCTACACGATTCACCTGGGGTCAGGAGGCGAACTTCAGATTTGCTTGTCAAGAAGGTGAGAAGCAATGAAGAGGACAAGAACAGATGCAATGATGAGATAGATGTAGCCCTCAATCGAAACCGGATAATTCTGGCAGAGCTCGATTACCACCGGCTGCGCTACTTGTTCCACGCACTCGCGTAGTTGCTTGTATGTGCTGACCGCCTTGAACTGCGCATAGAAGAAAGCGACCAAGGAGATCGTGCGCGCTCCAAGAAGTGTCCATCTTTGGGCCTGACCACTCATCTTCATTTACATTTCTCAAAGAAAGTCCGCTTGGAACCTTACCAGCTCGATCCTTCTCCACTCAGCCCAATTGGGTCGCTCTGAATGTAGCTGCCGACACTGGCGTCGTAGCGCCCGAATCCGTTGTACCAGAGCCGGGAAGGTGCCATCAAATTGCCCTGCGTTGGTGCCAAGCGGTGCCGGTGTTTGCCCGCGGGTTCTACAGCTCAACAGCTCCTGCTATGCGATGGGGTTCTTTGCAGTCCTCCGGCCAACCGAGCGGACTCACAAGCCGAAACTGGAGTTTGTAGTGCAGGGTAGTTGTATTTGCCGACTTCTTGATCTCCGCTGTTCCATCTTCCAACACGCCTACGCAGCCAGTTTTTCCCCTCAGGTCAAACAAGCCCTGCGAATAGAACGCATCGAACCTGACAGGGCCTGCCTCGCCTATTGCGCTAGCCGGCCGAATAAAGATCGATGTCATCTCTCTTTCAGCCTTGTCACTGCGCACGGACGCGCGCCTATTTGCGTTCGAAATAAGCACTTGAACTCCATCTCCCGCAATTCCTTGATGGCATGCCATCTGTGATCCAGCTATTTCATCGGCGATTGCAGAGGTCGGACGGCAGTTGGTCGCATTAGGAATTTCCCCTGTTCTCAAATTTACTGACGTGCTATTGCAAGCTGCCAATAAAAGAACTGCAGCAAGATAGAGAACAGGTTTAGTTTGTGCAGCCACAGCCCTCACCTCCAGCGTTGGTCTTGGCCGCTTCCGTTCTCTTAGCGGCTTCGTCGTAGATCTTGGGATTCAGAACAACGACCCCTGCGGCGACTCTTCCCTCGGCGGCAGCGGCCGAACAAACTTCGTGCAGTCCAGCTTCGGCCAATGGCTGTTCTGCGCGTCGAAGCCCAGGCGCTTGCGGGCAAGCTTGAAACGGCTGGAGAGCAGGTCGGCGTAGACGCCTTCGCCGCGCATGCGGGTGCCGAACTCGCTGTTGTAATCCTTGCCACCGCGCAGCTGGTTGATGGTGCTCATCACGTGCGCGGCGCGGTCCGGGTGATGCGTATCGAGCCAGTCGCGGAACAGCGGTGCCACTTCCAAAGGCAAACGCAGCAGCACATAGCCGGCGGTGCTGGCGCCGGCGTCGCGTGATGCTTCGAGCACCGCTTCCAGCTCGGAATCGTTGATCCAGGGAATCACCGGGGCCACCATCACGCCCACGGGAATGCCGGCGTCGTGCAGGCGGCGCATGGCGCGCAGGCGCGCGTGCGGGGCCGATGCGCGCGGCTCAAGGCGGGCCGACAGGTGCGGGTCCAGCGAGGTCACCGAGAAATGCACGCTGACCAGGTTCTTTTCCGCCAGTGGGGCGAGCAGGTCGATGTCGCGCTCGACGAGGGCGTTCTTGGTGATGAGCGAGAACGGGTGCTGGGTTTCCAGCATCACTTCGATCAGCTGGCGGGTGAGTTTGAGCTTGCGTTCTATCGGCTGGTAGGCGTCGGTGTTGATGCCCAGGGCGATCGGCTGCGGGGTGTAGGCGGGCCGCGAGAGTTCCTTGCGCAGCAGCTGCGGCGCGTTGGTCTTGGCAAACAGCTTGGTTTCGAAGTCCAGGCCGGGGGACAGATTGAGGAAGGCGTGCGAGGGGCGCGCGAAGCAGTACGAGCAGCCGTGCTCGCAGCCGCGGTAGGGATTCACCGATTGGCTGAAACCTACATCGGGGGATTTGTTGCGGCTGATGATGCTCCGCGCTGTTTCGGCCCGCACTTCGGTGCGCAGGCGCGGGGCGGCGAATTCTTCGCTGGTTTCCGGTTCCCAGCCGTCGTCCATGGCTTCGCTGACCGTGACTTCGAAACGTCCGGCGAGGTGCGTGGTGGAACCACGGCCTTTGATTGCGATACCCATCTTCAGAGGCTACCGGCGAGACGTCTCAGGGGTTGAGACCTTGGGTGGAGCGTGGCGGAGGGCGGAGCGGTAGGTATGGGTTAGTAGTATTACTAACCACAGGGTCGATGGGAAGCGCAATCCGCGCCCCTGTTGGGTTTGGGCTGAATGGTTGGGGTTTGTTCCCCAGGGTTATCCACAGGGGATTCTTCAGCTCGGTTGGATTGCGGCCAAGAGCATCCGGGCAGGGCCCGGATCTACGGTTTGCGCGGGATCCATCAAAGGAGGGCGAGGTAGCCCTTTACCGTTGCGTCCAGCCCGGCGTACAGGGCTTCGCTGATCAGGGCGTGGCCGATCGACACTTCGAGGACGTTCGGGACCGTTTGCAGGAAATCCCGGAGGTTATCCTGGGAGAGATCGTGGCCGGCGTTGACCCCGAGGCCGGCGGCCTGGGCGCGGCGGGCGGCGTTGGCGAACAGAGCGAGCATGACGGTGGCGTCGCCTGCGGCGTGCGCCTCGGCATAGGGGCCGGTGTAGAGCTCGATGCGGTCGGCGCCGATCTCGGCGGCCTGGGCAAGGTCCGGGTTGCCGGCGTCCACGAACAGGCTGACCCGGCAGCCGTAACTTTTGAGTTCGGCGATCAAGGGGCGCAGGCGGTCGGCGTCGCGGCTGAAGTCGAAGCCGTGGTCGGAGGTGAGCTGGCCGTCGCTGTCGGGCACCAGGGTGGCCTGGGCGGGGCGGGTCTGCGCGCACAGCGGCAGCAGGCCCGGGTAACCCGGTCGGGGCGGTGCGAATGGGTTGCCTTCGATGTTGAATTCGACGCCGCGCGCGGTGGTCAGCGCCGAGAGGGCGAGCACGTCCTCGGCGTGGATATGCCGACGATCCGGGCGTGGGTGCACGGTGATGCCGTGGGCACCGGCGTCCAGGCAGGCGGTGGCCGCCTTCAGTACATCAGGGTCCTGGCCGCCGCGCGAATTGCGCAGGACGGCGATCTTGTTCACGTTGACGCTGAGGTGGGTCATAGGCTCGGGGGAAGGTCATTCGGGTCGCGGTCGGCCTCGCGCCGGGCCTGGGCCTGCTCGCGCAGCCGGCGCAGCTCGGCAGGGTCGATCGCGTTGTAGATGTCGTGCGGCCCGGCCGTATCCCGCTGGCTGCCGCCAAAGCTGGCCAGGTAGCGGCCGCGGATCCAGGCCAGCAGGAACACCAGTGCGCCGGCCAGCCACAGCATCATCAGGCCGGTGGACGGTGTCTTGATGGCAAAGGTGAAACAGCCCAGCGAAAGCAGCAGGAACAGCCAATACATTGTCATTCTCCCCGTTGACCTGCGCAGTGTAGCGCCGGGGTGGGGGACGGTTCCACGTGGCGGCTACAGCAGCGGGGAGGCCAGGCGGGCGAACGCCTCGGGCACCCGGTGCAGCCACAGCGAGCGCTGCCGGTCGTTGCGCACGGGCGTGGAAGCGGCGAATTCCGCGATGAGGATTTTCTCCAGTTCCGCCACGCACTGGGCGCTGCTGATCATCATCGACAGTTCGAAGTTGAGGCGGAAACTGCGGTGGTCGAAATTGGCGCTGCCGGCGATGCAGACGTCGTGGTCGGCGATGAACGCCTTGGTGTGCAGCATGCGCGGGCCGTACTCGTAGATCTTGACCCCGGCCTGCAGCAGCTCGTCGAAGTAGGAGCGGGCGGCCTGGGTGACGAACCAGGAGTCGCTCATCTTGGGCACCAGCAGGCGCACGTCCAACCCGCCCAGTGCGGCCGAGGTGAGCGCCATGCGCGCGGCTTCACCCGGCACGAAGTAGGGCGTGACCAGCCACACGCGCTCGCGCGCTTCATGGATGGCGGCCACCTGCAGGCGGTGAATGGTTTCCCAGCCCGAGTCCGGGCCCGAGACCAGCACCTGGGCGTTGATGGCGCCGTCCTGGCGGCCCGGCATGTCGGTGGGCCACAGCTGGGCGATGTTGAAGCGCTCCTTCGGTTCGCCGGTGGCGTAGATCCAGTCTTCGACGAACACCAGCTGCAGGCTGCGCACCACGTGGCCGGTCAGGCGCATGTGCAGGTCGCGGTAGGCATCGGGTCGGCGGCTTTCGTCTTCTTCGTCGGTGATGTTGATACCACCGGTGAAGGCGACGCGTCCATCGATCACCACCAGCTTGCGGTGGGTCCGCATGTTCATCCACGGCCGCTTGAACGGTTTGAGCAGCTGGCGTGGGTGGAACCAGGCCACTTCGGCGCCCGCATCACGCAGCGGCTTGAGGAACCGCGTGCGGATGCCGGACGAGCCCACCGCATCCAGCAGCAGGCGCACGCGCACGCCGGCCTTGGCGCGTTCGACCAGGGCATCGCGCAGCGCGGTGCCGGCGTGGTCGGGATTGAAGATGTAGTACTCCACGTGCAGGTGGTCGCGCGCCTGCGCGATGGCCTTCAACAGCGCGGCATAGGTCTGCGCGCCATCCACCAGCCACTCCACTTCGGTGGCCGAGCTGGGGGAAAGGCCGGTGGTGGCCTGCGCGATCTTGGCTAGTTCGGTGCAGTCCGCATCAGGCGGGCACACGCTGCTGTAGTGCTCCATGCCGGACCGCGCGCGGCCACGGCGCAGGCGCTGCCGTTTCACCTTCTGCGGCCCGAGCAGGTAGTACACGAACAGGCCCAGATAGGGCAGGGCGGCCAGCGAAAGGATCCAGCTGAGCGTGGCCACCGGCTCGCGCTTCTGCAGCATGATCCAGCCGATCAACCACAGCAGGTACAGGACGTAGGCAGCGATGAGCAGCGGGCGCAGGTGCGGAAAGGCATCCAGCCAGTGGAGCCAGTCGGCAAGCGCGGGGTAGGTGGCAAGCATCCGCGGATCATAGCCGGACAAAGGCGTCCGACGCATGCGTGACTGTTTTGGCCTTGAAGTCGGGGCGCCTGTAGCCCGAGTCTCTTGACGCACAACAGGGTGTCATGGAGCAAGGGATGGCGGTCAACTGGTCAGGCGGTCTAATCCGCTGGATGCCCCACAGGGACAGGCAGGGCAAGGCCTTCCCATTGAATCACCTGCATCCCTTTCGTCTCAACTACGCCCTGCTTGCCGCTAAGGGGCACCCCAGCCGGGAGGTCGTGCTGTATGTCGGCTTTGGGCTTCATTGCTTCTCTGTGCAGAGTCGTGGAGCTGATGACGACATGATTTCCGACAATCGCGAGTGCCGCGCATTTGATGGTGTTCGATACACGTTGTCGAAGCGGCTTCCGGAGATCATCCGCCACGTGATCGAAGGGCGACAATCCTGCGAGCGCACCGCAGCGGACAACTATGTCGCCGTGCGGCTGGACAGCGGCGAACGCTATGGCGTCTTCTTCAACCTTAAACGGTGGAAGCGGCACGGCTCGAACAGTGTGCTGCTGCTGGTGCAATCCGCGTATCCGCTTGATCCGCGCAAGCCGCATCCCGGCAAGGGACGCTATTCCTTCAATCTTTTATTGGGAGAGATCCTGCGGGGACGCGCAAAGCAGGACGATGAACCCGATCCAAGACGATTCGCGGATGTACTGGAGGCGCCTCAAGAACGAAAGCCCCGGCCAGCGATGCTGGGCGAGGCTCCGTGAGTCCGATTCCCTTGAATATACCCGGGCCGGCCGGGACCTGGTGACCAGGTGGGATGCGCAATGGCTCGGCTATGTGTTGCTTGCGCCTGACCATGGTGGAACGGCCCCGGATTGATGTCAATGGCCGAACGCGCCAACAAAAAAAGCGCCCCTGTTTCCAGGGGCGCTTTCCAGTCGCGTCATGACTTGGTGTTGCGTCTTACTGCTGCTGCTGGAACCCGATCTTCTTCATCTGCGCGTTCTTCGCGGCGGCCAGAACCTTGGCCATCACGTCGTACTCGGAGTCCGGGCTGGCGTCGATGCGCAGCTCGGGCTGGTTGGTCGGGTCACGCTGCACTTCCTGTTCCATACGCTGCTGGAGCTCAGCCGTTGCAACCGGGCTGTTGTTCCAGAACACCTGGTTGCTGGCGTCGATCCGCAGCTCGATCGGCGGCGGCGGTTCGACCAGCTGCGGCGGTGGGTTGAGCACGCGCTGCGGCAGGTCCACGGCGATCGGGTACGTCATGATCGGCGCGGTAACGATGAAGATGATCAACAGCACCAGCATCACGTCCACGAGGGGCGTAACGTTGATGTCGGCCATTGGGCCCTTGCCACCACCAGAACTGAATGCCATGGCTTACTGCCCCTTCTCTTTGGTGGCCACGAAGCCAACGTCGAGCATGCCCTGCTCCTGCGCGACCTTCGTCATCTCGTTGATGACGCGCATCTTGGTGGTGCGGTCACCACGCAGATTGAGCGGGGGCTGGGGGGTCTGCTGGGCGGCGGTCGCCAGGCGAGACTCGAGAGTCTGCTTGTCGATCTCTTCGTCGTTCCAGTAAATCGAGCCGTCTTCCTTCACCGCCAGGGTGATGGGGCCCTTGCGATCAGCCGCATCTTCCGGCTTCTGCACCAGGTTGGCCTCAGGCAGGTCGACCTTGACCTTATGGGACATCAGGGGCGCCGTGATGATGAAGATGATCAGCAGCACCAGCATCACGTCCACGAGGGGCGTAACGTTGATGTCGGCCATGGGGCCGCCGCTGTTACCACTACTGAAAGCCATAACGGGCTCCGTCTAGATCGTGTTGACTACGTTCTCGCTGGGTACAGCGCGTCGCAATTAGCGGACGCGCGAACCGGTGGCGAAGAAGTCGTGCAGGTCGTGAGCGAACGTATCGAACTTGCTGATCGTGGCGCTGTTGATCTTGCTGAAGAAGTTGAAGGCGAACACGGCCGGGATTGCCACGAACAGACCGATGGCGGTCATGATCAGGGCTTCACCCACCGGGCCGGCAACGGCGTCGATGGAGGCCGAACCGGTTGCACCGATCTTGATCAGCGCGCCGTAGATGCCCCACACGGTGCCGAGCAGACCGACGAACGGAGCGGTTGCACCGACGGTGGCCAGCAGGGTCATGCCCGACTGCAGGTTGTTGCTTTCGCGGGTCACGGCCTGACGCAGGGCGCGGTCGACGAACTCCGAACGGCTCAGGTTTTCACCCAGGCCACCGGTGGCGCCACCTTCGGCACGCTGGTGGTGGGCAGCAGCCTGGGCTGCGTCCAGGGCGATCTTGGAGAACGGCTCGGAAGCCGGCTGTTCTTCCATGGCGCGGATGGCGTCCTGTGCGTTCGGGGTATCCCAGAACAGGCTCACGACCTTGTCAGCAGCGCTCTTCAGGCGGGTAGCACGGAAGATGTTGATGACGGTCCAGTACCAGGACATGGCCGACATGATCACCAGGGTCAGAAGCACGACCCAGGAGACGGCGAAGTCGCCCGGCTTGGAGGTCATTTCGTG
This sequence comes from Stenotrophomonas sp. CFBP8994, assembly GCF_034044835.1. Taxonomy (NCBI): domain Bacteria; kingdom Pseudomonadati; phylum Pseudomonadota; class Gammaproteobacteria; order Lysobacterales; family Lysobacteraceae; genus Stenotrophomonas; species Stenotrophomonas sp. CFBP8994. The sequence goes on along the minus strand of NZ_JAXCWT010000003.1, from coordinate 362,122 downwards.
GATCAGATGCTCGAAGCCCATCTGCGAGAGGGCATTCGACGGGTTGCCCCCGGCAGCAGCGGCGATGAAGAGTTCCTGCAGCATGACGCTTACCTTTGTTGTGTGTGGTGATGAATGTTGTAGCTAGGTTCAAGTGACAGGAGGGTGGCCGGCAGGCCACCCGGCCCATCAATTCAGCGCAAAGTTGACCGGGACGCGGACGCGACCTGCAGCTTTCTTCCCGCCCGATTCGGCTGCGTTGAAGCGCCATTTACGGGCGGCTTCCATCGCTGCACGGTCCAGATCGCGGTTACGGCTGGACTTTTCGACCGACACATTGGTGACGTTGCCGTTGGCATCGACATCAATGATCAGGATCACTTCACCCTGGATACCTGCGCGGAACGCGGCCGGCGGGTAACGCGGGGGATTCATGGCCTTGGACGAGATATCGACGCTGGCCTCGATGGAACTCGGGGGCTGCGGCGGGCTCGGCGGACTCGGCGGCGTGACGATGTCGTTCGGACGCGGTTCCGGCACGTCGATCACCGGCGCCTGCGGCGGCGGCGGCACCGGCGAGGGCTTGGGCGGCGACAGGTTCTTGACCGGCGGCGGCGGCGTTTCAGTCGGCGGCGGCGGCGGCGGCGGCGGTGGGGGCGGCGGCGGAGCGTCGACCAGGGTCACCATGATGTTGCGTTCCTTCTCCGTCACGGCCTTGGGGGCCACGGCGGGGATGAGGAGCAGCATCAGGGCGGCGAGATGCAATGCGATTACAAAGGCGATACCCACGATGCGCGGCCAGCTGAGGCCGGTGTCATCGCGTTGTTCGTACCTGTGAACGACTAGTTGTTCCGTCATGCGCCAAGAGCTCATTAGTGGGGCCGGGTACCTGGGGACAGATAGCCCATGATCAGCGGTGCATGACACCGCAGGAACCTCCAAGCTTATACCAATCCTGAGCGCCTGCGCATCACTCACGCAGGCGTTCAGGCGTTATTCCTACTTACTTCAGGTTGATGATTTTCTTGGCATCCGCCTGGTTCTTCACACCCTTCGCCAGCGCCTGCTGGGCGGCCGTCTTGGCCTCCGGAATGCGACCTTCCGAATGCAAGACACGTGCCAGGTTCAAGTAGGTTTCACCGTCCTTGGAAAGCGGGGCGGCCTTCTGCCACGCTTCGATCGCCTTTTCGACCTGCGGCGGTTCCGAGTAGTAGTACGCCTGGGCCTGGGCCAGGTACACCTGGTAATCCGGCTTCAGGATGCCCTTCTGCAGGCCATCGTTGATCACCGCGATGACCTCGGCTTCCTTCTTGTCCGAGTTGGCGTAGATGGAGTACGCCTGCTTGTACTCGCGCTCCTCGGTCAGCTGGCCGCCCTTGAAGAGCTTGTCCATGACCGCACCGGCCTTGTCCATCTGGTCGGCCTGCAGGTACATGCTGGCCAGGTTCATCTGGGCCTTCTTGTCGGCCGGGTTCTTGGCAGCAAGGGCTTCAGCCTGCTTCACTGCTTCACCGGTCTGGCCGGACTCGGACAGGGCGGCCATCAGCAGCTGGTTCCAGTTGTCCTTCGGCTCGGTGGCGCCGGCGATGGCCTGCTGGATCACCGGCACCGCTTCCTGGTAGCGCTCGAGCTGGTACAGGGCCTGGCCCTTGATGATCAGCTCTTCCGGCTTGGTCGACTTGGTTTCAGCGAAGTACTTGTCCAGGGTGGCCAGGCCTTCGGCAAGCTGGTCGTCCTGGATCTGCAGCTGGCCCAGCATCAACATCGACTGGAAGTGGCCGTTGTTGTCCAGGCCATTGAATTCCAGCACCTGCAGCAGGTACTTCTTGGCAGCGGCGTTGTCGTCGGTGTTGTAGGCGGCCTGCGAGGCGAGCTGCGCGGCCAGCGACTTGTCGTACGCATTGGCGGCGCTGTTGCCCAGGATTTCATTGGCCGCAGCCAGCGTCTCGGGGAACTTCTGATCGTTGTAGCTGTCGATCATCTTCTGCAGCTGCTTGCCCAGCTTCGGCGATGCCTTGATGTCCGGCTCGGCGCGGGTGGCCTGCGGGTACAGCGCTTCAGCCTTGGCCTGGTCCTTCTTGCCACCACGGCGATCGGCGCTGCGATCGGTGGAGCGGGTCTGGGCGACGGCGTCAGTGACCACAACGCCACCAATGGCGGTCGCGATGAGGACGGAAAGCACGGCTTGCTTGTGGTTGCGGAAAATCATCTTTCACCTCGATCGAACCGCCGCGGCGGCATCAAAACGGACTGTCAGAAAAATCTGAGCCGCCAAACGTATCAGAAACCGATGGCGTGAGAAATCGTTTCCGATGCTGCAATACAGCATCCTTTAGTCGAATCACCCGCACTTCGGGCGCCGTCCAGCGGCCTGGGCCTGCTGGAAAACGCCGGTCAGGGCGGGGGCATCGCGTTGCAGCTCCCGGATCCGGTTGGCCGGGTCCGGGTGGGTGGACAGCCATTGCGGGGAACGCCCGCCGCTGGCGGCCATCATGTTCTGCCACAGGTTGACCGCCTGGGCCGGGTCGAACCCTGCCTCGGCCATCAGCCGCTGGCCGACCACGTCGGCTTCGCTTTCCTGGGTGCGCGACCCGGGCAGAAGGAAGGCGGCCTGTGCGCCGGCACCGCCGAGCTGGTTGACCGTGCTGGCCGCGCCGTCGCCGTATGCCGCGCCGGCCAGCGCACCAAGCACGGCCAGGCCGGTCTGCGCGCCCATCTGGCGGGTGAGGCGCTCTTCGTGGTGGCGCGAGATGACGTGGCCGATCTCATGCCCGATCACGGCGGCGAGCTGGTCCTGGTTCTTGGCCACGGTGAAGATGCCGGTGTTCACGCCGACCTTGCCGCCGGGCAAGGCGAAGGCGTTCGGCTCGGCATCGACGAATACCGCGGTCTCCCACCGTACGCCACGGTACTGAGGCGGCAGCTGCGCGACCAGCGCATTGACCACGCACTGCACGTAGCCGTTCTGGCGGCCGTCGCTGCTGATCTTCTGCTTCTGTTTGGTTTCGGCGAAGGCCTGCGCGCCAAGCTGGTCCAGCTCGGCCTGCGATACACCGCCCACCATCTGCTTGCGCCCGGTGGGCGAGGTGGTGGTGGCGCAGGCGCTGAGCGCCAAGGTGATGACAAGTCCGAGCAGCAAGGGTTTCAAAGGCGGGGACTCCCGTGTTCATGTCTGCAGTGTGGCGGGCCGAATGTAAGGTTTTGTCAAACCGTCGAGTCAGTGCAAGCCCAGGAATACCAGCGCCGCCAGGGCGATGGCGTTGTTCAACGCATGCGCCACGATCGGGGCCCACAAGGTGCCGGTACGCTGGTAAAGCCACGCGAACGCGGCGCCCATGCCGCCGTACACCAGCCACAGTTGGGCGATTTCCCACGGGCCGTTGGCACTGGTGCCGGGCACTTCGTGGACCAGCGCGAACGCCAGGCTGCTGAGCAGCATGCCCAGCCATGGGCGACCGGCCTGCCACAGGCGGCCGAACAGCACGCGGCGGAACAGCAGTTCTTCGTAGGCCGGGGCGAGCACGATCGCGAACAGGGCCAGGAACCACGGGAAACGGGCCAGCGCCTGTTCCATCAGGGCCAGGTTGGTGGGTACCGGTTCAATGCCCGCCTGCCGGGCCAGCCAGGCGATGCCGTTGCTGCCGATGATCACGCCCACCGCAACCAGCGCGGTCCAGCCCCAGGTGGACGGCCGGCGGGCCGCCTCGAACGAGGCGCGGCGCTCGGTGGCGTCGGCACGGCGCCTGAGGAAGTACAGGAAAATCGCAGCGCCGCCGGTGGCGAACACGGCCATCAGGATCTGCGCGAGCGCGCCAGGCTGGCCCACCTGCTGGGCCAGCGCATCGGCCGCTTGCGCGCCGGTGTCGCGAACCACGATCACGGCGCGGTAGAGGCCCCATAGCAGGCCGCTGGCCATGCTCAAGGCGAGCAGCGAGAGCGTGGCGATACCGAGATCGATCAGGAATCCCGCGATCGGGGAGCCTGGTTTCCGTTGGGGCGCCTTGGGCAGGGCGGGCGGCAGCGGAGGCGTGGTGGACGCCGGGGCGGTAGCGGACATCGGGTTCCTGGCAGCAATAGGCGGTGGCCAGGCCGGTTGCAGGTCGCAACCGGCCGGCCCTGAGCCGATTGTGTCAGATATCCAGGTTGGCGACCCGCAGCGCGTTGTCTTCGATGAAATCGCGGCGCGGTTCCACCACGTCACCCATCAGGGTGCTGAAGATCTGGTCGGCCGCCACGGCGTCCTCGATGCGCACCTGCAGCAGCCGGCGCGTATCGGGGTTCACGGTGGTGTCCCACAGCTGTTCGGGATTCATTTCGCCCAAGCCCTTGAAGCGCTGGATCTGGCGACCCTTCTTGGCTTCGTCCAGCAGCCAGTTGCGGGCATCGGCGAAACCACCGATCTCCGACGACTTGGCACCGCGGACGATCTTGGCACCTTCACGCACCAGCCCATGAAGCAGCAGCGAGGACTGGTGCAGGGCACGCAGTTCGCCGGTTTCGAAGGCCGACAGCGGCAGCACCTGGATCAACTGTTCGCCCATGTGGCGACGGGTGACCAGCAGCGCAGCGGGACGCTCTTCGGTGGGTTCCTGCAGTTCCAGGCTGAAGCGCGGCGAGCCCAGGCTGCCCTGGTTGAGGCGCTTGGCCAGTGCGGCCAGACCTTCGTCGGCGCCTGCCTTGCGCAGGTGCTCCAGGTCCATCGGAGTGAAATCGACCAGGGCTTCAAGCACCTGGCGGTCGTAGCGATGGGCATTGCGGCCGATCGCTTCCTGCGCCGAGGCGTAGGCCAGCAGCAGCTTTTCCAGGGCGACGCCTTCGATGGCCGGCTCGTTCTCGGCCGGAATCAGCGAGGCGTTTTCGACCGCGTTGCTGGCCAGGTAGGCATCCAGCGCGGGGTCGTCCTTCAGGTACAGCTCCTGCTTGCCCTGCTTGATCTTGTACAGCGGCGGCAGGCCGATGTAGACGTGGCCACGCTCGATCAGCTCCGGCATCTGCCGGTAGAAGAAGGTGAGCAGCAGGGTGCGGATGTGCGCACCGTCGACGTCGGCGTCGGTCATGATGATGATGCGGTGGTAGCGCAGCTTGTCCGGGTTGTACTCGTCGCGGCCGATGCCGGTGCCCAACGCGGTGATCAGCGTACCGACCTGGTCGGAGGCCAGCATGCGGTCGAAGCGGGCACGTTCCACGTTGAGGATCTTGCCGCGCAGCGGCAGCACGGCCTGGTTCTTGCGGTTGCGGCCCTGCTTGGCCGAACCACCTGCGGAGTCACCCTCGACGATGAACAGTTCGGACAGCGCCGGGTCCTTCTCCTGGCAGTCGGCCAGCTTCCCGGGCAGGCCGGCGATATCCAACGCGCCCTTGCGGCGGGTCAGGTCGCGCGCCTTGCGCGCGGCTTCGCGGGCGCGGGCGGCATCGACGATTTTGCCGGCGATGGCCTTGGCTTCGTTCGGGTTTTCCTGCAGGAACTCTTCCAGGCGCTGGCCGAACGCGCTTTCTACGGCCGGACGCACATCCGAGCTGACCAGCTTTTCCTTGGTCTGGCTGGAGAAGCTGGGGTCGGGCACCTTCACCGAGAGCACGGCGATCATGCCTTCGCGCATGTCGTCGCCGGTCAGGTTGATCTTGGCCTGCTTGGCGATGCCGTTCTGCTCGATGTAATTGTTGAGCACACGGGTCAGCGCGCCGCGGAAGCCGGCAAGGTGGGTACCGCCGTCCTTCTGCGGGATGTTGTTGGTGAAGCAGTACATCGTTTCCTGGTAGGAATCGGTCCACTGCAGCGCCACGTCGACGGTGATGCCGTTGGATTCGCCGGTGACCGAGATCACGTTCGGGTGCAGCGGGGTCTTCAACTGCGCCAGATGCTCCACGAAGCTGCGGATGCCGCCTTCGTAGTGGAAGTCGTCACGGCGGCCATCGCCACGCTCATCGACCAGGACGATCTTGACCCCGGAGTTCAGGAACGAGAGTTCGCGCAGGCGGCGCGCCAGGATCTCGTAGTGGAACTCGACGTTGTCGTGGAACGCGACCACCGACGGCCAGAAGCGCAGGGTGGTACCGCGCTTCGTGCTGGTTTCGACCTGGGCCAGCGGGCTTACGGCCGCGCCATCGGCGTATTCCTGGTGGAAGTGGAAGCCGCTCTGGAAGATGTCCAGGGTGAGCTTCTGCGACAGTGCGTTGACCACGCTGACGCCGACGCCGTGCAGGCCGCCGGAAACCTTGTAACTGTTGTCGTCGAACTTGCCGCCCGCGTGCAGCACGGTCATGACCACTTCGGCAGCGGACACGTCGCGGCCGAGCTTCTGGCTCATCTGTCCGTGCTTGCCGGTGGGGATGCCACGGCCGTTGTCGGACACGGAGACCGAGCCGTCGGCGTGGATCGTCACCGCAACGTGGTCGGCGTGGCCTGCCAGCGCTTCGTCGATGGAGTTGTCGACGACTTCGAACACCATGTGGTGCAGACCGGTGCCGTCATGGACGTCGCCGATGTACATGCCGGGCCGCTTGCGGACCGCCTCCAGGCCTTCCAGGGCGGTAATGCTGTTGGCGTCGTAATTGCCGGTAGGTGCCGGAGTGTTCTGTTCTTCAGTCATTGCGCTTGCCATAGGCTCCGCAGTTCGGGCCGCCGCAGGAAGCGGGGCGCCGATGGATAAGGGGTTGCAACAGCAATTATACCAGCCGGGCGCTTCGGCCCCTGCCGGCACTATGGCACAAGCTGGACGTGGCCATGTTCCACGTGGAACCGGGTGATATCGGTGCGGTCCTGCAGCGCGGCGGGCGTTTCGGTGGCGGTGATGAATATCTGCGCCGGGCCTGCGCGCAGACGATCCAGTACCCGGGCTTGATGGGTCCGATCCAGCTCGGACGCGAGGTCATCCAGCGCGATTACCGGCCATTCGCCGCGCTGTTCGGCGTAATCCTCTGCCTGGGCCAACAGGCAGGTGAGGGCGGTGAGTTTGGCCTGCCCGCGCGAGAGCGCGTCGCGGCCGGGAATGCTGGCAAACCCCACGCTCCAGTCGGCCCGGTGCGGGCCCACGGAGGTGTAGCCCGCCAACCGGTCACGTTCCCGGGCCAACAGGAGGGCGTCGGACAGGGAAAGCTCGTGTTTGCGCCAGCCGGGGCTCAGGGTCAGTGACTGGATGCCCAGGTTCGGGGCCAGATCCTGCGCCAGGCCAATGGTTCGGTCCTGCAGGCGGTCCAGGTAGTGCTGGCGCCGGGTGGTGAGCGGTTCGCCGGCTTCTGCCAGCTCGCGGTCCCATGCATCCAGTGCATTCGGGTGCCCGCCTTGCTTGAGAAGGGCATTGCGCTGCTTCAGCGCCCGCGAGTACCGCCGCCAGAGGGCGAGGAAGTCTGGTTCCACGTGGAACAAACCCCAATCCAGGAACCGGCGACGCGGCTCGCCGCCACCGCTGACCAGCGCGTGGCTGCCCGGCTCAAAGGTGACAACAGCCAAGGCCGCGCAAAGGTTTCCCAGCTGCGCAACGTCTTCACCATCCAGCCGTCCCTTCCATTCCTGCCCGCTGTGGCGCAGCCCGGCTTTGCGGCGCGCGGCCGATTCCGCCCCTGAACGCTGTTCGTCCCATTCAACGAAGACATCCAAAGCGTCCTGGCCCTGGCGCACCAGCCCATCCCGCACGCGACCGCGGAAACTGCGCCCGTAGGCCATTACGTGCAGCGCTTCGAGCACGCTGGTCTTGCCTGCGCCGTTGTCGCCAGTGATCAGGTTGATGCCCGGTTGCGGCGCCAGTTCCACGCTGTCGAAGCGGCGAACCTGGTGCAGGGACAGACGACGGATGTGCATGCGGTCGGATCAACGCCGCAGATGCGGCAGAGAGGTTGGGGGAATCGATCAGCTTACTGCATCGGGGTGGATTCGCCGCACGTTCGAGACGCCGTGAATCCTTTGAAATCTGACAGAGCGTCAAGGGTGAAGCCGTGCAGATTTCAAGAAATTCGCGCGTCTTCGGGATGGGGGTGCACGTCGGGCAAATGGGATTACCCGCTCGATTCTTTGAAATCTGAAACGCGGAGCAGGGTAGGCGTTCTCAGATCTTGCGAGATTGACGTCTTCCATTTCTGGCTATCCACAGGGGGTCTGTATGACTTATGCACAATCTCTGCACAATCTGTGGATAAAAAAGGCACCTTGGGTACCGCTGAAAGATATCCACAGGTTGAACCCCAGGCTCAGACCCTGTTCTACCGGGGGTTTCAGCACCATATTTCCCTTTAAATTCAGGGAGATAAGGTACTTTTCAACCAAATCTGCCTCTACCACCACCACCTAGCTTTAGATTTATATACAGTTTTTAAAAGCTTAGAGCTGGGAATCAGGGGGCAAACCCACGCGTTCTGCGAACCTGGTGAACCATGCCCTGCTTGGCTGATCTTGTCGTGAGATTTGAACGTCCCCCGCCTCGAGTAGGTTCGGTTGTCCAACCGCAGCGGCAAGAAGCAAGATCACAAGCAGTCACGCACGGCCTGGCTATACGCGTGCTGCTTGTCCGAGGATCCACGTGGAACGTCCGAGCAAAAAGAAACCCGGCGCTTGGCCGGGCTTCCTGGTTACCGCGGTTCCACGTGGAACCAAGCATCCGGTCAGAGACGCAGCGGCATTACCACGTGGCGCGACTTCTCGCTGCTGGCTTCGCGAACCAGGGCCGAGGAGTTGGAGTCGCGCAGCTGGATGACCACGTGCTCATCGCGCAGTGCGGACAGGGCATCCAACAGATAGTTCACGTTGAAGCCAATGGCCAGATCGCTCACGGTGGTATCCGCTTCGATCTCTTCCTGGGCTTCTTCCTGCTCCGGGTTGTGCGCGCTGATCTTCAGGTTGCCCGGCGAGACTTCCACGCGGATGCCGCGGTACTTCTCGTTGGACAGAATCGCGGCACGCTGCAAGGAGGCACGCAGGGCTTCGCGATCCACCTTCACTTCACGGTCGGCACCGATCGGAATCACGGCCTCGTAATCCGGGAAGCGGCCGTCGATCAACTTCGAGGTGAAGGTCACATCGTCGCGCTTGACGCGCACGTGGCTGCGGCCGACTTCCAGTTCGATCTCACGATCCCCGCTTTCCAGCAGGCGCTGCAGTTCGGTTACGCCCTTGCGCGGCACAATGATCTGGCGCTTGGCGCCACTGGCCTTTTCCAGGTCGGTTTCGCATAGCGCCAGGCGGTGGCCGTCGGTGGCAACAGTGCGCAGCGCATCGCCGCGCAGGTCAAACAGGAGGCCGTTGAGGTAGTAGCGCACGTCCTGCTGGGCCATCGCGAACGCGGTGCGTTCGATCAGCTCCTTCAGGGTGGCTTCGCCGATGGCCACGCGCTCGGTGGCTTCCACTTCGTCCACCGACGGGAAGTCATTGGCCGGCAGCGTTGCCAGGGTAAAGCGGCTGCGGCCGGCCTGCACGGTGATCTTGTCACCGGTCTGCGAGACGGTGATCCGGCTGCCGTCGGGCAGGGCGCGGATGATCTCGAACAGTTTGCGTGCCGGGATGGTGGTCTCGCCGTCCTGGGCATCATCCACCGCGATCCGCGACACCATCTCCACTTCCAGGTCGGTACCGGTCAGCGACAGCTGCCCGTTCTGGACCTGGACCAGGAAATTAGCCAGAACCGGCAAGGTCTGGCGGCGTTCGACCACGTTGACGACTTGTGCCAACGGCTTGAGAAAGGCTTCGCGCTGCAGTGTGAAACGCATGTGGTTCCGTGCCCCTATGCTTTAAAAAGATGTGGAATAAATCAAAAGCTTGGTGGTGATGGTAGAGCCAGAATTGCGGGAAAACACATCTAAGTATTTGTAAATAAAGGCTTTTATGGCCTCGAAACCCTCTGCACTACTACCCCCCAAGGGGTGGGGAAGCCTGTGGATAAAAATCCCGCCAACTCAAACCGGTTTTTTATCCACAGCCTGTCCCTCGCTTACACCCGGATTTTGCACCGTTTTATGCGATGACGCCTATGCGGCGTACATGCATCATTCGCTCAACTTCCGGATCAGCTTGTCCCAGTCTTCCCGCAACTTGCCGTCGGTCTCCATCAACGTCCGGATCTGCCGGCACGCATGCAGCACCGTGGTGTGGTCACGACCGGCAAAGGCATCGCCGATTTCCGGCAGGCTGTGCTCGGTCAGCTCCTTGGTCAGCGCCATGGCGACCTGTCGCGGACGGGCCAGTGAGCGGGTCCGGCGCTTGGACAGCAGATCCTTGATCTGCAGCCCGTAGTAGTCGGCCACGGTTTTCTGGATGTTGGGAATGCTGATGGCCTGCTGCTGGGCACGCAGCAGGTCGCGCAGGGTTTCCTGGGCGAAGTCGGTGGTGATCGCGCGGCCGGTGAAGTTGGCACGGGCGGTCAGGGTATTGAGCGCACCTTCGAGGTCGCGGACATTGGAGCGCATCTTCTTGGCAATCAGAAACGCCACATCGTCGGGAATCTCAGCACCGCGTTCGCGGGCCTTGGCCAGCACGATCGCGGCGCGCGTTTCGAAGTCCGGCGGCTCGATGGCCACCGACAGGCCCCAGGCAAGCCGCGACTTCAGGCGCGCTTCCAGGCCTTCGACTTCGCGCGGGTACCGGTCGCAGGTGAGGATGATCTGCTGCTTGCCGTCGAACAGGGCGTTGAACGTGTGGAAGAACTCTTCCTGGGTTCGGTCCTTGCCGGCGAAGAACTGGATGTCATCGATCAGCAGCGCGTCCACCTGCTGGAACTGGCGCTTGAACTGATCCATGGTTTTTTCCTGCAACGCACGGATCATGGCGCTGAAGAACTGTTCCGAACGCAGGTACAGCACCTTGGCGGCCGGGTTGGCCTGGCGCATGGCGTTGCCGGCGGCGAACATCAGGTGGGTCTTGCCCAGGCCGGTGCCGCCGTACAGCAGCAGCGGGTTGTGCGCCCGATCGCCCGGTTTCTGGGCGGCCTGGAACGCTGCGGCCAGGCCCAGCTGGTTGCTGCGGCCTTCCACGAAGTTGGTGAAGGTGTAGTGCGAATCCAGGTTGCCGGCGAACGGCACCAGCGGCTCAACCGGCGCAGCGGGCGCCGAATGGCCCGGAATCGGCGCGATCTGCGCCTCCACGGCCCGCGGACGCGAGCCGATTTCAAGAAAAACGTCGCCAAAACCGGCGAAGTGCGCCAGCAGTTCCTTGATCCGCGCCAGGTACAGCTCGCGCACCTGGTCGACGATGAAGGCGTTTGGCGCATAAAGCACCAGGCTGTCCGCGCGCAGATCGGCCTGCAGCGGCTTCAACCAGGTGTGAACATCTTCGGGCGGGAACTCCGCCTCAAGGCGTTCGAGACAACGGGACCAGGCATCCATCGGCAATAATCGTCTGGGGCCGGCGGTTGGGGCGCAGAAAGCCGCCGTGCCGCAGGCCGGAAGGGGAAAGAATGGATGGCGCAGCCTACCACCGACGCGGGGTGCCGGGAATGGTTGTCCCGAAGTTATTCACAAAATGATCCACAGCTATTGCACAGGCCGGTGAAATCCCGTAGTGACATGGGCTTGACGCGCCCCGGGGTAGGTCTATAGAATTTCCGGTTCTTTCCGTCCCCTTCATATAGAGGCCCGCATGGCCACCAAGCGCACTTTCCAACCCAGCAACCTCAAGCGTAAGCGCGACCATGGCTTCCGTGCCCGTATGAAGACCGCTGACGGCCGCAAGATCCTGTCGCGTCGCCGCGCCAAGGGCCGTAAAGTCCTGAGCGCTTGATTGCAATGCCGCTTCCCGCGGCAGACGCAATCCTGACTGTGAGCAGTTCCGACCCGCGCAAGCGATTTCCTCGCTCTGCGCGGGTTCGTACGCGTGCCGAATATACAACGGTCTTCAACGGCGCCCGCCGTGTGTCCGAACCGCTGATGACCCTGCACTGGCTGAAGAGCGACACGCCGGCCAGGCTGGGTCTTGCCGTTTCGCGCAAAGTCGATCCCCGAGCCGTGGGTCGCAACCGTATCAAGCGAGTGCTGCGCGACGCCACCCGCCACCTACGGCCGTGGATGACGTCCGGCGATTACGTCGTGGTTGCCCGCAGTTCCGCCCGTACCGCAAGTAATTCCGAGATCCGCCAGGCCTTCGAGCGCCTGCTGCGCCGGCTGGGCGCATTGCCCATGCCGGGCGCGGACGGCACAATGCCGCCGCCCGGGGTTGCACCCCTTTCCCAGTCCGAGCCGGCACCTGCTGCCGGCCCCGTCGAGCCTGCACGCTGATGAACCAGACCCGCGTTTTCCTGATTGTTGCCTGGCTGATGGTGGCCATCCTGCTGTGGATGCAGTGGGGTAGCGACAAGGCCCAGCCGGCGCCTACCGCGCCGGTGGCCGCCCAGACCCAGGCACCGGTGCCGGGTGCAACGGGCGCCGTGCCCGCTGCCAACGTGCCGCAGGCCCCGGGCAGTGCCCCGGCCACCCAGCCGACCGCGCAGGCCCAGGCCGGCGCGCCGCGCGTGACCGTGACCACCGACGTGCTGCGCCTGGTGCTCGACGGCGGCTCCGTGCTGGATGCGGAGCTGCTGCAGTTCCCGCAGACCAAGGACGACGGCAGCCCGCCGGTGCGCCTGCTGACCGAAGACCCGGCTCACCCGTACCGCGCGGTGACCGGCTGGACCAGCCAGGACAAGAGCATGCCGGTGCCGGAAGCCAACGGCTTCACGCTGGTGGGCGATGCCAAGGACTTCGTGCTGGCCAAGGGCCAGAACGAACTGCAGATCCCGTTCGTGTGGAATGGTCCGAATGGCGTGAGCATCCGCCGCACCTTCACCGTCAACCGCAATGAATACGCGGTCAAGGTCAAGGACGAAGTGATCAACGCCGGCACCGCCCCGTGGAGCGGCTACGTGTACCGCACCCTGGACCGCACGCCGACGATCCTGTCGCGCAGCATGACCAACCCGGACTCGTTCAGCTTCAACGGCGCCACCTGGTTCGACAAGGACGGCAAGTACCAGCGCCGGGCTTTCAAGGATTACCTGGACGATGGCCCGCTGAACCAGCAGGTCACCGGTGGCTGGGTGGCGATGCTGCAGCACCACTTCTTCACCGCGTGGGTGCCGCAGAAGGACCAGGCCGCGAACTACTCGCTGTCCCAGCATGATGGCCGCGACCAGATCCAGGCCACCGGCCCGGCGTTCACCGTGGCCCCGGGCCAGCAGGTGAGCAGCGAGGCACGCCTGTGGGTGGGCCCGAAGCTGGTCAACCAGATCGCCAAGGAAGATGTGCCGGGCCTGGATCGCGTTGTCGATTACAGCCGCTTCTCGATCATGGCCGTGATCGGCCAGGGCCTGTTCTGGGTGTTGAACCAGGTCCACAAGGTCGTCAACAACTGGGGCTGGGCCATCGTGGGCCTGGTGGTGCTGCTGAAGCTGGTGCTGTACCCGCTGTCGGCGGTGCAGTACAAGAGCGGCGCCAAGATGCGTCGCTTCCAGCCGCGCATCGCGCAGCTCAAGGAACGCTATGGCGATGACCGCCAGAAGTTCCAGACCGCGATGATGGAGCTGTACAAGAAAGAGAAGATCAATCCGATGGGCGGCTGCCTGCCGATCCTCATCCAGATGCCGATCTTCTTCGCCCTGTACTGGGTGCTGGTGGAATCGGTGGAACTGCGCCAGGCCCCGTGGCTGGGCTGGATCCAGGACCTGACCGCACGCGACCCGTACTTCATCCTGCCGGTGATCAACGTGGCGGTGATGTGGGCCACCCAGAAGCTGACCCCGGCACCGGGCATGGACCCGATGCAGGCCAAGATGATGCAGATGATGCCGCTGATCTTCGGCGTCATGATGGCCTTCATGCCGTCCGGCCTGGTCCTGTACTGGGTGGTCAACGGCGGCCTGGGCCTGCTGCAGCAGTGGTGGATGACCAAGCGCCATGGCGGCGACCCGGTCCCGGCCACCGCCAAAAAATAAAACCCCTGAAAAACCCGCCCTCCGGCGGGTTTTTCTTTGCCGGCGATACAATCGCCTGCACTCACCCACCCGCAGCACCTCACCGAGCCCCCCATGCCCCGTGCGTCGTCGTTGTTCCGCCTGCCGTCCCTGCTGCTGCTGACCCTGGCCGTTGCCAGCTGCGGCAACAACGACCCCGCCGCCCCGGCAACGCCCACCCCGACGCAGCCCAGCGCGCAGGCTGCGGCCTCCGCCGACCCCGCGGCCGCGCCGCTGCTCACCGCCCTGCAGAAGCAGCTCGACGGCCACCGCCGCATCATCGTGCTGCTGGCCGACGAAGCGCAGCAGTCCGCGCGTGACCGTGACACCTCCAGCCGCATCGGCCAGCAGTTGTTCCACGACGGGCTGGACCAGCGCCAGGCCATTGCGACCCAGTTCGATGCGTTGCTGCGCGACGGCAGCCCACAGCGCTTTGCCACCCTGGGCACGGTGCTGGACTACGTCGAATCGGCGCCGGAGCTGTACGACGCCGACCGCCTGGCGTTCCGCGAAGTGCTGCGTGACCTGCACGAGCGCATCGGCACCGATTCCTCGCTGCCGGCGGTGAAGCTGCACCAGCGCGTGGGCGAAGACCTGGACGCGCTCGATGAGATCGAGCGCAACTACAACCAGGAAATCACCAACATCTTCAGCCGCTTCGACCGCACGCGCGCGATCACCCTCAAGCGCGAGAAGTGGGACGACTACCTGGCCCACCTGCACAAGCAGTACAGCCGTGAGGCGATCCTGCGCGATTACGGCGTGATCGAGCCCTATCCGATGTCGATGAAGGACAGCGACCGCGAGATCTTCGGCCGCGACCTGCCGCCCAAGACCGTGGTGCTCACCTTCGATGACGGACCCCACAAGGCCTACACCGACGAAGTGGTGGCCATCCTCAAGCGCTACGACGTGCCAGGCGTGTTCTTCGAAGTCGGCCGCAACCTGGGCGAAGTGCATGCCGATGGCAGCGTGAAGCTGGGTCCGATGGCCGGCATCAGCCGCAACCTGATGGAACAGGGCTACGCGGTGGGCAACCACAGCCTGACCCACGCGCAGCTGTCACGCACCACCGGCGAGGCGCTGCGCCAGCAGGTGCTGGTGACCGACACGCTACTCAAGGGCGTGGACAAGCGCCGCGCGCCGCTGTTCCGCTTCCCCTATGGCGCGCGCAATGCCGAAGGCCTGCAGCTGCTCAACGAGGCCGGCCTGAAGTCGATCATGTGGAACATCGATTCGATGGACTGGGCCGACCCGGTGCCCGAATCGATCGTGCAGCGCGTGCTGGGCCAGGTGCAGAAGGAACAGCGCGGGATCATCCTGTTCCACGACATCCACGACCGCGCGGTGAAGGCACTGCCGCAGATCCTGGACCGGCTGATTGCCGAGGGCTACCAGTTCGCCGGCTGGAATGGCCGCGAGTTCACCGTCAGCCGCCCGCGCAGCGCGGCTGCCAGCGAAGCCACCGTCACCACCGGCTACGAGAAGTCGTGGGCGATCGTGATCGGCATCGACGAATACGCCAAGTGGCCGCGGCTGGAATACGCCAGCCACGATGCGCAGGCCATCGCCGATACGTTGACCGGGCAGTTCAGGTTCCCGTCCTCGCAGGTGATCGTGCTGAAGGACAAACAGGCCACCCGCAACAATATCCTGGCCGCCTTCCACGACCGCCTGGCCGACGACCGCACCGGCCGCAACGACCGCGTGTTCGTGTTCTTCGCCGGCCATGGCGCCACGCGGCGGTTGGCGTCGGGCCGCGACCTGGGCTACATCATCCCGGTGGATTCGGACCCCAACGAGTTCGCCACCGATGCCATCGCGATGACCGACATCCAGAACATCGCCGAAAGCATGCAGGCCAAGCACGTGATGTTCGTGATGGATGCCTGCTACAGCGGCCTGGGCCTGACCCGTGGCGGCCCCTCGTCGTCGGCCTTCCTGCGCGAGAACGCCAAGCGCAGCGCGCGGCAGATGCTCACCGCCGGTGGCAGCGACCAGCAGGTGGCCGACAGCGGCCCGAACGGCCATTCGGTGTTCACCTGGGTGCTGCTGCAGGCGCTGGCAGGCAAGGGCGACCTTAATGGCGATGGCCTGATCACCGGCACCGAACTGGCGGCCTACGTGGCGCCGGCGGTGTCGGCGGTGTCGCGGCAGACCCCGGCGTTCGGCAGTCTGCCCGGTTCGCAGGGCGGTGAGTTCGTGTTCCAGGTGCCCGACAGCCAGGAATACCTCACTGCTGATACCCGCCAGCTCTCGGCGGACGCGATCGCGCTCAACAACCGGGTGGATGCGGCGCAGGACGCCAAGCCCGCTGGCGAGGCGCCGGTGACCGTGGCCGACCTGCAGGGCGGCAAGAGCACGCTGGTGGTGCCGGCCGCCGTGCCGACCTCCGACCGCCAGCGGGCGCAGCAGGCCAACGACCGGGGCCTGCAGCTGTACCGCGAGAAGCGCTATGACGAGGCCGTTGCCCAGTTCACCGAAGCGCTGAAGCTGCGCCCGGACTTCGCCCAGGCGGCCAACAACCTCGGCTTCGTCTACTACCGCCAGCAGCGTTACGCTGAAGCGGCACGCTGGCTGGAAAACACGCTGAAGATCGACCCGTCACGCGCGGTAGCCCACCTCAACCTGGGCGATGCCTACTTCCACGGCGGCGACAAGGCCAAGGCCAGGCAGGCCTACACCACCTACCTGGCGCTGCAGCCGCAGGGCAGCGGCGCTGCCCAGGCCCGCGCACAGCTGGAGAAGCTCTGAGCCATGAACGCCGCCACCGACACCATCGTTGCCATCGCCACCGCGCCCGGTGCCGGGGGCGTGGGCATGCTGCGCGTGTCCGGCCCGCAGGCGCTGCGCATCGCCGTGGCTCTGGGCTGCCCGCAACTGCAGCCGCGGCACGCGCACTACGCGCGCTTCCGCGATGCCGCCGGCGAGGTGCTGGATGACGGCATCGCCCTGTACTTCCCGAATCCGCGCAGCTTCACCGGCGAAGACGTGGTGGAGCTGCAGGGCCACGGCAGCCCGGTGGTGCTGCAGCAGCTGGTCGGCCGCTGCATCGCGCTCGGCGCGCGACAGGCACGGCCAGGGGAATTCAGCGAGCGCGCCTTCCTCAACGGCAAGCTCGACCTGGCCCAGGCTGAGGCCATCGCCGACCTGATCGCAGCCAGCGATACCCGTGCCGCGCGCGCAGCGCGGCGCTCGCTGGATGGCGTGTTTTCGCGCCGCGTGGAAGATGCCGGCGAGCAGCTGGTGCGCCTGCGCATCCATGTGGAAGCCGCGATCGACTTCGCCGACGAACCGCTGGATACGCTGGGAGGCGATCAGGTTCGGCAGGGCCTGGGCGAAGTGCAGTTGGCGCTGGCGACGCTGCGCGACGACGCCGAACGCGGCCGCCGCCTGCGCGATGGCCTGCACGCCGTGCTGGTCGGCCCGCCCAACGCAGGCAAGAGCTCGCTGCTCAATGCACTGGCTGGCAGCGAACGCGCGATCGTCACCGACATTGCCGGTACCACCCGCGACACCCTGCGCGAAACCATCCGCATTGATGGGCTCGAGCTGACCCTGGTCGACACCGCCGGCCTGCGCGACGGCGGCGATGCCATTGAACGCGAAGGCATGCGGCGTGCGCGCGCGGAGATGCAGCGCACCGACCTGGCCATCATCGTGCTCGACGCGCGCGACCCGCAGGCCGGCCATGCCGCCGTGGCCGATGCCATCGCCGGGGTGCCGCTGCAGTTGTGGATCCACAACAAGAGCGACCTGCTGGAGGCACTGCCGGCCGACATCGATGCCAACGTCGTGCACGTCTCGGCCGCCACCGGCCAGGGCCTCGACCGCCTGCACACACGCCTGCGCGAGCTGGCCAGCGGCAGCGCCGGCGACAGCGTGGAGGGCGAGTTTTCCGCGCGCGCCCGCCACGTGGAAGCGATCACCCTGGCGATCGGCCACGCCGAGCGCGCCGAAGCAGAGCTGGTGCATGAACACCTGGAGCTGGCCGCCGAGGAACTGCGGCTGGCGCATGAGGCGCTGGGCGAGATCACCGGACGGATGAGCGCCGATGACCTGCTGGGGCGGATTTTCTCGAGCTTCTGTATCGGGAAGTAACCTCTTCTTCCGGCTGTAACACCGCGCTGGCAGAATGCGCCACGTCTCCGGCCCCGCCGCGTCGGCGGGGCGGTACCAACAGGGGTTTGCAGTGTCGAAGTCGTTGTGGGGTTGTGCGTTGCTGTTCTCGCTGGCCGTGGCACCATCGGTGGCCATGAGCGCTGAATCTTCCCCACCCGCGCCGCGCAAGGCGGCGGTGTACGGCCATCGCGGCGCCAGCGCGCTGCTGCCCGAACACACCCTGGCCGCGTACGCGCAGGCCATTGCCGATGGCGCCGACTACATCGAGCCGGACCTGGTGATGACCAAGGACGGCGTGCTGGTCTCGCGGCACGAGAACGAGATCAGTGGCACCACCGATGTGGCCACCCATCCCGAGTTCGCCAGCCGCAGAACGACCAAGACCATCGATGGCGAACGCATCGAAGGCTGGTTCACCGAAGACTTCACCCTGGCCGAGCTGAAGACCCTGTACGCCCGCGAGCGCCTGCCGCAGCTGCGCAGCACTGCCTTCGACGGCCAGTTCCGCATTGCTACGCTGGACGAGATCGTCACCTTCCTGGTCCAGCAGGCCGGTCGCGCCGGGCGCGGGATCGGGCTGGTGCCGGAGATCAAGCACGGCACCTACTTCAAGGGCATCGGCCTGCCGATGGAAGACCTGCTGGTGAAAACCCTCCAGGCCAACCCGTATACCCGCGTGGCCCCGGTGACGATCCAGTCGTTCGAGGTGGGCAACCTGCGCTATCTGCGCGCCAAGCTCGGCCGCGACAGCAACATCCGCCTGCTGCAGTTGCTGGGCGACCCGAAGCAGCAGCCGGGCGACGTGCTCGCCGCCAAGGGCAGCCAGCGCTATGGCGACATGATCACGCCCGCCGGGCTGGACCAGATCGCCGGCTATGCCGATGGCATTGGACCCAGCCTGCGCATGGTGATTCCGCTGGATGCCGCCGGCCGCCTGGGCACGCCGACCACGCTGGTGCGTGATGCGCACGCGGTAGGCCTGATGGTGGTGCCGTATACGTTCCGGCCGGAGAATGCCTTCATGGCCGCCGAATTCCGCAAGGGTGAGCCAAACACGCGCAATCCCGACGGGTCGGTGGCGGAGATGCGCGCCTACCTGGCCACCGGGATCGATGCGTTTTTCACCGATGATCCGGCATTGGGGCGCAAAGCGGTGGATGGCACCCCGTAAAAACGACGCCGCGCAGGTAGGTACCGACCGTTGGTCGGTACGGAGAATGATCGGCACGCAGCGCATCGACCAACGGTATGCCCGCCGTTGGCGGGCACCCTTCGGGCCGTCGCAAGCGACGTTAGGAACGGCATTACCGTTCCTTGCGATGCCTACCGGGAGGAATCCGAATCCCGCGGGCGGAACGGCAACACGACGAAATCCTGCCCTTCGCGCGGCTGCCACAGCACCGGCACGCGGTGCGGGGAGGGCGGCTCGAGGTCGCTGTCGCGCTGTGCCTCCAGCGCGTCCTCGTCTTCCTCTTCCCAACTGTAGCGCTTGCGCGGGGCCATCGGGTCGGACAGGCGGAACAGCAGCGCGCTGATGATGCCGGCGAAGGCGCCACCCATGTGCGACTGCCAGGACACACCCGGCTCATGCGGGAGAATGGTGATGAGCATGCTGCCGTAGAACAGGAAGGCGATCAGGCCGGCGGCAATGGCGGGGCGGTCCCGACGCAGCAGGCCCAGCACGAACACCAGGAACATCAGGCCGTGGGTGATGCCGCTGGCGCCCAGGTGGCGGCTGCCGATATCGCCGAGCAGCCAGGCGCCCAGCCCGGAGCCGATCCACAGCAGCGGGAAGGCCCGCAGGGTCGCCTTTGGATAGACGCTGCCTGCCAAAGTGCCAAGAATTAATAGAGCAAAGCTATTGGCGGCCAAGTGCTGGACCGAGCCATGCAGCAGCGGCGCACCGAGGATGCCCAGCAGGCCTTCGCTTTCCAGCGGGGCCACGGCCCAGGGGCGCCAATCGAAGTGGCCCTGCGCGGTGAACACCGCCACCAGCACCAGCACGAAGGCCAGGCTCAGGTTGAACGCCCGCACCACGCGGCCGCGGTCGTTGCGGGGAGAGACCGGCGGCTCGCCGGCAGGCAGGGGCAGGTTGGCGTTCATACCCAAAGGGATTGCGTCGCGCCAGCCTGAACACAAGGGCAACGCGACGGGAGACAGAGGTGCCGCCGACGGGACAATCCCGCCGGCGGCAATCAGGGGTTACGCGTCGCCGGTCTTCGGCGGGTTCTTCAGGCTCAGCACCACGGTGGCGGCGATGATCACCGCAACCACGCCCAGCGAGATCGGGGTGGGGATCTTGAAGATGTCGATCAGCATCATCTTGGCGCCGATGAAGGCCAGCACCAGGGCCAGGCCGTACGGCAGCAGGTGGAAGCGATCGGCCATGCCGGCCAGCAGGAAGAACATGGCGCGCAGGCCCAGCACCGCGAACACGTTGGAGGTGAGCACGATGAACGGGTCGGTGGTGATGGCGAAGATCGCCGGGATGCTGTCCACCGCGAAGATCACGTCGGTGACGGCAATCAGGATCAGCACCACGAACAGCGGGGTGTACCAGCGCTTGCCGTCGCGCATGACGCTCATGGCATTGCCGGCGTAATCGGGCAGCAGGCGCAGGTGCTTGCGCATCCAGCGCAGGGCTGGGTTGGTCTCCAGGTCAGGCTCCTGCCCGGCCGAGAACCACATCTTCCAGCCGGTGAAGAGCAGGAACGCGCCGAACACGTAGAGCAGCCAATGGAACTTGGTGAGCAGCACGCTGCCGGCGAAGATCATGATCGTACGCAGCACGATCGCACCCAGGATGCCGATGATCAGCACCTTCTGCCGCTGTTCCTCGGGTACCGCGAAGTAACCCATGATCATGAGGAACACGAAGATGTTGTCCACCGCCAGGGCCTTCTCGACCAGGTAACCGGTCAGGAACTCCAGGCCGACCTTGTTGGCCACTACCTGGCCGGCGGTCTCGTTCAGGTAGTACCAGAGGCCACCGTTGAAGGCCAGGGCCAGCACCACCCAGCCGATCGACCACCACAGGGCCTCCTTGAAGGTCACCTTGTGCGGGCCGCCGTGTCGCATCAGTACCAGATCGACCAGCAGCGCGATGATCACCACCGCGCCGAAGCCGCCCCATAACCACAAATTACCGATCGTCTGCATGAGTTTGTCCGTTGAATGAATGAAATGCCTCAAGCCGGACGGCGAGGATCTGCAACGGAGGATCGGAGGGGATCCGGGGACAGAGCTTCGCCATACGGCGAAGGTCTCGCTCGCAGTCCCACCGGGTGGGACTGCCGTTGCACCGGAGCCTGCGGGCTCGAATTGACGGCGACAACGTCTGGGAGCTACTCCCCTTCTGGGGCCGATTCTGCGGGCTGAATGGGTTGGCGTCAAATCGGCGGCCTGCCGGGCCATAGGGCCCGTCTACAATAGGCAGATGAATACCGTCCCCAATCCCGTTGTCCGCCTTAAAAACGCCTGGCGCTCCAGCCACCCGTGGATCTTCCAGAAACTGGTCGAAAAGCCCGCCGTCCGCCCGAAACCCGGCGCCATCGTCGACGTGGTCGGCGTGGATGGGGAGTGGATCGGGCGTGGCTTCTACAACGGTCATTCGCGCATCGCCGTGCGTATCCTCGAGACCGACCAGCGCGTCCCCGTCGATGCCGGCTGGTTCTCGCGGAAGATCGCCCAGGCGGTGTCGCTGCGCCGTGATGTCCTGAAGCTGGACACGATTTCCGATGCCTGGCGCGTGGTGCACAGCGAGGGCGACGGCCTGTCCGGCCTGGTGGTGGACCGCTACGGCGACCTGGTGGTGGTGGAGTTCTTCGCCGCCGGCATGTTCCGCCACCGCGAATGGGTCTACGAGGCGCTGCGCGAGCAGTTCCCAGGCTGCCGCTTCCACAGCTTCGCCGACGAACACGTGCAGAAGCAGGAAAGCTTCGACTTCCACGGCAACACCACCACCGAAGCAGCGGTGATCACCGAGTACGGCGTGAAGTTCCGCGCCGACCCGGCCGGTGCGCACAAGACCGGCTTCTTCGCCGACCAGCGCGAAAACCGCCAGTGGCTGAGCCAGGAAGTGGAAGGCAAGTCGGTGCTGGACCTGTGCTGCAACACCGGTGGCTTTGCGGTGTACGCGGCCGCGCGCGGTGCCTCTGATGTGCTGGGCATCGACATCGACGAAGACGTGATCGCCATCGCCAAGGGCAATGCGCGCCTGAACAACGTGCGCCCACGCTTCGTGCAGTCCGACATCTTCCCGTGGCTGCGCGACGCGGCCAACCGCGGCGAGCAGTTCGACGTGGTGATCCTGGATCCGGCGAAGATGACCCGCGACCGCGACCAGGTGATCACTGCGCTGAAGAAGTACCTGGACATGAACAAGCTGGCGCTGGGCGTGGTCAAGCCGGGTGGCCTGTTCGCCACGTTCTCGTGCACCGGCCTGGTGGCCGAGGACCAGTTCCTGGACATGCTGCGTCGCGCGGCGTTCTACTCCGGGCGCACCATCCAGATCCTGAAGGTCGCGGGCGCCGGCCCGGATCATCCGTTCATGGCCCACGTGCAGGAATCGCGTTACCTCAAGGCCGTGTTCTGCCGCGTGCTGGATTGACCCTCGCGTGCCGACCAACGGTCGGCACCCACCGCGAAATGGCAGGGTAGGTACCGACCGTTGGTCGGTACGCTTTGCTATGGTCTGACGCATTCCCATCCGAAGAGAGGCGTCATGACGTTGCGCAGCCTGTTCCTGCTGGTGTCACTGGCGCTGTGTGCGCCGCTGTCGGCCCACGCCATCGAGTTCAGCGCGCAGGAGCTTGCGCGCGCTGCCACCCTGCAGAAGAAACTGCTTACCCTCGACAGCCATCTGGACACGCCAGCGAACTTCCACCGGGAAGGCTTCGACATCCAGCAGCGACACGACCACAACGCGCTGTCGCAGGTGGATCTGCCGCGTATGGTGGACGGCGCGCTGGATGGCGGGTTCTGGGCCATCTACACCGACCAGGGCGACCGCAGCCCGGCCGCACACCAGCACGACCGCGATGCGGGCCTGCTGCGGTTGATGGAAATCCGCGAGATGCTCGCTGCGCATCCGGAGACCTTCGCGCTGGCACTGACCGCCGCCGACGCCGCCCGGATCAAGGCGGCCGGCAAGCGCGTGGTGTACATCAGCATGGAAAACGCCAGTCCGCTGGTCGACGACCCCACGTTGCTCAGCTTTTACCACCAGGCCGGCCTGCGCCTGCTCAGCACGGTGCACTTCGCCAACAACGAGTTCGCCGATTCGGCCACCGACACCAAAGGCGCCGAATGGAAGGGCCTGAGCCCGGCCGGCAAGGCATTGGTGGACGAAGCGGTACGGCTCGGCATCGTGATCGACCAGTCGCATGCCTCCGATGCGGTGTTCGATGACCTGATCCAGCGCATGCCGGTGCCGTTCGTGCTGTCGCACAGTTCGGCCAAGGCAATCTACAACCACCCGCGCAACCTGGACGACGTGCGCCTGAAGCAGCTGGCCAAGGCCGGCGGGGTGATCCAGGTGAATGCCTATGGCGGCTACCTGATCGACACCGGCAAGAACGCGGCGCGAACGCAGGCCGAAGACGCCCTGATGAAGCAGATCGGCGCCGATTACGACGACCTGAGCATGGCCCAGGGCGTGCAGCTGAAGCAGGGCCTGGCCGAGATCGACCAGCGCCTGCCCCTGCGGAAGGCAACCCTGGACGATTTCTTCGCCCACTTCGAACACATCCTGGGCGTGGTCGGCCCCGAGCATGTGGGTATCGGGCTGGACTGGGACGGCGGCGGCGGGCTTACCGACCTGCAGGACGTGAGCGATCTACCGAAGATCACCGCCTGGCTGCTGCGCAAGGGCTACACCGAGAAACAGATCGCGGGGATCTGGGGCGGCAACCTGCTGCGTGTGCTGCAGCAGGCGCAGGATCATGCCAACAAAAAATGACCGTTGGGGTGCCGGGCAACGCCCGGCACCCTTATCGTCAAGGCCTCAACGGCCGATCAGCGCATTGCGGCGGCTGTAGAGGAAATAGACGGCCAGGCCGATCACGTTCCAGATCAGGAAGTACAGCTGGGTGCTGCTCGGCAGGCTGATGAACAGGTAGATGCAGCCCAGCGCGGCGGCCGGGCCGATGAACCAGGCGATCGGCGTGCGGAAGGTGCGCTTGGCACCCGGTGCACGCTTGCGCATCACTACCAGGCAGATACCCACGGCAGTGAAGGCGGCCAGCGTGCCGGCGTTGGCCAGCGCGGCAATCTCGTCCAGCCGCGCCACGCCGGCCAGGGCCGAGACCACGGCAGCGCTGAACAGCGTGGTGGCCACCGGGGTACCGGTGCGCTTGTTCACTGCCGACAGGCCGCGCGGCAGCAGGCCGTCGCGGCCCATGACGAAGAACACGCGGCTCTGGCCGAACAGGAAGGCCAGCAGCACGGTGGGCAGCGCGACGATGGCCACCACACCGATGACCGCCGCCGCCTTGGGCTGGCCCAGTTCACGCATGATCAGGGCCAGCGGTTCGGCGCTGCTGCCAAACACCGCGTAGCTCATCGCGCCAACGGCGGCCAGCGCCACCAGCATGTAGATGATGGTGCAGCCGACCATCGAGCCGATGATGCCGATCGACAGATCACGGCCCGGGTTCTTGGTTTCTTCAGCGGCGGTGGAGATGGCATCGAAGCCGTAGAAGGCGAAGAAGATGATGGCGGCCGCGGCCATCACCCCACGCTCCACGCCATCCGGGCCCAGCGACTTGGCAAAGCCGTGCGGCATGAACGGGTGCAGGTTGGCTGAATCGAACGCGGGCAGCGCCACGGCGACGAACACGCCCAGCGCGATGATCTTCAGCACCACCAGGATCGCATTGAGCGTGGCGCTTTCCTTGGTGCCCAGCATCAGGCCGCCGGCGACCACCCAGGTGATGAGCACCGCGGGCAGGTTGAACACGCCGCCTTCCACGTGCGGGCCGGCCGAGAGCGCCAACGGCAGCCGAAGGTCGATGCCGGTGTTGCCGTGTATCCATTCCAGGAAGCCGACGAAATACCCCGACCACCCCACCGCCACGGTACTCACCACCAGTGAGTACTCCAGGATCAGGCTCCAGCCGACCACCCAGGCGAAGACTTCGCCCAGCGCGGTGTAGCTGTAGGTGTAAGCGCTGCCGGCGGCCGGCATCATGGTCGACAACTCGGCGTAGGACAGCGCCGCGCAGGCGCAGACCGCACCGGCGATGGCGAAGGAGATCAGCACCGCGGGGCCGGCGAGATTGGCACCCACGCCGATCAGCGTGTAGATGCCGGTACCGACGATGGCACCGATGCCCATGGCGATCAGGTGCGGCCAGCTGAGGGTACGAACCAGGCTCCTGCCGGCTTCATGGACGGTGACGGAATCGAGCGGCTTGCGCCGTAGCAGCGATGACATGGAACCTCACAGAGTGACTGGTATCGACAATTTTCCGAGTGTGACCGAACGCGGCGCAGCATTACTACTGCCGGACGTCGTGAATCCCTTGACGATCATTTCAAATAGCCCGTCTTGACGAATCTGGCACGACACGGCTGGCCGCGATCAACGGGCCCCAGCGCGCCACATCGTCGGCGCCCTGTGGATAGATCACGCAGGTGTCGTCGGGAAGCTTCTTGCAGCGCAGAACCCCCCGTTCATCGAATACCCGCCAGCCGCACGCGTCGGCCTCGGCTTCGCAGATGCGCCGGCGCAGCCCCAGCAACAGGCTGGCGGCGCAATCGAAGCGGCAGCCCCGGAGCTCGATGCGATCCAGCGGCTGCAGGTCCGCCACGATCCGCTGGACCGACGGATGGGCCAGGTCGACCCGGTCGGTGCTCAATGCCAGCAGGCGCTCGTCGTGGCCGGCCAGGTGCTGCACGAAGTACATGGGAGTGGTCATCTCGCGGTTGCCTCGCCACGGGTCGGATGCCCGCGATGGCAACGATTTGACACCTGCCGGCGCCTGGGAAGAATTACGCGCTATCGATCGCCGAGGACAATTTCGATGACGTTGCCTATCGCCGCGCGCCGGCAATGCAGGCGAAACGCCCACCCCGACAAGGGTTCAGCCACTCAGCCCCAGGCGCACGCCAAACCCGATCAGGAAAACCCCCGCGACGCGTTTCAGTACTACCCCCACACGCGGGTGCTGGATGATCCGACGGCGCAACAGGTTGCCCACCCCGATCAGCACCGAGCAGTACGCCAGGCTGAGCACGAAGATCAGCGTGGCCATGGTCGCGAACGTCACCACGCCCTGGTGCCGCGCCGGGTCGATGAACAGCGGCAGGAACGCCATGTAGAAGATGATCGCCTTGGGGTTGAGCAGGCTGATCAGCACCGCCTGGCGGAAGTAGTGCCCCGGCTGCAGCCGGATGCCGCCGGTGTCACCGCTGGCCGGCGCGGGCCGCAGCAGGCCGATGCCCACCCACACCAGATAGGCCGCACCGAGGTACTGCACCGCGTGGAACACCAGCGGGTTGGCCTTGAGCAATGCCGCCACGCCGGCCACCGCCAGCCACATGAGGATCTGGTCGCCGAGCAGCAGCCCGAACAGCGCGGTATAGCCGCCGCGCACGCCACCGCGCCCGGTGGCGGTGAGCAGGGTGAAGGTGCCCGGCCCGGGCAGCGCCAGGAACACCAGCACGGCGATGACAAAGGTCCACAGGTCCTGGATGCCCATCCACGGCATGGCGGTGACTCGACTTCGGGGGCCGCCATTGTCGGCTACCCGGCCCGCTGCCGACAGCGCTACAGCGCACGTCCCGGCAGATCGGCCAGCATCGGCTGCAGCCGATGGGCGCACAACGCATGCAGCTGGCGGATCGCGGGCGAAAACTGTTTGCGGTGCGGGCACACCAGGTTCAACGGCAGGCTGTCGCCTGCGCCCCCCATCAGCACCTGCAGGCGCCCGGCGCGCACATCGTCGGCCACATCCAGCCACGACTTGAACACGATCCCTTCGCCGGCCACCGCCCAACGCCGCACTACGTCAGCGTCATCGCACACCAGCTGGCCGCGCACCGGTACCACCACGCGCCGCCCGTCCTGTTCGAAACTCCAGCGGTCGTAGGGACGCCCGGCCAGCTGGTAGACCAGGCAGTGGTGGTCCTTGAGCGCGTCCAGCGAGGCCGGCGTACCCTGCCGCTGCAGGTAGGCCGGTGCGGCGCACAGCACGCGACGGTTGCCCGGCAGCAGGGGCAGCGCCACGTAGCTGGCGGTGTCGAAGCGGCCCAGCCGGAACGCGATATCCACCGGGTCGCGGAACACGTCGGCCACCTGGTCGGACAACAGCAGGCGCAGCTGCAGCTTCGGGTGCGCGGTGCGGAACTCGGTCAGCCAGGGCAGCAGCACATTGCGGCCGAGATCAGAGGGCGCGGCCACCTGCAGCACGCCGCGCAGCTCGGCATCTTCGCCGCGCACCCGGGCCTGGCCCTCGTGCAGGGTGTCCAGCAGGTCCTGGGCATACGGTAGATAGAGCACGCCTTCAGCGGTGAGGCGCAGGCTGCGGGTGGAACGCACGAACAGGCGCAGGTCCAGCTCCCGCTCCAGCCGGGCCACGGCGGCGGCTACCTGGCCGGGCAGCAGGTCGGCCTCGCGCGCTGCACTGGAGAAGCTGCCCAGCGCGGCGGTACGGACGAACAGCTGAAGATCCTCGAAGCGGACCATTTTCATTCCAGGAGTGAAAGTGCTGCTGCATTCTGCGCCTTTCCGGCTGGGGCCGGGCAAGCCAACCTGAGCGCCTCATCCAAGGACCTTCCCATGAAAGCCATCGCCTATACCCAGCACGGCCTGCCCATCACCGACCCGACTGCGCTGGTCGACATCACCCTGCCGGTGCCGACCCCGGGCCCGCGCGACCTTCGCGTGCAGGTGCGCGCGGTGTCGGTGAACCCGGTGGACACCAAGGTCCGCCGCGGCGTGGCCGTCGAGGCGCCGCGCGTGCTGGGCTGGGACGCGGTAGGCATCGTGGACGCGGTGGGCAGCGAGGTGACCCTGTTCCAGCCGGGTGATGCGGTCTTCTACGCCGGCGACATCAACCGGCCGGGCAGCAACGCCGAGTACCAGCTGGTGGACGAGCGCATCGTGGGCCGCAAGCCGACCAGCCTGGACGATGGCGCCGCCGCGGCGCTGCCGTTGACCGCGATCACCGCGTGGGAGCTGTTGTTCGACCGCCTGCGCATCGCCGAAGGCGGTGGTGAAGGCCAGACCCTGCTGGTGATCGGTGCGGCCGGCGGGGTGGGCTCGATCCTGGTCCAGCTGGCGCGCCAGCTGACCCGGCTGACCGTGATCGGCACTGCCTCGCGCCCGGACACCCAGGACTGGGTGTACGCGCTGGGGGCCCACCACGTCATCGACCACAGCCAGCCGCTGACCGAAGGCCTGGGCCGGATCGGGATCGAGGCCGTCAGCCACGTGGCCAGCCTGACCCACACCGACCAGCACTACGCCCAGATCGTCACCGCGCTGGCACCGCAGGGCCAGCTGGCCCTGATCGACGACCCCGGCCAGCTCGATGTGATGGCGCTCAAGCGCAAGAGCCTGTCGCTGCACTGGGAATCGATGTTCACCCGCTCCAGCTTCAGCACGCCCGACCTGCAGCAGCAGCACGTGCTGCTCAACCGGGTGGCCGAGCTGGTCGACAGCGGCGTGCTGCGCACCACGCTGGGCGAGAACTACGGCCGCATCGACGCGGCCAACCTGCGCCGCGCGCATGCGCACATCGAAAGCCACCGCGCGGTGGGCAAGGTGGTCCTGGAAGGCTTCTGAGCCTCAGGCCACGCCGTTGTCGCAGTGGCGGGCAAACCCGGGGCGCGGGCCGAGGCGGTGGAACCACGCCGCCACGGCCGGCAGTTCGGGTTTGTCGCCCGGGGTCAGCCGCCAGCGCTGGGTGGAAAGCCCCAGCACGATGTCGGCGAGGGTGAAGTCCTCGCCGGCCACGTAGGCGCCGGTCCCGGCCAGCTGCTGATCCAGGTGCTGCATGAGCCGGTTCCACTGCACCAGGCTGGCCTGCGCGGCGCCATCGTCAGGGTAAGCCGGGTGCTGGCGCACGCGGGCCATGAACACGTGCCGCCAGGCGGTGTTGAGGTCGGTGGCCTGCCAGTCCATCCATTGCTCCACCCGGGCCCGGGACCGCAGGTCGCGCGGCAGCAGGTCGTGGCGGCCGGCTGCCGCGGCCAGGTAGCGGCAGATGCTGTTGGATTCCCACAGCACGAAGTCGCCATCGCGGATCACCGGTACCTGGCCGTTCGGGTTGAGCGGGTGCAGGGCCGCGAGGAAATCCGCATCGTGGCCGTCGGCCCCGAGCTGCCGGTACTGCAGGCCCAGCTCGGCGCACAGCCACTGCACCTTGCGCACGTTGATCGACGTCGACTTTCCCAGAAGATCCAGCATGGAGCGATCCGGCGCAGCGAATGAGACCGGCTCAGCCTACACTTCTTCCATGCAACCTGAATTCCTCATCCTTGGCGGCCTGCTGTGTGCCGTCCTCATCCTGCAGCTGGTGGCCCTGCTGCGGCGTTCCGGCCATGGCGACCTTGAGCAGAGCCTGCGCGAAGAAGCGCGGACCGGCCGCAGTGAACTGCGCGAGCAGCTCGAAGGGCTGGGCCGGCAGCAGGACGCACGGCTGGAAACCTTCGCGCGCGCGCTGACCGACCTGTCCACCCGCACCGACCAGCGCCTGGACCAGCTGCGCGATGCGCTGGGCGAAGACGCGCGCAAGGCCCGCGAGGACGCCGGCCAGGCCCAGCAGCGCAGCGACGCCCACATGGCCGCGCTGCGCCAGGCCGTGGCCGACGATGCCCGACTGGGCCGCGAGGAAGCCACTCAGTCGCAGCACCGGTTCGGCGAATCCCTGGGCCTGCGCCTGCAGGAGATGACCCAGCGCAACGAACAGCGCATGGGCGAAATGCGCGCCACGCTGGAGCAGCAGCTGCGGAGCCTGCAGGCCGACAACGCGCAGAAGCTGGACCAGATGCGGGTCACCGTCGACGAAAAACTGCAGACCACGCTGGAAGCGCGGCTGGGTGCATCGTTCCAGCTGGTCTCCGACCGCCTGGAACAGGTGCAGCGTGGGCTGGGCGAAATGCAGCAGCTGGCCACCGGCGTCGGCGACCTCAAGCGCGTGCTGACCAACGTCAAGAACCGCGGCAGCTGGGGCGAGGTGCAGCTGGACAACATCCTGGAACAGACCCTCACGCAGGAGCAGTACGCACGCGGCGTCAAAGTGCGCCCGGACAGCGGCGAAATGGTGGACATCGCGGTGCGCCTCCCCGGGCGCGGCCACGAGGACACCCCGGTCTGGCTGCCGATCGATTCCAAGTTCCCGCGCGAAGACTACGAGCGCCTGCTCGATGCGCAGGAGCAGGGTGACGCCGATGGCGTACGCGTGCAGGGCGCGCAGCTGGAACGCGCGATCCGGATCCAGGCCAAGTCGATCTGCGACAAGTACATCGTGCCGCCGCACACCACCGATTTCGCGGTGATGTTCCTGCCTACCGAAGGCTTGTACGCCGAGGTGATCCGCCGCCCGGGGCTGGTGGACCTGCTGCAGCGCGAACACCGCGTGGTGGTGGCCGGACCGACCACGGTGACCGCGCTGCTCAACAGCCTGCAGATGGGCTTCCGCACCCTGGCCATCGAACAGCGCTCGAGTGAAGTGTGGAGCCTGCTGGGCGCGGTGAAGAGCGAGTTCGGCAAGTTCGCCGGCATCCTGGAAAAGGCCGAAAAGCAGATCAGCACGGTCGGCCGCAGCCTGGGCGAGGCCAGCCGCAAGACCCGCACCATCGAACGCCGCCTGCGCGGGGTGGAATCACTCGGCAGCGAGCAGACCGATCTGCTGCTGGGCGATGCCAGCGGCGACGATGACGATACCGGCGTGGATGAGACCACCCTCGCGCAGGACTGACACCTCCTGCCCGCACACTGCACTCCCCGCCTTCATTGTTTCCAAAAGGATTGAACCGATGCGCTTTGGCTTGATGTTGTCCCTGATGTTCGTGCTCGCCGGTTGCAGCACCGCGTCCCACCCGACCGATACCACCGCAACTACGCCCGGGACCGAAGGAGCCGTTGCGGATGCGGCCAGCTGTGCCGCCGCCGGCGGTGAAATGAAGCCGCTCGGCCGCCTGCAGCGGGTGCAGTGCGTGAAGCCGTACGCGGATGCCGGCAAGGCCTGCAGCGCCAAGACCGACTGCACCGGCCAGTGCCTGGCCGACGGCGAAACCGAACTCGTGGCCGGTGCGAAGGCGCGTGGTGTATGCCAGACCGACGTGAGCCAGAACTTCGGCTGCCGCCAGCGCATCGACAACGGCGTGGCCCAGGGCACGATCTGCGTCGATTGATTTCCCATTCCCAGGGCACATCTCCGATGTGCCCTTTTCACTTCGCACAGGATTTCCCGTGAGCCAGACCGTCTACGACATTCCCGTTTCCACCATTGAAGGCCAGGCCAGTTCGCTGGCCGACTACCGCGGCAAGGTGCTGCTGGTGGTCAATGTCGCCTCCAAGTGTGGGCTGACCCCGCAGTACGAAGGCCTGCAGGCACTGTATGCCGACAAGCAGGCTGCCGGCCTGGAAGTGCTGGGCTTCCCGGCCAACAATTTCCTGGCCCAGGAGCCGGGCAGCGACGCTGACATCCAGCAGTTCTGCCAGCTGGAATACAACGTGAGCTTCCCGATGTTCGCCAAGATCAGCGTGGCTGGCGATGACATCCACCCGCTGTACCAGCAGCTGACCCAGGCCCAGCCGGCCGCCACCGGCGAAGGTCCGATGCGCGAGAAGCTGCAGGGTGCGGTCGCCAAGTACGCGGATCTGGTCGTCAACCCGGCCCCCGGCGTGCTGTGGAACTTCGAGAAGTTCCTGGTGGGCCGCGACGGCAAGGTCATCGCCCGCTTCGCCCCCGACGTGCCGGCCGACGACGCGCGCCTGATCGCCGCCATCGACGCCGCACTCGCCGCCTGAGGGGCCTCGCATCTGCGCGCCCATGCGCCCGCAGGTGACCAGATGCTCAGATTTACCATACCACTCAGTGGTATGGTAAACTCATGACGCGAGTATTCAAGACGCGGGTGTTCGTCCGCATGATGCGCAAGCTTGATCTGACCGATGCCGCACTCTGCGCAGCGGTGCAGGAGATGATCCACGGACTGGTCGATGCGGATCTTGGGGGCGGCGTCCTGAAGAAGCGGGTTGCGCTACCGGGGCGGGGCAAGCGGGGAAGTACGCGCACATTGCTCGCCAGCAATCGTGGAAACCGCTGGTTCTTTCTGTTCGGCTACGAGAAGAATGTGCGTGCCAACGTCACGCCTGCTGAACGCGATGCATTGCAGCTTTTGGCCGTGGATCTATTGGGCATGCCGTCGGCTTCCCTGGACCTGGCTCTCGAACGAGGCGAATTGCAGGAGATCTGTCATGGCAAACAAGAGCCTTAAGGCTGGTACCCGGAGTGCGGTACTCGACGCAGTGCATGACACTGCCCGCGGCCTGCAGGATCACGGCTTCATCGACCAGCGACGGATGCATCAGTACGACGCACTGTGCCTTGAACCTGTACCCGAATACAGCAGTGCGCAGATCCGCGCGCTGCGCGACATGCTGAAGATCAGCCAAGCCGTGCTGGCCGGTGTCCTGAACACCAGCGTTTCCACGGTGCGAAGCTGGGAGCAGGGAGACAAGCGGCCCAGCGGGCCATCGCTGAAGCTCCTGAATCTGATCGACAGGAAGGGCCTTGAAGCAGTGCTGTAATCCGGCAGGTACGAAAAAACCCCGCCGAAGCGGGGTTTTTTCTTAGTTGCCCCAGTTGGGCATCGGCATCGCGTCGACCGGGATCGGCGCGTCGTCCGCGTCCTTGCCGCGGTCACGGCGGCCGCGCAGGTCGTTCTGGATCTGGTAGTTGCGGCGCTGCAGCCAGGCATCGCGGGTCAGCGCGTACTCGTCCACGGCGCCGTCGCGGATATCGTCCAGTGCCAGCAGCTGCGAGCGCATGTCCACCAGCTGCAGGCCCTGCAGGGGAATGCGGACCTTGTCTTCCTCGATCGTGCGGATCGGCGACAGCGGAATGTCGCCAGCCAGGCCGAACACGTCGCGCACGGTACGCGGGCCGAAGAACGGCAGCTCCACGTAACGCGAGCTGCGCCAGCCCCAGGCACCCAGGGTCTGGCCGAAGTCTTCACTGCGGCGCGGTACCAGCGCGCGGCTGGCCGGGTCGAAGAGACCACCGATACCCAGCGTGGAATTCATCATGAACCGGCCCAGGCTGTCCCAGGCATCCCCGGGGCGGCCCTGCAGCAGCTGGTTGGTGATGGTCACCGGCGCGCGCAGGTTGCTGAAGAAGTTGGTCACGCCGGTGCGTGCGAAGCGCGGCACGACATTCACGTAAGCGGTGGCCAGCGGGCGCGCGACCGCGCGGTCGACCACGTTGTTGAACGCGTGCACGCGGCGGTTGAAGCCTTCCCACGGGTCGTACGGCGAGCGACCCGGTTCGGCACCGTCGGCGGTCGGCGCCGGACCGCCGTACAGCGCGGCGAAGTCGTCCTCGGCACCCGTCGGCGCGACCTCCGTGGCGGCCGGCACGGGCGCGCCATCGCCTTGGGCGGAATCAACGGCGGCCACGGGTGCCGCAGGGCTGGCGACGGTCGGCGAGGTCGCTGCATCGGCGGCGCTGTCGGCCGCTGCGGGAGCCGCCGGTGCGGAGGCGGGCGCTACCGCCACGCTGGCGGGCGCGCTGTCGCGGGCCGGCTTGGTTGCACAGGCACTCAGCGCCAAGGCCAGCAGGAGAAGGGAGGCGGTGCGTATGACGTTCATGTCAGCTCGCGGCAGAAGGGGCATTGAAATCCAGGGACGGCGCCAGCCGATAGGCGGCGCTGAGTTCGGTGAAACCAGGAGGGGTACCGTTGAGAACCAGCGTACGCCCGTTCGCGCGCGCGCGCGCCGAGAGCTCGGCCAGCAGCGCCAGGCCGGCGCTGTCCACGCCCTCCACCGCCGCCAGGTCGAGCTGGGAGATGCTGTCGGGGAGGGCCTTCAGCTGCGGCCACAACGCCACGACCGCATCGCGGTCCAGCACGCCGGTGAACAGGGCGCGCGGACCGTCGAGCTGTACGGTGGCGTTACTTGCCATTACCGGCCGGCCCGGCCTGCAGGGTACCGCCCCGCAGTTCCTTGGCCACTTCCTGGATGCCCTTCTGGCGCAGCGGGCCGTCGAACTGGGTACGGAAGGTCTGCACGTAGGAAATGCCTTCGATATTGACGTCGAAGATCTTCCACTGGCCGTTGACGTTGCGCATCAGGTACTCGACCGGGGTCGACTCGCTGCCGGCGCGCAGCAGCTCGGTCGATACCTTGACCCCGCGGTTGCCCGGCAGCGGCTGCTCGCCCTTCAGGCGGAAGCTCGGCTTGCCCTGGATGGTCAGCAGGGCCGAACCGTAGCGCTGCATCAGGTTGTCGGCCATGGCATCGGCGAACAGCTTCACGTCCGCGTCCGAAGCCGTGCGCGCGTTGGAACCCAGCACCAGGCGCGCCGCGTAATCACGGTCGAAGGTGCGGTTGAGCTCGCTGTCGATATAGCTGCGCAGCGCGGTCGGGTTCTTGCTGAACTCCGCACGGCGCTGCTGCAGGGTGTTAAGGATACGGGTGCTGGCATCCAGTACCACCTTGCCGGCCTGGCTCTGCGGCGCGGCGGCGGTGGCCGGGGCGGCCTGGGCAAACGACAGCGAGGGCAGGGTGGCGAGCAGGGCCGAAGCGAGCAGCGCCGGAATCAGGGTCTTTTTCATTTCTGCGGTTCCGTTGCCGGCGCTTCCGCGCCGGGAGCTTCCTGGGAAGCGGCGCCGGCATTGCCCGGGCCGCTGAACATGTACTTGCCAACCATCTGGATCAGGTCCACGGCCGGCTGGGTGAAGACGATCTCGTCACCGGACTTGAGCACCTCCGGGTCACCGCCCGGTTGCAGTCCGATATAGCTTTCGCCGAGCAAACCGCTGGTGAATATGCCGGCGGAGGTGTCGGCCGGCAGATCCTTGAACTTCGGGTCCAGCTTCAGGGTGACGATCGAATCGAAGCGGACCGGGTCCAGGTCGATGTTGCCCACCTGGCCCACCACCACGCCGCCGATCTTCACCGGCGCCTGCTTGCGCAGCTGGCCGATCTGGGTGAAGCGCGCCTTGAGTTCATAGCCCTCGCTGCCGAAGCCCCAGCGCTGGTTGGTGGACGCCATCGCCAGCACCAGCAGCGAGGCCAGCGCCAGCAGCAGGAACGCGCCGACGGAAAATTCGAGTCTGGGACCGCGGATGGCCATGTTCATCTCACCGTATCTGATCAAAGGGGGTTGCGGGTCAGCGGAACATCATGGCCGACAGCACGAAGTTGAACATCAGCACCAGCAGCGAGGCGTTCACCACCGCGCGGGTGGTGGCTACCGACGTGCCCTCGATGGTGGGCTCGGCGTGGAAGCCCACGTACGACGCCACCAGCGCGGCGGTGCCGCCGAAAATGGCCGACTTCAGCATTGCCACGCCGAAATCGTCCCAGAAATCCACGCTGTTGCTCAGCGCCGACCAGAACACGCCGTTGTCCAGGCCCAGCACGTGTACGGCTTCGAAGTAGCTGGCGCTGATCGCCAGCGAACAGAAGATGCCGGTGAGCAGGGGCACGGTGAGCACCGCCGCCCAGAAGCGCGGTGCCACCACCTTGGCCACCGGGTCGATCGCCATCAGCTCCAGCGCCTTGATCTGGTCGGTGGCGCGCATCAGCCCCAGCTCGGCGGCAATCGAGCTGCCGGCGCGGCCAATGAACAGCAGCGCGGTCAGCACCGGTGCCAGTTCGCGGTACAGCGACAGGCCCAGCAGGGTGGACAGCGCATCTGCGGCGCCGAACGTGGTCAACGTGCGGTAGCCCTGCAGGGTCAGCACCAGGCCCACGAAGGCACCGCCCACCGCGATGATCGGCAGCGAACGCGCGCCCACCTTGTAGATCTCGCGGGTCAGCTCGGCCAGGAAGTCCGCGGTCGGCAGCGAACCGCGCAGCACGGTCAGCGAGAACAGGCCGGCCCGGCCCAGTGAACGGGTGCTTTCAACGAACGGCATCAGGCCACCTTCGCGCGGGGCGCGGCATCGAACGGGATCGGGCCGTCCGGCTGTCCGTGCAGGAACTGGCGCAGCAGCGGGTCCTGGCTGGACTCCAGCGCGGCCGGGCTGCCCTGGAAGACCACACCGCCATTGGCAATGGCGATCACCTGGTCGCAGATCGGCAGGGTCTCGTGCACATGGTGGCTGACGATGATGCTGGTCAGGCCCAGGCTGTGGTTGAGGCGCTGGATCAGGCTCATGATCACGCCGCTGGCGATCGGGTCCAGCCCGGTCAGCGGTTCGTCGTAGATCATCAGCGGCGGGTCCAGTGCCAGCGCGCGCGCCAGTGCCACCCGGCGCGCCATGCCGCCGGACAGCTCGCGCGGCCAGGCATCGGCGGCGGCCAGCAGGCCCACCGCATGCAGCTTCATGTCTACCAGCCGGCGCAGCACCGGCGCCGGTAGCTTGGTGTGCGTGCGCAACGGCAGCGCCACGTTCTCGGCCACAGTCAGGTCGGTGAGCAGCCCATTGCCCTGCAGCAGCACGCCGACACTGCGGCGCATCGCGCGCAACGCGCTGCTGCCGGTGGGAATGGGCTGGCCGAACAGGGTCACGCTGCCCGCCGCGGGGCGCAGCTCGCCGGTCAGGGCGGCCAGCAGCGTCGACTTGCCGCTGCCCGACGGGCCGAGCACGGCGGTGATGCTGCCACGCGGTACCGACAGCGAAACGTCGCGCAGGATCGCCCGACCGCCGCGATCAATACGCACGTTCTCCAACTGCACCAGCGGTTCTGCGGAAGCCGTCATGGACGCCATTAACAAAATTCCAACGTTGTAAGATCGTGGTGGGCGGCTGAACAAAACCGAACTGGACCGTGCAGTATTGTCGCATGTCGGCATCCCAAGCCCCGCCACGGCGCGGTTCCCGGCCCGCAACACTGCGTACCGCCCTGATCTGTGCGGGAGGTCACAGACGTCACCGGCCTGCCGCCCGTATCGGCGAGGGTCGAGATTGGCGCCGGGCTGCGGCACACTGCCGCGATGACCGACCCCGCTTCAGACTTCCGCCTGTACCACTCCAATTCGCTCGACGTGCTGGCCGCGCTGCTGGCCCGCACCCTGCGCGAGCCGGTGGCGGGGCAGTCGATCCTGGAGCCGGACGTGGTGCTGATTCCCCAGGTGGCGATGCGGCGCTGGCTGCAGTCCACCCTGGCGGCGGAGTATGGCATTGCCGCCAACCTGGCGTTCCTGACCCCGGGCGAGTTCGTGGCCCGCGCGCTCAATGCCAATGTGCCGGGCGAACATGACGACCTCACTGCCGCCGCGCTGCACTGGAAGCTGTACGCCGCGCTGACCGACCCGCTGCTGATGGCGCAGCCGCCGCTGCGCGCGCTGCAGGCGTACCTGTCCCAGCCCGACCCGCTCAAGCCGTGGGCGCTGGCCGGGGAGCTGGCCTCGGTGTTCGAGAAGTACCAGGCCTGGCGCCGCGACTGGCTGCTGCGCTGGGAGGCCGGCGCCGACCCGCTGGATCCGCAGGCGATCCTGTGGCGCCACATCGGCAGCGGCCACCAGTACCGCGCGCGCCGCATCCATGCTTATCTCGACGGCTTCGAAGGCGCGGACCGTCCATTGCCGGCGGGGCTGCCGCCGCGCCTGTTCGCCTTCGCCACCTTGAACGTCTCGCCGGATGTGCTGCGCGTGATGGCCACCCAGGCGCGGGTCGGCACGCTGCACTTCTACCTGCCCACGCCGACACGTTCCTACTGGGGCGACCTGCAGACGCTGGGCGGGCGGCTGCGTGCTGGCGCGGTTGATCCGTTCGGCAATGGCAGCGATGAGAACCGCCTGCTGCAGGCCTGGGGCGCGGCAGGGCGCGACTTCATGGCGGTGCTGGGGAGCTATGAAGTGGTGCATCCGTCCGGTGAGATCGCGGCCTACGACGATCCCGAAGAAGACGCGCGCCCGGACATGGCGCACGGCGGCCTGTCCGACAGCCTGCTGCACCGCCTGCAGCGCGACCTGTTCCACCGCCGCGCGCAACCGGCCGGTGCGTTGCGATCGGGGCTGCTGCGCAACGACCCCAGCCTGCAGGTGCATGCCTGCCACACCCGCCTGCGCGAACTGCAGGTGCTGCACGACCAGCTGCGTGCGCTGCTGCAGGACCCGCGCTTCGATCCGCCGCTGCAGGCACGCGACATCGCGGTGCTGGCACCGGACATCGACCCCTACGTGCCGTACCTGGAAGCGGTGTTTGGCGGCCGCAGCGGTGGCGAAGACCACATTCCCTACGCCCTGGCCGATACCAGTCCGCTGACCGGCGAACCACTCGCCGATGTGTTCGTCCACCTGCTGGGATTGCCGGTGTCGCGCTTTGGCCTCAATGAAGTGCTGGACCTGCTGGCGAGCGCGCCGCTGGCCGAAGCGGCCGGGCTGGATGCGGCCGCGTTCGACCGCCTGCACGACTGGCTGCAGGCCGCCGGTGCGCGCTGGGGCTTGAGTGCGGCGCACCGCGCGCAGCACCAGGCACCGGACGATGATGCCTACACCTGGCAGTTCGCGCTGGACCGCCTGCTGCTGGGCCATGCCAGCGGCAGCGACGGCGACATCGCCGGGGTGGCGCCGTGGCCGGAGCTGGAAGGCAGCGCACTGGATGCGCTGGACCGCCTGCTTGGGCTGATGCGGGTACTGGCCCGTTACCAGCGCGCACTGGGCGAGGCGCTGACACCGGCGCACTGGCGCCAGCGCCTGCTGGCCATGCTGGATGCGCTGTTGCCCGAGGCACCGGAAGCGGCCAGCAGCCAGCGCGCGCTGGAACGGCTGCGCAAGCTGGTCAACGAGTTCGCCCGCGATTCCGAACGCGCCGGGTTCACCGGTACGGTACCGCCAGAGGTAGTGCGCGCACATTTCGCCGGCGCCTTGAGCGAGGCCGACACGCGCGCGCCGCTGCTCACCGGTGGCATCAGCTTCGGGCGCATGGTGCCGATGCGGCTGCTGCCGTTCCGGGTGATCTGCGTGCTCGGCCTGAACGATGGCGATTTCCCGCGCCGCGACCCGGCCGCCGGGCTCAACCAGCTCACTGCCGAACTGGGTACCGACAAGCGCCGCCACGGCGACCGCTCGCTGCGCGAGGACGACCGTTTCCTGTTCCTGCAGCTGTTCGCCTCGGCGCAGGATGTGTTCTACCTGAGCTACCTGGGCGCCGATCCGCGCGATGGCAGCGTACGCGAGCCCTCGGTGCTGGTCAGCGAGCTGATCGATGCCGCCGCCGAATACCATGAGGACCCCTCGGCGGCGGCAAAGCAGCTGACCGTGCGCCATTCGCTGCAGCCGTTCTCGCCGGCCGCCTTCGGTGGCGGCGATGAGCCGCGACGTTTCAGCTACCGCCAGCAGTGGCACCCGGCCGCCGGTTCGCTGGGCAGCGTGCGTCGCGCGCCGCCGGCGTGGTTCGAGCAGGCGCTGGCGCCGCTGGAGCAGGAGGGCGCGCCCGAACTCTCGCTGGACGCGCTGCGCCGCTTCCTGGTCGATCCCGCCGGGCAGTTCCTGTCGCAGCGGCTGGGCCTGCGCCTGCCCGATGACCTGACCACCGCCGACGACCTGGAGCCACTGGTGCTGGCCGGCCGGGGACTGGAGCAGCGCCTGCTGCAGCACGCGGTGATCGAGGCGACCCTGCAGGGCGATGACACCCCTCTCTATGCACGCCTGCGCGCCCGCGCGCTGCTGCCGTCGGGCGCACTGGGCGAACGCCAGTTCCAGGCCCTGCAGGAGCAGACCCGCCCGTATGCGTTGGCACTGGCCCAATGGCGTGGCGACAGCGACGCCGACAGCCGCCGCTATGAGGTGGAGATCGATGGCGTGCGCCTGCATGGGCGGGTGGACGACATCCACCCGCAGGGCATCGTGCGCCTGCGCGCGGGCAGCTTGAACGGCCCGGCGGCGATCCGGCATGGGCTGGACTGGCTGCTGGCCAACGCCGCCGGCGATGCACTGGCGCTGGTCGAATTCCACGACGGCGGCGACGACGGGGTAGGGCCGCACGTGCTGCCTGCAGTGCCCGCGTCCACCGCCAGGGCGGCGCTGCAGGCGCTGCTGCAGCTGCGTCGCGAAGGCATGTGCGCGCCCCTGTTGTACGGGCCGTACACCGCCTGGACGCTGTACCGCGCGCCCGCCGCCAAGCGTGAAAGCGAAGGCTGGGCGCAATGGCATGGCGGCGAACGCCGCTGGGGCGAAGCCAGCGGCGATGCGGTGCAGCTGGCCCTGCGCGGCCGCGATCCGTTCGCCGACGCAGACAGCTATCAACAGCTGCTGCACACCAGCTTCGTGGTGTTCAGTGCGGTCCGCGAGGGCCGGGTGTTCCAGGGCTTCAGCGACGAAGGAGCCGTGGCATGAGCGGGCTGATGCTGCAGGACGACCCCTACCTGTCGCTGCCGCTGGACGGCGTGCGCCTGATCGAGGCCAGCGCCGGCACCGGCAAGACCTTCACCCTGGCCACGCTGTTCACCCGGCTGGTGGTGGAGCAGGGCTACCGCATCGGCCAGATCCTGGCGGTGACCTTCACCGACGCGGCCACCCAGGAACTGCGCAAGCGCATCCGAGAGCGCCTGGCGCTGGCCGCGCAGCTGCTGGCGCGCGCACCGGCCGCCGACGACGCACCCGAGGTGCAGCTGACCCGCTACCTGCTGCAGCGCGAACTGGCGCTGGGCCGGGAAACACCCGCAGCGTTGGCCCAGCGCCTGCAGACCGCCGCCGATGAGATCGACCTGGCCTCGATCTTCACCATCCATGGCTTCTGCACCCGCGTGCTGCGCGAGCACGCGCTGGAAAGCGGGCATACCTTCGACCCGCCCACGCTGCTGCCCAGCGAACGCGAACTGCACGACCAGCTGGCGGCCGACCTGTGGCGCGTGCATGCCAACGACCCGGCCACGGTGGATGCGTTGACCCGGTTGTGGTCCGCGCCCGATGCGCTGGCGCGCGACCTGTCGGCGCTGATCAAGCCATTGCCGCTGCTGCCCGCGTTGCCGCAACAGCACCTGGAGGATCCCAGCCCCGCGCTGCAGGTGGCCGCCGAGGCGCTCGGCAGTGCGATCGACGCGCATGTCGACGCCGCCCAGGCCAGCATCGCCAACGCCTTCGAGCGCAAGCTCTTCGACGGTCGCCGCGCGCGGAGGCCGAGCTTCGACAAAGCCTTTGCCGAGCTGCTGGCCGGTCGTGCAGCGCGCACCTGGCCGCGTGGTTCCACCTCGCACCTGGGCAAGCTGCTGCCGGTGGCGTTGCTCGGGTTCTGCAAGGAGGACCAGCAGGGCCATTGCCCGGCCTCGCCGCTGTTCGATGCGCTGCAGACCTGGTGGCACGCCGCCGATGCCCGCGACCAGTGGCTGCGCCAGCAGGCGCTGCTGCTGCTGCACCAGTTGCGCGGGCAGGCCCGTGCGCGGCTGGACGAACTCAAGCGGGTCGGCCGCGTGCAGACCTACGATGACCTGATCGACGGCGTGGCCGCCGCACTGGAGGGCCCGCACCGCGCGGCGCTGGTGCAGCAGCTGCGCGCACAGTACGCCATTGCGCTGGTGGATGAGTTCCAGGACACCGACGACCGCCAGTGGGGCATCTTCCAGCGCGTGTTTGGCGATTCGCCCGAAACCCGCGACGCCGGGCTGGCGCCGGCGCTGTTCCTGATCGGCGATCCCAAGCAGGCCATCTACGGGTTCCGCGGCGGCGATATCCACACCTACCTCAAGGCCAAGCGCGAAGCAGAGGCCGCACCGGCGTTGAACCGCAACTTCCGCTCGCGCCCCGGCGTGCTGCGCGCGCTGCAGGCGTTGTACGACGCCGCAGGCGAGCGCGCGTTCCTGGAAGCGGACATCGCCTTTGAACCGGTGCTGCCGGGCAGTACCCGCGACGATGCCGATTTCCTGCGCGATGGCCAGCCCGCACCCGGGCTGACCCTGCGCCTGCTGCGCAGTGACGATGGTGCTGACTTCAAGGCAGACCCCTCGCGCCAGCAGGCCACCGACGCCTGCGTGGCCGCGATCCACCAGGTGCTGCTGGAGGGTCGCGAAGGCCGCGCGCTGCTGCGCGGGCAGCCGGTGCAGCCAGGCGACATCGCAGTGCTGGTGCGGCGCCACCACGAAGCCACCCGCATCCAGCGCGCGCTGAGCGCGGTGGGCATTCCGGCGGTGGCTGCCGGCAAGCAGAGCCTGTATGCGACCGCCGAAGCCCGCGAGCTGCGCGTGCTGCTGCTGGCCCTGCTGCAGCCGGCCGATGAAGGCCGCCTGCGCGCGGCGCTGTCGACCGTGCTGCTGGGCGAAAACGCCGCCTCCATCGACGCGATGGAGCGCGACGGCGACCCGCAGCGCGCGTTCCAGACCCGGCTGCTGCTGTGGCGGGAACGCTGGCTGCGCGGCGGGCCGTTCGCGGTCATCGCCGACCTGTGCGCCGAACACGCCGAGCGCCTGCTGGGCCTGCTGGATGGCGAACGCCGGCTCACCAACTACCTGCAGCTCGGCGAGCTGCTGCAGCAGGCCGCGGGCCAGGCGCTGGGCATGCACGGCCTGCTGGACTGGTTGCAGGTGCAGATGGCACACGCCGACCAGGACGATGAACAACAGCTGCTGCGGCTGGAATCGGATGCGCACCGGGTGCAGATCATCACCCTGCACAAGAGCAAGGGGCTGGAATACCCGCTGGTGTTCCTGCCGTTCGTGGGCATCGACAGCGGTGGCGGCAACACCGACTCCAACTGCACCGTGTACGCTGAAGGTCGCCGCGAGCTGCACTGGAAGCTGGACAAGGACGAGGCCTGGAGCGCGGCCAGCGAGCGCAGCGCACAGGAGCAACGCGCTGAAGACGCGCGACTGCTGTATGTGGGCCTGACCCGCGCCGAGCATGCGCTGTGGATCGCGGCCGGCGACCTGGCCGGGCTGGCGAAGACGCGGCTGGCGCCGATGCTGTCCGACCTCGACGCGTTGCGCGCGCACCCGGACATCGCGGTCATCGAAGGCCTGGTGGAGGCGCGCCCGGCGCAGCTGCCAGTGCAGCGCGAAGGCGAGCTGCCGCCGGTGCGCGCCATCACCCGGCGGGTGCCGCACGACTGGTGGGTGTACAGCTTCACCCAGCTGGCCCACGCCGACGCCGGCCACGACACCGACGCGGTGGCCACCGAAGCGCCCGCCCCGGCAGCCGACGAACCGGCCGGCGTGGAACTGCCGCTGGAAGTGGAACCGCCCGCGCCCGGTGAGCCGCAGCCGGAGATCGACCCGCGCTTCATGGGCAGCCGCTTCGGCAACGTGCTGCACGATGCACTGGAGAACACCGATTTCGCGCGCTGGGCGGACTGGCGCGCGGGCGACCCGGCGCCAGGCGATGAGGCCGAGGTGCTGCGCGAATCGCTGCGCAGCGAAGGCTACGCCGATGCCGACCTGGACGACGGCGTGGCGGTGCTGGTGCCGCTGGTCGGCCAGACCCTGACCGTGCAGCTGCCCGAAGGCGGCGCGCTGCACAGCGTGCCGCTGCACGACAGGCGGGCCGAGATCGAGTTCCACTTCGCCATGCAGCCCACCGCGGTGCCGGCGCTGCTGCAGCTGCTGCACCACCACGGGCTGGTGCCGGACCGCCGCGGCTTTGGCACGCGACGCCAGCTCGAGGGGCTGATGACCGGCAAGATCGACCTGACCTACGTGCGCGACGGACGCTGGTACGTGCTCGACTACAAATCCAACCGCTTGCCCGGCTACGACGCCGCGCGCCTGGCGGCCGCCATGCAAAGCAGCGAGTACGACCTGCAGGCCTTGATCTACACCGTGGCACTGCACCGCTGGCTGCGCTTCCGGCTGGGCAGCCACTACATACAGGAGCGCGACTTGGGCGGCATCCGCTATCTGTTCTGCCGCGGCCTGGAAGCGGGACGCGCGGACGCACCGGGCGTGCATGCGCAGCGCTTTGCCCCGGCCCTGGTCGAGGCGATGGATGCACTGTTTGCAGGCGGCCCCGGGAAGCACGCCGAACTGGTGGCACGCGCGCGGGGTGAGGCATGAGCCTGCTCGACGCACTGCTGAAGCAGGGCACCCTGCGCACGCTCGACCATGCGCTGGCGCAGAGCCTGCGCCGGCTGCAGCCGGAGACGCCGGATGCGGTGCTGGCCGCCGCCGCGCTGGCCTCGCTGGCGGTGGCGCAGGGCCACGCCGGCGTCGACCCGGCGGCGCCCCGGCGGTTGGTGGATGCCGAGCTGGACTGGCCTTCGCCGGACACATGGCTGGCGCAGCTGCGTGCATCGCCGTGGGTGGCATCCCCCGACAGCGACGACGTGCTGGCCGCCGATGCACCGCTGGTGCTCGAACACGGCCTGCTGTACCTGCGCCGTTACCGCGAATATGAACGCCGTTTGGCACTCGGCCTGCAGCGCATCGCCGCGCATTCTTTGCCGGCGCACGATCCGGGCGGGCTCGCCACGCTGTTCGCCCAGCTGTTCCCGCAGGCGCTGGAGGGCATCGACCACCAGGCGCGCGCGGCTGCAGTGGCGCTGCGCCATCCACTGGTGCTGGTCACCGGTGGCCCCGGTACCGGCAAGACCACCACCATCGCGCGCCTGCTGGTGCT
Source organism: Stenotrophomonas sp. CFBP8994 (assembly GCF_034044835.1). Lineage (NCBI taxonomy): Bacteria > Pseudomonadati > Pseudomonadota > Gammaproteobacteria > Lysobacterales > Lysobacteraceae > Stenotrophomonas > Stenotrophomonas sp. CFBP8994. Next base: position 317,448 of record NZ_JAXCWT010000003.1, on the reverse strand, counting down.
GTTGGCCGCGCAGGCGCAGCAGGCCGGTGCGGCCCTGCCACGGGTGGCACTGGCCGCCCCCACCGGCCGCGCCGCCGAGCGCATGGCCGACAGCCTGCGCCAGGCGCTGCAGCGGCTGCGCCTGGTGGGTGTCGCGTCCGAACTGGCCGAGGCCATGCCGACCACCGGGGCGACCCTGCACCGGCTGCTCGGCGTCATTCCCGATTCGCCACGCTTCCGCCACCACGCCGACAACCCGCTGCCGTACGACATCGTGGTAGTGGACGAGGCCTCGATGATCGACCTGCCGCTGATGACCAAGCTGGTCGAAGCGGTGGCCAGCGGCACCCGGCTGGTGCTGCTGGGTGACCCGGACCAGCTGCCGTCGGTGGAAGCCGGCGACGTGCTCAGCGCGATCCTGCAGGCCAGCGGCGACGGCCTGGGCACCCAGGCCGATGACGCGGCCGCGCTGCGCCCGCTGCTGGCCGCCCCTGCGTTGCTGCCGCTGGCCCCGCCCCGCGCGTTCGCCGGTCGCCGCGTGCAGCTGCAGCGCGGGTACCGGCAGAGCGATGCGCTGGACCTGGCGCCGCTGGCGCGCGCGGTGCGCGAGGGCGACAGCGCTACCGCGCTGCAGCTGCTGCGCGGCGGCAGCCTGGCCGGCGTGGCGTTCCACGAAGACCAGGTCGACCCACTGCTGCAGCACCGGCACACCCTGCTGGCGCACTGGCGCGGGTTGGGCGAAGCCGATGATCCGGTGCAGGCGCTGGCGCAGGCCGGACGGCTGCGCCTGCTCACCGCGCTGCGCGAGGGGCCGCAGGGAGCGCGCGGGCTGAACGAGCGGATCGAAGCCGCCCTGGCCGGCAGCGCGCGCCCGGGCAGCGGGCCCCGCTATTTCCATGGCCGGCTGCTGCTGATCACCGAAAACAGTTACCGGCACCGGTTGTTCAACGGCGATATCGGCTTGTGCCTGCGCAGCCGCGAAGGCGCGATGCTGGCCTGGTTCCCCGGCGACAGCCCGGAGCAGCCACGCGCCTTCCACCCGGCGGCGTTGCCCGCCCATGAAAGTGCCTTCGCCATGACCGTACACAAGGCACAGGGCTCGGAATTCGATGAGGTCTGGTTGCAGCTGCCCCGGCGCGACAACCGGGTGCTGTCGCGCGAGCTGGTGTACACCGGCATGACCCGCGCGCGGCAGGCATTGCATGTACTGGGCAGTGCAGAGGTGATGCAGGCCGCATTGGCGCGGCATGCCAGCCGGTTGTCCGGGCTGGCGCAGCGACTGGAGGGTAGAGCCGGGCCTTGCCCGGCTGTACCTGCAGCGCCCGCCCAAGGCGAACTCTGGTAGAGAAAGGCGCTACCGCCGCTTGCAGAATCAGGCGTCGCCTTCTTCTTCTTCTTCCCCGGGAATCAGCACGGTGCCGTCCGGGTACACGATCGCACCGTCGCCGCTGACATCGAAGAAGCCGATCTGGTGCTTGTTGGCCAGGATCTGCACCTGGCCATGGGCGTCTTCGGCCACCTCGTCGTCGAACGAGGCATAGATGATATGGGTGCCGATGCTGTAGTCGGTCACCTGCGGGCGGTCATCCTCGTCATCGGACAGCGGGCCGTCCATCGGCGGGAAATCTTCGGCCAGTTCGGTGAAGAAGGCCTGCAGCGCCGGCACCGAGACGGCGGCGTCGTCGTACTCGTGCTTCTCGTTCCATTCGGTCTGCGCGTTGTACCACTGCAGGAACGCCTCCGCTTCGCGCGGCGCCACGGCCGGGTCGAACACCATCACGTCGTAACTCATTGGGATTACCTTGTTCCATGCAGGAATGCAGGGCGTCAGGATACTCCCCCCTGTGTGACCGCCGGCTGCTCCGGGAACAGCGCATAGCGCAGCCCCAGAACGCCCATCAGCGCTTCATCACGCGCCTTGCCGGCCTCCACCGTCTGCACCCGCTTCAGCGAGGCCTCCAGCTTGGCCTGCAGCGCGGGTGGCGCCGGCTGTGGCCGGCGCAGCGCCACCTGGGCGCGGTAATGCGCGGCCACGTCGTCCAGGATCGCCTCGATCGCCTGCATGCTCGTCGCCGGCAGCCCATGCCGTGCCCGGCGCAGCTGCAGGATGTTCAGGCCGATGCGGGCCTCGGTGAGCATGTCCACCGAGGCGATGTCGCTGCCTTCGGGGGTGGCCGCCAGGCGCGGGGCGAGCAGGCCCAGCAGGTCCAGCATGCGCGCGGCGAACTGCTGGCGGTCCTGCTGGCCTCGGCCTTCGGCCGCTTCGGCCAGCGTGGTCCAGCCCTGGCGCACCAGGCGGCGGGCGGTCCATTCAGCGCCGACCGAGCGGAACAGCCGGGTCATCACCACCGCAAAGCCGATGCCGATGAACATCGCCACCGACGAATTGATGAAGCTCTGGATGTTGGCGCTGTAGGTGTTCTGCACGTTCAGCAGCGCCACCAGGTTGACCGTCAACGGCAGCCCGATCAGCGCGGTCTTGGGCTGGTGCAGCAGCAGCCCCAGGGGCAGGAAGATCACCGCCAGCACCAGCGCCAGGCTGCCGAAGTCGTGCACTGCCGGGAATACGCCGAACAGGTACACCGCCGCCACCAGGCTGGCCACGATCGCCCACAGCAGGAACTGCAGCATGCTTGGCGCCGGGTCGTCCTGCGCGGCGAAGAACGCGGCGGCCACCGCGGCCATCATCGCGCCGTTGCCACCGCCTTCCCAGCCCAGCCCGATCCACAGCGCGCAGTAGGTCATCAGCGCCACGCCGGCACTGGCGGCCGAGAACAGCGCCATGCCGTAATCCACGTGGCGGCTGGCGCCCAAACGCTTGGCGTTGATCCTGTAGTGGGCGACGTCGAGCGGCGCGGTCCCGTTCTCGATGGCCTGGTGCAGCGTGGCGCAGTCCTGCCACAGGTCCACCAGTTCCTCCAGCCGGAGCAGCAGGGTGACCAGCAGCAGGTGGTCCAGCTCGCCATCCACCGCCGGCTTCAGCGCCAGGATGCGCGCGCGCAGCGCGGCGTACGCGCTGGCGCTGGAGCGGCCCGGCTGTTCCAGCCAGTGCGCGATGTCGTTCACCAGCGGCTCCAGCCCCGGCGGCAGCGCGCGGCCGCCCGCGCGCAGCGCGCCCAGCCGGTCGGCGATGGACGACAGCACCGGCAGCATCAGCAACATGCGTTCGCGCAGGCGCTCCATGGACACCGCTGCGCCTGCATGGCGCGGGTCATCGCGGCGCAGGAACTCGATCAGCGCCTCGAACTGCACCAGGTCGGCGGCCAGCCGGTTGCGCGGGCCATGGGCCTGGCCGCGCAGCAGGATCTGCCGGCACCATTGCGCGGCATCGTCCATCCAGTTGCCGATCCGCGCGCGCAGCATCGGCCGCGCCGAGGTCGGGAAGAACAGCGAGGCGAACAGCACCGCCACCACCGTGCCCAGGATGATTTCCTCGCTGCGCGCCACCACGGTGTCGAAGATGGTGTCCGGCGAGGTCACCGCCGGGAAGCCGATGAACGCGGTGGTGTAACCGGCCAGCAGGAACGCATAGCCGCGCGGGCCGCGGTTGAGCAGGGCGATGAACAGGCACGCCGACAGCCACAGCGACATCGCCGCGCTCAGCAGCAGCGGCGTTTCCACCAGGTGCGGCAGCATCCACAGCGTGGCCGCGCCGGCAATGAGCGTGCCGACGATGCGGTAGACGCCCTTGGCCCGGGTCGGACCCAGCATCGGCTGGGTGACGATGTAGACGGTGGCCATCGCCCAGTACGGGCGTGACAGATTGCCGGCCAGGCCGATGTAGAGCGCGGCGAGGGCGGCCAGGAAGGTCTTTACCGAGAACAGCCAGGCTTGGCGGTCGAGCAGGAGCATTGGGTTAGTGCTGCTGGGTTGTGGCGTGCCGACTGGCAGCTTGCCGATTGGCAGCATGCCGACTAACAGTCGGCACTACCGTCGGCACTACCGTCGGTGCGGGCGCCTGTGCCACCGCGTCGGCGTTCCAGCCGCCGCCGAGGACGAGGAACAGCTGGATCTGGTCGCGCGAGACCTGCGCCTGCTGCTGCGCGAGCGTGGCATCGGCCGACACCAGGGTGCGGTCGGCGTCCAGGCTGGACAGGTACGGGGTACGCCCGCCCTGGTACAGCCGGCGGTTCTGCTCGGCGGCCAGCGCCGCCTGGGCCTGCGCCTGCTGCAGCGACTGCAGGCGCTGCAGGTCGTGTGCGTAGCGGCTCAGCGCGGTCTGGGTTTCGCGCAGCGCCTGCAGCACGCTGTGGTCGAACTCGGCCAGCGCCGCATCGGCCCCGGCTTCGGTGGCGTGGATGCGCGCGTGGGTGCCCGAGGACGGCAGCGTCCACGAGATCAGAGGGCCGAACGACCACTGCTGGGTCAGCGGTTCGCCGAAATCAGCAAGCAGGCCGGCCGCGCCAAGCGACGCGCCCAGGCGGATGTCCGGGTACAGCTCGGCGGTGGCCACGCCGATCCGCGCGGTGGCCGCAGCCAGCTTGCGTTCGGCCTGGCGGATGTCGGGGCGGCGCTGCAGCAGCGCGCGGCCATCGCCCACCGGCAGCGGCTGGGCCAGGGTCGGGGCGTGGTCGCACGCGTCCACGCCCTCGGGCAGCTGGCCCGGGGTGCGGCCGAGCAGGGCGGCCAGCTGGTATTCGGAAGCCTGGCGCTGCGCCTGCAGCGGCGGCAGTGCGGCTTCCAGCATCGCCACCTGCGCGTTGGCGCGGGCCAGCTCCGGCGGCGTGCCGCGCCCGGCGCTGATCAGCCGCTGGGTCACGTCGCGGCTGCGCTGCTGCAGCTGCAGGGAGTGTTCGGCCACGTGCAGTTCGTGGTTGGCGTGGCAGATCTCCACGTAGCTGCCGGCGACCTGGGCCACCAGCGAGACCCGTGCCAGGTCCATCGCCGCGGCCACCGACTGCTCATCGGCCCGCGCGGCTTCGGTGGCGCGCTTGAGCTTGCCGAACAGGTCGAACTGGTAGGACACCGCGAACTTGCCGTCGGCCAGGTTGATCGGCGGCAGCTCGTGCTCGAGCAGGAACGATTCGGCCGAGAGCTGCGCGCGGCTGACCCCGGCCTCGGCTTCGTATTCGAAACCACCGGCATCCAGCGCCTGCTCGTACACGGCGGCGGCGCGGCGCAGGTTGGCATCGGCCACCTTCAGTTCCACGTTGTCGCGCAGTGCCTGTTCCACCAGTCCATTGAGCGTGGCGTCCTGGTACAGCTCCCACCAGCGTGCCGGCAGCTCGGCGCCAGGGGCCACCTGCGGGTTGGCGGTGTCGATGAACGCCGCGTTGGCCTCAGGGCGCTGGAAAGCCGAACCGGCCGGTACCGCGTAATCCGGGCCGACCGTGCGGCATGCGGCCAGGCTGCTGGTCAGCGCCAGTGCGAAGGCGATGCGGTGCAGGGCCGGGCGGTTCACAGGGCCGCCCGTGCCGGTTGCGCCGGCGTGGGGGGGAGAGTGGCGGCGTCCGGCTCGATGGTGACCGTGGCGGTGCGCCCGGCGATCAGGTTCACGCCGGTGGGAATGGTGTCGATGTGGATGCGCACCGGGATGCGCTGGGCCAGCCGCACCCAGTCGAACGCCGGGGTCACGTTCGGCAGCAGGCTGGAGCCCTCGCTGCGGTAACGATCCTCGATGCCGGCGGCGATGCTCTGCACGTGGCCCTGCAGCGGCTGCGCCTCGCCCATCAGGCGGATGTCGACCTTCTGCCCGGCATGCACACCGCGCAGGCGGGTTTCCTCGAAGTAGCCATCCACCCGGAATGAGCCGGTATCCAGTACCGCCATCACCGGGCGGCCCGCGGTGACGTAGTCGCCGGCGCGGACGGTGCGGTCGTTGACGTGGCCGTCGCTGGGGCTGCGCACCTCGGTGCGGGCCAGGTTGAGCTTGGCCAGGTCCACCGCGGCCTGCGCGGTGGCGGTGGACGCCTGCGCGGCCTGCAGCTTGGCGCGGCGCACTTCGGCGTCCTCGGCGGCCACCAGGTCCTGCAGGCTGCGGTCGCGGGCGATCTCGCGCCGCAGCTGCTCCAGCGTGGCGCGGCGTTCGCCCAGCGTGGCCTGGGCCTGTTCCAGCGCGATCTGGTAACGCGCCCGGTCCACCACGAACAGGACCTCACCGCGCTTCACCGGCTGGTTGTCGGCCACCTTCACCGCTTCCACCAGCCCGGACACGTCCGGCGCGACCTGGACCACGTCCGCGCTGACGTGCGCATCGCGGGTCCACGGTTCGTCCATGTAGTACGACCACAGGTGGCGCAGCACCAGCAGGGCGGCAATGACGGCAACCACGGTCAGGACGACCGGGAAGGTGTGCTTGAGGATCTTGTTCACGATTGCATCCAACGCATCAGGGAAAACAACCCGCCGAGCACGATCACGTACACGGCCAGGTTGAACAGGGCGGGGTGCCAGATGTGGCGGTAGGCGCCGGTGCGCTGCAGGACCAGGCGCAGCCCGCTCTTGAGCAGGTAGGCCAGCAGCATCAGCCCGAGCAGGGTCGGGACGAACACACCATAGAGACTGAATTCACCGTACATCGGGGCAGGAAGTTCGCAGGAAAGCGGAAAGGGGAACACCACGGCGTCGCAGGACAACACCGGGAGGTGGGGCAGGGCAGCGGCTTACGTCACGCGGTCGGACGCCTCGGCCAGCAGCTTCCAGAGCTTCAGCACGGTGCGCAGTTCCTCGGTGGTCAGCTCGCCGAACACGTCCTGGCGCAGGCCGATCAGCTGGCTCTCCAGCGCACTTACCAGCGCCTCGCCCTTGTCGGTCAGCCACAGCAGGTTGGCCCGGCGGTCGCTGGCATCGCTTTCGCGGCGCACCAGCTCGCTGGCCGACAGCTTGTCCAGCAGGCGCACCAGCGAGGGGCCTTCCATGCCCAGCTGTTGAGCCAGGGTGACCTGGCGGATACCACCGCCGGCGCGGCCGATCATCAGCAGCGGCATGGTGCAGGCGGCGGAAATGCCATAGCTGCCCAACGCCTGGTCGGCCAGGCGCTGCCATTGCCGCCCTGAGTGGAGCAGGCCGGAGCTGAGCTGCATCTGCAGCTGGGTGCGTTCGTCGAGGGAGCGTTTCATGGCAGATAGATAGGATACTACTAATTTCATTCCTATCAATACCCCCGGCCCAACCGCAGCCCAACGGCCGGGGGACGCCCGGGGGCTCTGTCGGGTACGATGCTCGCCCCCCTTCGGGTGCTGTATGTAATGAGCAAACAAGACAACGACGTGACCCCGGTGACCCAGGACGAGGCCGAATCGGCCGTGCGCACCCTGCTGCGCTGGGCGGGTGAAGATCCCACCCGTGAAGGACTGCTGGACACCCCGCGGCGCGTCGCCGAAGCCTATGGCGACTGGTTCAGCGGCTACCGCGACGACCCGCGTGCCTACATGGAACGGACCTTCGAAGAGGTTGCCGGCTACGACGAACTGATCGTGCTGCGCGACATCGAGTACGAAAGCCACTGCGAACACCACATGGCGCCGATCATCGGCCGCGTGCACGTCGGCTACCTGCCGGCCGGCAAGGTGGTGGGCATCAGCAAGCTGGCCCGCGTGGTGGAGGCCTATGCCCGCCGCTTCCAGGTCCAGGAAAAGATGACCGCGCAGATCGCCCAGTGCATCCAGGACGTGCTGCAGCCGATCGGCGTGGGCGTGGTGGTGGAAGGTGCGCACGAGTGCATGACCACCCGCGGCATCCACAAGCGCGGCGTGAGCATGGTCACCTCCAAGATGCTGGGCAGCTTCCGCGAAGACGCCCGCACCCGGGCCGAGTTCCTGCGCTTCATCGAAGTGGGCGGCAAGCGCTGAGTACGCCGCGCGCCCGGCATGAGCGTGCCGGGCCGATGCCCCTCCCGCTGCGCGGCGCCTGGCCGCGCGGCGTCTATCCGGATGTCCTGGCTGCATGAAGCACCGCGAACGCATCACCCGTTACCGCACCCTGCGCGAACAGCCCCAGTGGAAGCTGCTGGCCGCTGCCAACGCCCCGGAGATCATCGGCCTGCTGCAGAGCCTGCTGATGGACGGCGAGCGCACCCTGCCGGCGGCAGCGCTGCACGAGCGCCTGCAGCGCGCGCTGGACCAGCTCAATGGCGAAGAACTGTCGCGCGAGCTGCCGCGCACCGCCCAGGCCTACATCGCCCACTGGCTGGCCCAGGGCTGGCTGGAGCGGCGCCTGCCCGAGGGCGCCGACCAGGAGCAGTACGAACTGTCCACCCAGGCGCTGCAGGCGATCCGTTTCGCCGACAGCCTGGAGCAGACGCGCGTGGCAGCCACCGAAAGCCGGTTGGCGCTGGTCATCGAGCAGCTCTCGCAGCTGGCCGCGCAGACCGAATCCGATCCGGACGCACGCCTGTCGGCGCTGCGCGACGAGCGCGACCGCATCGACGCGGAGATCGCGCGGGTCGGCGTTGGCCGCGTGGCGACCCTGGATGGCAAGCGCGCGCTGGAGCGGGCGCGCCAGATCATCGGCCTGGCCGACGATCTCACTGAAGACTTCCGCCGTGTCCGCGACGACTTCGAACGGCTCAACCGCGAGTTCCGCGAACGCATCATCGACGACGAGAGCGAACGCGGCGACGTGCTGTCGCGGCTGTTCGAGGGCGTCGATGTGATCGGCGACAGCGACGCCGGGCGCAGCTTCCAGGCGTTCTGGCGGCTGCTCAACGATGCCGAACAGAGCGCCCAGCTGGATGCGGCGCTGGAGACCGTGCTCGCGCGCGGCTTCGCCCGCAAGCTGGACCGTGACGAGCGCGCCTTCCTGCGCGGCTTCACCGGTACCATGCTCGACCGCGGCGGCCAGGTCCACGATGTCCTGCAGCACTTCGCGCGCAGCCTGCGCGGCTTCGTGCAGAGCCGTGGGTACCTTGAGCAGCGCCGGCTCAACCAGCTGCTCAAGCAGGCGCAGTCCGAAGCACTGGCGCTGCGCGATGAATTCACCGCCCAGCGGCCGATCGGCCGCGATCTGCAGCTGACCACCAGCCGCCTGCGCTCGTGGTCGCAGTGGAAACTGCATGACCCGCGCAGCGCCCACGTCGATGGCAGCGTGCAGCGCAACGATGCCGCCAGCATTTCCCTTGAAAGCGTTGGCGACCTGGTGGCTTCGTCGGAAATCGACTTCCGCACCCTGCGCCGCGACCTGCACGACCTGCTGGCCATACAACCGAAGCTGAGCATTGCCCAGGCCCTGTCGCAGCGCGACGCGCCGCAGGGGTTGGGCAGCGTGATCGGCTACCTGTCGCTGGGCACGCGCCACGGCACGGTGGTGGAAGGCGAACAGGAAACCGCGCATTGGCGTGGCGGCGATGGACAGTGGCGGCGGGCCCGTATCCCGTTGGTTTGGTTCACCCAGGAGAAACGCCATGAGCTGGCATGAAGATTCCAACGACGCCGCCCTGATCGACGGTGACGCACCCGACCTCGACGCAGAGCCGGTGGTGGTCACGCCGCTGCCGCGGCGGAACAACGACGTCTACTACCTGGGCGACACCGGCCGACTGCCGCTGGATGGGCGCCGCGCGCTGTGCCAGCTGCTGATCGGCCCCAGCATCGACCAGCTGCGCCACCCCAAGCTGTGGCCGGCGCTGATCCGCAGTGAAGCGGCCATCCGCTCCTCGCTGGCCGACCTGTTCCTGGAACTGGTGCTGGACCGCGACAGTGGCGTGGCTTTCACCCGCCAGGCCGACACCGAGGACGTCGAAGCGCCGGTGCTGCTGCGCAGCTCGCCGTTGACCTTCATCGATTCGGTGCTGCTGCTGTACCTGCGCCAGCAGCTGGCCGAGGCCGACGCGCGTGGCAATCGCGCGGTCGTGGCCGACACCGAGATGGCCGAAGCGCTGGCGATCTACGAGAAGAACCTCTCCACCGACCGCGCCGGGTTCAACCGTCGCGTCGCCGCGGCGGTGCAGAAGATGAAAGAGAACCACATCCTGACCCGCCTGGCGGGCCAGGAAGACCGGCACGAAGTATCGCCCGCATTGAAGCTGCTGTTCTCCGCCGAAGACGTGTCCGCACTTTCGTCGGTGTACCGCCAGTTGCGCGAAACCCCTGCTGCCAAAGCCTGAACGGAACGACCGATAACGCATGGCCATCTCCAAGAACACTCCTGCCCTGTTCACCGAAGGGCTGCCCGACCCGCGCCAGCAGCAGTTCCGCATGCGCCGGCTGCAGGTGCACAACTGGGGCACCTTCAACGGCCTGACCGAAGTTCCGATCGCCGAGCGCGGCTTCCTGTTCGTCGGCCGTTCCGGTTCGGGCAAGTCGACCCTGCTCGATGCCATGTCGGCAATGCTGGTGCCGCCGTCGATCGTGGACTTCAACGCCGCCGCCCGCGAAGCCGAACGCAGCGGCCGCGACCGCAACCTGGTCTCCTACGTGCGTGGCGCGTGGGCGGACCAGCAGGACCGGGGCACCGGCGAAATTGCCACCCAATACCTGCGCAAGGGCGCCACCTGGACCGCGCTCGTGCTGGAGTACCGCGCCGGCGATGGTCGCGTGGTCAGCCTGGTGCGGCTGTTCTGGATCGCCGGCAACGGCGCCGCCGCCGCCGACGTCCGCAAGCATTACCTGATCGCCGAGCGCCCGTTCGATATCGCCAAGGACCTCGGCGGCTTCGACCTGGACCTGCGCAAGCTCAAACAGCGCCTGGGCGATGTACACCACTTCGACAGCTTCACCGGCTACGCCGAGCGCTTCCGGCACCTGCTGGGCATCGACAATGAAATGGCGCTGCGCCTGCTGCACAAGACGCAGTCGGCCAAGAACCTGGGCGACCTGAACGTCTTCCTGCGCGATTTCATGCTGGATACGCCGCGCACCTTCGATGCCGCCGAACGGCTGGTCAGCGACTTCGCCGAGCTCGATGGCGCGCACAAGTCGGTGGTCACCGCCCGCCTGCAGGTGGAAACCCTGCTGCCGGCGCGCGCGCTGCATGCCGAACTGAAGGCGATGAACCTGCAGCGTGCCGACGAGGAAACGCTGAAGCTGGGCCTGGACAGTTTCCGTGAGTCGCGCCTGCAGCTGCTGCTGGAGAAGCGGCTGCAGGAAATCGATGTGCGCAACCGCGGGCTGCAGGGTGAAGAAACCCAGCGCCGGCAGGCCCTGGCCAACCATGAGGAGCACCTGGCCGAGCTGGAGCTGCAGCGTCGCCAGCAGGGCGGCGAGCGCATCGAGGAACTCGAACGCGAACAGGGCCGGGCCCAGGCCGAACTGGACCGCCGCCAGTCCAAGCGCGAGCAGGCCCGCCAGGCCGCCGCCAGGCTGCAGAACGAACTTCCCGATGACGCCCATGGTTTCGCTGCGCTGGTTGCGCGCGCGCAGGGCGAACTCGACAACCGCCAGCAGGCCGCCGCCGCCCTGGATGACGCCATCTCCGAGCGCCAGGCTGGCAAGCAGGACGATACCCGCCGCTTCGCCGATGTCCGCGCGGAACTGGAGGCCATGGAGCGCAATCCTTCCAGCATTCCCGCGCCGCTGCAGAAGCTGCGCAGCCGGATGTCCGAAGAAACCGGCGTGCCCGAGGCCGCACTGCCGTTCGTGGGCGAGCTGATCCAGGTCCACGACGACCAGAGTGCCTGGCAGGGGGCGATCGAGCGCGTGCTGTTCGGCTTTGCACAGTCGCTGCTGGTCGAAGACAAGCACTACAACGAGATCAACGCCTGGGTGAATCGCACCCAGCTGGGCATGCGCCTGACCTACTACCGGGTCCGCCGCAACGACGACGCGATCGCACGCTCGCCGTCCGCGCGCTCGCTGCTGCACAAGCTGGAGCTGCGCGACAGCGTGTTCGAGCCATGGTTGCGCCGCGAGCTGGGCAAGCGCTTCGACTATGAGTGCGTCGATGCCAGGCAGCTGCGCGATGTCGAACGCGGCATTTCACGCGAAGGCCAGGTCAAGCATCCCGGCGACCGGTTCGAGAAGGATGACCGCAGCGCGATCGGCGATCGCCGTCGCTGGCTGCTGGGCTTCAACAACCAGGAAAAGCTGGCGCTGTTCCGCCGCGAAGCGCAGGAACTGGCGCAACGCATTGCCGCCTGCGACGAGGATGTCGTGCGCCTGCGCGGCCAGCGTGACCTCGACAACGAGCGTCGGATGGCCTGCCACCAGCTGGTGAACGTGGCATGGGAGGAGGTCGACGTCGCAACGGCGCTGCAACGGCTGCAGGACATCGAAACGGCACTGCGTGAGCTACGCGAAGGCAATACCGACCTGGCCCGCCTGGCCCAGCAGATCGACCAGGCCCGGGCGGACATCGTGCAGGCACGGCGCACCTACGAAGACACCCGGGTCGAGCTCATCCAGCTCTCGCGCGAGCGCGACAAGCTCGATGCCCAGCGCCAGCGCAGCCGCGCCCTGGTGCTGCCGGCGCTGGGCGCCACCCAGGAAGCCGGGCTCAAGAAGCGCCTGGATCTCCTCGGTGGGCTCAGCCTGGAAACGCTGGAAGCGCACATGCGCGAGATCAGCAAGGGCATCAACGAAAGCCTGGCCTCGTCCCAGCAGGACGTGCACCGGGTCGAGACCCAGCTGGTGGGCTGCTTCCGGCGCTTCGCGCAGGCGTGGCCGGAGGAGTCCGGTGATTTCACCGCCTCGGTGGCTTCCGCGGAGGATTACCTGGCGCGCCTGGCGCGGCTGGAACGCGACGGCCTGCCGCAGCACGAGGAGCGCTTCTTCGATCTGCTGCAGAACCAGAGCAAGAACAACCTGCTCGCCCTGCAGCGGCACAGCGCCGAAGCGCGCAAGTCGATCGGCCAGCGCCTGGACGAGGTCAATGCATCGCTGGAGCAGGTGCCGTTCAACCGCGGCACCCTGCTGACCATCGAGCTCAGCGACCGGCGTCTGCCGGAAGTGCTCGAGTTCCACCAGCACCTGCGCGAAGTGCTGTCGCATCACCAGACCGAAGAGCGCGACGTCGCCGAGACCCAGTTCGCCGTGCTGCGCGAGCTGGTCAAGCGGCTGGGCTCGCAGGAAGGCGAGGACAAGCGCTGGCGCGAGAACGTGCTCGACGTACGCCTGCATGTGGAGTTCATCGGCGTGGAACTGGACGCCGCCACCCGCCAGCAGGTCGAGATCTACCGCAGCGGCGCCGGCAAGTCCGGTGGCCAGCGCCAGAAGCTGGCCACCACCTGCCTGGCGGCGGCGCTGCGCTACCAGCTCGGCGGCGCCGACAGCCAGCTGCCCAGCTACGCCGCCGTGGTGCTGGACGAAGCGTTCGACAAGGCCGACAACGAGTTCACCGCCCTGGCGATGAACATCTTCGAGAACTTCGGCTTCCAGATGGTGGTGGCCACCCCGCTGAAATCGGTGATGACGCTGGAGCCTTTCATCGGCGGCGCCTGTTTCGTCGAGATCAGCGGCCGCCACGACTCCGGCGTGCTGTTGATCGAGTACGACGAAGAAGGCAAGCGGCTCAAGCTTCCCGAGCGCACCCGCAGCGCGGCCGGGCAGGTCGAGGACTGACCTGCCTAGCCGGCGAACGTGTCCCAGCCCATCCGGGCGATCAGCACCACCACCAGGCCCACGAACAGCTTGCGGATGAACGGCGTGCCGCCGCGCAGCGCAAGCCGGGTCCCGACCACCGAACCGACGATGTTGGCGGTGGCCATCGGGATGGCGAACAGCCACAGGATGTTGCCGGTCGGCACGAAGAACGAGATCGCGGCCACGTTGGTGGCCAGGTTGACCACCTTCGAGGCGGCCGAGGCGCGCAGGAAATCCAGCCCGAAGAAGCGCACGAACAGGAAGATCAGGAAGCTGCCGGTGCCCGGCCCGAAGAAGCCGTCGTAGAAGCCGATCACCGCGCCGATCGCCAGCGCCGTGGCAAGTTCCTTGCGGCCGATCTCGCGCGGCCGGTGCAGGGCGCCGAAGTCCTTCTTCCACAGCGTGTAGCCCAGCATCGCCACCAGCAGCACCAGCACCAGCGGGCGCACCGCGTCCTTGGGCAGCAGGCTCACCGCCGTGGCCCCGGCGAACGAGAACACGAAGGCCGTGGCGGCCGCGAACAGTACCGGTCGCCAGGGGAAGCGCACATTGCGCGCGTAGCGGAACGCCGCTGCGGCGGTGCCGAACATCGAACTGAACTTGTTGGTACCAAACAGCATCGCCGGGGTGTGCTGCGGCAGCACCGTGAACAGCCCGGGCAACTGCACCAACCCACCACCACCGACGGCGGCATCGACCAGGCCGGCGATGAAGGCGATCGCCACCAACCACAACAGTTCAGGGGGAACCAGCTCGAACACGGCAGCGCATCACGGCGGAAAGCGCGCCAGCATACGCCTCCCCGCGGCACAATACGCCCATGACCCCTGCCGATCCCTGTCCCTGCGGCCGCCCCGTCGCCTACGCCGCCTGCTGCGGCCGCTTCCACGCCGGTGACGCCGCGCCCGATGCCGAGGCGTTGATGCGCTCGCGCTACAGCGCCTATGTGAAGCAGCTGCCCGCATACCTTCTGGCCAGCTGGCACCCCGATACCCGCCCGGAAACCCTGTCTCTGGACGAGCCGGCCGGGCAGCGCACGCACTGGTTGGGTCTGACCGTGCACGAACAGACCCTGCAGGATGCCGACCACGCCCAGGTGCGTTTCACCGCGCGCTATCGGATCGGCGGCGGCAGCGCGGTGAAGATGCAGGAGCACAGCCGCTTCGTGCGCCTCGATGGGCGCTGGCTCTATCTCGACGCGCTGCCCTGATCGCCTATTCAACTTGAACGGCGTAACACCGCGTACGCCGCGCCATGACATCGCGCTCACCCATGCTCGCCGATCCTTCGTGCGATGAACGCCGTCGTTGCCCCGCCTCCTACCGCCGTCACCGCTGCCACCGCACTGGCGGCCCAGTTCGCCCGGGTACGCGCCCGCAGCGTGGCCCTGGCTGCACCGCTCAGCGCCGAAGATGCGATGGTGCAGAGCATGCCCGATGCCAGCCCGAGCAAATGGCACCTGGCCCATACCACGTGGTTCTTCGAGCGCTTCGTGCTGGCGACCCAGCCGGACTACGTCGCGTTCGACGCCGATTGGCATTACCTGTTCAACAGCTACTACCAGAGCATCGGCCCGGCCCATGCGCGGCCGCAGCGCGGCCTGCTGTCGCGGCCCTCACTGGACGAAGTGCTGCGCTTCCGCAACCTGGTCGACCAGCGCGTATTGGCGGCGCTGCAGGCGGATGCACTGGATGAGCAGGCGACCCGCCAGCTGGTACTGGGCCTGCACCACGAGCAGCAACACCAGGAGCTGCTGCTCACCGACATCAAACACGCGCTGTGGAGCAACCCGCTGCAGCCGGCCTACCGCGACGACCTGCCGCGCAGCACCGGCACCGCCTCGCCGCTGGCGTGGATCCACAGCCCGGAACAGATCGTGGAGATCGGCGCGCCCGCGTGGCCGGCGCATGCCGCCTTCGCCTATGACAACGAATCGCCGGTGCACCGCGTGCTGGTGCCTGCCCATTCGCTGGCCAACCGCCCGGTCAGCAACAGCGAGTTCCGCCGCTTCGTTGAAGCCGGCGGCTACCGCGAGCCCGCCCATTGGATGAGCGAGGGCTGGAGCCTGTGCCAGCAGGAACACTGGCAGCACCCGCTGTACTGGGATGACGCACTGGCGCGCGAGTTCACCCTGGCGGGCTGGCGCGCGCTCGACCCCGATGCACCGGTCTGCCACCTCAGCTACTTCGAGGCCGACGCCTACGCCCGTTGGGCCGGTGCGCGCCTGCCCACCGAGTTCGAATGGGAAGCGGCCGCCGCCGGTCAGGCGCCGCAGGGCAACTTCGCCGACAGCGGGCGCCTGCATCCGGCCGCGCCCGACCAGGGCAGCGCGCCCGATCGCCACCTGCAGCTGTTCGGCGATGTCTGGGAGTGGACCAGCAGTGCCTACGGGGCCTATCCCGGTTTCCGTACCTTCGAAGGCAACCTCGGCGAGTACAACGGCAAGTTCATGTGCGGGCAATGGGTGCTGCGTGGCGGCAGCTGCGCCACCCCGGCCGACCACATCCGTCCCAGCTACCGCAATTTCTTCGCACCGTCGGCGCGCTGGCAGTTCGCCGGCCTGCGCCTGGCCAAGGATGCCGCATGAGCACTGTCAGTGATGCCCTGGATGCGTTGACCGACCTGCAGCCGGACCGCGCGCGGATCACCGCCGACATCCTGCACGGCCTGTCGCAGCGCCCGCGCCAGTTGCCTTCCAAGTATTTCTACGATGCACGCGGATCGCAGCTGTTCGAACAGATCACCCGCCAGCCGGAGTACTACCCCACGCGCACCGAGCTGCAGCTGCTCCAGCAGGTCAGCGCGGAGATCGCCCGCGCGGTGGGGCCGCACCTGCACGTGGTGGAACTGGGCAGTGGCAGCGGGCGCAAGACCGAGCTGCTGCTGCATGCCCTGGCCGATCCGGTGGCCTACACCCCCATCGAGATCTCGCGCGCGGCGCTGCTCGACAGCGTGGCACGCCTGGCCGAAGCGCTGCCGGAGATCGAGATGCTGCCGGTCTGCGCTGACTTCACCCGCCCCGTAACGCTGCCCGAACCGCAGCGCGAACCGGCACGCCGGCTGCTGTTCTTCCCGGGTTCCACGCTTGGCAACTTCGCCCACGACGATGCCGTGGCGCTGCTCGATGCCATGCGCCAGACCATGGGGCCCACCGGGCTGGCGTTGATCGGCATCGACCTGCACAAGGACCCGGCACTGATCGAAGCGGCCTACAACGATGCGGCCGGGGTCACGGCGGCGTTCACCCTCAACCTGCTGCGCCGGCTCAACCGCGAGATCGGCAGCGACTTCGACCTGGACGGCTTCGAGCACCGCGCGCGTTACAGCGTGCCGCGGCTGCGCATTGAAACCGAGCTGGTCAGCCGTTGCGCACAGCGGGTGCACGTGGCCGGCCGCGCGTTCGATTTCGCCGACGGCGAAGCGATGACGGTGGAATACAGCCACAAGTACACCGACGCCGCCTTCGGCGCGCTGATCGCCGAGGCCGGCCTGCGCGTGCGCATGCAGTGGAATGCCGATGCCCCCGCCTTCGGCCTGCGGTTGCTGGAACGGGCCTGAACCGCATGGGTTGCCGCTATGATGCGGTAACACTTGGCTGCAGGGATTCACGCCAATGAGGTTTACCAACGTCGGCCTGCTGGGCGCGCTGTGCCTGGCCGGCACCCCGGTCGCTGCCGCGCCGCAGGACGATTTCGACCGCTGCCTGGCCACGTTGCAGCCGCAGGCGCTCAAGCAGGGCGTCAGCGCGGCCGGGTTCACCCGGCTCACCGCCGGCCTCACCCCGGACCTGAGCGTGCTGCCGCTGCTGGATGCGCAGCCGGAGTTCACCACGCCCTTGTGGGATTACCTGGCCGCCCTGGTCGATACCCAGCGCGTCGACGACGGTCGCGCCCGCCTGGACCAGCACCGCGACCTGCTCGCCCGCGTATCGGCGCAGTACGGCGTGGATCCGGCCACCATCGTCGCGGTCTGGGGCGTGGAGAGCGATTACGGCCGCGTATTCGGCAAGCGCCCGCTGCTGCAGTCGCTGGCCACGCTGTCCTGCAACGGCCGCCGCCAGCCGTTCTTCCGCGGCGAGCTGCTGGCCCTGCTCAAGCTGCTCGACGCCGGTGATCTGAGTGCCGATGGCCTGACCGGCTCCTGGGCCGGCGCCTTCGGCCACACCCAGTTCATGCCCTCCACCTATGCGCGTATCGCGGTGGACGGCGATGGCGATGGCCGCCGCGACCTGGTCGCCAGCATTCCCGACGCGCTGGCTTCCACCGCCAACTATCTCAAGCAGGCCGGCTGGCGCACCGGCCAGCCGTGGGGCATCGAAGTCACGATCCCCGCCGGCTTCAGCGCCAGCCTCTCCGGGCGCACCCAGCGCAAGCCGCTGGCGGCCTGGCGGGCATTGGGCATCGCCCCCGTCGGCGGCGGCGCGCTCGCGCCTGCGGGACTGCCCGAGGATGCCAATGCCGCCCTGCTGCTGCCCACCGGTGCCAAGGGCCCGGCCTGGCTGGTGTTCCGCAATTACGACGCGATCTACGCCTACAACGCTGCGGAGAGCTATGCCCTGGCCATTGCCACCCTGGCCGACCGCCTGCGCGGCGGCCCCGGCATCGTGGCGGCCTGGCCCACCGACGATCCCGGCATTGGCCGTACTGAACGCCGCGAGCTGCAGACCCTGCTGCTGGCACGCGGCCACGATATCGGTGCCGCCGATGGCATGGTCGGCACTGCCACGCGGCGTGCCATCCAGACCGAACAGCAGGCGCTGGGCTGGCCCAATCCGGACGGCCGCGCCGGCCAACGCATCCTCACCGCGCTGCGCAGCGCACCCCCTCTACCCAAGCCCACTACCGCCATGCCCGACACCACCGCGTTCTCCCTGCCGCCCAACCATGCCCGCCTCGTGCAGTCGCCGGCTGCCTCCGGCGCCGCGCTGCCGAAGCTGGAGGGCCTGAGCATCGTCGACATCCAGGGCTTCCCGGCCTGGAAGGTGGAAACCCCGCTGGCCACTGCCGCGATCTCCGTGTTTGGCGGGCAGCTGCTGTCCTTCATTCCCAAGGGCGGCCAGGACGTGCTGTGGCTGTCGCCCACCGCGCAGGCGCTGCCCACCCCGATCCGCGGCGGCAGCCCGGTGTGCTGGCCGTACTTCGGCAAACAAGGGCAGGGCAGTGACGTGCCCTCGCATGGCTTCGTGCGCAACGTGCCGTGGACCCTGCAGAGCGCGCAGCGCGAAGCCGATGGCACCGTGGTGCTGACCCTCGCCCCGCCGGCGCTGGACACCCTCGACCTGCGCCTGAGCATGCAGCTGCGGATCGGCCGCACCCTCGAACAGCGCCTGGTCACCGAGAACACCGGCCGCCAGCCGGTCACCTTCACCCAGGCACTGCACAACTACTTCAAGGTCAGCGACGCCATGCAGGTCAGCGTGTCCGGGCTGGATGGCCTGACCTACCTGGACAAGTTCGAGAACTACGCCACCCCGCGCACCCAACAGGGCGACTGGTCGCTCAACGACCCGCGTGACCCCGGCCGCAGCGACCGCATCTATACCCAGGCCGGTGGCCGCTACGTGCTGAAAGACCCTGGGCTCAAGCGCAGCATCGAGATCAGTACCCAGGGCAGTCGTTCGCTGGTGGCCTGGAACCCCGGCCAGGCAGGAGCGGCGAAGATGGCCGACGTCGGCGCCGGCTGGAAGCACTATGTGTGCCTGGAGGCGGCCAACGCCGGCCCTGACGTGGTCACCCTGGCCCCGGGCGCGCGCCACAGCCTGGTGCAGACCCTCCGCGTCCTGCCCCAGTAAGCGCGGTCAGTGCTCAGGGCAGGGCGGGACCGCGCGGCCGCAAGGCGAGCAGGCAGATGCCGCCGGCCACCAGGCCCCAGAAGGCAGAGCCGATCCCGCCCAGCGACAGGCCCGAGGCGGTCACCAGGAAGGTGACCAGTGCGGCCTCGCGGTCGCTTTCCTCGCGCAGGGCCATGGCCAGGCTGTTGGCGATGGTGCCGAACAAGGCGATACCGGCGACGCAGGCCACCAGTTCCTTCGGGAAGGCGGCGAATACCGCGGCCACCGTCGCGCCGAACAGGCCCACCACGATGTAGAAGGCACCGGCGGCCACGGCAGCGGTGTAACGCCGGGCCGGATCCTCATGCGCTTCGCGTCCCATGCAGATGGCCGCCGTGATCGCCGCCAGGTTGAGGCCGTAGGCGCCGAACGGGGGCCAACACCATGTTGGCCACGCCGATCCAGCCGATGACGGGGGAAATCGGGGTGTCGTAGCCGGACGCCCGGATCACGGCGACCCCGGGAATGTTCTGCGAGGCCATGGTGACCACGAACAGGGGCAGGGCGATGCCGAACACCGCCGGCCATGACAGGGTGGGCCAGGTGAACACCGGCATGGCCAGTTCCAGCCGCAGCTGTTCGGCATGCAGCAGGCCCTGTGCAACGGCAACGCCCACGCCCACCAGCAGGGTGGCAATCACGGCGTAACGGGGGAAAAGCCGGCGCCCGACCAGCCAGGTCGCGA